>JBCDDN010000006.1:0-79466 GCA_039180285.1 Pseudomonadota bacterium | reverse complement strand
TGCCCCTTTAGGGGATTGCTCGCACAAAGACTCTGAAAGGAAATTTAGCGATGTCGATTACCGCCGAACGCAAGGCCGAAGTGATCAAGGACCATGCCCGCGAAGAGGGCGATACCGGTTCTCCCGAGGTGCAGGTCGCGATCCTGACCGAACGGATCACCAACCTGACTGACCATTTCAAAGGTCACCACAAGGACCATCATTCGCGCCGCGGGCTGCTGATGCTGGTCACCAAACGCCGCAACTTGCTCAGCTATCTGCGCAATGTGGATGAGAACCGCTATCAGGATCTCATCAAGAAGCTCGGCCTTCGTAAATAAATTTGGGGAACGGCTCCGTCTTCGGGGCCGTTTTCATATTGGGAGCGGCGGCAAAGTCGCTCTGTAAATCTCCCTCACCCGTTTGCCCTGAGCTTGTCGAAGGGCTGTCCTTCACTTCTCAACGGGCGAAAAACAAAAGGCAGGGCTTCGACAAGCTCAGCCCAAGCGGAGAAGGGAAGTGAACAAAGACGGGAGCAATAAGGCTCCGAAACCCGCGGACAATTCGGTCCGCATAGAAAGCGCTGAACCGCATAGGGCGGTCGGTGCGAAGAAAGTGAAGAAGAAAAGATGTTTGACGTAAAGAAAGTCGAAACGGAATGGGGCGGCCAGACGCTGACCCTCGAAACGGGCCGGGTGGCCCGTCAGGCCGACGGCGCGGTGCTCGCGCAGCTCGGCGACACGGTAGTGCTGTGTGCTGTCACGGCCGCAAAATCGGTGCGCGAGGGGCAGGATTTCTTCCCGCTAACCGTGCACTATCAGGAAAAATATTCAGCCGCCGGACGCATTCCAGGCGGCTTCTTCAAGCGCGAAGGCCGCGCCACGGAAAAGGAAACGCTGACGTCGCGGTTGATCGACCGCCCGGTTCGCCCGCTTTTCCCCGAAGGCTTCTACAACGAGATCAACGTGATCGCGCAGGTCCTCTCCTATGACGGCGAGAACGAGCCGGACATCCTCGCGATGGTCGCCGCGTCGGCCGCGCTGACGATCTCCGGCGTTCCGTTCATGGGACCGATCGGCGCGGCGCGCGTCGGCTACAAGGATGGCGAATATCAGCTCAATCCGAGCATGGAAGAGGTCGCCGAGGGCGAGCTCGACCTCGTCGTCGCCGGCACGCATGACGCCGTGCTCATGGTGGAATCGGAAGCCAAGGAACTGGCCGAGGACGTTATGCTCGGCGCCGTCATGTTCGCGCATGAGCATAGCCAGCCGGTGATCAAGGCGATTATCGATCTCGCCGAACAGGCCGCCAAGGAGCCTTGGGAAATCGATGTCGATATCGACCAGAGCGCGGTCAAGGCCAAGCTCCAGGACCTGATCGGCGCCGACCTCGAAGCGGCGTACAAGATTACCGACAAGCAGGACCGGCAGGACGCGATCAACGAAGCCCGCACGAAAGCCCGGGAAGCGTTCGACGAAGAAGCCGATCCCGAGGCCTATCTCGCCTCGCTCAAGCTTGTGAAGAAGCTGGAAGCGGAAATCGTCCGCGGCGCGATCATCAAGGACGGCACACGGATCGACGGGCGCAAGCTCGACGAGGTTCGCCCGATCGAAGCGATGGTCCACTTCCTCCCGCGTACGCACGGCTCGGCCCTGTTCACGCGCGGCGAGACCCAGGCGATCGTTACGACGACGCTCGGCACCAAGGATGCCGAGCAGATGATCGATGGGCTGAACGGCCTCTCTTACTCGCCGTTCATGCTCCACTATAATTTCCCGCCCTATTCGGTCGGCGAAGTGGGCCGCTTCGGCTTCACCAGTCGCCGCGAAACCGGCCATGGCAAGCTCGCCTGGCGCGCGCTCCATCCGGTGCTGCCCGATGCGGAAGAGTTCCCGTATACGATCCGGGTTCTCTCGGACATCACCGAGTCCAACGGCTCGTCGTCGATGGCGACCGTCTGCGGCGGCAGCCTTGCGATGATGGATGCCGGCGTGCCGCTCAAGCGTCCGGTTTCCGGTATTGCCATGGGGCTCATCCTGGAAGGCGACGATTTCGCCGTTCTCTCCGATATTCTCGGCGACGAGGATCATCTCGGCGACATGGACTTCAAGGTCGCGGGCACCGAGAAGGGCATCACCTCGCTCCAGATGGACATCAAGATCGCCGGTATCACCGAAGAGATCATGAAGACCGCGCTGGAACAGGCCAATGGCGGCCGCGCCCATATCCTGGGCGAGATGTCCAAGGCCCTCGACACGACGCGCACGGAATTGTCCGATTTCGCGCCGCGCATCGAGACGATGCAGATCGACAAGGAAAAGATCCGCGACGTTATCGGCACGGGCGGCAAGGTGATCCGCGAGATCGTCGCGGAAACCGGCGCCAAGGTCGATATCGACGACGAAGGCGTGATCAAGCTCTCGTCTTCGGACGTCAACGAGATCGAAGCCGCGCGCAAATGGATCGAAGGCATTGTCGAGGAACCGGAAGTCGGCAAGATCTATGACGGCAAGGTCGTCAACATCGTCGATTTCGGCGCCTTCGTGAATTTCATGGGACAGAAGGACGGCCTGGTCCATGTCTCCGAAATCAAGAATGAGCGCGTCGAAAAGGTCTCGGACGAGCTCGAGGAAGGCCAGGAGGTCAAGGTCAAGGTTCTCGAGATCGATGGCCGCGGCAAGGTCCGCCTGTCGATGCGCGTCGTCGATCAGGAAACCGGCGAAGAGCTCGAAGACACCCGTCCCCCACGCGAGAATAAGGGCGGCGGGCGCGGGCCCCGCGGCGGAGGTGGCCGCGGTCGCGGACCGCGCCGCGACCGAGGCGATCGCAACGAGGATAAGAGCGGCAAGGACGCCGAGGGCGGTGACCTGCCCGAATTCATCACGAAGGACTGACATCTGATTCGACGAGAGGAAAAGGGGCCCGTTTTCGGGTCCCTTTTTCTTTCTGCAGCCTCGACAGGACCTTTTTGAAAGCCAGCGAAATCAAGGCGATGGATCGCGAAGCAGGATTCAGCTTCGGGAATCCGGTCGCCAATGTTAATCTTTATCATTCTGCCCGTCCTCCCGATCGGGGCTGGGCCTCTTGCAAAAGGGGATCGTGGTGCAGGAATTTTACACCGCAATGCGCGTTGCGGACGATCCGGCCATTCTCTGGGATGCGTTTTCCACCTTTTTTGGGACGCGTGGAATCACGCATCTGTGCGCAATCCACATTCCGCCACCGGGCGTGTCGGACAGCGACGGTCAGACGGTCCGTACGCACGGATATCCGAAGGAATGGACAACCCGCTACGTCGATGACGGACTGTATATGCGGGACCCCATCCCGCGCCACGCCCGCAATCATCCGACCCCGTTTCGTTGGTCGGATATCGGTAAGATGCGCAAACTCGAACCCGAGGAACAGGCTTTTCTGGACGAGTTCGAGAGGTTGGGCGTCGGGGATGGCGTCGCCATACCGGTTTTCGGACCCCGGGGGCGTAACGGCTATGTCGGTCTCGCGCTCGGCGAAAACAATGATGATATCAGCGATGAAGAGCTGCGCGAGTTCCAGATCGTCGCCCAGATCGCCCATCAGCGATATTGCGAAATACTGAATTCCGACGATTGCGAAGACCTGTCTCTGTCGAAACGCGAGACCGAGGTTCTCGAATGGGTCGCGCGCGGCAAGAGCAACAGCGCCATTGCCGATATCCTCGGCATTTCACCCAATACCGTCGATACGCATCTGCGCCGTATCTACGAGAAACTCGGCGTCTCGGATCGCACCACTGCCGCTATACGGGGCATTGGGTGCGGGCTCATAGATCCCTGACACAGGGACCCGATACCTTTGTCACGCAGCTACGTGACGTGCGGTCGGGCAGGTAGTTCGATAAATGGTCGTCGAAGGAACTGATTGGCGGCCTCCCCCAAATCGTTGCCAATCGGTTCCGCCCTTTTGTCAAAAAATGACAGCAAATCGCGATTCTGCCAATCGTCGCCCGACGCGGCCCTGCGGCGACAAGAGCACAACGGCGATCAGCGCGATAAACATAGGAAACCGACCGATGGACGAACAATCACATAGGCCGCCTACGGCCGATACCGGCCACCTTTCCGTACTACATGCCGGTAGCAAAGCATCGTCGCAAGTCGAACTGGCCAGATATGTCTCCAATCTGAACCAGTTGCGGGATATCTATATCGACAGCAGCCTGTTCCGGAATCCGCCTTGGGAGATACTCCTTACACTCTACATCAAGCGGCAGGATGGCCTCAGAGTAACGCTAACATCGCTTTGCGCAAGCACTCGCCTTTGCGAGGCGGACTGCGCCAAAACGATCGAGAAGATGGCGGAAGCGGGATTGGTCAAGCTGCTGCAAAGTGCGACAGGCCAAGGCGGTCCTGCCGTCGATCTTACCGATCAGGGCGCGCAACGGATGGATGCCTTTTTGCTCAGCGCACGTCGGGGTTAAACTCGCCGGATAAGGCCGAACCGGTTCAGATACCGTTCAATCGTTCATCGTCAGGTTGTTGTCTTTCCAAGAACGGGGCCGGACGACTCCGACAAAGGAGGACGATCATGGGGCACATCCAACTGGCAAAAATTCCGGTAATGCTCGCCGCATTGGCGGGTCTTTCCGGCTGTACGATCTATGACGGCCATGGTGCGGGCTATTATGGCAACCGCTATGTCGGGGACGGATATCCGGCCGAATGCTACGATAAGCAGGGCTATCTGTATCCGGAATGCGAAGACGCTGCCTATGTCGCCCGCAACGGCTATGGCTATGGCAGCGTTTTCTATAACAACCGCTTCGGCCCTTATGGCTGGTATGATGGCTTCTACTATCCGGGCTATTCTTTCTACGTCTATGATCGCCTCGGTCATCGCTACCGCTGGCGCGACAATCACCGCCGTCATTGGGAGGAACGCCGCGCCCGCCGCCATGCGCGCGACCAAAGGCGGGAGGCGCGGCGAGAGGTCAGACGCGAAGCGCGCAGAGACGCCCGCCGGGAGGCGCGGAGAGAGGCTCGACGTGACGAACGGCGTGCCGAACGCCGGGATCAACGCCGGACCGAGCGGCGCGAAAATAGGCGCAATCGCGACGATGCAAGAAACAGCTATCGCGGTCCCTACCCGCCGATAACCACCAATCGCCCCGAACGGAACGCCAATAGCGGCGGGCGGCGAGGCTCGGGAACCGCCCGGCAAAGTCCGCCGCGCACCGTGGCACCCACGCGCGGAACCAGCAACACACGCCAAACCCAGCGAATGCGCAATGGCCCCCGCGAGACGCATCCCGAATAGGTTCGAAGATGAACGGAAACCGGTGATTCCGGTCACAGCCAATTCATCTCGATCCATCGATGTTCAGCCTCGTTCCACCGACGGAACCGATGAGGAGATAATCGATGTATCACGACCACAAAGCCTTTACCCCGGCCCGGTTGGGAACTCGCATCGTCTATCGGGCGAACGAAACCAACCATTGCCCTGGCTGCGGCCGTTCGCACTGGATCGTCGGCCGCATAAGCGCCGAATGCGCGTTTTGCGCGACCGCGCTGCCGCTCGAGCGTGGCCCCACTATCGGCACGGGACTATTCCGCAATCGCGGGAAGACCGATGCCTTTGCGCCTCTCGCCGCTTAAACCCGAACCCGCACGCACGGAAAGGGCTGGTTAACCTCGACACGCTATAGTCGGACGCATGGATAAACTGCTTCCGCTCGCTGCTATCGCGATGATCGGCCTCGCCTTTCTGAGTGGCGAACGCAGCGCGGACCCTGCCCCCGTCAAGCTCGCTTCGGCGGATATCGCGCAAGACCGTATCATGACGACCACGAACGAACGCGCGGGTAACGGCTTGGCGCATTTCACGGCCCAGCGAGCGAGAGACGGTCATTTCTATGCCGATGTCCGTATCAACGGCGCCACCAGCCGGATGCTGATCGACACGGGCGCGAGCAGTGTGGTTCTCTCGCGTGCGGACGCACAGCGAGCCGGAATTCAGGCGCGACCGGGCGAATTCACCGCCACGGCACAAACCGCGGGCGGCAACATAGCGCTAAAGCCGGTGACGATCGACCGAATGGCTTTGGGCCCGGTCGACAGCCGCAACGTGCCCGCGATGGTCGCGGAATCCGACTTGCCCATTTCGTTGCTCGGCCAAAGCTTTCTCGAGCGCGTGGGGACGGTTGAAATCAGCGGCGACGAATTGCGGTTGCGCTAGCCGCCGATCCAGCGACCGCTATCCTGATACTCCGGACGTATCCGTGAATCCGGCAACGCACTGTCGATCGGACGGCTTCCCGGCAGATTGTTCGGTTCTTCAACCGCCCCTGACCGCGTGACATCATCTAGCGCGACCGGCGCCGGCGGCAGATTGTCATCCGCCGCGACGATCGGATCGATACCCACTTCCAAATCGGCGATCGCAACATCCGTATCGCGCGAACGCCAGGGCCGCGGCGCAGATTCGCGACCCGAATAACGGACCGTAAAGGCCCCCGGACCACCTGCCGAACCGCGCAGGCGATGAAACAGATGCCGGCCGATCATGTTCGTCATCGTGAGGCTGCGCCCCCAATAGGGCCAGATATCGAGCGTATGATAATGGGTCGCGTAGCCGACCTCGCCAAAGGCCCGTCCGTCGATCGCCTCGCGCGCGTAGCGTTGCGCGCGCGCCCAGACGCCAGCCACCGGCCGCCGCGCCAAGGCGCCATCGCATGTGAAGGTGAACTGACACCCCGTACGCCGCTCGCTCCCCTCATAGACGACACCGCAGATACTGTTCGCGTAGCTGGGATGACGGACTCGGTTGAGCACTACCTGCGCCACAGCCCGTTGCCCCGCCTCCGGTTCGGTACCCGCTTCATAATAGATGGCCTGGGTCATGCAATGCAGAGCCCTTTCGCGATCCGCGCCGCTCGCCTGCCGGAACGATATGCCCGCCGGGACGGGCCCCTCATAGCCCGAATGGGCCGCCAGTTCGGCCTCGATCGCTGCTCGGATCGCCTCCCGCTCGGCCTCCGTCAGGGTCAATGGCAACGCCGCTGCATCGCCATTCTCGCCAGCCGATTGCGTAATTGGCGTCGCTTCCGGCAAGCCTATGGTCATCCCCGACTCCGGCAGCGCAAGCCCCGCGGCGCTTAACGTCATCAATCCGAAAAGCCCGAGAAGCGCCGCCGCGAGACCCGATAGAGCCGGGCGAGACGGCTTTTCGGTGTCGGGAACGATCCGCCGCAAGACCAGATCGGGATGGACGACCCCCTCAATAGGCGCGGCATCAGGGGCAGACACCTTTTGGATGTGTTCCGGGCATAGCGGCGCCGTTTCCGCCCAGGGCCCCTGCATCCAGCGAGGTAAAGATGTCCCGGCGTCCGCCACCGCGCTGCCCCTCGATTCGAAAAAACCGCAGCATCTCGGCTAGGCGAATTTTAGTGCAAAGTAACAATAATAGATGGTTAATCGGGGCCACGTGGCCCCAGAAAGATGATTAACTGTCGCCGGCGCGCCGGATCGGCAGATTGACGTTGCACACATCGACCGCGCCCGCCGGGCGAATGAACCAGCCGGAGCGATTCGCCCGCGCCTCGACATAGGTGCGAAATGCCTGGGTATCGGTACGCATCACTTCGAAGCGCGGTCGCTCGGCCTCGGGAAGCTGGCTGGCCAAACGCACGCTCGCAATCGGCACGCGTTCCTCGGCGGTTTCGTAAAAACCCAGCGGCCCGGTTCCTCGCGACAGGCTGGACAACGCACCGATACCGTCGATCACACGACCGACCAGCGCGATGTTACGGTCCAGATGCCGCGGCGCATGCCCGATCACCGTATACAGCTCCGCCCCGGTGCCCGTATCGGGATTGTCGCCGCGACCGACACCCACCATCCCGTAGCAATGGACGAGCGTTCCGCTGCGCACGCCGTCTTCCCGTGGGCTGTGTCCAACGGGCCAGCCGTTCACATATCCCGAATATTGCTCGTAATGTCCGTCCTGCACGTTGGCGAAGGCGCTCAAAAAGGTATCGCCCATCGGAAAATCATATTCGGCGGGCGGTTCCGTATCGATTCCCTCGGGTAGAGGCTTGCTCCCGCTCGCATCGCCCCATTGCACGACATAATTGTCCTGCACCCGGTTGATGCTGATCCCATCATACCACTCGTCCCTTGCAAGCCGCCGGATATTGGCGACGTGGATGGGCGCAAAGCTGGGCGCGAGTTCGATATGGACTTGCGCACCGTTTGCGAGGGTCATGATCAACAGATTGCCCGCGGTGATGGGCCGCCAATCGTCGGGCGTGGTTTCCGCGACGATTTCGGCCGGAGATCGAGGCGGTTCGGCCGCCTGTGCGGCAAGTAGGAACGGTGCGGCGACAAGCGGGAGAAGCGTCTTCATGCCTCTCTTCTGCCACGCCTCGGGTCGCGATTCCAGACGCGGCTATTCCTCTTCCGGCGCTTCGACCAGATTTCCAACGGCTGACCGGCTGACATAGCGAAGATTCCAGGGGATCTGGGGTTCGCCCCATTCGCCATTTTCCTGCCGTATGCGGATTTCGCCCCAGGAATGAACGGTACCGTCCTCTTCGGGAACCCAGTACCAGGTCCGATGATATTCGACATCATCCGGTCCCGCAAACTCCTGCACCATCACCATGGCACCGTCGCTTTCGCGCAACTCGCCCTGCAGAGTAATCGCACCACCGCTGTTGCCGACCCACATCTGCTGCCAACGCGGCCCCGGCGCCATCGCACTGATCGACATCCCGCCATAGCGATGCGGCGCGTCCGGCGTTCGGTAGCGATCGGTCAATTGGGACCAGTGCTGGCGCAATGCGCAGCCATGTTCGATGATCTCGATCCGGTCGATGCCCTGGACGACGCCCGTTTCGTAATCGAACGCCACCCAGTCCCCGACCCAGAAGTCGAACTGCCTGAAAGGTTCGGCAGCGCATGGCTCGGTAAACGCCGTATCGCCATCGACCGTGGCATTTTGAGCAAAGGCAGTGGTGGAGACAATGGCCGCCGCTAGCGCGAAGGATCGGGACAAAATCGTTACTTGGCAGGACATCTGCGGATACTCCCATTCATCTTGGACCTGCGCGACTTTTCACAGGATCGCGCTCCGCGAAAGCGCGTGGTTAGGGCCGTGTGACGAAACTCGGACGGGATGGGACGAAATCTGGTTTCCACGGGATTGCCGATCGCCGAAGGCGGCTGGCGTCAGGCCGGCGCGTGCCGCCTTTCGAGAATCCGCGCGAGTACCTGCTTGCCGCTGGGACTGACCGGAACACTGATCCCCCCGCGCAGAAGAACGCTCTGAACCTCTTTACGGCCGCGCTTGATCGACGTGATCGCATCGGCCCGGACGAGATGCGATCGATGCACCTGAACGAAACCGTGCGGGTCAAGCTGCGCCTTTAACTTCGCCAGGGTGGTTCGGTGCAGAAATTCGCCATATTCGGTGATGAGCGCGACATAATTCCCTTGCGCGCTGGCAGCGATGATATCGCTTATGTCCACGAAATCGTCGCGCGTGGCCGAACGGACGAGAATTGTTCGACCGCCCAAATCTTGGCGGCCGTCCGCAGGTCGATCGCGCCCTCGCAAAGCGTGCCCCGATACGAACGCGACAGCGAAAATCAATATGTCCGATATCCATTCGCGAAAGCTGTTCGTTGCGAAAAGCTCTTCAGCCGTTACCCCCCAAAACGGCGCGATGACAACCGCCATGTTCGCGAGCACCAGCATCGTAACGCCCGCGGCCAGCGCTGCGACTTCGACAATCATTCTGCCCGCACCCGGCTTGCGGTGCGCTTGGGACATTCCCGTCCATACGACTGCGGGCGCCGCAATGATCCATGGCAGGAAACCGAGCGCATAGACTGTCAGCAGCACCCCCAGGTCCCGCGGCGTCTCTCCGGAATCGAGATAGGCAGCCGATGCGAACATCAGAACCGTCAGCAGCCATAGCGGAGTGGTGACACACGCGATTTTCAGTATGCGCCGCCATACTGCGGAGTCCGACGGTGTTTCACGAGCATCGTGCATGGCGTCAGTGTATCCTATTTCACCGGCCATACCAGTTCGAGGCGTCCCGAAGAACCGTAAGCCGAGCCTTGCACGAATGCACAGTCCCCTTTAGGTGCAACCGCTTGCCGGGATATGCGGAGCGGTGGCCGAGTGGTCGAAGGCGCACGCCTGGAAAGTGTGTATAGGGTAACCCCCTATCGTGGGTTCGAATCCCACCCGCTCCGCCAGCCGGTCCACTCAAGAGGCAATCGCTCCGTCCGCGTCACCACGACATCGGCGGTAGACGGTCGCAAATCGCTTGCCGCTTATCGTCCTCCGGCCTAGATTTCTTTCCGCCGATACCGCTGGCCCGAGGCGAGTGAATTGCGGCCTGTCATTCGATCAACGGAACGGAACCGCCCCATGAAATTCTTATCGCGCCTATTCGTGATTCTGGCACTTGTCGTGCCGACCGCCGCATCCGCCGACGATTTCGCGACCATCCGCGACAATGGCGAGATCGTCGTCGGCGTTTCGGCTTTCGCACCCTGGACTTACCGTAACAGTGATGGCGAACTGGCGGGCCATGAGATCGATATCGCCAACCGGATCGCCGCCGATCTTGGCGTCGAAGCGCGATTCGAACTGTTTGAATTCGATGACGTTTTCGCGGCATTGGAACGCGGCGATGTGCATATGGTGGCCGCCGGCGTGGCAATTTCGGCCGAACGCGCTCGGCGTTTCTATTTTTCCAACCCCTATATGCGGTCCGGCATCAATCTGGCGGTGAATGTCGGATCGGTACGCGCAGATGCGAGAGTTACGGATCTCGACACGCCCGGAACAACTGTCGCGGTTGTCGGGGACAGCCTTGCCGAAACCGTCGCCAACCAAACGTTCAACGAAGCCAATGTTATCAGCTATCCGACACCGGAAGCTGCGGAAGCGGAGGTTCTCGCCGGCCGGGCTCAGGTCTACGCAGCGAGCGTTCCCGAGACGCGAATTTTCTCTTTGCGCTATTCCGAAACCGTTGCGTTACCGCTGGATGAGCCGCTGGTCGGAACCGTTGCGGGCTTCGTCGTAAGAAGCGGCGAAGATTCGCTGCTGCACTTCCTGAATGCCTGGATCCATATTCGCGAGGCCGACGGCTTTTTGGAGGATCGCTACCGCTATTATTTCCACACGCTGGACTGGGCCATTGGCCTCGCCCGATGATCGGCAGCTCCATCGACTCACGGTGCGGGGGTGGCGATGCCTGTCGATAGCGACACGGCCGATACGGATGGAAGGAGGCCCTCCTTCCGCCACCTCCTATTCTGCCCGATTGCCGTACGTCGGGCGTTGAAAGTGTCGGGGATCGTCGGAACCCTGCTGATCATGATCAATCAGGGCGACCTGTTATTGACGGGCGGCTGGCCACCGCTCTGGAAGATCATCCTCACTTATCTGGTGCCCTATGGAGTCAGCAGCTATTCGACGGCAGCACTGCTCCGCGAGACCGGTGAGCCGATCGAATGACCCGAACATCGCTGAGCTTTACGCTATTGGCGGCAATCGGGCTCAGTGCGTGCGGAGGAGAATCGGCCGCGCCCGAACAGACGACATCCAGGATGTGCCTCGACAGAGCCGATGACGCGCCCGTCGACATTCCGGGCGGCGAGTTCGTGATGGGTGAAAATCCCCGTTATCCGGAGGAGGGGCCGCCTCGCAGCGTGGCGATATCGCGCTTTGCGATGGATGCGCACGAGGTGACGAATGCACAATTTGCGGCTTTCGTCGAGGCGACCGGCTATGTGACGGTGGCGGAGCGAGAACCTGCATCGATGCCCGGTGCATCGCGCGAAATGCGCCAACCGGGATCGGCCGTCTTCCAGGTGCCTACATCGGACGATCCACGCTGGTGGCGCTGGGTCGCTGGCGCCAACTGGCGGCAACCCGAGGGGCCGGACAGTTCGATCGAGGGTCTCGGCCATCTGCCGGTCGTTCAAATCGCTTACGAGGATGCGCTGGCGTATGCGGATTGGGCGGGCGGGACATTGCCGAACGAAGCGCAATGGGAATATGCGGCGCGCGCAGGAGAATCCGTTGTCGATCCTCCCCTGGATACAGGGGGGGCGCCGACCGCCAACTATTACCAGGGCGTATTTCCGCACCGCGATCTCGGCGAAGATGGCTACCGTACGCGCGCACCCGTGGGGTGTTTCGCACCCAATTCACTGGGTCTTTACGACATGATCGGCAATGTCTGGGAATGGACGGCCGAACCCGATCGCCGTGCGCCGCACAGCGCCGTCATCAAGGGCGGTTCATTTCTCTGCGCAACCAATTATTGCGCCCGCTACCGGCCCGCCGCCCGACAATTTCAGGAACGCGGGCTCGGCACCAATCATATCGGCTTCCGGCTCGTCTATCCGGCTTCCGGCGACTAGACGGACAAGTCAGGCTTCGGCGGTTCGCGGAGTTGCGATTTCCGGCGCGGCCTGTCCGGACATGCGGAGCAGTAGATAACCGAGCACGCCGGAGATCAGTGAACCGACGATCACGCCGAGTTTCACCTGCTCCATCTGCGCACCGTCGCCAAAGGCCAAGGTGCCGATAAACAGGCTCATCGTGAAGCCGATGCCAGCGAGACAGGCGAGACCATAAAGCTGAATCCAGCTGATTTCCTCAGGCTTCTTAACGATGCCGATCGCCGTTGCCGCATAGGCGAAACCGAAGATGCCGATCTGCTTACCGACGACCAGGCCAAGCGCGATGCCGAGCGGCAACGGCGCAAGAAGATCCGCGATGGAGATGCCCGACAGATCGACACCGGCATTGGCGAAGGCGAAAACCGGCAGGACCAGAAAGGCGACCCAGGGGTGCAGCATATGTTCAAGATGTTTGAGCGGCGAATGGCCTTCGCCCCTTCCACGAAGGGGAATGGCGAGCGCGGCCACCACACCGGCAAGCGTCGCATGGACACCCGACTTCAACACACACACCCAGAGGATGGCAGCGATCAGAATGTAAGGCGCAGTTCGCATGACACCGAAACGGTTGAGCAGAAACAGCCCGATTACGGCGACCGCGCCGAGCATCAGCGCCATCATCGACAGGTTGGATGTATAGAACAGCGCGATGATCAGGATCGCGCCGATATCGTCGATGATGGCTATCGCCAATAGCAAGACCTTGAGCGCCACGGGGACGCGATTGCCGAGCAACGCGAGCACGCCCAGCGCGAAGGCGATATCCGTCGCCGCCGGGATCGCCCAGCCATCGAGATTCTCCGGCACATCCCAATTCACCATGACGAACATGACAGCCGGGATCGCCATACCCCCGATCGCCGCCACGATGGGAAGGCCCGCCTTGTCGAACGACGACAGCTCGCCCTCGACGATTTCGCGCTTCACCTCGAGGCCGATCAGGAAGAAAAAAATCGCCATCAGGCCATCATTCACCCAGAGAAACAGCGGCTTGGCGATTTCGAGTGCACCGACACGGACTTCGACTGGCGTCTGCCACAACCCGGCGTAAATCGACGCCAGTGGCGAGTTTACGACGATCATGGCGAGAATCGCCGCGGCAAAGAGGAAATATCCGCCCGTCGTTTCCTGGGCGAGAAATTCCCGCATCGCGGGACGCAACTGACGAATCATAATAAGCCCTTATCTGAGAACGCGCTTATATCGCAAAGCGCGCCTGTCTGGATAGCGGAACAGAAAAAGGGTGGCGCGCCGTTAGAGGGGGCATGGCGCGCCACCCAGGGAGGGAAGATTTCAGGCGCTCAGGCGTTTCGATCCGCCGCGCAGCCCCTGAATTTCGTCTTTTATCGCGAGCCTCACCCGTTTGAGACGCCCGATTTCAGAAGAGCGGGCATGGGCGGGGCGGCGAAGGGAATCGATTTTCCGGTCGAGTTCCCGATGTTTTGCGATCAAGCTTTCAAACCTGCTTTTCATATATACTCCTGACTGTGGGCCTATGGCGCGGTCGGACGCGGAGACAGCGCGATTGGGTCGCTAGCCGGAAAACTATAGTCCAGGGCTTCGTCGAGGGCGCGGTCGGCATCGTGATGCGACCGGATATTGCGGTACCGATGGCCATCTCTGGCGACGATCCGTCCCGCCCGTGCAACGACCCGACGGTGGCGGTAAGCGTGCAACTCGCGGAGGGTTGCCAGAAAATCCGTCGTCATTTCTACCTCCTCCGTTGCCCTGTTAGGAATCAATATAGAGGGGGCATTGCAATCGATCTAATCGAATGATATGTCCATTTTCAATAGAAAATTCCTATGATAGGAAGATCAGGCTATGCCGACTTTACGGCAACTCGAATATCTCGTCGCAATCGCCGATAATCAACATTTCGGGCGCGCTGCGCAAGCCGTGCATGTTTCGCAACCGACATTGAGCCAGCAGTTGCGCACCCTCGAGGAGCGGTTGGGCGTCGTTCTGATCGAGCGCCGTGCGCCCAACGCCGAACTGACGCCGATCGGCCGGGAGCTGGTCGAACGTGCTCGCCGGATATTGGTCGAAGTTCGTGAGTTGCGCGCGCTGGCAACCCGGGCCGGGGAGCGGCTGGCGGGCACATTGCGCTTCGGGGTCAGCCCGACGCTTGGCCCCTATCTCATGCCCTCCATCGTCGCCGCGCTGCACAAGCAACAGCCCGATCTGCGGCTCTATATCCGCGAAGGTATTCCGGACGATCAGGCTATGGAGTTGTCGCGCGGCGCGCTCGACATGCTGCTCGGGCCGCTGCCGATCGACGGGCCTGCGCTCAATGTCGAACCGCTGTTCAGTGAGCGGCTTTTTCTCGTGGCCGCCGCCGATCACCCGCTGTCCGCACAGGCCTCGGTCAAACGATCGGATGTCGCGGGAGAAACGGTGTTGAGCCTGGATCGGCGCCACAATTTCCATCGGCATGTCGCGTCGATTTGCGCCGAACTCAATCTCGAACTGTTGCGCGATTACGAGGGAACGAGCCTCGACAGCCTACGGCAGATGACGGGATCGGGGTTGGGTCTTTCGATCCTGCCCGAATTCTACATCCATTCGGAAGTCGGCGGCCAGGCCGGGGTCAAGGTTTTGGAAATCGAGGACTGGTCGGCGAACCGGGCGATCGCCGCAAGCTGGCGCGACGGCGCAGCCTATGCGCCCGCTTATCGGGCGATCGCCGAACACATCCAATCCGAAGCCCGCGCATTGCTGGCCTGAGCGACCGCCGCCGGTGATCGAAACAGTCTATCGATCCGACTGCCGATATTCTATCGCACTCACCTGTCATTGCTGTGGCGCGGCGCTTACGTCGCTCCATTGCCCAGACCGCGTGACGGCACGGTTTGGGCATCCAGTCCGCGCTCACCGCCGTTCGATTCGGTCAACCCACCCCTTTTCGGGCTTCTTCATCCAGGAACCATCGCTCAGATGCTTATCTTTTTAGCCATTGTCGGTGGTCTGATCCTGCTGATCCTCGGTGGTGAAACCCTGGTTCGCGGCGCCGTCGGCCTGGCGGAACGCGCGGGCGTCGCGCCGTTGATCGTCGGCATCGTCATTCTCGGTTTCGGAACTTCGATGCCGGAACTCGTCACCAGTCTCGAAGCATCGCTCGCCGGTGCGCCGGGCATCGCCTGGGGCAATATCGTCGGGTCGAATATCGCCAATACTTTGCTGATTCTCGGCATGGCCGCTCTCGTCGCACCCTTTGCCGTTACCGGACGCGCCGTCTGGCGGGATGCCGGTGTGGCGCTTGCCGCCACCGCCTTTCTCGTCGCGCTCGCCTTTTTCGGATTTGTGGGCATAGCGACCGGTATTATGCTTCTGGCCCTGCTCGTTACCTATATCGTCATGGCTTATCGGCACGAGCGGGCGAATACCGACGATCACGGCGCGGCCTATGACAAGAGCGTAGCCTTCGAAACCGCGGACCCTCGATTGCACGAGGCGTTCAACGGCTGGGGCAAACCTTTGCTCTTTACGATTCTCGGCCTTGCCGGCGTTATTCTCGGCGGACGGTTTCTGGTCATGGGATCGATCGACCTGGCGCGCATCGCGGGCATGTCCGAAGGCGTGATCGGACTGACCATCGTCGCCATCGGAACGTCACTCCCGGAACTCGTCACATCGGTGATGGCGGCCTTGCGCCGCGAGGGCGAAATCGCGTTCGGCAATGTCGTCGGATCGAACATCTACAATGTGCTCGGCATAGGCGGCGTCACGGCAATCGCCGCAAATGGCGGCGTGCCGCCCTCTTTCGTCACATTCGATCTGCCGCTGCTCTTGGGACTGGCAATCGGCCTGATGGTGCTGCTCTGGGCGAGCCGTCATCTTGGCCGGATCACCGGTGCATTAATGGTTATCGGCTATTTCAGCTATATCGGCTGGCTGCTACTCGCATACCTATGAGCGTCATGAGCCGCCTCCAGAAAATCGTCGAATCGCCCCGCTTCACGGGCGCCATCATGACCGTCATCATTATCAATGCAGCGGTTATCGGCCTCGAAACGGTGCCCAGCATACAGCAGAATTATGGCGGCCTGTTGAGTACGCTCGATACTATAGCGGTTACCATCTTCGTCGCAGAGATTGCCGCCAAGCTGGTCGTCTATCGCCACCGCTTCTTCGCAAGCGGATGGAATGTCTTCGATCTGGTGATCGTCGCCGCCGCCCTTATTCCGGCCAGCCGCGAATTTTCGGTGCTGCGCGCGCTGCGCATCCTGCGCGTTCTGCGACTCATTTCGGTGATCCCGAAAATGCGCCAGGTGGTGCAAGGCCTGTTGTCGGCAATCCCGGCCATGGGCTCGGTCATCCTTTTGCTCATCCTGATCTTCTATGTTTTCGCAACCATGGCGACCAAGCTGTTCGGCGAAACCTTTCCACAGTGGTTCGGCTCGATCGGCGCCTCGCTCTACTCGCTGTTCCAGATCATGACGCTGGAAAGCTGGTCGATGGGGATCGTGCGTCCGGTGATGGAAGAATATCCGATGGCCTGGATATTTTTCGTGCCGTTCATCCTGATCACATCTTTCGTCGTGCTCAATCTGTTCATCGCGATCATCGTCAACGCCATGCATGAAAGCCAGGACGAAGCCGAGACCGCAGAGCGAGATGCGATCCTACAGGAGATCAAGGCACTCCACGCCAAAATCGACCAGATTGCGGACCGATAGAGCGCCGCGATTTACCGTCAATCCTATTGAGCCGATCATCATAGCGCCGTAACTTGGCGGTACATCACCGGGGGGAAGCGATGATCAACGCGCGCGAACTTGCCGACACTGAGGAAACACCGATCGACGGCCTCAAATGCCGCGCGCTGACGCGCCACGAGGATAGTCGTGGCGACCTGATGGAAGTCTATCGCAACGAGTGGGAATTGGACGATACCCACCCGGTGCAATGGAACGTCGTGCATTCCCGGCCGAACGTTTTGCGCGGCGTCCATCTTCATCGTCGTCACAAGGACTCGCTGACGGTACTCGCCGGCGAGCTGTTGCTCGGATTGCAGGATCTGCGGCCGGATTCATCGACCGGCGGAACGGCCATCCTCATCGCGATCGAGGCTGCCGAGCCGGCGATCGTGCATATTCCGATCGGCGTCGCGCACGGCTTTTACTTCCGGCAACCGACGATCCATCTTTACGGCGTGGATGTGGGATTCGACGGAAGCGACGAATTCGGCTGTCAATGGAATGACGACGCTATCATGATTCCCTGGCCCTGCGCCGATCCGATATTGTCCGACCGGGATATCGCCGCAGGCACCTATGCGGAGATGATCCGGGTCGCCGGCTTGGCCTCATGAGTACGATCATCGGACTGATCGGGTGCGGTCGTTGGGGAAAGCTGGTTCTGCGGGATCTGGTCGCCTGCGGAGCGGAGGTTCATGTGGCCTGCCGAAACCTCGACCATCGCCGGATCGCCCGATCGACCGGCGCGGCATCCATCGTCGACGGTCTGGAGGAGCTGCCTGCCGTCGATGGCTATGTGGTAGTGACACCGACGAGCACGCATGGCGACGTCCTGTTTGCGCTCATGCCGACCGGTAAGCCGATCTTCGTCGAAAAACCGATGACCGCGGATATCGATAGCGCGCGAAAAATAGCGGAGATGGGCGAGGGCCAGGTCTTCGTCATGGACAAGTGGCGCTACCATAGCGGCGTCGAGGCGATGCGGTCGCATATTGCCGCAGGCGCCATTGGCAAGCTGCACGGCTTGAGGCTGCAACGCTGGAGCAAGGGCCATGATTATTCGGACGTATCACCGCACTGGATCCTGACGCCGCACGATCTTTCGATCGCCGATCATATCCTCGGCCAGCTGCCGCCGCTGGCCGATGCGCGCGCGCTCATCTCGGCCAATCCTATGCTCGGCTTTACGGCTGAGTTGCGCGGCGATGGGCCGATTGTCGTTACGCTCGATATAGGAGTTGCCAATGCCGAACATTCGCGGCGTGTAATCGCCATCGGCGACAAAGGCGTGATCGAATTGCGCGGCGGTTATGAAACGTCTCTCTTTCTCCGCCAGGGCCCGGTTGCCGATCCGGGCCACGATGTTGGAACCATCCCCTTCGCGGAAACCATGCCCCTGCTAACCGAAATCCGCGAATTCCTGGATTTTCTGAGCGGCGGGCCAGCACCGCTCGCCAATGCGCGCAAAGGCTATGAGATCGTGGAACGCGTAAGCGAAATCGATATGATGATTGGCGCGCAATAGCGGCTCATGGACGCACCGCCCGCCCCGCCGCTGTTCACGATATTGCTGCCGATTCATCGGCCGCCGGATTTACTCGGGCTCGCCCTGCACAGCGTCTTGGCGCAACGCGAACAATCGTTCGAAATCTTCATAGTTTGCGATGGTGCTCCAGACGAAACGGCGCAGGAGGCCCTGCGTCTGGCGAGCACCGATACCCGCGTTCATGCCCGGGTCTTTCCCAAAGGCGAGCGGCATGGCGAATTGCACAGGGCCGAAGTTATCGAGACCGAAAGCCGCGGGCGCTACATCTGCCACATCTGCGACGACGATTTGTGGATGCCCGGTTTTCTGACAGACATGGCACGCCTGCTCGATGAGGTAGAATTCGGCAATCTGTTGCAAGTCGCGGTTAAACCGGAAGGTGGTTTCCGCATCATCGGTTTCGATCTCGGATCCCCGGAGGTCCGTGCCCGGATGGTGAATACCCGGTGGAATTTCTTCGGGCCCTCCGTCTGCGGCTATCGACGAACCGCTTATGAGAGGCTCTCGACAGGGTGGTCACCTGCGCCCGATGATCTACCGACGGACCTCTTTATGTGGCGCAAGTTTCTGCGCCTCGACGACACGACCTTCGCGACCCGGCATGAAATCGGCGCGCTTAGCCCCAGGGCGCCCCGGCGACAGCATATGACGATTGCCGAACGCGCCGCCGAAAACCGCGCATTGCTGGACCGGATGGGTGACACTTCGCGTTGCGACGCCCTGATCCAGGAAATTCGGCGCGATACGGCCAATGACTATTTTAGGCTCCGCTTTCCCGGCTGACGGTTCAGCCTCCCAAGCTGAGCGCATCGATCATCCAATCGGCCGCCTCGGCGGGACTGGCTTTCTCCTCGTCGCGATCGACCATGTAATTGGCCTCCCGCATCGTTTCGACCGGTATGGCATCGAGTAGGGGCTCGAGCGCTGCGATAAAATGCGCGTTTTCCGCCCGGCCCGGCGCGACCATGAGTACCGCGTCATAGTTGGGGATGGCGCCGCGCGGGTCCGTCAGAACGAATAGATTGCTAGCGGCGATCCGGCCGTCGGACGAGAAAGCCGTGATGATATCGGCACGGCCGCTCTCGACGGCACGATACATGAAGGTCGGTTGATAGGACTGGGCGGACTCGAAAGCGAGGCCATAGGCATCGCGAATGCTGGCCCATTCGGGGCGATTGAGAAACTCGACGTCGGTACCCATGGTGAGCTGCGGCGCAACCCGGGCCAGGTCGTCGATGCTTTCCAGATCATAGCGCTGCGCCGTCTCCTGGGTCACCGCGAAAGCATAGGTGTTCTCGAAACCCAACCGACCGAGAACGCGCGCGTCGTGGGTTTCGGCCACCCAGGAGCTAAGCTGTTCGAGCATGTCATCGCGGGGTGGATTATCGTCACGGCGCATCGCATTGGTCCACAGCGTACCGGTATAATCGACATAAACATCGACATCGCCGCTCGCCAGCGCCTCGAACGCCACCGCGGAGCCCAGCCCTTCCCGATAGCGGACATCATAGCCTGCGTTTTCCAGCCGATCGCCGATCAAGCGCGCGAGGATATATTGCTCGCTAAACCCCTTGGCGCCGATCGTGATCACCTCGCTCCGCGATCCGGACAGCGCAAGCGGGGCAAGCGCCAGAACGACCCCGGCAGCGAGCGCGACCAACCCGCCGCGTATCCGCCACTTGCTGCGCTGCGCTATCCCCGTTTCAATCAACCCGAGCAGGGCGTCGGCCGTCAGCGCCAAAGCCGCCGCGGCGACGCACCCAACCAATACCAATGTCCAGTTCTGCGTCTGCAGGCCGGCGAAAATCATATCGCCCAGGCTCGGTTGGCCGACCGTGGTCGAAAGGGTCGCGGCGCCGATCGTCCAGACCGTCGCCGTGCGGATGCCTGCCATCACAACCGGCGCGGCCAACGGCGCTTCGACCAGCCGCAACTTTTGGCGCGGGGTCATGCCGACCCCGTCTGCCGCTTCGATTATTGCGGGATCGATACCGACGATACCCGTTACCGCGTTGCGCAGGATCGGCAGTACGGCATAGAGCGCGAGCGCCAGCAGGGCGGGCAAAAAGCCCAGAGCCGGCAGCGCTACGCCGAGCGGCGCGAACAGCGAATTGAGCGCGAGCAGCAGCGGATAGAACAGCGCGAGCAGGGCAAGGCCGGGAATCGTCTGGACCAGGCTCGCTCCACCGAGCGCAACTCGCCGTAATCGATCATTGCGAGCCGCCCCGACAGCCAGAGGCAATGCGACCACAAGCCCGAGCAGCAACGCCGCGGCGGACAACAACACATGGTCGGCGAGCAGCGGCGGAACCTGGGCCAACGCCTCTTGAAGCCGCGGGCTCATGACCGCTCCTCAAGCCGGCGAAGCTTCGCCATTTGACCTTTGGGCACCGCAATCAGCGCACTTGCTTCCGTGCCCCCATCACCCGCCAGCAGCGCTTCGGGCGGCCCATCGGCAACGACCCGCCCGGCGCTCATCACCAGAATCCGATCCGCGATCAGCAGCGCTTCGGCCATATCGTGCGTCACCATGATCGTCGTCAGCCCGAGCCGGTCGTGCAGCGCGCGATAGGCCTCGCCCAACTGGTCGCGCGTGACGGGATCAAGCGCGCCGAAGGGTTCGTCCATCAGCATCAGTCCGGGTTCTCCGGTGAGCGCGCGGGCGACACCGACTCGCTGTTGCTGCCCGCCGGACAATTCGCTCGGCAGGCGCTCGGCGACATCGTCGGGAAGCCCGACAAGGTCGAGCAGCTCGGGCACTTTGTCGACAGCTTCACCGGAGTCCAGCCGAGGAATGATCATGATATTTTCCGCGATACTCATATGCGGAAATAACCCTATGTTTTGAAACACATAACCAATGTGCCGGCGCAGGTCGGCGGGTGTTTGCGCATCGACGGACGTGCCACCGATCATGACCCTTCCCGTCGTCGGATCGACAAGCCGGTTGATCATCTTGAGAAGCGTCGATTTGCCCGAACCGGATTCACCAACCAAAGCGACGAACGCACCCCCCTGAATCTCCAGATCGAGCTCCTGAACGGCGAAACTGGCGCCGCCGTCAAAACTCTTCGCTATGCCGTCAAAGCGGACTACGGGGCCGTTTTTCCTGTCCATCGCCGTCGAGCATCGCCGCCCCTGTAGCATGGGTCAACAGGCGGCGCGCTCGGTCACTGGAGAAATTGATTGCATCGGGGGACGGGATTGGTGGTAAGTAGCAAAGAAAAACGGACGAGGATTCTCCATGACGACCCAAACCATTTTCATCACCGGCGCCGCATCGGGTATCGGTCGCGCCGTCGCACGCTATTTCGGAGAACGCGGCTGGTTCGTCGGACTCGCCGATATCAACGATGCGGGTATGGAGGAGACCGCTGCGGGCATGCAGCAGGGGCAGTTCTCGATCCATCATCTGGACGTCACGGACCGTGCCCAATGGAAAGCCGCGATCGAAGCCTTTGGCGAACGCACGGGTGGTCGGATGGATGTGCTGTTCAACAATGCCGGGATCGGCATCGGCGGGCCGCTCGAACAGATGAGCGACGAAGATATCGACCGCCAGATCGCAATCAATTTTACCGGCGTCATCAGCGGCACCCGCGCCGCGTTCGAGCTGTTGCGCGATACGCCCGACAGCTGCATCCTTACCACCAGCTCGGCGGCCGGGATATACGGCGCGGCGGGCCTCGTCGTGTATAGCGGCACCAAATTTGCGGTTCGCGCGCTCACCGAAGGCCTCGATATCGAATTCCGGTCGCATGGCATTCGTTCTCGCGCGTTGATGCCGAGCTTCATCGAAACGCCGATCCTCGACGGGCCGCTCACCGGCGGCAACAGCTCGGTGCGGGAGATGATCGCGCAATCGGGTATGGAAATTACGCCGGTCGAAGAAGTTGCGGTGGCCGCCTGGCACGCCGTGCATGGCGACAAGATCCACACGACGGTCGGCAAGACCGCCAAAAAACTGGCCTTCGCCGCCCGCTGGACGCCCAATCGCCTGCGTAAACGCCTCGGCATGGCGCGCACGGTTGACGGCTAGCGAGGCCTATAGGTTTTCATTCACCATGCCAGCGTGACATAGGGGCTCTGCAATGCTCCCGGCTAAGTCGCGAATTCCTCCATAGCCCTGGCCATATCGATATCCTTCCCGCTCAAACCGCCGGCGTCATGGGTCGTCAGCGTCACATCGACCTTGTTGTAAACGTTGAACCATTCGGGGTGGTGATCCATCTTTTCCGCAAGCAGCGCCGCGCGCGTCATAAAGGCATAGGCTTCATTGAAATCGGGGAATTCGAACCGCCGTGAAATTGCGCCGCGGGTCGCATCGTGATCCCAGTCCGGAAGCTCCACCAAAGCGGCCCGGCATTCGCTATCGCTCAACTTCTCGACCATTCTTCGTTTCTCCCAAGCTTCCCTTGCAGGCTCAAGCACCCTATCTGCCCGAATATGCGGATTGACGAAAGCCTCGCCAGCCCGAATGCCGACGTCATGGAAGCCATGGCGCGACGGTCGCTCGAGAGCCTGCCGCTCGAATTCCGCGAGCAAATGGGCAATGTCGTGTTACGGATCGAAGAATATGCGGACGCGGAGTCGCTCGAGGCGGTCGGACTGACCCATCCGATGCAGTTGTCCGGTCTCTATACCGGCCGACCGATCGGCGACAAAAGCGTTTCGGATTTCGGCACACTGCCGGATGTCATCCATCTCTATCGTCAGCCGATCCTTGCCGAGGCCGCCGAGCGTGGGATCGCCGTCGAACGGCTCGTCCATCATGTACTGATCCACGAAGTCGGCCATCATTTCGGACTCAGCGACGCGGATATGCACGCGCTCGAGGACAGCGCGGATTGAGCGCAGCGTTGACCCTGACCGCATTAGGCTGCGTCCGGGGCGATCGTACCCTGTTCACCGGCCTCGATCTCGCGCTCGAAGCTGGCGGCGCGGCGCTGGTGACCGGACCTAACGGTGCGGGCAAGACCAGCCTGTTACGGCTGATCGCAGGATTGCTACCGGTTCATGCCGGCAGCATAACCATCGAGGGTACGATAGCTTTTGCCGGAGAACATGCGGCGCTGGACCGCGAACTGCCATTGGAACGCGCGCTTGCCTACTGGGTGCGGCTGGACGGGCGGGACGCGGGCGCAATATCCACCGCACTCGGTCGCATGGCGCTCACCGATCTCGCGGACGTACCCGTGCGCATGTTGTCGACCGGTCAGTCCAAACGGGCTGCGCTCGCCCGTGTGATCGCCGGCGGTGCCGATATCTGGCTGCTCGACGAACCCGGAAACGGCTTGGACATCGATGCGCGCACGCGCCTCGAGACCGCGATCGCGGAACACCGCGCCGATGGCGGCATCGTGATCGCGGCGACCCATCAGCCTCTAGCGATTCCCGATGCCGCTCCGATCGAAATCGGAAACGGAGCATGAGCGCGCTATTTGCCATCGCCCGGCGCGATCTTGCGCAAAATTTCGCAGGATCCGGCTGGCTGTTGCCGCTGATCTTCTTCCTGCTTGTCGCGACACTTTTTCCGTTTGCGATCGGGTCCGATCCGACAATTCTCGGCCGGGTGGGCGGGGGCGTCCTCTGGACCGCAGCGCTGCTCGCCGCGCTGCTCCCGATCGATCGGCTGATCGCACCCGACCGGGATGCCGGAATCCTCGATCAATATGCAGTGCGCGGGATTAGCGAAGAGGTAGTGGCGATCGGCAAGATCGCAGCACATTGGATCGGCTTCGGCCCACCGCTCATGCTGGCCGCACTGCCCGCCTCGGTGCTGCTGGGGATGGATGCGGCAAGCCTGTGGCAGCTCGAACTGGGGCTGGCGCTCGGCAGTCTCGGGCTGGCGGCGCTCGCGGTTACCGTGAGCGCGCTGGTTGCAGGGTTGCCCGGAGCCGGAGCATTGGCCGGTTTGCTGATGCTGCCATTGGCCGTGCCCATCCTCATATTCGGCGCCGGCGCGCTTGACGAATTCCAGCAAGGCGCGTTCGCTTTGCTCGGCGCATCGGCATTGCTGCTGCTGGCAATCGCGCCCTTCGCGACCGGCGCGGCGATCCGCGCGATGCGCGAATAGGGCTATCTACTTCTATTCGGACGAAAAATTTCTTTCCAGAGGCCGTAAGGCCTGTCATGGTGCTCGGTGGGGAAGGCAAAACAATACGATAATCTCTAGGGGGGCACATCAATGCAATCGACTATCACGCTGCTGGGCGCGAGCCTGGCTGCGCTCAGCCTTGCCGGCTGCGCGACTATCATGCGCGGTACGAACGAGGATTTCGAAATCGTCTCGGACCCGGCCGGCGCAACGGCCAGCCTCTCCAACGGCGAAAGCTGCGTGACGCCGTGCGAGCTGCATCTGAAACGGCGCGAGCCCTTTTCGGTCGAATTCACGCTCGACGGCTATCAGCCTCTCGTCGCCGAAGTGGCCAGCGAGTTTAACGGCGGCGCTGCCGTCGCGGGCAACGCGATTTTCGGCGGGATCATCGGAGCGGGCGTCGATGCCTCCAACGGGTCACTCAACAATCTGGTGCCCAACCCGCTGATGGTGACGCTCGTACCGCTATCGGCCGCCGGAGCGGCTGCCGTGATTGAAGGCGATGACACGGCTAGAGGTGCGGCGATGGAAAGCGAAACGCCCGCCGAAGATATGGATGGCGAAGCGTCACCGCCGGATATCGCCGAGCAAGAGATCGCCGAAGATATGGGTGAAACGGCCGAAGATGGGGCTGCCGACGACATGCCGGACGATACACCCGAGGAATAAGGAGAGGCGGAGGTTTTCGGACCTCCGCCGCCTTAATGGGCTCCGGCCTGCTGACCGGCACCATATCGCGCCGGACCCGGATAATGGGCGTTGAGCAGCCCCTCCATCTGATATTCGAGCGGGCCGAAATCGCGGATTTGGCGATAGGTGGGGACGCTGCCGGTCAACCCTTCTAGCCGATATCCGAGGGCAATATGATCGGGAACGCGATCGTAGAGCAACGCGCTGACTTCATAGCCGATCTGCGGCGCATAAGCAGGCGTGCGCGTGAAATTGACGATATCGTAGGGCAGCCGCTCGGCTGCCATCGCAGGGCCCGACAGAGCGCCAACGGCCAAAGCGGCGCCGGCAAATGCGAAAACGACTCGGGTAACCATCGGTTAACCATGAACCGAGTTCGCGATTTTGTGGAGTCCGGCCTTTCGTCTGTCCTATCGGGAGACGCTTAGCGCGACCAGCGGGCGAAGATCGCTGTTGGCAGAAGGAGACCGCGCGCTTCTTCGCGCACCGTCATCTCGCCACATTCGACGCTTCCGCCCAGATGCGAGAGCGACTGCGACACCAGCTCGCCGATCGAGAGCGCAGACATGCGGACCGCATAGACGGTCAGAACGAGAAAGCGGCTATCGGCATCGAGCAACTTCGCGCAATCGGCGATCAGGCCCGGCAGGCCGTCCTCCAACTGCCACAACTCCTTCTTGGGCCCGCGCCCCCATTTGGGCGGATCGAGCATGATCCCATCATAACGCCGTCCCCGCCGTACCTCGCGCGCCGCGAACTTCGCCGCATCGTCGACCAGCCATCGAACGGGCCTGTCGCGCATATCCGAGAGCACGGCATTGGCTTTGGCCGCCTCGACGGATTTCTTGGACGCATCGACATGGGTGACCTTCGCCCCCCGGGCCGCCAGCGCAAGGCTCCCGACGCCGGTATAGCCGAAGAGATTGAGGCATTCTGGTCTGTCAGAATTTCCCTCACGGGAAATCGCGGCACCGGGAATCGTTTGATCAGACTCGACCCGTCGGTCGAGCGCGGCATCGGCCCGCATCCGCCGGGAAGCGGACAAAGACTCCCGCATCCACGCCCAGTGACTGGCCATATCGGGGAAGAAAGCGAGGTGGCGGAAGGGCGTGCATTGCGCCTGAAACCGCACATCCTCCCATGCCAAGGGCCAGCCCTTATCCGGTACTCCGCCGTCGAGATGCCAGCGCCCCCCGCCATCCTCGTCCGATGCCGGGATGAACTCGCCGTCCGCGCGCCAATTGTCGGACGCCGGCGCCCACATCGCCTGCGGTTCAGGCCGGATGAAGCGGAAGCGGCCATAGCGTTCGAGCTTGCGGCCATGGCCAGAGTCGACAAGCCCGTAATCGGACCAGGGCTCGGCGATCAAGGTCGTCAGCGTCACCTTTCGGTCGCGCGTTCGGCGATATAGGCCTCGATGGCCTGCAGTTCGCCAGGCAGATTTTCGTAGCGCTCCTCGCGTTCCATCAGGCCCGATACCCGGGGCGGGAGTATGGGTCGCCGGCCGGTCGCACGCTCCACGGCATCGCGAAACTTGGCCGGATGCGCGGTGGCCAGAGTGACGACGGGAATGTTGGGCGCGATATCGGCCGCCATTGCCGCGGACAGGCCGATCGCCGTGTGCGGATCGATCACCTCGCCCATTTTCTCCGATGCTCGGCGCATCGCGATCGCCATCGCATCATTGTCGATCCGCGCGGATGAGAAGAGCATGCCGATCCGCGTATGCGCGCGATCGTCCAGCCGCAGCGCACGGCTCTGCTCGAAGCTCCGCATTACCGATGCCAGCATCTCGCCGTCCCGATCGTACATGTCGAACAGCAGGCGCTCGAAATTGGAACTGACCTGAATGTCCATCGACGGCGCCGGCGTCGGCGTCAGTTCGCCGATCGAATAATCGCCGGAAACCATCGCGCGGTGTAGGATATCGTTGACGTTCGTCGCGACGATAAGTCGCGCGACCGGCAAACCCATCTGCGCAGCAACATAGCCGGCGAAGACGTCACCGAAATTGCCGGTCGGCACGGAAAAGGCGATCTCCCGATCCGGCGCGCCAAGCCGCACAGCGGAATAGAAATAATAGACGATCTGCGCCGCGAGCCGCGCCCAGTTGATCGAATTGACGGCGGAGAGCGTGAAACGGCTGGCGAATTGCGCATCACCGAACATCGCTTTGACGAGCCGCTGGGCGTCGTCGAAATTGCCCTCGATCGCGATATTGTGAACGTTAGGCGCGAGCACCGTCGTCATCTGCCGCCGCTGCACCTCGGACACCCGGCCTTTGGGATGCAGCATGAAGATATCGACCTTGTCGCGCCCGGCCAGCGCATCAATCGCTGCCGATCCCGTGTCGCCGGAGGTCGCACCGATCACGGTCAAATGGCTGTCGCGGTTGGACAGGAAACGCTCGAACAAGAGCCCGAGCAGCTGCAGCGCAACATCCTTGAACGCCAGTGTCGGCCCGTGGAACAGTTCGAGCAGCCAGTGCTGCGCATCGAGCTGCTTGAGCGGTGTTACAGCGGCATGCGAGAAGCGCCCATAGGCGGTTTCGCACAAGTCTCGCAGCTCCGCTTCGCTTAGCACATTCCCGACAAAGGGCGCCAACACACGCACGGCGGTCTCCGCGTAGGATAGCCCGGCCAGCGCCGCGATATCGTCATGCGAAAATTGCGGCCAACTCTCCGGTACGTAAAGTCCGCCATCCGATGCGAGACCTGCGAGCGTCGCGCCTTCGAAATCGAGCGCCGTCGCGCCACCTCTGGTGCTGATATAATGCATGACCGGCGGACCTAGCGGCGACGCCTCAGCCGCGCAACCGGCGCCGCAACGCCAGCAGGTAGATCACCCCAGCCGCCGCCGCGAAAAAGAACCATTGAATCGCGTAAAGCAGATGATTGTTCGGGATATCTTCGGCCGATGGACGGGCGACCGGTTGCAGTCCAGGTGCCGCGGTCTCGGAGACCAGCCGAATGCCAAATTCAGGATCGAGGGTGATGATGCCTTCGACCGCGCCGCCGGCCCAATCATCTGGAGATTCGGGCGAGCGCGACCAGCCCATGACTGTCTGCATGCCCGCCCCCTCGCCACCACCCGTACGGCAGGCCGCGATGTGCTGCCAGCCGACTTCGCCCTCGCGATTTGTTCCCGCTGTCGCACGCCAGTCCATCGGCTCCACGCAAAAACCGGTCGCCCGGCGATACAGCAAGCCGGTGTCCGGTGTTTCGGGCCAGGCTATGGGTGGCAGGGTGGACGCCTCGGCATAGGTTTCGAGCAAAGCTTCCTTCTCGGCCTTGCGCTGCAACTGCCATATGCCGAGCGCGATCATCGTCGCCACCGCTGCCAGGACGAGGATCGTCGGGACGATCGGAATTCTCATTCCCCGTCTCCGGGCACATCATCCTTGAGCCGTCCCTCATGCGCAGCATTGCGATATTCCAGGGAAAGCAAGACGCCCTTGGCCACGCGCAGACCGAAGATCACAACGGCCACCGTGAACGGCACCCAAAGCAGTACATGGACCCAAAAGGCCGGCCGGATTGTCAGTTCGACCGTCAACGCGAGCGCGACGACCAGCGCACCGATGATCAGGGTGAGAAAAGCCGCCGGGCCGTCTCCCACGTTGAAGCCCGCATAATGCAGTCCGCAAGCGCTGCACCGATCGGAAAAATGGACAGGACCATCGAAAAGCGTGTGCGCACCACAACGCGGACAGGCCCCCGCAATCCCGGATTGCAAGGGCGTAGGCTCAGCCATCCGCCAGAAAATCCAGCAAACGATCGCTCAAATGGTTGATCGCATCGGGCGAGCTCAGATATTCGGTGATCGGCATCAACCGCCAATATTGGCCTTCGTCGCCGAATTGCACCTTCGAAATCTCATCTTTTGAAATTCTCGCGACGAAAAAATAGCTGTCCGCATCACCCCCGTGCCAGCTTTCGTATCTCCGCGACCATATGATCTCGCCCGTATCGAAATCGAGGCCGAACTCTTCTTTCAGTTCGCGAACGGCGCAATGTTCGGGGCGTTCGTCGCCTTCCCGACCGCCGCCGGGAAAGTCCCATTTGCCGGGAAAAGGAATATCATCCCTGTCATCGCGCAGATAGACGAGAAGTGCATCTTCGCAAATCAACGCCAGCTTGGCACCGCTGAACGCCGATGCGGTCACCGGGCCGGAGGCACTAATGAATCTCGGCGCCCGCGCCGCCCCACACATAGATAGAGACGAAGAGGAACAGCCAGACGACATCGACGAAATGCCAATACCAGGCCGCGGCCTCGAAGCCGAAATGCTGTTTGGGCGTGAAATCGCCCCGATAGGCGCGCAGCAGGCAAACCGCGAGGAAGATGGTACCGATGATGACGTGGAAGCCATGGAAACCGGTCGCCATGTAGAAGGTCGCGCCATAGATGTTTCCGGAGAAATCGAAGGCGGCATGGCCATATTCATAGGCCTGAACGCCGCTGAACACGATGCCGAGAATAATCGTCAGCCAAAGGCCCGTCTTGAACCCTTCCCTGTCGCCGTTGAGCAGGCAATGATGCGCCCAGGTAACCGTCGTGCCCGAACAGAGCAGGATCAGTGTGTTGAGCAGCGGATAAGTGAAGGGGTCGAGGACTTCGATACCTTCGGGCGGCCAAGTCGCGCCGATCGCCTCGGTCGGAAACAGTGCGCCGTTGAAGAACGCCCAGAACCAGCCGACGAAGAACATGACTTCGGACGCGATGAACAGGATCATGCCATAACGCAGATGCAGCTGGACGACCGGCGTGTGATCGCCTCCATTGGCCTCACGGATCACATCGACCCACCAGCTGAACATGGTGAAGAGCACGCCGATTGTACCCGCGATGAAAACCCATCCGCCATAGGCTTCGGAATGCATCCACATGACGCCGCCGGCCGCCATGGCCAACGCGCTCATCGAGCCGATAAACGGCCAGATACTGGGATTTACCAGATGATAGTCATGTTCGGGGGCGGCTCCAGCCATTGCGCTCAAATCCCTTTAGTGAAGCGTGGTGATCAAGTCTCTAACCCTAGGATGCGTCTTCGTCCATCGGGTAGAAAGTATAGGAGAGGGTGATTTCCTCGACATCGCCGATATCAGGATCGTCGAGGATCGCCGGATCGACGAAATAAGTAACCGGCATCCGGACATTCTCGCCCGGTTGCAGGATCTGTTCGGTAAAGCAGAAACACTGAATCTTGTTGAAATACCGCCCGGCTTCGAGCGGCGTGACATTGAACGTCGCCGTGCCTGATACGGGCCCGGTACCCAGATTCTCCGCACGGTAGAATGCCAAAGCCCGTTCACCGATCTGCACGGTTTCGGTGTTGCGCTCGGGCGCGAAATTCCAGGGCAGGTCGCGCGCAGTATTGGAATCGAAGCGCACCGTGATCATCCGCCCGGTCGCTGCGACGTCGGCTGACATCGCCTCTACCCGCTGGGTGGTACCTCCGAAACCCGTAACCTGGCAGAATATCCGGTACAGAGGCACGGACGCGAATCCGAGCGCGATCATCCCGGCGACCAGCAATGCGGCCATGGTGGCGCTGCGCCGGTTCTTCTGCTGAAGCGCAATGCTCATGAGGCCACTACCAGCTTGGTGATGGTGATCAGATAGAAAAGAATCGCCAACCCGCCAAGGATCAGCGCCGTCACCAGCGCCCGGCTTTTCTGGCGACGGCGGATGATATCTTCCTCTTCCGGGGTCATGCGCCCGCTCCAATCGTAAGGATCACAGGAGCCCAAGCGTCAACGACGAGCGCGCCGAACAGCGCGAACAGATAGGCGATCGAGAAAAGGAACAAGCGCTTCTCGGGAACCATATGCGCCGTCTTGGTCGATGGATTGCGAACGACGGCAATCGCCAGCGCGAGGAAAACGAGGCTGAGCACCGTCGCCGTCACACCGTAAATCGGTCCGGCAAGGCCCAGCGGCCACGGGGCGATAGCGACGGCCGTCATCGGCATCGTGTAGAGCAGCATCTGCCGGCGTGTGGAGCGTGTGCCCGCCACGACCGTCATCATCGGTACGCCGGCGCGTGCATAATCCGCATTGACGAACAGCGAGAGCGCCCAGAAATGCGGCGGTGTCCACAGGAAGATCAGCGTGAACAGTAAGATCGGCATCAGCGTGATCTCGCCGGTCGCGGCGGCCCAACCGATCAGCGGCGGAAAGGCACCGGCGGCTCCGCCGATTACGATATTCTGCGGCGTGCGGCGCTTGAGCCAGATCGTGTAGATGCAGACATAGAAAAGAATCGCGGCGGCCAATGTCGCGGCGGCCAGCCAGTTCGCGGCAATGCCCATCAAGATCACCGAGAAGACACCGAGCCCAACGCCGAAATGCAAGGCGGCCTCGCGGTCCATACGGCCGGCGGGCAGCGGGCGATCCGCTGTCCGTTTCATCACCGCGTCGATATCGGCCTCATACCATTGGTTGAGCGTCGCCGCCGCGCCGTGCGCAAGCGCGATCGCCAGGATCGCGCTGAAGGCCAGAATCGGATGCAACTGGGTCGGCGCGGCAAGCATTCCGGCAAGACCGGTAAACACGACGAGCTTCATCACGCCCGGCTTGGTCAGCGCATAGAAATCGCGCCAGTCGGCGACGATATGGCCCGTCGAGGTGCGGGCGGGGACAGTGGCGGTCCGTGTGTTCATATCCTTCTCACAAACCCGTTAGGGCTGAGCCTGTCGAAGCCCGCTTCTCCGTTCGAGAAACGCCCCTCGACAAGCTCAGGGCTAACGGACCAGTTCAGACTCCAGCCTAGTCGACCTTCGGCAGTTTGTTGAACTGGTGATAGGGCGGCGGACTCGAAAGGGTCCATTCGAGCGTGGTTGCACCTTCGCCCCAATAATTGTCCGCAGCCTTCTTTCCGGCCACTAGCGACCAGATCGTGTTGACGAAGAAGACCAGCATGCCGACGGCCATGATCAGGTAGCCATAGGTCGCGATGTCGTTCCAATAGGCCTGACTGTCGACATAGTCCGGATAGCGCCGCGGCATGCCGTCGAGCCCCAGAAAGTGCATCGGGAAGAACAATATGTTCACGCCGATGAAGAACAGCCAGAAATGCAGTTGGCCGAGAAACTCGTTGTACATCTTACCGAACATCTTACCGAACCAGTAATACCAGCCGGCGAAGATCGCGAAGACCGCCCCGAGCGACAGCACATAGTGGAAATGCGCGACGACATAATAGGTATCGTGCACATAGTTGGTGAAGCCGCCATTGGCGAGGACGACGCCCGTGACACCGCCGACCGTGAACATGAAGATGAAGCCCATAGACCATACCATCGGCGTCTTGAACGTCACCGATCCGCCCCACATCGTCGCGATCCAGCTGAAGATCTTGATGCCGGTCGGCACCGCGATCACCATCGTCGCCGCCGTGAAGTACAGCTTCATGTTGAGGCTCAGCCCCACGGTGAACATATGGTGCGCCCAGACGACGAAACCGACCACGCCGATCGCGACCATGGCATAGGCCATGCCGAGATAACCGAAGACCGGCTTCTTGGAGAAAGTCGCGACGATCTGGCTGACCATGCCGAAGCCCGGCAGGATCATGATGTAAACCTCCGGATGGCCGAAGAACCAGAACAGATGCTGGTAGAGCAACGGATCGCCGCCGCCGGCCGCATCGAAGAAGGTCGTGCCGAAATTGCGGTCCGTCAGCAGCATCGTGATCGCCGCCGCGAGCACCGGCAGCGCCAAGAGTAGCAGAAACGCCGTCACCAGCACCGACCAGACGAACAGCGGCATCTTATGCAGGGTCATACCAGGCGCGCGCATGTTGAAGATCGTCGTAATGAAGTTGATCGCACCCAGGATCGAAGACGCACCGGCCAAATGAAGTGACAAGATCGCCATATCGACGGAAGGCCCGACGGACCCAGATGTCGATAATGGTGCGTAGACGGTCCAGCCGGTCCCCGCGCCGTCAGCGACGCCGCCGGGTACGAACATCGACCCGAAGAGCAGGAGAAAAGCCGGAACGAGCAACCAGAAGCTGATATTGTTCATCCGCGGGAAGGCCATATCCGGAGCGCCGATCATCAGCGGCACAAACCAGTTGCCGAACCCGCCGATCATCGCAGGCATGACCATGAAGAAGACCATGATCAAACCATGCGCAGTGATCATCACATTCCAGAAATGCAGTGCGGCATTGCCCTCTTCGCCGGCCCATTCAGCCAGATACTGAATGCCTGGCTCGGCGAGTTCCATGCGCATCATGCCCGAAATCGCACCGCCGATAATGCCGGCGACGATCGCGAAGATCAGGTAGAGCGTACCGATATCCTTATGGTTCGTGGACATGAACCAACGGACGAAAAAGCCCGGCTTGTGATCGGCGTCGTGATGCGCCTCGTCATGGCCGGCGGCTTCGAAATGGGCGGGGGTGGCTGTGGTATCAGTCATCGGTGCGAACCCTTAACTTGCTGCGCCGGCGGTGTTGGCCGCGGCAATTTCTTCGGCGTCGTCGGCCGTTTCGGTTTCTGCGTCGGCAGGCGCATCGTCCACCGGCTCTTCGCTACCCGGCATGGTACCGCCATTCGCAAGTACCCATTGCTCGAACTCCTCAGGCGAGACCACTTCGACGGCAATCGGCATATAGCCGTGCCGGACGCCGCAGAGTTCAGAACATTGACCGAAATAGACGCCCTCCTGGTCGACCCGGGTCCAGCCTTCGTTCAGGCGACCGGGCACCGCATCGATCTTCGTCCAGAAGGCGGGCACCGCGAAGCTGTGAAGGACATCCGAAGCGGTAACCAAAAAGCGAACATTGACACCCGCGGGGATGACCATGCGTTCATCGACCGCCAGCAGGCGCGGGCCGTCTGCATCGGTGCGGAAGCGCGCCCCTTCAGCTTGCTCGCCCTCCTCTTCGAGCATATTCGACACGAGAAGAATGTCGCCATGGTCAGGATATTCGTAGGTCCAGTTCCACTGGTTGCCAGTAATCTTGACAGTAACGGTTTCGCCCTCGGGCAGGTCATATTGCGCCTGCAACAAACCGATCGACGGAACGGCGATAAAGACGAGGATGAGAACGGGAACGAGTGTCCAGATCACTTCAAGCGTGGTGTTATGCGTCGTCTTCGACGGTGTCGGATTTCGACGGCGATTGAAACGCACAACTACCCAGAGCAGCAACGCCAGCACAAACAGCGAAATCACGGTGATGATCGGCATCAGCAGCGCATCATGGAACCAGCGCGCCTGCTCACCGACTTCGGACACCTGTTCTTGAATGCCAAGCCCGCCGGTCGGCATGCCGACACCTTCGACGGCGGGCGCATGTTCGAACGCCGGCGCGGCCGCTTCGGTCGACTCGGCCGCCTCGACTTCGGCACCCGGCGCGGGCGCCAGTTCGGTTTGCGGTGCCGGCGCAAGCTCCGGCTGCGGCGCTGCAGCACTCGCCGCCGACGTTACGGAAAGCGAAGCCACGGCCAAACCGGCGGCCAGCATCAAATTCGTCAGAATACGCATTTCGTCCCCATTGATTCCGCCCGGCGGACGGTCAAAACAGTTCACGGCATAGTGAAACTTGGGGGCCTTATAGTCGCGAGATTCCAAGGCCTCAAGCTTCCCTTTCGGGAAATTCGCCGGGTTGAAGCCGATCCTCGTGCGGCCTATGTGGCGCCCGGCAAAAAGGGAACATCACAGCAATGACCGACGACGATATCCTTTCCGAATTCCGGGCCGCGCAAGCGCTCCTCGAAGGGCATTTTATTCTGTCGTCCGGCAAGCGCAGCGCGCGCTATCTCCAATGCGCACGCGTGCTTATGGATCCGTTGCGGGCCTCGCGCCTCGCCTCGTCGCTCACGGCGCGCCTGCCGCGCGAGATTCGCAGTGAAATCGATGTCGTGGTGTCACCGGCCATGGGTGGCGTGATTATCGGCCATGAGATGGGCCGGGCGCTCGGGCTCGACGCGATGTTTCTAGAACGCCCCGACGGTGTTTTCGAACTTCGCCGAGGCTTCGCGCTCGAAAACGGCCAGAAAGTGCTGATGGTCGAGGATGTCGTCACTACCGGCCTGTCGTCGCGCGAAGCGATCAAGGCCGTCGAAGAGGCGGGCGGCACGGTTATCGCCGAGGCAGCGCTGGTCGATCGGTCGGGCGGGGATGTCGATCTCGGTGTACCTTTCATACCGCTGCTGTCACTCGACTTTCCGGTCTACGGCCCCGACGACCTTCCTGAGGAACTGGCAGCCATCCCGCCCGAAAAACCGGGTAGCCGAGCGAAATGACGATCGGCCGGATCGCCGCTTGGCTTGCCCTTTGGACCCTGGCGGCAACGGCCCACGCCGAAAGCATCGATATCGAGCGGATCGATCGGCTCGCCATGGTCCGGAATTTTTCCGGCCTGATCCTGGTCTCGCAAGGCGATACCGTCGTCTATGCGCGCGCATTGGGGGATGTCCGGCCCGGTAGCGGCGACGCCCATCGTCTCGACGCGCGCTGGCGATGGGCGTCGATCACCAAACAGATCGTCGCGACCATCGTGATGCAGGAGGCGGCGACCGGTCGGATCGATCTCGACGCGCCGATCACGCGTTACTGGCCCGATTTTCCCGATGCGAATCGCGCAACGCTCTCCGTTCGCCATTTGCTTCGCCACCGGTCAGGACTGGCGGACCCCGAAGATACACCCCTCTTGTCGAGCGGTCTGCCAAGCTTTTACGGAACGGAATTCGGCGGCACCCTCGCGACCGAAACCTATTGCACGGGTCCGTCCCGCGCGGCGCCGGATGCCGGATATCGTTATAATAATTGCGATTTCATAATCCTCGGCCGCTTGCTCGAGCGGGTCACCGGTCAGTCGCTCGACGACCTTATCGGCCAGCGGATGCCCGGCGGTCCGCGTCTTTTCCCGCATGGCGGCGAAACGGTCCCCGGCTTTCATCGAGGCGAGAGCGAACCGCCGGTCCGTTTTGCAAGCTATGGTGGCGCGGGCGGCATGAACGGCACGATCCTAGATCTTTGGGCGTTCGATCGGGCCCTGATGCGCGGCGAGCTGCTCGATCCGGAGGCGCGCGAAGAAATGTGGACCGGCGATCCGGCAATCGGCTATGCGGCGCTTGGCCAATGGGTGTTTCCGGCGCGGCTTGCCGGCTGCGAAACTCCGCATCGGCTTGTCGAACGACCCGGCGCGATTGGCGGCGTGCAGGGCCGCAACTATATTCTGCCGGAGCTGGACATGGCCGTTATCGTCTTCACCAATCGCAGCGAAGCCGAATTTCCGCTCGGCCATATCGCCCGCAACCGGGCTTTTGCGTTCGACCTGCTATCGGCGGCCGTTTGCGCGGAGCCGATCGAATGAGCGCCGGTCATCTGCGCCTCGGCGTCAATATCGATCACGTCGCGACCGTGCGGAACGCGCGCGGTGGCGACTATCCCGATCCGGTGCGCGCCGCCGAAATCGCCGCAGCGGCCGGGGCTGACGGCATCACGGCGCATCTGCGCGAAGACCGGCGGCACATCACCGATGGCGACATCACGCGCCTGGCGCAGATCGAGGGCGTCCGGCTCAATCTCGAAATGGCGGCAACCGACGAGATGCTCGAAATCGCGCTGCGGCAATTGCCTGAAGCCACCTGCATCGTACCGGAAAAACGCCAGGAGCGCACGACCGAGGGCGGGCTGGACGCCGCAGGAGGCCATAATCACCTTGCCCGCTTCGTCCGCGAAATGTCCGCGGCGGGCATGCGGGTGAGCCTGTTCATCGAACCCGATCCAGCCCAAGTCGAAGCCGCACTGAAACTGGGCGCGCCGGTCGTTGAGTTCCATACCGGTACCTATGCCAATCTCGAAGGCCCAGAAAATCAGGACGCACGCGCCGCAGAGCTACGCCGCATCACCGAAGCCGCCGCGCTCGCTGCGAAAAACGGAATCGAACCGCATGCGGGCCATGGCCTGACCTTCGACAATGTCGGTCCGGTTGCGGCAATCCCGCAACTCGCCGAGTTGAACATCGGCCATTTCCTGATCGGCGAGGCGATCTTCACGGGTCTTGAGGCTAGCGTGAAGCGGATGCGCGAGTTGATGGATTGGGCGCGGTGAATTCTTTGTTCGAGTCCTTCAAACGCCGGGCGCGCGCCATCCGGCCCGCTTGGGTTGGTGCTGCGCACCTGCTTCGCGAACGCCGCAGTGACGGCGGCGCACGGCCGTGCGTGCGCACGTTGCCGCGTGCTTCTCTTTCGAAGATAGACTCCGAGGCCATTCAGGTCGAGGCAAGGGCGAACGCCCGCCCGGACCTGCTCCGCAGCGAAGCGAAGGAAACAGCAAGGAGGACGCTCGCGCGGATGCGCGAGCGAAAAACAACAAGATGATCATCGGTATCGGCTCGGATCTCTGTAACATCGATCGGATCCAGAATTCGCTGGACCGGTTCGGCGAGCGCTTCGAACGGCGGGTGTTTACCGAGGTCGAGCGGGCCAAGGCACATCGTCGCCCTTTCACCATCGCCGGAACCTACGCCAAGCGCTTCGCGGCGAAGGAAGCCTATTCCAAGGCCGTTGGCACCGGTTTCCGTCAGGGTGTGTTCATGAAGGATATTGGTGTAGTGAATGCGAGATCGGGAGCGCCGACACTGGCGCTCGCCGGTGGAGCGAAAAAGCGGCTTGACGTGCTGACCCCGCCCGGCCACCGGCTAGAGGTGCATTTGACGATGACCGACGACCATCCCTGGGCACAGGCGTTCGTCATACTGTACGCCCTGCCCGAACAAGCGATTGACATAAGCGAGTGAGTGAATTGGATCAGGAACGCCAAAGCGACAGGGACGAGCAACTGGCCGCCGCCCTCCAGGCGAGCGAAGACTGCGCGGCCGCGTCGGACGATGACAAAGAGAAGAAGCCGACCGACTGGTGGGGCGAGATCAAGGGCATCTTCTGGCTTGTGCTGGCCGTCCTCGCCTTTCACAGCTTCGTCGCCAAGCCTTTCTATATCCCCTCTGAATCGATGATGCCCGGGCTGATCAAGGGCGACCGGCTGGTCGTCACCAAATACCCCTATGGCTGGTCCTATGTTTCGCCCTCATTTCACATCCTGCCCTTTATCGACGGACGGTTGTTCGGCCGGATGCCGGAGCGGGGCGATGTCGTGATCGCCGTGCCGCAGGGTGCGCGGGCCGACTATATCAAGCGCGTGATCGGCCTGCCGGGCGATACGATCGAGGTGCGCGGCGGTATCGTGTTCCTCAACGGCACGGCGCTGCGCCGCGAACAGCGCGAACCCACCATGATCCCGATCGACGCCAATGTGCCGTGCACCGATTTCCCGGCACTGGCAACGACCGGCAGCGACGGCCGGCGTTATTGCCGGATGCCCGTCTATCGCGAATATACGCCCGAGGGCCGCTACTATGATACGATCGATCTCGGTCCCTCTCCCGCGGACTATTACGGACCGGTCACCATTCCCGAAGGCCATCTTTTCCTGATGGGCGACAATCGCGACCAATCGGCGGACAGCCGCGCGGCTCTGGCAGGTGGCGGCCTTGGTGGGCCGGTTCCGGTCGAGAGTATCGGCGGCCGCGCGGAATTCATCACCTTTTCGCTCGACGGCACATCGCAATGGTATAATCCGATCAGCTGGTTCTCCGCGATGCGCGGCGGCCGGGCCGGCACCGGCCTGCATCCAAGCCGGGAAGGCAGCGAATGAGCGAGCGGGACGAACGTCCCGGTCCCTATGACGGGCAGGTGGGCCCGGCGGAAGTCCGCGATCCGGTTATCCGACAGGAACTGAAACGTGCCATTGCCTGGGCGATGGTGGCGGTCGCCGTTCTCTTGGTTTGGCAACTCGCCCAGGCGATTCTGTTGATCATTGCGGGTCTCGTCTTCGCCTCGCTGCTCGACGGTGGGACGAGACTGTTGCGGCCCGTAATTCCGCAAAGCCGCGGACTGAGGCTGGCGGTAGTCATGTTGCTGATCGTGGGCGGTATAACGGGGATCGGCTGGCTCGCCGGGATCGAAATCGCCAATCAGGCCGAGGAATTGCGCGAAACGCTGTCGCTGCAGTTCGCGCGTCTGCTCGGCATGCTGGACGAACTCGGAATGACACCGGGCGGCATAGAGATCACCCAGATATTGCGCGACGTGCTCGGTTCGGTCGGTAGCCTGACATCGGCACTCGGATCGGCGGTCAGCGGTATCGCGACGCTGTTCCTCGTGATGGTGATCGGTCTGTTCGTTGCGATCGATCCCAAAATCTACGATCGCGGCATTCAATGGATGCTGCCGCGCGGCACCCGTCCGGAATTTCGCAAAACGACCACGCGCATGGCGAAGACGTTACGGCGGCTGCTGGCGGGCCGCGTCCTCGGCATGATCTTCGAAGGGTTCCTCACCTGGCTCTTGCTTACCATCGTCGGGGTGCCGATGGCTTTGTTGCTCGGCATATTGGCAGGGCTGCTCGCCTTCATCCCCAATGTCGGAGCCTTTATCACCGGTGTGCTGATGGTCGCGGTCGGGCTGAGCGACAGTCCGGAAACCGGCTTCTATGCCTTTCTGATCTATCTGTTCGTGCAGACCTTCGATGGCTGGGTCGTGATCCCGATGGTCGCGAAACAGACGGTCGATCTGCCTCCGGCCCTGACATTGTCCGCGCAGATCCTGTTCGCCGCTTTGTTCGGAATCATCGGCCTCGCCCTCGCCGATCCGATCGTTGCGATGGCTAAGGCCGCGCTCGAACGCCGCTCGGAACATAATGACGAAGAAGAAGAGGAAGCCCAGCGCCGCGCCGCCAAAGCAGGCGCAACACCGACCGATCCGGGATAAAGGGTCTCACTGCCCCGGCGGCGATACTCCGCCAGGCCCGCCCTGCAGGCCCATCTGTTGCATCTGCAGTTGCATCAACTCTTCACGCGAGATGAAATCGATCAGCTCGACATCGAAGACCATTACCGAATCCGCGGTGATCGGGCTGCCGGGCGGCGGATTTTCGCCATAACCCAAGGCCGGCGGCAGCCAGAAACGATAGCGCGCTCCGCGGCTCATCAACTGAATGCCTTCCGACCAGCCCGATACGACCGCATCGAGAGGCAGGCCCTGTTGCTGGCCGGAATCGAACACAGTTTCATCGGTCAGCCGACCTTCATAGTTAACGATAACGCCCGCGCCCTGACCGGGGCTGCCCGCACCGTCACCCTCTTCGAGTATCTCATATTGCAGGCCGCTATCGGTCGTCACGACGCCGGGTTGCCCGCTATTCCAAGCGAGAAAATCTTCGGACGTCCCGTTCATGGCGATCGGCCGCGCGGTCGCGTGCCAGGCGAACGCAACAGCCGCCGCAATCAGGATCGCAATACCGATCCAGAGCTTGGTCAGCGCCCCCTTTTCGATCGGACGGAGTGGAACGGCGGTTACGGACATGGCGATTTCCCGATTGGCTGCGCATTTGCGCAAAAAATATGGGCCACCCCTATGGAGCGGCCCTGCAAAAATCCAGATGTAAAATCCGGATGCCATAGTGTTGCGGGACCGGCGGCACCGCTTGGGGAGAAAGCTAGGCGGCGCGCCGCTCGAGCGACGAAAGCCAAGCGCGCGCTTGTTTCTGAGCTTCTGCGATCTCACGCGCCGTCATTTCGTCGGATATCTCCGCCCGGCAGCGCTGCGCTTTTTCATGGCCGCGGACAGCCGCGAGATTGAACCATTTGTGCGCTTCGATGAGATCGATATCGAGCCCGTCGGTGCCCGCAGAATAGGCGATACCGAGATCGAAATAGGCGTTCTCATCGCCAACGGCGGCGTCCCTCAGGCGGCTTTCGATCAGAAAATTCGCGGTTGCGGCACTATGCGCCATGACCCTGTTCCCCTTGTTGACTATCGTCGAGGACAGGAATTGACCGGTTATGGATAATAAAAGGTTAATGGAGAGGGCAAGTATTCGGGTAGGGTGCTTTTCGTTGAAACTTGCTCGTCAGAATTTCCTTGGCAGGAAATCGCGGCACCGGCCCACTCCCCCTCCTGACCTCCCGCCAGAGTACACTTGATAGGAGGTCAGGAGGGGGAGTGAGCGGAAATGGAACAGGCTCCGGCGACGCCGATCCGGACATTTCAACCCTCCACCGCGATGTTATCGATCAGCCGGGTTTTGCCGATGCGTGCGGCCGCCAGGAGCCGCGCCGGGCGACCCAATGTCTCTACCGGCTCCAGCGTCTCCGCATCGCGCAATTCGATATAGTCGACGGTGGCGAAACCGGCCTCGAACAGTTGCGCCTTGGCCGCGATGATCGCTTCCGCGACACTTTCGCCATCTTCGATCGCGCTCGCCGCGGCGGCCATCGCATCGGGCAAAGCCACCGCGCGGGCCCGCTCGTCGACGCTGAGATAGGCGTTACGCGAAGACAGCGCCAAGCCATCCGCCTCGCGCACGGTCGGCACGCCGATAACTTCGATCTGGAAATCGAGATCGCGAGCCATGCGGCGGATCAGCGCGAGTTGCTGATAATCCTTTTCACCGAACAGGGCGTAATCCGGAAGGATCTGGTTGAAGAGCTTGGCGACGACGGTCGCAACGCCATCGAAATGGCCGGGGCGGGACGCACCGCAAAGCCCTTCGGTAACACCCGCAACAGTCACCGACGTCGAAAAGCCCGCAGGATAGACTTCATCGGGTGCTGGCGCCCAGAGCAGATTGCAACCGGCCGCTAAGAGCTTAGCGCGATCCTCATCCTCGGTCCGCGGATAGGAATCGAAATCCTCACCCTCGCCGAACTGGGTCGGATTGACGAAGATCGACGCAACCACATAATCGGCAACCTCGCGCGCCCGTGCAACCAGCGAAATATGCCCTTCGTGCAGCGCCCCCATGGTCGGCACCAGCGCAATGGTGTGCCCATCTTCGCGCAAATCGCCGATCGCCGCCCGGATCTCGGTTAACCGTCTCTTTAATTGCACCTGTATGGCACCTCCGATAAGGGAATGATGGTTTTGAGCGGGCGGGGACCCCGAATCAAGCAAGTTGATCCGCAGGGGACGTAGCGTATTGGCCGATTGCCATTTCATCGTTTTCGCCAATGAGAAGGGCGGTACCGGTAAGTCGACGACCGCTGTCCACACGGCCGTCGCTCTGGCGGCCGCGGGGCGCGAGGTCGCGGTGCTCGATCTCGACAGCCGCCAGCGCACCACGACTCGTTATCTCGAAAATCGCGAAGCGAGCGCGACTCGACTCGACTCGCCACTGCCGATTCCGCGCTTTCGAGTGTGCGAGGCGGACAATCTGGTTGGTTTCGAGCGCAGTATCGAGGCGCTTTGCAAGGATGCCGAATTTCTGATCATCGATACGCCGGGCCGCGACGATCCGCTGGCACGCATTTCGGCCGCGCGTGCGGACACGCTTGTCACGCCGATCAACGACAGTTTCGTCGATCTCGATCTGATCGGCGAAGTCGATCCGGAAAATTATTCGATCCGGCGACCGAGTTTCTATGCCGAAATCGTTTGGGACGCGCGAAAAGCAAAGGCCCAAACCGGTGGCGAGGTCGACTGGGTGGTTCTCAGAAACCGGCTTCAGCATATCGCGGCAAAGAATATGCAGCGGGTCGCCCGGGCGTTGAACGAGCTATCCCGCCGCGTCGGCTTCCGAGTCATTCCCGGCCTGTCCGAACGGGTCATCTATCGCGAGCTCTTTCCGAGCGGACTGACCCTGCTCGATATCGACCATTTCGAGGATGTGGGTCTCAGCCATATCGCCGCGCGTCAGGAGTTGCGCGAAATGGTTGCCGCGCTTCATCTTCCGCAGATGGGGGTTACACAGGACATGTTCGAGACGGTATAAGGCCCTATGCACTTCTTGCTGCTGACCTTCGGAGCAATCGCAGCCTGGGCTTGGTGGACGGGCCGGTTGCGCCGCAGCGACAGCGGAGACTGGGCGGCGATCGCCGCAGTCATTCTCGGATTCAAATGGTTCTCGTCCGGTCAGGGTATTCTGGCGCTGATCTGTTTCGCCGGTGTTGCCGCCTGGGCCGCCTATCGCTCGCAACAGTTCCGCCGCGCCATGATGCCGGTCGCCGAAGCGCGCGAACTGCTGGGTGTAGGAGAAGATGCGGACCAGGCGTCGATCCGCAGCGCCCATCGCCGCCTGATCGCCAAAGTCCACCCGGATGTCGGCGGATCGGCCGAGCTTGCCCGACGCGTGAATGCGGCACGCGACATTCTGCTCAGCGAAGCGAGGAAACAGGTGACCGATCATCGCGATTGAACCGCTTTCATTTTTCAATTTTCCGGCGCTAAGCCCGTAAGTCTATCCCGAGCCGCCTCCAATCCCGACAAGAGAGCATGATGACCCATAACTTTCATCCTACCACGCTGCGCGAATACGATATCCGCGGTATCGTCGGCGAAACGCTGGGCGAGGACGATGCGCGAGCAATCGGCAGCAGTTTCGGAACACTCATCCACCGCGCGGGTGGAAGTCAGGTGGCGGTCGGTTATGACGGACGGACCAGTTCTCCGATACTCGAAGCGGCTCTGGTCGAGGGGTTGAATGCGAGCGGCGTCGATGCGGTGCGGATCGGGCTCGGACCCACCCCGATGCTCTATTTCGCCGAAGCGACTCTAGAGGTTGATGGCGGCATAGAGATAACCGGCAGTCACAACCCCCCCGATTATAACGGCTTCAAGATGGTATTTCAGCACGGACCTTTTTTCGGCGCGGACATCCAGCGGCTCGGCGCCATGGCCTCCGCCGGAGACTGGGAGGTCGGCACCGGTACCAGTGAGCAGATCGACATCGCCGACGCCTATGTCGAGCGCCTCGTGGCGAGCCATGCGGGCGGCGAGTTTCGGATCGGCTGGGACGCGGGCAACGGGGCAGCCGGCGCGATCGTCGAGAAGCTCGTCGCGCGGCTCCCGGGCGAGCATTTCACGCTCTTCACCGATATCGACGGGTCTTTCCCCAACCATCATCCCGATCCCACAGACGAGACGAATCTCGCAGACCTCAAACGGCTCGTCGCGGAGAATAATCTCGATTTCGGAGTGGCTTTCGACGGTGATGGCGATCGGATCGGAGCGATCGACAGCACGGGCCGGGTGATCTGGGGCGATCAACTGCTCGCCATCTATGCCGAGCCGGTGCTCCGGAAAGACCCAGGCGCAACGATTATCGCCGATGTGAAGGCAAGCCAGGCGCTGTACGACCGGATCGCGGATCTGGGCGGCGATCCGCTCATGTGGAAAACCGGCCATTCACTGATAAAGTCCAAAATGAAGGAAACAGGCTGCCCGCTGGCCGGCGAGATGAGCGGCCATGTCTTTTTCGCGCAAGACTATTATGGTTTCGACGATGCGCTTTACGCCGCCGTCCAGCTGATCTCGGCGGCATATATATTGGGCAAGAGCGTAACCGCTTTGCGTGACGCGATCCCCGACATGATCAATACGCCGGAAATGCGATTCCAGGTCGATGAGAGCCGGAAGTTCGCGGTCATCGACGAGGTGCTGGAACGGCTCGGCTCGGAAGGCGCGGACGTCAACGACACGGATGGCGCACGGGTAAACACCGAGGACGGCTGGTGGCTGCTCCGCGCGTCCAACACGCAAGATGTGCTGGTGGCGCGCGCCGAAGCCAAAAGCGATGCCGGGCTCTAACGGTTGATGGCGCAGATCGATGCGCAGCTCGGCGCATCGGGGCTCGAGCGTGGACCGCAAGCGGGCCATTGATGGGGGCGCCAGCCTTTCAATCGAAGGCGGTCGCAGCCCGGTTCGCCGAATATGACGACGCCATACGCACGCGCCTGCTGGAACTGCGTGCGCTGATTTTTGCGATTGCGGCGGAGAATGACGAAATTGGCCCGATCGAAGAAACGCTGAAATGGAACGAACCCGCCTATCTCAACCCCGCGGGCACGACGATTCGCCTCAATGCGCACAAGCAGGCGGATGATGAATATGCATTCTACGTCCACTGTCAGACCGATCTGGTCGATCGCTATCTCCAACTTTATGGCGGTCAATTGCGCTGCGAAGGCAGCCGCGCGGTGATTTTCAAACGCGACGACGGCTTGCCGACGGAAGCCGTGAAACACTGTATCGCCATGGCGCTAACCTATCGCCTGAACTAGCAGCTGCGTTTTTTGCAACGCACAATCGCGCTTTCGCACTTGCAGCAAATTGGCGATCGGCGTATCAAGAGCCTGCCTTTTCAGGCATCCTCTCCTATACTTCAGGGCTGCTCCCTAGGGGGCAGCCCTTTTTTTTCGCTTCCGTGACGCGCTGCAGCAATAATATTGCGCTGGCGTATCACTATTCGTCTTCATCCTCGCGGCCGACCAGCGCAAGCGCCCGCGCCTTGATCTGCCGGGTCTCGCACCAATGGACCAGCGCGTCTTCGCGGCCATGCGTGACCCATACTTCCTTCGGCCGCAGCTCCTCCAAGGTGCTAGTCAGTTCGTCCCAATCGGCGTGATCGGAAACGATCAGCGGTAGCTCGACATTGCGTTGCCGCGCGCGTTGCCGAATCCGCATCCAGCCGGATGCCATCGCGGTGATCGGATCGGGCAGCCGGCGCGACCAACGATCGTTGAGCGCACTGGGCGGGGCCAAGACAATCGATCCGCGCATGTCTTCCTTGGGTGTGTCGGTGGCCGGCAGCAATTCACCAAGCTCGACACCATGGGCGCGATAAAGATCGCAAAGCCGCTGCAGCGCGCCATGGATGTAAAGTGGCGCGTCATGCCCGGCATGGCGCAACTCACATATCACCCGTTGCGCCTTGCCCAGAGCATAGGCGCCGACCAAAACGCAGCGATCGGGGTTGGCAGCCAGCGTATCGAGAATCTTGGCGACCTCCTCGCCGGTATCGGGATGTCGGAACACGGGGAGTCCAAAAGTTGCCTCGGTAATGAAAATATCGCATGGTACAGGCTCGAACGGTGGGCAGGTCGGATCCGACCGGCGTTTATAGTCTCCAGAAATCACGATGCGTTCGCCGGCATGATCGAGTACGATCTGCGCCGATCCCAAAACATGACCGGCCGGCACAAATCGCGCCGTCACCGCATCGAATGCGACTTCCTCGCCATAATCGACCGGTTCAGCCGATTGTTCGCCGTAACGGACGTCCATGATCGCGAGAGTTTCGGGCGTCGCCCAGACCGCGCCATGCCCGCCGCGGGCATGATCGGCATGGCCATGGGTGACCAGCGCTCGATCCTTGGGTTGCGACGGATCGATCCAGATGTCGGCGACGGGCACGTAGATGCCTTCGGGGCGCGGGTCGATCCAATGTCCGAGACGGGGCATTTCAACCATATAGTGTATGATCAGGAGAATTGAGAACCATGCAATCCCATCGAAACGCGCTTCATCTGCTGCTTGAAGCAGCACATTTCGCGGCCGACCGGCATCGCGATCAAAGACGCAAAGGGCGCGGAGCCGTGCCCTATGTCAATCATCCGCTCGACGTTGCCGCGCTGCTCGCAGAGCACGGAATCGACGAAATCGATCTGCTGGCTGCCGCCATACTGCATGACACGGTCGAAGATACCGACACGGAGATCGAGGAGATCGAACAGCGGTTCGGCCCGCACATCGCCGCAATTGTTGGCGAGGTGACCGACGACAAGTCGCTCGAAAAGGCGGAGCGCAAACGGCTGCAGATCGAGCATGCGCCGCATAAATCGCGCGAAGCCAAACTTCTCAAAATTGCCGATAAGACCTGCAACCTGCGGGACCTGATCGCTGCGCCGCCCGACTGGCCGATCGACCGGAAACGCGACTATTTCGACTGGGCCGCACGCGTTGTAGCGGGCCTGCGCGGCCAGCATGACGGGCTCGACCAGGCTTTCGACGACGCCATGGCGCAGCGCCCCTGAGCCGCAGCGCTAGGCAGCATTGCGCCGTCTGACCGCGGCATCGAGCGCGGCATAATCGGCAAAACCGGTGACAGGCGCGATATGCTCGGCCCAGGCCCGGTCGATCGCCGCTCCCACGTCGGGCGGCAGTTCCTTTTTGTGCCCTCCGACGCCGCCCTTTCGAACCTTGGCGGAGTCGCCGCCGAGCGGGAGGTTGCATCGCTCTTCCGATTTTCTGCGCATCATCGGGTCGGCGAATTTGGCCTCGTGATCGAGCATGAAGGCCAGCGATGACCGCTCGAGCGTCAACGCCAGCAAATCATCGTCCAGGGGGATATCGCAGAACTCGGCGAGCCGACGGATGTGGAGCAAGGGATCCGCAATCATATGCTCATAGGTGAAGAGCAGGACGCCGGGATTGTCCCGTTGTACCCACCAGCTCAACAGATGTTGCCAATAGTGGCCCCCATCCGCGCTGCTGCTCCAATCAACGTAGAAATCCTCCATCGCGACTGCGCCAGGCTCCATGAACCAGCCTTCCATGAACCGGTACATCGAAACGAAGGCGTCCTTGGCATCGCGAAACGCAACGACATAGCGGGCGCCCTTCGGCATATGATCATATGACAAATGGCTTTTGAAACCGCGCGGATTCCCTCGTTGGGGCGCTTCGAGATCGATCTCGAGCGCCGTTGCGGTTTCGATCCATGGAACCACCCGGGAAATATCGTCGAAATCCATATCGCCGCCGGTGCGCAGTGTATGAAAGGTCTGCTGGAGCCAGGTCGTACCGCATTTGCCAAAAGGCGAGATAATTACGTCGGTCGGTCGCGGCTTGTAGCTCGCAATCGCCCGCATGATTTCGTCGCCGACGAACAGTTTTCCGCCAAGCGACTGAAATTCACCGACTGTGCGCGCTCGGCGCGCCCGTTTCGTATTCGTCACACTGCCTGCCTTTCGCAAACATTATGCGCCGAGCAGATGGGCAGTACAAACCGGGCTCGCAACCGTCTGGTAAATAGCTAGATTGGCGCCGTGTCGACGAAACCCGCCCTCCCCGCCGCCATCGCGGATTGGTTTGCCGACAAAGGCTGGGAACTGCGACGACACCAGCTCGACATGCTGGAAGCAGCGCGGAGCGGAACCCATGCCCTACTCGTCGCGCCAACCGGGGCGGGCAAGACGATGGCGGGGTTTCTCGCAAGCCTTGTCGAATTGATCGAGACGCCTGGCGGGGGATTGCACACGCTGTACGTGTCGCCGCTGAAAGCACTGGCCGTAGATGTGCAGCGCAACCTGCTTGGTCCGATCGAAGATATGGGACTCGACATCCGCGTCGAGACGCGTACCGGCGATACGCCGCACAATCGCAAAGTCCGCCAGCGGCAAAGGCCGCCGCACATGCTGTTGACGACGCCCGAATCGCTGAGCCTCCTGATTTCCTATGCGGACAGCGCCACCCTGTTCGCGGATCTGAAAACCGTAATCGTCGACGAAGTTCATGCCTTTGCGACTCAGAAGCGAGGCGATCTGCTCAATCTGTCCATGGCGCGGCTGCAAAAACTTGCGCCGGGCCTGAGACGGGTCGCGCTGTCGGCCACCGTCGCCGATCCGGACGGCTATGCGCACTGGCTTGCGCCCGATGCGGACACCGACGAGGTAACGATCGTCACAGGCGAGGCCGGGGCCGAGGCTGAGATCGAGATATTGCTGCCTGAAGATCGCGTGCCCTGGTCCGGTCATTCCGGGAGCTATGCGACCGACCAGGTGATGAACATCATCGCCGCACACAGGACCACGCTCGTCTTCTGCAACACGCGCGGGCTGGCCGAGTTGATCTTTCAGGATCTGTGGAAGGCAAATGGGGGGGAACTGCCGATCGGTATCCATCACGGATCGCTCTCCCGCGAGGCACGACGTAAGGTCGAGGCAGCTATGGCCCGTGGCGAATTGCGCGGGCTGGTCGCCACTGCCAGTCTCGATCTCGGCGTCGACTGGGGCAATGTCGATTGCGTCGTGCAAATGGGCGCGCCCAAGGGCGCGTCGCGCCTGCTCCAACGGATAGGCCGCTCGAACCATCGCCTCGACGAATCGTCCAAAGCGATTCTCGTGCCCGGCAACCGGTTCGAATATCTCGAAGCTCGCGCCGCGCTCGACGCGGTGGCTGAGCGCGAGCTCGACCCCGATATTTTCCGCGCCGGCAGCCTCGATGTGCTGGCCCAACATCTGATGGCCTGCGCTTGCGCCGCGCCTTTCGAAGAGGGCAAGATGCTGGAGGAAGTCCGCTCCGCCACACCGTATCGCGATCTGCCGTCCGCCGAATTTTCTCGCGAACTCGATTATATTGCAAGCGGCGGATACGCACTGCGCGCCTATGATCGCTACAAGCGCCTGACGAGCGAAGTCGACGCGGACGGACAGACCGTCTGGCGGGTCAGCCATCCCAAGTTCGAGAAACAGCATCGTCTCAATGCCGGGATCATCGTCGACGCACCGATACTCGATGTACGGTTCAAAAACGGTCGCAAGCTCGGCACGGTCGAGGAATATTTCGCGGCGACACTCTCACCCGGGGACACCTTCTTCTTCGCCGGGATGAGCCTCGAAGTACTCGGCATCAAGGATACGGATCTCACCGTCCGCGCCTCATCCCGGCCGGCGCGCATCCCCACCTATGTCGGTGCGCGGATGCCGCTGACGACCAACCTTGCCGATAGGGTGCGCGGTTTTCTCAATAACCCGACCGAATGGGCAGCCTTTCCCGAAGATGTTGAAGAATGGTTGCGCGTGCAATCCGAGCGTTCGGTACTGCCGAAGCCCGGTGAGTTGCTCGTCGAGACCTTCCCGCATGACGACCGGCATTTCATGGTGACCTACAGCTTCGAAGGCTGGAACGCGCACCAATCGCTCGGTATGCTTGTCACGCGGCGAATGGAAACGGCGGGGCTCAAGCCAATCGGCTTCGTGGCGAACGATTACAGCTTCGCAACCTATTCGCTGGAGCGCGTTCGCGATCCCGCGCCGCTCTTCTCTCCGGACATATTGGAGGACGAGTTTGTCGAGTGGGTGCAGGGTAGCCATCTGCTCAAGCGCGCGTTCCGGGAAGTCGCGGTAATCGGCGGGCTGGTCGAGCGTCAGCATCCGGGCAAACGCAAAACGGGCAAGCAAGTCACCTTTTCGACCGATCTCATCTATGACGTGTTGCGCCGGTACGAACCCGATCACCTGCTGCTTAAGGCGGCCTGGGCGGACGCGCGCACCAAGCTTACCGATGTCGGGCGACTGGCCAGCTTGCTCGACCGGGCGACGGACACGATGGTCCATGTCGATCTCCCTCGGGTTTCGCCGCTGGCGGTACCGGTGCTCGTGCTGATTGGTCGCGAGCATGTTGCACAAGGAACGGTCGACGACGCCTTGCTGATAGAAGCGGAAGCGCTCGCGGAAATTGCAATGACAGGCGGCTGATTATTACGAGTCGATCTATAATATGCCATTTATCGACATTATTTCGACGTTTGTCGTTACGAATCGGTTTATCGATATAATCACGCCGCCCGTCGAAACCGAGGCGACATAGCTGTATTATAAATCTAACACACCCTAGCCCGCCCGATTCGGCGCGGGACCAAATAATTGGTTCAGGAGTGTATCCATGTTTACGAAAATCAGCACGAAATCCCGCCTTGTCCTCGCTGCGTTCGCGCTTCCAGCCATCGGTATGACGCCGACCATTGCGCCCGCCAGCGCTCAATCCGAAGCGGTGAACGCGCAGCAACTCGCCGAGTCCTTCGTCGCCGCGATGAATGGCAGCCGCAGTGAACGTTCGCGCTGGGCACGCGACAATCTTCTGTCCGACGGGTCTTATCGGATGCGACTTCAGGAGGTAAACCGAATCGCCCGACGTACCGGCGAGTTGACCCTGCTCGAAGTCGCCGAGGTCGATAGCGGCATGGTTCTTCGGGTTCGCGACGATGACGGTCGAACCAGAGCGATCAGCATCCTCATGGACGATCGCAGCCCCGACAAGGTGCGCGGCATCGGTATGCGCGGCCTCTAGGCCGAATTCCAACTCGACACCCGGTCGCGCTCCTGCGACCAGCCCGGCCGTTCGGTCGGTGCGGCAATGACGCTGCGCCGACCGGGCGGCTGGCATGCTTTGATGAGGACTTTGGCGAAAAAAGCCGCTAGCGATCGCGATCATCGTCGAAATCGCAAGGGGACAGACTGTGCGGATAATCGGAATAGGACTTGGTGCCGCGGCATGGATAGGAATGGGGTTGATCGGCGCACCGCTCGCCGCGCAATCCGAAACCGACGCCGAGGCCGTTCATGAGCGGCTGCTGACGCTCGATACTCATCTCGATACGCCGCTCCATCTCATACGCCCGGGCTGGAACATTGCCGAGCGGCACGATTTCGTCACCGATAACAGCCAGGTCGATATCCCGCGCATGATAGAAGGCGGGCTCGACGGCGGCTTTTTCGTGATCTGGACGGCACAGGGCGACTTGACCGCTGAAGGCTATGCGAATGCGGCCGCCACGGCAGCGATACGCCAGCAGATGATCCTCGCGATGATCGCCGCCAATTCCGATACCGTAGAACGCGCCCTCACCGCGGACGATGCCGCGCGCATCGCTGCCGCGGGCCGCCGCATCATCTATCAGGCGATCGAAAACAGCTATCCGCTGGGCGAGGATGTCGGCGCGCTACAGCGCTTCTACGATAATGGCGTACGGATGGTCGGCCCGGTCCATACCGGCACGAACCAGTTTTCCGACAGCTCGACGGACGAGGAACGCTGGGGCGGTCTGAGCCCGCTTGGCCGTGAACTCATCGCCGAGATGAACCGGCTCGGCATTATCCCGGATGCGAGCCACGCTTCGGACGCGGCGTTCGACCAGATGGTGGAGCTCTCCGCGACACCGATCATCCTCTCGCACACTGGCCCCAATGCGCTGAACGAACATCCGCGCAATATCAGCGATGCGCGCATCCGACGGCTCGCCGAAACCGGCGGTGTGATCGCGGTTAACAGCATCTATCTCGCACCGCGGAGCAACTCGCCCGAATGGCAGGCGATGAGCCGGCGCTTCATGGAGATGTTCTCTGAATCGCGCGAGACGCAGGAAGCCTTTGTGCGAGACTTGCGCGCTCTGGAAGCCGTCACGCCCCGCGAAGACGCCGATTTCGAAATGTTCATGGCGAGCCTCATGCATCTGATCGAGGTCGCTGGAGTCGATCATGTCGCTTTCGGCGCGGATTGGGACGGCGGCGGCGGTGTCGAGAATATGCGCGACATCACCGCGCTGCCGATGATCACCGCGCGCCTGCTCGCCGCCGGACATGACGAAACGGAACTGAACAAAATGTGGAGCGGCAATGTGCTGCGCCTTTTGCGACAAGCCGAAGAACATGCGGCCAGCGTCGCTCCCTGAACGCCGAGCGACCGATAGGCGCGGATGACCGCAACCTCGCCCGCTGACGATACCGCAAGCTGGCGCGAAACGCTGGCCGGTGGGCGCTGGCCGGCCTTCGCCCTCGTCATGTTGGGCATCTGGCTGATGGCGGCCGATGCGCTCGTGACCTCCACGATCATGCCTAGCGTCGGCCGCGATCTGGATGGCTATGCCTGGTTTGGTTGGGCGACATCGGGCTATCTGGTCGGCGTGGTCGCGGCAGCATCCTGCGCGGGGTGGCTCTCCGACAGGATCGGGCTTCGACCCGCGATGATCGGATCGGGCATCCTCCTCGCCATAGGCTGCGCGATCAGCGCGCTCGGCCCGGACATGCCGAGCTTCGTCGCCGGTCGGATGGTTCAGGGCATCGGCGCCGGCTGGGTTGCCGGTTTCTGCTACGTGACAATCAATCTGGTTTTCGAAGAGCGCTATCTCGTGCGCGTCTTCGCCGCGGCCACCAGCATCTGGGGCATCGCAACCTTTGTCGGACCGTTGGTCGGCGGCCTCTTTGCCGACGCCGGAAACTGGCGCGGCGTGTTCTGGCTGTTCGCCGGTCAGGCGATCCTGTTCGCACTGGCAGCGGGGCGATTGATACCCGCCAGTGAACGTAAGCAGGGCGAAGGCGGTTTGCCGCTGTTCCAGATCGCGCTGATCGTGATCGGGGTCAGCGCCCTTTCGGCCGCGGGCGTGATCGAATCGCGGATCGTTCAGCTGTTCCTCGTGCCGTCGAGCCTTATCCTGCTGGCCATGGCGGTTCTCGTCGATCGCCGCGCCCGGGCTCGCCTGTTGCCGCGCAACGCCGCGCGGTTCGGCACGCTGATCGGCGCGGCATACGCGACTTATTTCCTGCTGCTTGCCGGGGAAGTCGGCTTCGCCATTTATGCCCCGGCGATACTGCAATTCACCAACGGCCTCAGCGCCACCCAGGCCGGGTATGTGGTTGCCGTCGAAGCGCTGGCCTGGACCGCCGCAGCGCTTGCCGTCGCCGGTGCGGGCGAAAAATGGCGGCGGCGCTGGATCGTGATCGGCGCCGGCTGTGTTCCGGCTGCGCTCATCCTGCTCAGCCTCGTACTGGCCAGCGGCATGCTGGTCTTCGTCGTCATCGGCGGCGCCCTGCTCGGCGCGGGATTCGGCCTGTCCTACAGCTTCATCAGCCGAGCGGTGATGGCCTCGCTCGACGAGGACGAGCGGGCGACCGGATCGGCGGGGATCGGCGCCGTGCGCGATGCGGGAGCGGCGACGGGAGCGGCCGTGGCCGGGCTCGCCGCCAATCTGACCGGCTTTGCGGACGGACTCAACGTCGAAAGCGTGACGCTGGCCGGTTTCTGGATATGCGCGATCGGTGTTCCGCTGGCGTTGCTCGGCCTGTGCGCCGCAAGCCGCCTGGCCCGCATCACCGCCTCTTGATTAGCAATCCACACGGGGGCAAAGACGGGCCCATGGTTCGCTTTTCGTTCTCCGGACATGAACTCGTCGCCTTGCCGCAAGCCGCCCTGTTCTGGCCAGCCCGCAAGGCGTTGCTTGTCGCGGACCTGCACTTTGAAAAGGCGAGCTGGTTTGCGCGGTTCGGCCAGATGCTGCCGCCCTATGACAGCGAGGCCACGCTTGCGGATCTGGAAGCGTTGGCCGCCGCAACCGATGCGCACGAACTCTGGTGCCTAGGGGACAGTTTCCACGACAACACCGGAAGCGAAAGGCTGTCGGAAGGCGCGCGCACGGCGCTCTCAGCGCTCACCGACAGTCTCGACTGGACCTGGATCACCGGTAATCATGACGATGCGCTCGGGCCCGATTGCGGCGGGCGGATCGCGGAAGAGGCCGAGGTGGATGGGCTGATGCTGCGTCACGAAGCCGATCCCGCCGATCCGCGTCCTGAACTGTCCGGCCATTTCCACCCGAAGCTCCGAATACGCGTGCGCGGAAAGGGCGTGTCGCGGCGCTGTTTCGTAGCGACCGAGTGCAAGCTGGTCCTGCCCGCTTTCGGTGCGCTCACGGGCGGCCTGGATGCCGGCCATCCCGAGATCGTCCGCGCGGTCGGTCCCGAAGCCGAGGCGCTGGTACCCGTCAACGACCGGCTGTTGCGCTTCCCGCTCGCGGCCTAGCCGTCTTTCTCCGGTCCGATCATGAACCAGGAGAGCAAGGCGGCCAGCCCCGCCCAGCTCGCCGCAACGTGCAGCGAAATCGAATGGGCACGGGCGAAGCGCGCCTCGACACCGGCATAGGCGGCACTGCCGAGCTCGGGAAACTGCCCGAATTCCAAACCCTGCCCGCCACCGGCGAACACCATCGCGCTGACCGCACCGATAATCGCGATGGCGAATAGTCCTGCGATGCGGCTCGCCGCATTGTTGACACCTGAAGCGGTGCCGGTCTGGCTGTCGGGCGCGCTGTTCATCACCATCGTGGTCAGCGGCGAGACGACGAAGGACATGCCGATCGCGAGCAGGATCAGCGGTCCGACCACACCGACCCAATAGCCCAGGCCCGAGACGGACATCCAGACGATGGCCCCAGCCACGATCGCCGAGCCGGCAGTCAGAAAAAGCCGGGGACCGTGATCCTCGGCAAGTCCCGCCATGGGCCGTGACAACAGGCCGATAATGACTCCGATCGGCAGCATCGTCAGCCCGACCTCGGTCGCGCTGAGGCCCCGGCGCCCGATCAGGTCGAACGGCAACAGGAACAGCACGGCGCCGAGCGCGCCGTAGAGACACAATGTCATCGCATTGGCGCCCGCAAAGCGCCGGTTGGCGAAAAGCTCGGGCGGCATCAGCGCATTCCGGGCGCTCCGCTCGGACCAGATAAACAGGATGATCAGCAATGCGCCCCCACCGATCAGGCCGAGCGGCCCTGCAGCGGCGCCCCGCTCTGAAAGCAAGGTCAGTCCCAACGTCAACAAGCCGAAACCGAAAGCCGCCAGCACAGCGCCGCGCCAGTCGAGCGGCCCGGTTTCCTCGTCGTTGCGGCTTTCCGGGACATAGCGGAGCGCGAGAAACAAGGCGGCGAGCGCAAAAGGGGGCGCGATCCAGAAGGCCGCGCGCCAGCTCGTCGTATCGAGTAGAAACCCGCCGAGCGACGGGCCGATGGCGGTCGTCAACGCCGATATCGAAGCCCAGAGACCGATCGCCCGACCCCGTATCTCTTTCGGAAAAGACGCGGCTATGATCGCCAGGCTCTGCGGTACCATAAGCGCCGCGCCGATGCCTTGAACGATCCGCCCGGCAATCAGGACCTCGCTCGTCGGCGCGAAACCGCAGGCGATCGAGGCGAGCGTGAAGATGATGATGCCGGTCACGAAGATCCGCCGCCGCCCGAAGCGGTCCCCCGCCCCGCCGCCGATCAGGATTAGCGCGCCGAGGAAGAGCGTGTAACCGTTCGAAATCCATTGCAGTGCGCCGTAACTCGCGCCGAGATCGCGCTGGATCAGCGGCAGCGCGATAAGGATGATCGATCCGGTGACCGACGCGATAGCCGAGGCCATGATGGTCGCGGCCAACACAAAAGGCCGCGCGGCCGCGGCGCAAGGCGCGTCGGCACTCCGCTCGCGTTCGGCGCATTCCGGGCGATCATGGAGCGATTCCATGGGTATAAGGGTTGGGGCGAACGGCGGGACGGCGCAAGTGCTGGGCCCGCTTAAGTTCGCTAAGTTCGCAAGGTTGGGGCAGGCTTATCCGGTAACATGTTGAAAAGAAAACAATTTTGCATCGGGATCGTTGGTCGATCACGGCAGACTGACGGGATGACCGCACCAAGCCTTTGTTCGGAAACGGAAATTTTAGCCCGTCACTGCGGGACCCATGGGCCAAGGATGCGCGGAAAGACCCACGCGGCCGCCGGATGGCGCACCCGGACGCTCGGAGAATAGGAAGACGATATCGACGCGGTCAAAGAGCCTGTCGCGAAGGTCCGCGAACCCTATCATAGCGTACCCGTCTGCCTGTAGGACAGGAATTCGGCACTGCCCCGGAGCGCCGCGGGTTTGTGGGTCAAAATTTCCCGCCGAGGAAATTCTGACAAAAGACTTTGTCTATCAGACCTTCGGCCTCGCCTCAGGCGCCGCACCGCCCTCCGATGGCATCCAACGACGCTTCGCGCCGCCGGAGCCTTTTGCCATCTCCGCCCGCTCCCCCTCCCGACCTCCCACGAGTGTATCCTGAATGGGTGGTCGGGAGGGGGTGAGGGCTGGTGCGGCGATTTCCCGTGAGGGAAATTCTGACCGAAAACTACGCCGCCGGTGTGCTCGTAAACATGCGCGGGAAGGTTGCGCGCAGGTCCTCCACCTTCTCGACATCATGAGCGAGAATATACGGATGACGCGGATTGCGGTTCATGAAATCCTGATGATAGTCTTCCGCGCGATAGAAGCGTCCGCTTTCGAGCCGCGTCGCGATCGGGCGCGAGAAGCGGCCGGACTCGTTCAGCAACGCGATATAGCGCCGCGAGACACTGCGCTGGGCGGCGTTTTGCGGGAAGATCGCCGAGCGATAGTCGGGGCCGACATCCGGGCCCTGGCGGTTCACCTGGGTCGGATCGTGCGCGACGGAAAAGTAAATCCGCAGCAATTCGCCATAGGTCACGACGCTTGGATCGTAGACGATCCGCACGGCTTCGGCATGGCCCGTCCGGCCAGTGCCGACCTGCTCATAGGTCGCGGTTTCGGCGGTTCCACCGGCATAGCCGGAGGTGACGCTGCGAACCCCGCGGACATGCTGGAACACGCCTTCCATGCCCCAGAAGCAACCGCCGGCGAATATGGCGATCTGGTTTTCCTCTGTCACGACAACGTTGGTGGCGGGCGGCGGAATGGGCACTGCGGCCTCGACCGCCTGGTGCGAACCGGGAAGGGAGAGCGCGGCAACCGCCGCCACGACTGCGCCGCTTCCGAGCGCCAGGGTTACAAGCTTCTTCACGATCATCGACTTAACTCCTCGCCGGGACGAAATCCATCGCCACGCCGTTCATACAATAGCGCAGGCCCGTCGGGCGGGGGCCGTCGCGAAACACATGACCCAGATGGCCCCCGCAATCGGCGCAATGCACTTCGGTGCGCGTCATGCCGAGCGAGTTATCGACACGGGTGCCGATCGCGCCGGGGAGCGGGCGGTAGAAACTCGGCCAGCCGGTCCGGCTGTCGAACTTGGTCGCCGAGCTGAACAGCCGGTTGCCGCACCCCGCGCAGGTGAAGGTCCCGCGCCGCGATTCATCGTCGAGCGGGCTCGTGAACGGCCGTTCGGTTCCATGGCCGCGCAGCACCCGGAATTCTTCGGGCGTCAGCCGTGCGCGCCATTGCGCCTCGGTATAACGGACCGGAAAATTACCGCTGTTGGACGCATCGGCGCGGCTGCCACAGCCCGCCAGCGTCGCCAGCGCGCCAATCGCGCCGCCCGTTACCATCGTTCGTCGGTCTATCTTCATACACATCACCTCTTGCTTGCCCGATGATCCGCCTGCCGGCTGAACCGGCGCTGAAACACGGGATACGCGCCTCATTTCTCCATTCGGAGAAGACGGGAATTTCGTTACAACCCCGCCATTTTTCCGTTTGCAATTACCGAGCGGAGCGGCTTTTGTGCAGTGCAATGCAACACAGATTTTCTTCATCAGCCCGATGAGCGGCGTCGATTTCCAGCGGATCGGCCTGGTCGGCGCAGGCCTGATCGGCGGCTCGATAGCGGCCCGGTTGGCCTATGCGCTACCCGAAGCCGCTTTGCTCGTTCACGATGCGAGCCCGGGCAACGCCGCCTATGTGGCCGAGCGGCATTCCCGGGGCGAGCGCGTCGGCGGGATTGCAGACCTCGTCGAATGCGACGCGATTTTCGTCGCGACGCCGGTCGCCACCATCGCCAAGCAGGTCGTCGCACTACTACGACTGCCGGACAGTAATGCGCTGATCGTCGATACCGGCTCGGCAAAACGGGCGATCGTCGAAGCCGTTGGCGGGTCTGAGGTTGATGCCAAACGCTTCGTCCCCGGTCATCCGTTGGCCGGCGGCATATCCGCCGGACCGGGGCGATCCAGCGCCGATATCGTGACCGCGCGGCCTTTCGTCCTCACGCCCACCGAACATACCGATCCGGATGCGTTGGCGATGGCGAAGGCGCTGCTGGACAGGCTCGGGGCCGAGACCGTCGAGATGACGCCCGTTGCGCATGACCGACTGCTCGCGCTCGGATCGCATCTACCCCATTTGATCGCCTATGCGCTGGCGGGGCTCGGCACCGAAGAGCCCGGCGACCTGCTCCCTGCGTCCTATCGCGGCATCGCCGCCTTTGCCGGGTCGGACGCGCAAATGTGGTCCGATATTTTTCGTGCCAACAGCACCGAACTGAAAAGCGCGGTCGAGGATTTCAAAAAACGGCTTGATCTGATCGCCGCCATGGCCGACGAGCCTGTGCCCGGAATTTTGCTGGAGACTTTGACCGACGCAAAGGCCCGGATCGACGCGCTGGAGAATGAGGAATGACCGCAGAGACAATCGCCTATCTGGGATCGCCCGGCACCTATAGCTATCAGGCGGCGATCGGCATGTTTCCGGATGCCGAATATATCGGCCTGCGCACTTTTGGTGAAATCATGGAAACGGTCGAGGCGGGCGAGTACAAGACCGCCGTCATCCCGATCGAGAATTCGACGAGCGGCCGCATCCCCGACGTGCACCGCCTGATGCTCTCGACCGAGATGGCGATCGTGCAGGAGCATATGCAGCGGATCGAGCATTGCCTGATTCAGGCGCATTCGGGGCCGCAGCCCGTATCCGAACCGGGCAGCATCACGCGCATCCTCAGCCATCGCCAGGGTTTTCTGCAAAGCTCGGGTTTTATCGAAGCGCATTGCCGCGACGCCGAACAGGTGGAGACGGTCGATACGGCGACGGCCGTGAAACAGGTCGCCGAGCTCGGTGATCCGAGCGTCGCGGCGATCGGTTCCTCGGTCGCGGCCCAGGTCTTTGGCGGGGTCGTGATCGAGCGCGATATCGCCGACCAGAAAAACAACTACACCCGCTTCCTAGCGCTCGAGAAACCCGCGCTCGATCCGGATTATGGCGGCGCGAATATCACGACGCTGATCTTCCAGATCGATCACCAGCCCGGCGCGCTGATCGAGGCGCTCGCCGTGTTCCGCGATGCAGGCATCAATATTACGACGCTCGAGACCTATACGATCTCGGAAGAAACGGCGCTGCCGACCTTCTATATCGATATTGGCGGCGGGCTCGAAGACGAGGCCGTGCAGGCCGCGTTGCGCGCTCTCGAAGAGAAGGCCCGCTACGTCAAGCTGCTCGGCAGCTATGTCGCCAGCGACGTCCGCAACGCCAATTCGGGTTTCCTGCCCGTCAAATCCGTCAAGCCCTAAGGATCACCCATGTTCGACCAAGCCGTTGCCCGCCCGATCGACCAGATCATCGCGATCAGCCGCGCCTATCAGGAGGATCCGCGCGCCGACAAGGTCGATTTCGGGATCGGCGTCTACAAAGACGCGACCGGCCTGACCCCGATCATGCGCGCCGTGAAAGCCGCCGAACAGCGGCTGATCGATACGCAGAAGACCAAGACCTATGTCGGCGTCGGCGGTGATCAGACGTTCGTCGAACTGTTGGCCAAAGAAGTACTGCCGCATCATGTGTACGGCACCGACATGATCGGCGTGCAATCGATCGGCGGGTCGGGGGCTGTCCGCGTGCTGGCGGAACTCGCGTTGAGCCTGAACCCTGACGCGACATTCTGGATCCCCGATCCCAGCTGGCCCAACCATCGGGCGATCGTCGGCGCTGTTGGCGCGGAGATGGCGCATTATCCTTACGCGAAATTCACCGCGGAGCCGGATGTGGATGCGATATTGCAGGCGCTGGACGCCGCGTCGCCCGGCGATGTCGTGATTATTCATGGCGGCTGTCACAATCCGACCGGGATCGATCCCTCACCCGAAGAGCTTGGCCGATTGGCCGAAGGGGTCGTCGCGCGCGGCCTGATCCCGTTCGTCGATTCCGCCTATCTCGGTTTCGGCCAAGGCTGGGAGGAGGACGCCGCGCGGGTCGCCGCCGTGGCAGAGCGGGCGCCGGAAATGCTGCTGGCGCTCAGCTGCTCCAAAAATTTCGGCCTGTATCGCGAGCGCACGGGCGCCGCCCTGCTGGTCGGCAAGGGCCATGCGAATCTGGCGGCGGCCAATTCCAACCTGCTCGCGCTCGCCCGCGCCAACTATTCGATGCCGCCCGATCACGGTGCGGCGATCGTCCGCACCATCTTCGAGGACCGCGCGCTCAAGGCCGACTGGCTCGCCGAGCTCAAGGAGATGCGCGAAACGATCAACACCAGCCGGACGGCGCTGGCCCTCGCGCTCGCCCGCGCCAAGCAGGATGTCGACTGGACCTATATCGACAAGGGCTTCGGCATGTTCTCGCTCATCGACGTAACGCCGGAAGCGGCCAGGCAGTTGCGCGAACATCAGGGCGTCTACATCATCCCCGACGGGCGCATGAACATCGCCGGCATCGATCTCTCCAAGATCGACGAGATCGCCGCCAAGCTCGTCACGGCCGTATAGGAGCGCACGCATGGCTTCGCTTCCCAATGTCCCCAACTTGTTTCTCGACAGCGAGAAGCGCGAATTCGATGCGGCGGTCGCCGATATCGCATCGGGCGAGGCCAGCGTCTTCGCACTGCGCTGTCATAACCTGCCGGCGAGCGCGGAGCTGACCGAAACGCTCGCTACGGCCTTCCTTTTCACCAATGCCATCCTGATGGCTCGCTCACGGCGCAAAATCGTGAAGCTCGTTACCCTGGACGTGGCGGACGAAGCGCTGCGCTACAGCTATGCGAACAGCTTCCGCGCTCTGTTCGACAGCGAGTTTTCGAGCCTCGACAATGTCGAACGCTGGCATGGCTATCTCGAGGCGCAGCAGCATATCGCGGCGAGCGCGCTCGAGGACACGCAAAAGGCCATCGAATTCTTTCGCCATGCCGGGATCAGCCGCTCGGCCAGCGCCCTCCATCGCGCCGATGTCTATATGGGCATGGAAGATACATCCGCGACGGACAGTGCCGGCGGCCAGTTCACATTCGACGATGCCAATATCTACGCACCCAAGTTGATCGGTGCGGAAAGCAGCACCGCCATCGCGCTCAAAAGCGTATTCCTTGCCGATGGCGTGAAAGTCCGCACCGGGCGGCGCGGCCAGAATGTCGTAATCGAACTCGATTGTGCGCACGCGGGCGATGGAATCCGCGAATGGCTCGGGCATATCGAACGCATTCTGGCGCTCGATTTCTACCGCCTCGGTGTCTAGGCGAGCCGCGCCCGCATAAGACCGCGCACGGCATTCCCGATCAGGAAACCGTCGGCAAGATCATCGCGCCGCAGATCGCCCTCGACCGCCCGGCCCTCCTCGATCAGTGTTTCGCGCAGGATGCCCGGTAACAGGCCGCGGGACAGCGGGGGCGTCAGCAACCGGCCGTCCCGATCGACGAACAGATTGGTGAAACATCCCTCGGTAAGGAATCCGTCCGCATCCTCGAGCAGCGTTTCGAACGCCTCGCCCCCAACAAAGGCTTCGTCATAGACCGATCGGGCGGTGGTCTTGTGACGGAGACGGAAATCCTCGGCCGAAGCACGACGCGGCACGACGGCCACCGGTACCGGCTCTTCCGATACCTTGGGCGCTGGGCGCACTTCGATGGACATCCGGCCCTGGCGGGATAACATCAACCGGATTTTCATGGCCTCGCGCGCACGGAATGTCGCCGCCTGAATCTCGTTGCGCGCCGCGTGATGATCGAAAACGAAACCTAGCGCCCGCGCGCTCGTCTTCATTCGTGCCAGATGCCTTTCGAGACGCTCGACACCCTCGACCGGATCGAACCGCATGGTCTCGATCAAATCGAACCGTGACTGCCCCTCAGCCACAAAAGCACCCTTGGCCAAACATTCGCGCCATTCTTCTCCCGCATGGCTATCCGCGACGATCCCAGAACCCAATCCGAGCGTCGCCCTGTCCCTCCCCTGTGCCAGCACCAGGGTGCGAATGGCAACGTTGAACGCGGCGTTACCCGACGGATCAAGCCAGCCGATCGATCCGGTATAGGGCCCGCGCGGCGCGCCTTCGAGCGTTTCGATAATCTCCATCGCGCGAATCTTGGGCGCCCCGGTGATCGATCCACAGGGGTAGATGGTGCGGATCAGATCGAGTGCGCTGCCGCCAGAGGCTATCTCGGCGGTCACCGTCGACGTCATCTGATGAACTGTCGGATAGGATTCGACATGGAAGAGCGACGGGACGTCCACGCTCCCCGGAGCCGCGACCCGACTGAGATCGTTGCGCAGAAGATCGACGATCATCAGATTTTCCGCGCGCTGTTTGGGATCGGACTGCAAATCGTCCCGTACGGCACGATCGGCGTCCACATCGTCATCGCGTACCGCCGTGCCCTTCATGGGCCGCGCGGTGACCCGGCCATCGGCCAGGGAAAAGAACAGCTCCGGCGAAAGGGACAACAGCCAATGCGCGCCCGTCCACACCACGCCGCCATAACCGGCGAGCGACCCCGCGCGAAGCCGCGCATAGACAGCCAGTGGATGACCGGCCAGATTCACGTCGCAGCCGAAGGTCAGATTGGTCTGATAAATATCGCCGGCGGCAATGAAATGCTGGGCGCGCTCGAACGATTTTTCATAGCCGCTTTGCGTGATCCGGGGTTCCGGTGCACCGATCCACGCCCCTTCCGGATCCGGCAAGTGGGCGGAAACATCGGCGGCGGCGATGCGCACGACATGCTCGAACAGCCCGAACCAAAGCAATGGCGGATCGCCGTTCGCCAGGTCGCGCCGGAGGGGTGCCAGCTTCTCCTCCAGGGCGAAACCGGCCTCGTAACTGATGAAACCGGCGGCATGAAGGCCATCCGCCTGTCCTGCTGCCAACCGGTTCAGTGCCCCATCCAGGGCATCGTGAGACCGCACCTCGATCACGTCGACCGGCTTCGTGAACAGCCGCGCATCCGCGCCATCGGCCCGGGCATCGTCGAGCAGCACGAAGGGCGCGTCGGTGGAAATCGGATCGGTCACCAAAGCCCCATGCCAAGGCTTGAGCGACTTCGCCAGTTGCAAGCGCGCGGCGCAATTGCCATGTCACCGGCCATGACCGATACTGCCCCCCTGAAGGCGGCGATCATTCCGGTGACGCCGCTGCAGCAGAACAGCACCCTGATCTGGTGCACCAAGACGATGCGCGGTGCCTTTACCGATCCGGGTGGCGATCTCGACAAGCTCAAGGATGCCGCGCAGAAAATGGGCGTGACGGTCGAGAAACTGCTGATCACCCATGGCCATCTCGATCATTGCGGGCAGGCGAAAATCCTCGCCGAAGAGCTTGGCGTTCCGATCGAAGGCCCCCATGAGGCGGACCGGTTCTGGATTTCACGGCTGGAGGACGACGGCAAGAAATGGGGCTTTGCCGGCAAGGTCTTCGAACCCGAGCGCTGGCTCGACAATGGCGATCAGGTGACGGTCGGCGAACTGACGCTCGACGTCTATCATTGCCCGGGCCACACCCCCGGCCATATCGTTTTCCATCACCCCGACTCGAAACTCGCCATCGTCGGAGACGTGTTGTTCCAGGGCTCCATCGGCCGCACCGATTTCCCGATGAGCAATCATCAGGACCTTATCGACGCGATCACGCAAAAGCTCTGGCCGCTGGGCGACGAGACGGCCTTCGTGCCGGGTCATGGGCCGATGTCGACCTTCGGGCATGAGCGCCAGACCAACGGTTTCGTTGCCGACCGGATATTGGCATCCGCCTGAGCTTTGTCTGTCAGACTCAACCTGACAGTTGAGCGCGGCACCAGCCCGCTCCCCCTCCCGACCTCCCAACCAGGGTACACTCAATGGGAGGTCGGGAGGGGGAGCGGGCGGAGATGGCAAAAGGCTCCGGCGGCGCGAAGCGTCGTTGGATGCCATCGGAGGGCGGTGCCGCGATTTCCCGATAGGGAAATTCTGACGAAAAACTAGGCGGAACCGTCGGACGGAATATCGAGGCTTTCGAAAACGGGTCCGCTATAAGCGATGACGAGCGCATAGATCGCCAGGCCCAGCAGCACCAGCAAAGTCGAGATGGTGCCGAAGGCGCGCAGCCGGCTGTTGCCGTCCATCCCGAAGCCATGGGCGATCCGGCCGAGAATATAGAATATGGCGGCGGCCCAAAGCCAAAGGTTCGACCCCCAGGCGAGCTCGACCAGCGCCAACAGGATCAGGAAAAAGGGCGTATATTCGGCGAAATTGGCATGGGCGCGCATTCGGCGGGTCAGCGCCTCATTCCCGCCATCGCCTACCGAAACCTTCTCCGCCGTACGTACACGACCGACCCGTACGGCAAGCCAGATGTTGAGCAATGCCGCGGCGGCGGCGATTATCAGCGTGATTTCCAGTTTCATGGCGCGTCCCGTCTTTTTAGCCTCGTGAATCCGGATCAGGACCTTGCATGCGCCCACAAAGGTTGCAAGCGCGCGGAAATTCGCTATATGCGCCCGACTTCACCGCTTATCGGCACGGGATGATGCGGCAGCCTTGATGGCCGCCGGAGAAGCTCGTAATGCCGGGGGCTAAACAGTTTTTGGCAATTGCTAGCAATTAAGGTGCCGACATGGCCGTTCCGAAGAGAAAAGTATCGCCCTCCCGCCGCGGGAATCGTCGCGCGCACGACGCGCTGAAGGCGGAAGCCTTCCACGAATGCCCCAATTGCGGGGAATTGAAGCGTCCGCACCATATGTGCCAAGCTTGCGGCTATTATAACGGCCGCGAAATTCTGTCGATCGACGCCTAAGCGAGGGTCGGAGCGGATCGCATGAACCGGGCGCCCCGTATCGCCATCGATGCGATGGGCGGCGATGTGGGTGCGGAAGTGATGGTAGCGGGCGCCGCGGCATCGCGCGCCGATTTCCCCGATCTCTGCTTCCTGTTTTTCGGCGACGAGAACACGATCCGCGCGGAGATCGCGAAGCATAAATCGCTCTCCGCTAATGTCGAGGTCATCCATACGGACGGCGTGATCGCCGGCGAGGACAAGCCGAGCCAGGCGCTCCGGCGGTCCAAGAATTCATCGATGGGCCTGGCCATTGCCGCCGTTAAAGACGGTAATGCCGAAGCCGCGCTTTCGGCCGGCAACACGGGCGCCCTGATGGCGATCGCCAAGGTCGCCCTGCGCACCATGGAAGGCATCGAGCGCCCCGCCATATCGGCGCTGCTCCCGACGCTCGGGAAAACCGATGTCGTGATGCTGGATCTCGGCGCCAATGCCGAATGCGACGCGGAAAACCTTGTCCAGTTCGCCGTGATGGGCGCGGCCTATGCACGTACCGTACTCGATATCCCGCGCCCGCGCACGGCTTTGCTCAATATCGGTACCGAAGAGTTGAAGGGCACGGGCATCCTGCAGGATGCTGCCGCGCAGTTACGCGCGGCTGAGTCGCTACCGCTCGAATTTACCGGCTTCATCGAAGGCGACCGGTTGTCGCGCGGCCATGTCGATGTGATCGTTACGGACGGTTTTTCGGGCAATATCGCGCTGAAAACCATCGAAGGCACGGCGCGGTTCGTCGCGGATCTCATTCGCCGCGCCTTCACCAGTTCGCTACGCTCGAAATTCGGCTTCCTTCTGTCGCGCCCGGCCGCCAACCTCTTGCGCCGCACGCTCGACCCGAACAATCATAATGGCGGCGTGTTTCTCGGCCTGAACGGGCTCGTCGTCAAAAGCCATGGCGGCGCGGATGCCAATGGCGTACGCAATGCCATCGGCGTCGCCGCGAAGATGGCGATGGCCGATATCACCCGGAAGATTGCCACCGACCTGGAAAATTTTCCCAAACAAGCGATCGAGGACGCAGCCGAATGACGATCAAATCGGCGATTCTGGGGACGGGCGCAGCCCTGCCCGCCCGCCGCGTCAGCAACGACGAACTGGCCGAAACCGTCGACACGTCCGACGAATGGATCATCGAACGCACCGGCATTCGCTTCCGCCATGTCGCCGGCGATAACGAAACGACCGCCAGTCTCGGCACCCTGGCGGCCCGGCGCGCGCTCGAGGATGCCGGGATCGACGCGGCCTCGCTCGACCTGATCGTGCTGGCCACATCGACGCCCGACCAGACCTTCCCGGCGTCCGCCACCATCATCCAGACCAATCTCGGTATCGACGATTGCATCGCTTTCGACGTGCAGGCTGTGTGCTCGGGCTTTCTCTACGCGCTAACGGTCGCCGACAATATGATTCGCGGGGGCAGCGCGAAAACGGCACTGGTGATCGGATCGGAAACGTTCAGCCGGATCCTCGACTGGGAAGACCGGGGCACATGCGTGCTCTTCGGCGATGGGGCGGGGGCGGTGATTCTCGGGGCCGAAGACGGCGAGCGCGGTATCCTCGCGTCCCGCCTCCATGCCGATGGACGGCACAATCAGCTACTCTATGTGGATGGCGGCCCATCGACCACCGGAACGGTCGGCAAGCTCCGGATGAAGGGACGCGAAGTGTTTCGCCATGCCGTGGTCAATCTTTCCAATGTTCTGCATGAGACGCTGGACGCCGCATCGCTGGATGCATCGGACATAGACTGGGTCGTTCCGCATCAGGCCAATCGCCGAATTCTCGATGCCACGGCGAAGAAGCTCGGACTGCCGCCGGAAAAGATAATCGTCACTGTCGATCGCCATGCCAATACGTCCGCCGCTTCGGTGCCGCTGGCGCTCGACACGGCGATACGGGACGGCCGCATCCAGCGGGGCGACATCTTGGCGCTCGAGGCGATGGGCGGCGGATTTACCTGGGGGGCGTCGATCGTCCGTTACTAACGCCGCGGCGCGATCGGGATTTGCCCGATCGCCTTTGCCAAGTTATGGATCGGTACACAAAAGGACATATTGGGGGATTGTTGATGAGCGACGCAGGAACATTGACCCGGGCCGATCTGGCCGATTCCGTGCATGAGACGCTGGGGCTCTCGCGGGCCGATTCCGCGCAACTGGTCGAATCGGTGCTGGCGCATATGTGCGATTCACTGGCGGATGGCGAAAATGTGAAGGTTTCGGGCTTCGGAAGCTTCGTCCTGCGCGACAAGGGCGAACGGATCGGCCGCAATCCGAAAACCGGTGTCGAAGTGCCGATCGCGCCACGCCGCGTGCTGACGTTCCGCGCCAGCCAGTCGATGCGGGAAACCATCGCGCAGGGAGCCTGATCCAGGACGCGATGGCCAAGGACGCGGACGCCTTTCGAACGATTGGGGAACTATCCGATCAGCTTGGCGTGGCGCAGCATATCCTGCGCTATTGGGAAACCCGCTTTCCGCAGCTCCAACCGCTGAAACGCGCCGGCAATCGGCGCTACTACCGGCCCGAAGACGTCGCGCTGGTGGAGCGGATCAACCGTCTCCTGAACGAAGACGGCTATACGATCCGCGGCGTCCAGAAGGTGCTGGCCGGGAAATCCGAGGAGCGCGAACAGCCCGCATCCGCGACATCGCAACCCACGGCCGCGATGTCGCCGGAAATACTGACCAAACTCAAGCGTCTCCGAAGCAACCTCGCCGCCGCGCTCGACGGCTGACCAGCCGCCGGACTAGAATCATCTTCAATCGAATCGTCATTGCGAGGGCCGAAGGCCCGCGGCAATCCAGAGCCGCAGACGCCATCGCCCGTTGCCCTGGATTGGTTGACCTTCGATCGCCTTCGGCCCGCTACGCTCGCAATGACGGAGGCTTCAATCGAGGCTGATCATGCCTAGTCGGCGACCGCCAACGCCTCGGCGATCAGCTTGCGGACATTGTCGATGCCGTAGAGCGCCGCGAAGCTGCCCATGCGCGGCCCCTGGCTCGTGCCCAGCAGCGTCTCGTACAGCGCCTTGAACCAATCGCGCAGCGGATCGAATTGGTGCCGCTTGCCGATCTCGAACACCGCGTTCTGGATCGTCTCGGCGTCAGCGTCGTCGGGCATGCCGGCCAGCGCCGCATCGAGATCGCGCAAGGCCGACGCCTCCCGCTCGTCCGGCGCGCGGCGTTGCAGCGTATCGGCGACGAAATCGCGAAAATAGGCGAGCGCATGGCCGATCAGCGCGTCGAGCGCTGGATGATTGTCCGGGCTGGCCTCGGGCGCATAGCGCCGGACGAAGCCCCAGATCAGATCCTTGTCGTCGGTGCTCGCGACGCCGACCAGGTTGAGCAGCAGCGCGAAACTGATCGGCATGTGCGGCGCGGGCGGATCGCCGGCATGGACATGATGGACGGGGTTCGGCAGCCGCTGTTCGATCGGCTGATCCGGATAGGCGCCAAGGAAGCGGTGATATTCGTCGACAGCCTTGGGGATGACCCCGAAACTGAGCTGCTTCGCCTTTTTCGGATCGCGATAGATATAGAAGCTGAGCGACTCCTCGGGCGCATAGGTCAGCCATTCGTCGATGGTGACGCCATTGCCCTTGGTCTTGGAAATCTTCTGGCCATTCTCGTCGAGAAAGAGTTCGTAATTGAACCCCTCGGGCGGCTTCGCGCCGAGCACGCGCGTGATCTTCGAACTTTGCGTGACCGAATCGATCAGATCCTTGCCGGCCATCTCGTAATCGACCCCCAGCGCCGTCCAGCGCAACGCCCAGTCGACCTTCCATTGCAGCTTCGCCGCGCCACCGAAGATGCGATGCTCGACCGCCTCGTCGGTCGCCGGATCGACGAAGCGCACGATGCCCTCCGCCGGATCGACCACCTCGACCGGCACCTGGAGCACCTTGCCGCTGACCGGCGAGATCGGGAGCACCGGCGAATAGGTCGCGCGCCGCTCCTCGCCCAGAGTCGGCAGCATCACGTCCATGATCTTGTCGTAACGCGCGAGGACGAGCTTCAGCGTCTCGTCGAACCGGCCGGACTGATAGCAATCGGACGAGGCCATGAATTCGTAATCGAACCCGAACCGGTCGAGAAACTGGCGCAGCATCGCATTGTTATGCGCGGCGAAGCTTTCATGCTCGGTGTCGAACGGATTGGGCACGCGGCATAGCGGTTCGTCCAGATGCTCGGCCAGCATGTCCCGATTGGGCAGGTTTTCCGCCACCTTGCGCATCCCGTCCATATCGTCGGAAAAGGCGATGAGTTTCGTCGGATGATCGCTCATCTCGCTGAACGCATGGCGCACCATTTCGGTCCGCGCGACTTCCTGGAAGGTGCCGAGATGCGGCAGACCGCTCGGTCCGTATCCAGTTTCGAACAGGATCGGGGAAATTTTCCCGTTCTTGGCCGGCTTGCCGTCCGGATAGCGTTGCAGCAGTTTGCGGGCCTCCTCATAGGGCCAAGCTTTGGACTGCATCGCGAATTGGCTGATCGGCTGGGATGTCATGACGCGGCAGCCATAGCCGGGCGCGCCGGGCCGGATAACCCCTTTTGATCCCTCATCACCGCAAATATCGTCGCTGCGCGTGTCCCGGCCCCGATCCGGGAGCCGAAGCCGCCAGTCGCCCACGGGAAGAACCGCGGCGGCGATCCGCACGTTTCGTTCATATTTTTCACCACAAAGCTGAATAGGTAGACAAAGTGTTCACGTAGAGACGTTTTTTCGGTCCTTCTTCCCTTTGAATTCTGAAACATTATGTCCGCCGCACGAAGCGCGATCGTGAAGTCGGCCAAGGGTTCCGGCCGTCATGGCGCTCTCCTGAAGATGGGTCGGCGGTCAAACGTGCTACGCCATGATTTCCTATTTTTGAAGCGTTGGGTATCGCCATCGATATATCCATGGCGTCTGGCGAAGCGCGTGGTTCCCCTCCCTTGATGGGGAGGGGTTAGGGATGGGGTGAGTCACCCGCAAGCGTTAGGCTGTATCGACATTCAAGCGCAAAGTTGATCGCTACAAATCCTCCCCGGTACGGGGAGGTGGCAGCCCACAGGGCTGACGGGGGGTCTCCAACGGCGCTGGCGCAGACCCCTCCACCGTCTTCGACGGTCCCCCTCCCCGTACCGGGGAGGATTTTCAGCGCTTCAATGCCAGTCTGAACATCGATGCAACCCAGCTTTAGCCGATAGATCACCAGCAAAGCCGATGTTGCTCTTTCGTTCCCGTTGGGCGAAGGATGACGGCCCGTGCCCGAACCCGCTCCCCTCCCCTATCGCGCGCTCCATGCCACCCATGGCGGCATATGGATCGCCTCGGGCGAGGGCGAAATCGGGGAGGTCGCGCGCGGCGAAGCAATTTCGGCGGCGGCGGAAACGCCGATGATCGTGCTGAACGCGCCGATGACGGGCCAGCGGCTCGGCTATCCGGAACTGTCCGGCCTCGATCTGCTGGAGCTGTTCGCCTTCGTCCATCCCGCGCGCTTCACCGTGCCGACGCCGGCCGGGCTGGGGCGGACTTTGGGTCTCATTGAAACTACCCGTCATTCCCGCGAAGGCGGGAATCCAGTTCCGGCGGTGGGACTGGACTCCCGCCAGAGCCTGTCCTCGGGCTCGCAAGCGAGGCCCGGGGGCGGGAGTGACGATGGAGTGTCCGATGAAGACGCCGCCCATCTCCTCATCGAGATCGCCAACCATCTTCTCGACACGCTTGAATGGAAAGACTGGGGCGAACGCGAAGGCGCGTGGAGCGCGGCGCAAAGCCTTTTCCGGCTGCGCTGGCCCTGGGCGGCAACAGTCGCCGAGCGGATCGCCAAACCTGAAAAGGCCGAACGCTGGCTGTTTTCGCGGCTGCCGGAATGGGAAGACCAGCCGCCTCGCCCGGCTCCGCGCACCGTAACGATGGACGAACATCGCGCCGTCGAAAGGCTGGAGGGACTGGTCGGCGAAGACGCCGAGCGGCGCGAGGGGCAGCGCGATTATGCGCGCGCCGCCGCCCGCAGCTTCGATCCGCGTCCGGCCGCGGGCAAGCCCAATATGCTGATCGCGGAAGCCGGCACCGGGATCGGCAAGACGCTCGGCTATCTGGCACCGGCATCGCTCTGGGCGAAGGATGCGGACGGCGCGGTCTGGCTCTCGACCTACACCAAGGCCCTGCAGCGCCAGCTCGATCGCGAGACGGAGAAGATCTTCCCCAACCCCGCCGAGCACCGCGACAAGGTCGTCGTGCGCAAGGGACGGGAGAATTATCTCTGCCTGCTGAATCTGGAAGACGCGCTGCAAGGTGGTTTTGCGGGGCGGGCGGCGGTGCTGGCGCAGCTCGTCGCGCGCTGGGCGGCGTACACGAAAGACGGCGATATGGTCGGCGGCGACCTGCCGGGCTGGCTGCCGACTTTGTTCCGCCGCGCGGGCGCGACGGCGTTGACCGACCGGCGCGGGGAATGCGTCTATGCCGGCTGCCCGCATTACCGCAAATGCTTCATCGAACGCTCGGCGCGGGCCGCCGAGGGCGCCGATCTCGTGATCGCCAATCACGCGCTCGTGATGATCATGGCGGAACGGCGGCGGGAGGACAGTTCGGCTCTCTCGCGGATCGTTTTCGACGAAGGCCATCATCTGTTCGACGCCGCCGATTCGACCTTTGCCGCCGCGCTGACCGGGCAGGAAGCGATCGAACTGCGCCGCTGGATCATCGGCCCCGAAGGCAAGCATCGCGGTCGGCGACGCGGCCTCGCGGCCCGGCTGATGGACGTCGCCTCCTATGACGAGGCAGGCGGCGAAGCGATCGAGGCGGCCGGTGCGGCGGCGGCCGCCCTGCCCGGCGACGGTTGGCTCGGACGTATCGCCGAGGGCATGCCGCTCGGGCCGATCGAGAAGCTGCTCGCCACGGTGCGCGGCACCGTGTTCGCCCGGGCCAAGGCCCAGGATGCGGGCTACGGCCTCGAAACCGAAGCGGCCGAGCTGGACGGCGCGATCATCGCAGCCGTCGGCGCGGCGGCGGAAGCGCTTGAGGCGCTGCACCGCCCGCTCGCCATCCTGCGCCAGCGGCTCGAAGCCGTGCTCGAGGATGCGCCCGACTGGCTCGATGCCCAGGCGCGCGCGCGGATCGAGGGCGCGATGATGGGGCTCACGATGCGCGGGCAGATGCTCGCAGCCTGGATCGCGCTGCTCGCCCGGCTCGGCGGGCCTGCCGATCCCGATTTCGTCGACTGGCTGGCGATCGATCGCTATGAGGGCCGCGAGTACGATATCGGCCTGCATCGCCACTGGCTCGACCCGACCAAGCCGCTGGCCGAAACCGTGATCAAACCCGCGCATGGCCTGATCGTGACGTCCGCGACGCTGAAGGGCGGCGAAGACTGGGAGGCCGCCGAGGGGCGCGCCGGCGCGCCGCATCTCGATTTCGCGCCCGAACGCTTCGAAGCGGCGAGCCCGTTCGACTATGCGGCGAACAGCGAGGTGCTGATCGTCAATGACCTGAAAAAGGGCGACCTGCCGGCGCTGGCCGGGGCCTATGCCCGGCTGATCGAGGCAGCCGAGGGCGGCACGCTCGGCCTGTTCACGGCCATCGCGCGGCTGAAAGCCGTTCATGCGCGGCTCGCCGACCGGCTCGCGCGCAATGGCCTGCCGCTCTTCAGCCAGCATGTCGATCCGATCGATACCGGCACGCTGATCGACATCTTTCGCGACGATGCGCGCGCCTCTTTGCTCGGCACCGACGCGCTCAGGGACGGCGTCGATGTGCCCGGCGAATCGCTCCGGCTCGTCTTGCTGGAAACCGTGCCCTGGCCGCGCCCGACCGTGCTGCACGCGGCGCGCAAGCTCGCCAATGGCGGCAATGCCTATGTCGACCGGGTGGTGCGCGCGCGGCTCGCCCAGGCCTTTGGGCGGCTGATCCGCCGCAAGGACGATACGGGCATGTTCGTATTGCTCTCCGCCGCCACGCCATCGCGCCTGCTGACCGCCTTCCCCGAAGGCACGCCGGTATCGCGGGTGCCGCTCGACGAAGCCGTCGCGCGAGTATCGGCCCGTCTTTCTTCTGTCACGGAATTCGGGCAACAGGTGCCGAAGTCCAGCCCAGCGGAGAGTCCATGAAGCGCCTGATCCTTTTGCGTCACGCCAAATCGAGCTGGGACGACCCGGTGAAGCGCGACTTCGATCGCCCGCTGAACGCCAAGGGCAAGCGGGCTGCCAGGATGATGGGCGAACATCTGCAGGAACAGGGCGTCATGTTCGACGCCGTCATCGCTTCCCCCGCGATCCGCGTCGTCGAAACGCTGGAAAGCCTCGCCAAGGGTTATGGCGAGAAGATCGAACCCGAATGGGATCGCCGCGCCTATCTCGCCTCGAACATGACCCTGCTCGATATCGTGCATGACGCTTCGGACGATATCGGCGCGCTCCTTCTCTCGGGTCACAATTCCGGGCTCGAGGATCTGGTGCTGCTGCTCGTGCCGGACGCCAAGGGCGACAAGGCCCGCGCGGCGGTCGAGGAGAAATTCCCGACCTGCGCGCTCGCCGAGATGGAATTCGATGTCGACAATTGGGCCGATATCGCGCCGGGAACGGGCACGCTACTGCGCTATGTCAGACCGCGTGATCTCGACAGCGATCTGGGACCGGACGAGCCGCGCTAAGTCCTCCCCGGCACGGGGAGGGGGACCACCGAAGGTGGTGGAGGGGGAAGCATCGCCCGCGCAGCACTTGTGGATTGCCCCCTCCGTCAGCCCTGCGGTCTGCCACCTCCCCGTGCCGGGGAGGATTTGGTGTCGTCAGCCGATCGATTCGTAATCATGCACGGCCATCAGATCGATGCCGTCCGGGCGTGCCCCGCCATTCGCCTCGATCCAGTCGTAGATCTTGTCCTCCAGGACGGCCATCGGCAGGGCGCCCGTGTTGAGCACCTGTTCGTGGAACGCGCGGATGTCGAAATCGTCGCCCAGCGCCGCCTCGGCCTGCGCGCGCAGCGCCTCGATCGTCAGTGAGCCGATCTTATAGGCCAACGCCTGGGACGGAATCGCGATATAGCGCTCCACCTCCGACGTCGCCTCGACATTGGTCATGCCCGAATTGGCGAGCATATAGTCGATCGCCTGTTCGCGGGTCCAACCCTTGGAATGCAGCCCGGTATCGACGACGAGCCGCATCGCGCGGAGCATCTCGTCGTTGAGATGGCCGAACCGCTGATAGGGATCGGTGAACAGGCCGAGCTCGGGCCCGAGAGTCTCGGAATAGAGCGCCCAGCCTTCGACAAAGGCGGTATTGCCGCCGAAGCGCATGAAGTTGGGCAACTCCTCATTCTCCTGAGCGAGGCTGATCTGGAAGTGATGGCCCGGGGCGCCTTCGTGAAGATACAGCGTCTCCATGCCGGGCGTCAGCCGCTCGTCCAGATTATAGGCATTGTAATAGAAGATGCCGGGACGCGATCCGTCCGGCGTGCCGCCGCGATAGGAACCGCCGGCCGCCGTCGCTTCGCGGAACGGCTCGACCGCGCGGATTTCGAGCGGGCTCGTCGGCAGCGTCTGGAACAGCTCGTTGATCCGCATATCGACGCGCTCGCCGATCCGGTAATATTCCTCGCCCAGCCATTCGCGCGATTCCGGCTTGAACTGCCGGTCGGTGCGGATGTGCTCGAAAAACTCGGCTAACGTGCCTTCGAAACCGACTTCGTCGCGAACCTGCTCGAACCCCTGCGTGATCCGCGCGACTTCGGCAAGACCGAGATCGTGGATGAAGTCCGGCGTCAGATCGAGCGTCGTCGTATCGCGCACCATCTGGGCGTACAGCATGTCGCCGCCCTGCATATGGGTCAGGCCGACGCCCTCGCGCGCCACGGGCAGATATTCGTCGCGCAGAAAGTCCCGCATCCGCGTGTAGCTGTCGAGAATGTCCTGCGTCGCCTGCCGATATGCGGCTTCGAGACGCGTTTTATCCGCATCGGACATGTCGTCCGGGAAATTCTGAGCGGGCGTGAAATAGGGCGATTCCTCGACACCCTGTGCGAGCTGGGTATCGAGTTGTTCGACCACGCGCTCGATGGTCAGCCGGCTCTCGAACACACCCGATTCCATGCCTTCCCGGAAACGCGCGATCGCCCGATCGCTGATGGCGATAAAGTCGCGGTGACGGCTGAGATTATTCTCATAATCCTCGACCGTCGCGAACGGTACCGGGCCGTTGGCCGTGGCGATGGTGGGATAGAAAGTGTGAAAACCGGAGAAGTGATTGACCGGACGGACCAGCGTCAATGCCAACATCTCGGGCGAATTGTCGCGAATCTGCTCGACGCGGCCGCGGTCGAAAATATCATAGGCGATCTGATTGGTCGGCGTCAGCGCATTGCGATCGATCCGCCGCAGAGCAGCCAGTTCACGCTCCGCCGCGGCGGCCTCGGCGGCGATGAATTCGTCGGTCAGATAATCGCCCAGCCGATCCGCGTAACGCATATCGCCACGGAAGATGCCGGCGATCGGGTTGCGGCGCAGATTGTCTTCGTCACTCTCGGCGAACAGCGCGCGCAGACGCTGATCCTCGGTCATCTCGGCATCGGCGGCTTCGGTATCGGACGCCGCATGGTGGTCGGCATGGGCCGGAACCGCGACGAAGGCGGTAGTCGCAAACAGAGCGATACCCAAATGGCGAAAGGAATTGCGGTTCATGGTCTTATGCTCCTGGAAGTCAGCGTGTATTGCTTATGCAATACAGCTGGTAATGTCTAGGGGTTCGGCGCATGGACGACACGACGCTCTTTCGTGTCCGCGGTTAGCAGCTCTTTGTGCGTCTCTCAGCGTGCGTTTCGCCATCTTCCGGCATCGTCTGGGCCAGAACGGCCGCGTCGCCAGGATCATATTGCAAAACCGCCGTCGTGACGGCGACGAAGAAGACGATCGATAGGACGAATACGGCCTGTCTCATGCGCGAACGGGACCCCTCTTTTCAATGTGCGCGGATATGGCCGATCGGTTCCGGCGGTGCCACGGCCGATCCACAAAGGCCGGACAGATATCGGCCAACGGCGAATCCGGGCCGGTTCGCCGCGCGCCGGCCGCTAATAGTGGCTGGGCGCGCCCTGAACCCAGGGCAGCTCGCGGAACCATTTGGTGATGATATATTTAACGCCCTGACGGACCTTCATCCCCTGATGCAGGGACCATTCGTTGGGTTCCCCCTCATGGGTCAGATTGTTCCAGCACAGGAGCTTGCCCTTTTCGGCGTGGAACATCTTGCCGAGCCGCTTGAACCGCGTCGCGCCGCCGACCTGGGTATCGTTCAGGAACACCATCGCGGTCCAGATCCGCTGGCCGCCGTTATTCTTTTCGGCCTTCCAATAATCCTGATTGTCGTAGAACCAGTCATTATGCGGCTTGAACTGCTGGCCCACTTCGTAGCGCTGGCCCTGGATGGTTTCGCCATGCGCCTTGGGAATGCCCATGAAGCGCGTGATCTTCTCCTCGATCCGGTCGATCGCCGGCTCCTGCCGGTTGAAATCGGTGCTCGAGCTGGTGCGGAACTCGGTATCGTCGGTCGTCGAGAGCAGGGTGGACGGCCGGGCGTCGCGATCGATCTTTTCGACCAGCAGCTGGCATTCCGCATCGTTGAGAAAATCCCGGCACGTATAGATATCGATATTGCGGGTCGGCACGCGCTGCACGCCCGGATGCGATTCGATATGCGCGATGATATCGCGATTGCGCTCGGCGAGGATGGCCTTGTCGGTAAGACTCATGCGCGTCCCGCTATCAAATAGGGCGATTCGTTCCTAGCCCGCAAAAGGCGCGAGGGCCAAAGACGATCGTGATGTTCTTGCAAGACAAAAGAAAACGGCCCGGAGCATGGTGCGCTCCGAGCCGCTTTCCGCGTCGGTCCTCCGGCGATCTACCAGAAGAAATTGTGGATCACATCGACGACATAGCCGTCCCGCGTATCGATCAGCAGGACATCGTCGAAATAGCGGACCCACCGATACGGCCCATAGGAGGCCGGCAGGCGGTACCGCCAGGGATCGTTGATCCAGTAGCGCGAGCCGAAAAAGGCGGCGCCGATGAACAATCCCACATCGAACCGGCGATAGCGATAACCGCGATACGGCGCATAGTAACGCCCGGTGCGATAGATATGCCGGTTATAGTTGCGATAGTGCCGCCAATTGTACCGGCGATCGGCGCGCCATGCCTGGCGATTCCACCGACGCCAATCGCGCCGCGCCTCGCGGCGTTCCCAGCGACGCTCGGCACGCCGATCCTGACGGCGCTCCCAGCGACGCTCCGCGCGGCGATCCTGCCGACGCTCGAACCGGCGCTCCGCGCGCCGTTCCTGGCGGCGATCGAAGCGGCGATCGGCACGCCGGTCCTGCCGGCGATCGAACCGTTCCGCGCGACGCTCCTGGCGGCGGTCGAAACGCCGTTCGGCACGGCGCTGCTCGCGGCGATCGGCGCCCCGTTCGATCCGGCGCTCCTGGCGACGATCGAACCGTTCCGCACGACGCTCCTGACGGCGATCGAATCGCCGTTCGGCACGCCGTTCCGGCCTGCGCTGTGCCCGCCGTTCACTGCGGCGCTCCTGGCGACGCTCCGCACGGCGCTCGGTCCGACGATCCTGCCGTCTATCGGCCCGACGTTCGCCACGATTGGCGCGGCGTTCCGTCCGGTTGGCCCGATTTGCGCGACGCTCCGCACGATTGGCGCGATTAGCTCGACGCTCCGACCGGTTCGCGCGACGTTCTGCGCGATTGGCCCGATTTGCACGACGCTCCGATCGGTTCGCACGATCGCCACGCTGTTGCAACATGGCGACTTCCATCCGCGCTACTTGCGCATTCGGCAACGCACCTTCTCGAATATTCTGTGCTTGCGCCGGGGCAATAAGGGCCGGTGTTCCCGCACTTGCCGCCAGCAACAAAGCGATCAATTTGATACGCATCTGTTACATCTCCATCTTCGGCGGCACGGGAATGGCCACCTCCGCAACCCTTCTAGAAAGCCTGCGATGAGATGAGCCTGAACCCGTGAGTCAGGAAATAGCAAGTTTTCATTAATGACATTCGGATCGCGCAAAAACGCTCAATCGGTCACGATGCGTCCCGGATCGTCCGCCCTTCCCTCTTCCGGCGGGGTCAGCGCCTCGACATTGGCCGCGGCATCGCTCGGATCGATACCGGGCGGGGGAGCGGCGGCCAGACGCTCCTCGCCGCGCGACACGCGCGCCGCCAGGCGGATCGCTTCGCGCATCCGCGGATAGGTGCCGCAGCGGCAGATATTGGTGATCGCCTCGTCGATCTCGTCGTCGCTCGGATTCGCATTGCCGTCGATCAGCGCGGCGACCGCCATGATAACGCCCGACTGACAATAGCCGCATTGCGGAACCATCTCTTCGATCCAGGCCTGCTGAACCGGATGATCGCGGCCGCGCGACAATGCCTCGATCGTCGTGATGAACGCGCCTTCCGCATCGGCGATGCTGATCTGGCAGGACCGTATGGCGCGGCCATCCAGATTGACGGTACAGGCTCCGCACACGCCGATCCCGCAGCCATATTTGGTACCGGTCAGATTGGACGCATCGCGCAGCGCCCACAGTAAAGGCGTTCGCGGATCCATCCGGTAATGAACGGGCTGGCCGTTGACGGTCATACGGGTCATGACGCGGCTTTAGCGTGGTTTGGGGGAAATGTGAGGGGTTTGTTCAGAAACTTCCTGCTCGAGAGTTCGCGGCATCGGTTTGTTTTGTCAGACCTCGCCTTCGCCTCGGCGCCGCACCGGGCCAATACCCCACGCGGGCGGCCCATTGTGTGTTACCTGGTTGGGTGCCGGGGGGGGGGGTGGGGCGGGGCGGCGTCCATGGGAAACCAATGTTAGGTACACATTTCCCGG
>JBCDDN010000005.1:0-79604 GCA_039180285.1 Pseudomonadota bacterium | reverse complement strand
TTGCCCTCTGGGCGTCCTCCTCACCTCTTGGGTCCAGCGCGGTTCTCTTTTTTTTGTGGTTGTGCCTGACCCCCCCCTCGGGGTTGGGGGGGGGGGGGGGGCCCCCCCCCCCCGTGCCGCGCCGGACGCTGCGATTGTCGAGGATGGGGACATTCCCCTCTCCCCGACCCTCTCCCCTGAAGGGGAGAGGGAGTTGGTTCGCGGGCATGGCGAAGGCATCCCTGCGACCCTGCGCGAGATCGCCCTCTCCGAAATCGACAAGACTCGTTTCATCCCGGCGCGCGGCCATAAGCGCCTGCGCTCCATGGTAGAGGGGCGGCCCGACTGGGTGCTCTCGCGCCAGCGCGCATGGGGCGTGCCGATCACGCTCTATGTCGACAAGGACGGCAATTATCTGAACGATTCCGAGGTCAACAACCGGATCGTCGACGCCGTCCGCGAAGGCGGCGCCGATGCCTGGTTCGCCGCCGATCATCAGGCGCTGCTCGGCAATCGCTACGATCTGGATGATTATGAAGTCGTCACGGATATCCTGGACGTCTGGTTCGACAGCGGCTCGACGCACGCCTTCGTGCTGGAGAGCGACACCTGGCCGGATCTCGAATCCCCGGCCGATCTCTATCTCGAAGGCTCCGACCAGCATCGCGGCTGGTTCCAGTCGAGTTTGCTGGAAAGCTGCGGCACGCGCGGCCGGGCGCCATACAAAGAGGTGCTCACCCATGGCATGACGCTCGACGCCAAGGGCAAAAAAATGTCGAAGAGCGTCGGCAATACACTCGATCCGCAAAAGATCATGGACGTCAACGGCGCGGATATCCTGCGCCTCTGGGCCTCGACCGTCGATTTCACCGAGGATCACCGGATCGGCCCGGAAATCCTCAAAGGCGTGACCGATATGTACCGCAAGCTGCGGAACAGCTTCCGCTATATACTCGGCGCGCTCAGCGATTTCGACGAGAGCGAGCGGGTGGCGGTCGCCGACATGCCGGAGCTGGAGCGCTACGTGCTCCATCTGCTGACCGAGCTCGATGCGACGCTGAAGGACGCGGTCAATGATTACGCCTTCAACCGCTATGTCCGCGCGCTGACCGATTTTGCCAACGAGGATCTCTCCGCCTTCTTCTTCGATATCCGCAAGGATTGCCTCTATTGCGATGTTGGAGAAAGCCTGCCAGCGGGAACGGCGAAACGGCAGGCTTATCGCACGGTGCTCGATATCCTGTTCCACGCGCTGGTCCGTTACGCTTCGCCCGTCCTCTGCTTCACGGCGGAAGAGGTGTGGCAGACGCGCTATCCGGATGCGGGGTCGGTGCATCTGGAGGAATGGCCGGATTTCGCCTCTTTGTGCTCCCGCGAAGGCGGGAGCCTAGGGCGGCAAGATACAAACCCTGAAGCCCTGGATTCCCGCCTGCGCGGGAATACGGATTGGCTCAAAGATACAGCTTTGGGCGAAAAATGGGCCGGCATTCGCGAAGCCCGCGAACAAGTAACCGAGGCCATCGAGCCGCTGCGGCGCGACAAGGTCATCCGGTCCAGCCTCGAGGCCGAGGTCGTGATGCCGGCGGTGGACGGGATTGCCGCCGAGGATATGAGCGAGATCTGCATCGTGGCAGACACGAAATATGAAGGCGAGACAGTCGAAGTGACCAAGACCGGGCATCAAAAATGCGGCCGTTGCTGGCGCTATCTGCCCGATGTTTCCGAAGACGGGGCCTTGTGCGCGCGCTGTACCGAGATGATCGGTGCCTAGGACAATTATCCGCCGTCCGTGTCAACCGGTGTCAACCGCTCCGCGCGAGGCGGTCGCGGAAATGGTGGATTATGTGCACATCCCGGTTAAAGCGAAACGCCTTAACCTTGCGAACTTTGCGAACTTAAGAGCTTTCACATGACAGCCCGCCGCCGCCCCATATTCGGCTATCTGCTCGCCGCGATGATTTTCGTCGTCGACCAGATCTCGAAATACTGGATCATCACCCTGCTCCAGCTGCCCCAGCGCGGGCAGATCGAGCTGCTCACGATCCTCAATTTCACCTGGGTCGAAAATCGCGGCGTCTCGCTCGGCATGCTGACCGCTTCGTCCGATACCCAGCGCTGGATGCTCGTCGCCCTGACCGGCGCAATTTCATTGGGTGTCGCGATCTGGATCTGGCGGGAAAAGCGCGCGGCGGACGTGTTCGCGCTCGGCCTCGTGCTGGGCGGCGCGCTCGGCAATATCACCGATCGTATCCGCTTCGGCTATGTCGCGGATTTCATCGATCTTCATTTTGGGGACTTTCAGCCCTTTTTGGTCTTCAATGTCGCGGATGCGTCGATTACCATCGGGGTCGTAATTTTGGTGTTGCGGGCTTTTCTGCTACGCGACAAGCCTGAAACGGCGGAGACAGAGTAATGCGTAAAATAATGATTGTAACGAGCTTGATCGCGATGGGCGCCACCCTGTCGGCATGCAGCGTTTTCGGCGGCGGTCGGGACCGTCCCGACGAGTTTCTCGTCTCGCGCTCCGCTCCCTTGGTGATCCCGCCCGATTTCGCGCTGACCCCGCCGCGGCCCGGCGAACCGGCCGCCCGTGGTGCCGATTCGAGCACGCAGGCCTTGCAGGCGATGTTCGGCGGCCCCGCTCCACGCAGCGCCGCGGAAGAAGCCCTTGTCAATCAAGCCGATCCCGAATCGGCCCGTCCCGGCATTCGCAGCAATGTCGGGGATCCCGACACCCAGGCGGTCGATTACGGCTCGACGACGCGCGACATCCTGAACGCGCCGGAAGGCGATGGCCCTGAAGCGACGGTTTCGACGCCGCAATAGGGCGGAAGATTGAAAGAAACCGCTTGCCCTGAGCTTGTCGAAGGGCGGCTCTTTCTTTCAGCCATCGAGAAGAGAAATGCGGGGCTTCGACAGGCTCAGCCTCCACGGGCTGGGTAGAGGATGCGCGCCCTCCTTCTCCGCCGCCTGCTGACCGCGATACCGACGCTGATCGGCGTCGTGATCCTGTCTTTCGTGCTGATGCGGCTAGCGCCGGGCGGGCCGTTCGACGGGGAGCGCGCGCTAGACGAGGACACCCGCGCCGCGCTCGATGCGGCCTATGGGCTGGACCTGCCGCTGGGCGAGCAGATCGCACTCTATATCGGCCGGCTGATCCGCGGCGATTTCGGGCCAAGCCTCGTCTATCGCGATTTCACGGTTAGCGAGCTGATCGCGCAGGGCCTGCCGGTGTCACTGACGATCGGTGGACTGGCGCTGCTGTTGGCGTGCGCGCTCGGCATCGGCGGCGGACTCTGGGCGGCGATCCGCGCCGGGCGCTGGCAGGACGAGGCGATCATGGGAGTCGCGACGCTGCTGACTGCGCTGCCCGTCTTCGTTACCGGACCGCTCTTCGTGCTGGTCTTCGCGCTGGGTCTCGGCTGGCTGCCCGTATCGGGCTGGGAGCCCGGGAGTCCCTCGCATCTCGTTTTGCCGGTGGTGGCGCTGTCACTACCCTTCGCGGGCGCCATCGCAAAGCTGACGCGCGCCGGGCTGGCGAGAGCGCTTAACGAGGATCATGTCCGCACGGCCCGCGCACGCGGCCTTGTCGAACGGCAGGTCATCGCCCGCCACGCCTTGCGGCCCGCGCTCGTCCCCGTCGCCAGCTATCTGGGTCCGGCCGCAGCAGGTCTCCTCACCGGAGCGGTGATTATCGAAACCGTCTTCGCCCTGCCCGGCCTGGGCCGCTATTTCGTGCAGGGTGCGCTCAACCGCGATTACCCGCTCGTGCTTGGCGTGGTGACGCTCTATGCAGGCCTCATCATCCTGTTCAATCTCGTCGCTGACCTCATCTATGGCTGGCTCGACCCGCGGATGCGCGCGGAATGACGGCTGTAACGAAACAATTGTGCTCCTGCGCAGACAGGAGCCTAGGGCAAAGAGCGACGACGCCTGCCGCTCTGGGCTCCTGCCTGCGCAGGAGCACGTTGGAGTTTGAACCGTGAGAGGTCGAATTCCGCTCCTTATCGTCGCGATCGTTGCGCTCGCGGCCTTGCTCCTGCCGCCCTTCCTGCCCTGGACGCATAGCGCCATCGATTGGGAGGCAGTCCGCGCGCCGCTCTTCTCGGCCGGTCATCTTTTCGGCACCGACACGGTCGGCCGCGATCTGCTCGCACGGACCCTGGTCGGGACGCGTGTCACCCTCGCCGTGGCGCTGGCCGCCGCACTCGTGGCGCTGGTCATCGGCACGATATGGGGCGCAATCGCCGGCTGGGTCGGCGGCCGGACGGACGAAATCATGATGCGGATCGTCGATGGGCTTTACGCCCTGCCCTTCATGTTCGTGGTGATCCTGCTGATGGTCGTGTTCGGCCGCAATATCGTCCTCGTATTCATCGGGATCGGCGCGGTCGAATGGCTGACCATGGCGCGGGTCGTGCGCGGGCAGGTGATCGCGCTCAAGGAACGACCTTTCGTGACGGCGGCCGAAGCGGCCGGCACACCGCCCAGCCGCATCCTGACCGGCCATATCCTGCCCAATGTCGCGGGCGTGGCGCTCGCCTATCTGCTGCTCACGGTGCCGCAGGTCGTGATGGTGGAGAGCTTCCTCTCCTTTCTCGGCCTCGGCGTGCAGGAACCGCTGACCTCGCTCGGCATTCTCGTCAAAGAGGGCGCAGACGATATGGATCTTCAGCCCCATGCCCTGCTCATTCCCGGGGGCGTGCTGGTGTTGATCATCGTCTGCCTGACGATCGCCGGCGAACGGCTCAGGGACCGGCTTTCGCGATGAGCCTCTACGCCGTCCGGAATCTTCGTGTCGAGATCGGAGATGCGACCGTCGTCGAGGATGTGAGTTTTACGGTCGACGCGGGCGATTGCGTCGCGCTGGTTGGCGCATCGGGATCGGGTAAAAGCCAGACCTGTCTCGCGCCCTTCGGCCTGTCGCCGGGCATCGCCGCCGGATCCGCCCTGTTCGACGGCACCGAGTTGATCGATCTGGATACTGCGCAGCTTCGCGCAATCCGCGGTCGCGATACCGGTTTCGTCTTTCAGCATCCGCTCACCGCGCTGACCCCGCATCTCACGATCGGCGCACAACTCGCCGAAGCCCGGCAGCTCGGCGGAGCGGCGCCCCCGCGGCGGGATGCGATGATCGCGGCGCTGGAGCGGGTCGGGCTCGATGCGCCCCGCGAAAGGCTCGATCAGTTTCCCCACCGCCTGTCCGGCGGCCAGCGGCAGCGCGCGTTGATCGCAATGGCGATCGCGCACACACCCAAATTGCTGATCGCGGATGAGCCGACCAGCGCGCTCGATGCCGAGCTCAGGGTCGAGATCATGGCCTTGCTCGATACGCTGCGGCGCGAAGAGGGACTGGCATTGGTGCTGGTGAGCCACGACCTCGCCGCCGTCGCGCAGCATGCCGACACGATCGTTTTGCTGCGCGACGGCAAAGCGATCGAAGACGGCCCCGCCAAAACCACACTCGCCGCACCTGTCAGCACATATGGCCGGGATCTGGTGGCGGCGACCCCTTTGCTGTCCGATCCGCCGCCCAATCTGCCGGAGACCGGCGCGGCTCTGCTTGTCGCGACGGACATTGGCGTAACCTTCCCGAAGCCAGGCTGGCGCAAAGGCCGTGTCGCGGCGGTATCGGATGCGTCGCTCTCCATTCGCGAAGGCGAAGCGCTGGCGCTGGTCGGAGGATCGGGTTCCGGCAAATCAACACTGGCGAGGGCAATCGCTCGTCTCGGGCCGGTGGACAGCGGCCGGGTCGAGTGGCGCGGCGAGCCGCTGCCGGAGCGCAAACGCATGACGCCCGATCACCGTCGACTGATCCAGCCCGTCTTTCAGGACCCCGCGGCAAGCCTTGACCCGCAATGGCGCGTGTCCGACATTATCGACGAACCGATGCGCCATTTGCGCCCCGATCTTGCCGAATGGAACCGGGTCGGGATGGTCAAACAGGTATTGCGGGAGGTCGATCTACCACCCGGTTTTGCCGATCGCTTTCCGCGCGAGCTCTCAGGCGGACAGGCGCAGCGTGTGGCCATCGCGAGGGCGCTCGTCGCCGAACCCGAAATGCTCCTGCTCGACGAAGCCACATCGGCACTCGACATACTCGTCGCGGGCCGGATTCTGGATTTACTCGAAAAGCTGCAACACGAACGCAATCTGGCACTACTCTTCATCACGCACGATCTTGCCGTGGCAAAGCGGCTTTGCCACCGGATCGCGGTTATGGAAGCCGGCCATATCGTTGAAGAAGGGCCGGCGGAGCGGATCATCGCTTCGCCGGCCCATCCGGTAACTCAAAGGCTCGTAGCAGCCTCTAAAAGCTGACCCCGAGCGTGCCGACGACCGTGCCGTCGGTGAGCGGTGTATTCACCGCCGTATCGACATAGGCGACACCGATAGAGAGCATCCCGAACGCCGCTTCGACGCCCAGCGACCAATCGACATAATCATCGTCATTGTCGATCGAGAGGCTGCCATTGGTATAACCGAGATGTCCGCTGACCGTGAGAGGCGTTTCGGGAATACCGATCGAGATGTCGCCATAGACATAGGTGTTGTCGTCATTGCCGAGCGAAGTCTGGCTTGGAGCCCAGGCGATACCGGTCGTGATTTCCGCCGGCCCGATCGCATAGGACAGGGACGCATAGGGCTCGACATAATCGGCATCGCCGACATTGCCGTTCGGATAGAGATAGGCGAGCACGCCGACATCGAGCGTCAGGCCCGAGGTAATCTCGCCCGACCAGCCGGCATAGATATCGAGCTCGGTGTGGCCGAACACCGGACTGTCCTCGATGGACGAGGCCCAGGTGCCGACGTAGAAACCGCTGTCATGTTCGAGATCGATACCGCCCTGGATCGCGATATCCTCGTCCGAGAATGAAACGCCGCGGAACCGGTAGTCTGTGACGAGCGCGGCATTGCCGGAAACGCTGAAGCCGCCGCCCAGTTCTTCGGCGGATGCGGGTGCGGCCAAGGCGGATGTTGCCAGCAGGGCGAGGCCGAAAATCGAGATGCGCATGATAATTCCTTTTCGTTCGAATGCGGTTCCATTCGTCCCTGCGCGCTCCTCGACCTCTGTCCCCCGAAAAGCGGATCGATGGAGCGATTGATAGTAATGATGCATATATTCGCACCTGCACACAATGATATTTCAAAGAAACTTGTGAATCCGATCAGGAATGTTGCTGCGGTGCAACATGATTGATGCAGTGCAGAAGGCTTAGCCAAATATTAGAGGCTTTGCGCGAATATGCGATTGAGCACGGAGATCGAACCACAATGACCGCTCAAAATCGGATAGACGGCGCGGAAGTTTTCACTCCCGAAATCGACCAGATCCCGCAACTCTACGCGGTACTGGGGATTATCGAGCAGATTGCGCCGGCCCATGCCGAATCGATCGCCATCCCGAGCGAAGCGGATCTTCGACAAGCCTATGACCGGACATCGGGTATCGCAAAAAAGGGGTTCGGCGCGACGGCCGGCGAAGCGGTTGACGCTGCGACCATCGGTGCGCATGCGCTGCTTGGCAAAAGCGAGAACGCCTCGGCAGCTGCCGAGGTCTTGGCGCACCATCTGCGTGGGCAGATCGTCCTGCTCGGGCGATTCGTGGGACTTTAGCCGCTCGCGGGATTGGAGGGGTCTGCCGTCTCGATTTTCGTGCCGTTCTCACGGAGCCCTGCAGGCTTTCCGCCTGGCCATTCCTTGATGTGAAGATCGCGCTGCGGGAACGGGATTTCGATATCGTGTTCCTTGAACTTGTTCCACACGCGGCTGTAAATGTCGCCGCGGACATTGCCGACCCCGCCTTCGGGATCCTTGATCCAGATTCGCAGCTCGAAATTCACCGAAGAATCGCCGAATTCGACGATCCAGCATCGGGGCTTGGGGTTGTTCAGCACCCGGCTGCTCTCGGCCGCAGTCTCGAGCATCAGTTCATGCGCGAGATCGAGATCCGCGTTATACGACACACCGATTGGAATATTCACCCGGACCTCAAGGCTCGAATAGGACCAGTTCTCGACCTCTTCGGTCATCAGAATCTCGTTCGGGATCAGATGTTCCTTGCCGTCCCGCGTGATGATCGAAACGGCGCGAATGCCGATTTTGTTGACCCAGCCGAAGCTGTCGCCGACCGCAATCACGTCGCCGGGTTTGATTGAGCGGTCCATCAGCAGGATGATTCCGGCGATGAGGTTGCCGATCGTCTTCTGCATGCCGAAACCGATGGCAAGGCCGAATGCGCCACCGAAAAAGGCGAGTGCGGTAAGATCGATACCGAGAATATCGATACCGACGAAAAAGGCGATAACGATGATGACGATCATCGCGATCTTGTCGGCCAGCAGTTTTTGAGACGGATCGAGGCCGGAAGACCGCTGGATCGAGTGGCTGACGACCCGGCGAACGATGCGGACGATCGCGAAAAGCACAAGTCCGGTGACCGCGATCGTCAGCAGAGTCAGCAGCGAAATGCGTGTGTCTCCGACATCGACGCCGATGCGATCGAGAACGAGGGTGACGCGCTCCAACCCGCCGACCGCGTTGGACAGGATCAGGGCGAAGGTGAAGACGGACGCCGCCAGGCCTATCCAGCGCGCGAAGCCGGTAGCACGGATAACGTGCCAGACCAGGTACGCCGCGCAGATGCCCCAACCGGCCCCGATAATCAGATCGGTATAGGTCCACCAGTCGAATGAGAAGAAAGCGATGGCGAGGACGATCGAAACCGAACCGTGATAGATGATCTTGACCATCCGGTCGGCCAGGCCTTCCGCGCGCTCGCCCGCCACACGCTCCCAAAAGCTTTTGAGATGCTTTCCGGAAAGCCGGCTGATGACCCAGCCCAGCGCCATGCCGGCCCCGACGATGGCAAAGCCGATAATCGCTGCAAGCCAGTTGAGATCCGCAGGCAACGGTATACCGGCCCTGGTCAGTAGTGCGATTATCTCCTGCATGCGGCCTTCTCGTACCTTTCGAGGCCCTTCGCAAGATCGGCGATCAAGTCCGCCGGGTCCTCCAGTCCTATGTTGAGCCGGATCACGGGCCCTTCGGCTTGCCACGATGTCGCTGTGCGGTCAGGCGTCGGATCGACGGGAAGCGCCAAGCTTTCATAGCCGCCCCAGCTATAGCCGATACCGAACAGCTCGAGTTCGTCGATCAATGCCGCCGTTGCGGTATCGTCGCCGCCCTGCATTACGAAGGAAAACAAGCCGGCCGAACCGGAAAAATCACGTTTCCAATAGTCATGTCCCGGGCAATCGGGCAGCGCGGGGTGCAGCACCCGTGCGACCTGCGGTTGATCGCAGAGCCAGCGCGCCACAGCGAGCCCGCCCTCCTGATGCTGGCGCATGCGGACATCGAGTGTTCGTAAGCCGCGCAGCGCCAGATAGGCGTCGTCAGGCGATACGACCTGACCCAATTGCTGGGCCGTGCGCCGTAACCGCGTCCAATAGGCCTTATGCGTCGTAACCGAGCCGATCATCACATCACTATGGCCGACGACATATTTGGTACCCGCGAGGATCGCGATATCGACACCCCGTTCGATCGCGCGGAAAAAATAGGATGCCGCCCAGGTATTGTCGAGCAGAGTCGTTATCCCGTGCGCCTTCGCAATCGCGCAGATCCCGGGCACGTCCTGCACTTCAAAGGTAAGGCTGCCGGGGCTTTCCATCATGATGGCGCGTGTCCGGTCGCACATCAGTTCGGCGATCCCGGTTCCGATCAGCGGATCGTAATAGCGCGTCTCCACGCCCCATTTCTTGAGAAAGGCCTCGGCATAGCTGCGTGTCGGATCGTAGCTGCTGTCGGCCATCAGCAGCACATCGCCCGGTCGCAACACTGCCAGTAGAGCGCAAGCGATAGCCGCAACGCCGGAGGGAAACAGCATTGTCCCGTGCGCGCCGGGCTCCATCTCGGTCAGCGCTTCGGACAGCGCCCATTGGGTCGGCGATCCGCGACGGCCATAGAAAAATAGGCCGTCTTCGTTGGTCGTCTTGCCGGCCCGCAGATCGGCAACGCTGTGGTACAGATGCGTGCTGGCGCGCCAGACGGGCGGATTGACGACCGCCCCCGTCCATTCCGTGCGCCGACCGCCGGTGACGAGGCGCGTCGGAAGCTTGTTATCCGATTTGCCGCCGCTCACGCGGCTCCCGTCGCTTTTTCGGTATCGGATTGGCTGCCCCATTCGGCCCAGCTACCGTCGTAAAGCGCGACATCGGTCTTACCGAGCAGCTTGGCGCCGAACAACAGAACGGCCGCCGTGGTTCCCCCGCCGCAGGTCGTCACCATCGGCTTGTCGAGATCGACCCCGGCTGCTTCGAAGGCCGCCTTCAGCTCATCGCCGCGCTTCCATGTGCCGTCGTCGTTGAACAGTTTCGAATGCGGGACATTTTTCGAGCCCGGAATATGACCGGGCGCGATATCGGGCCGCGGCTCGGGCCCTTCGCCGTTAAACCGTGCTTCGGGCCGGGCATCGACGATCTCGGTATCCGCCGAACCCATAAGCGCCTTCATCGCAGCGAGATCGCGCACCGAGCTGTCGTCGTGAAAGGGTGTGAAGTGGCGGTGCCGCACCTGCTGTTTGCCCTGCTCTACGGCATTGCCTTCAGCTTTCCATTTGACCAGCCCGCCGTCCAACACCGCAACATTGTGTGCGCCGAACACTTCTTTGGTCATCCACCAGGCGCGCGCGGCGCTATGCAGCGGCGAATTGTCGTAGATGACGATCCGGCTGCCATCGCCGATGCCGAGCGACTGCATCCGGCTGGCGAATTTCTCCGCGGGCGGCAACATCCCAGGAAGACTGGTCGACGTATCGCGAACATCGTCCAGATCCATGAACACCGCGCCGGGAATATGTTCGAACCCATATTCCGCCTTCGCGTCGCGACCCGCATCCGGCAAAAACTGCGTCGCATCGATGATGTGAAGATCGCTGGCCCCGATCTCTCCGGCGAGCCATTCGGTCGAAACGAGCATGTCCATATGTGCGTAATTCCTGCCTTGGGATTCGAGTTCTCCAATCCTTAGCTTTGGGCATCCCGCTAGTCGAGGGATTCCAGAAAGGCGCGTGCGCTGTTTCTCAGCCCGGTCTTCTCGCCCGCTTCTTTCCTGTTCCAGCTGCGGTACGGCATGGCGAGACGGTGATTGTCGCCCAGCCTGTCTTCATTGCGTGCCAGAAAATCCCAATAGAGCGCGTTGAACGGGCAGGCCCCTTCCCCGGTCTTGGCCTTCACATCGTACCGGCAATGGCTGCAATAATCGGACATTTTTTTGATGTAATTGCCGGACGCCGCATAGGGTTTGGAGGCCAACAATCCGCCATCCGCGAATTGGCTCATGCCGAGCGTATTAGGCAGTTCGACCCATTCATAAGCATCGGCATAGACTTCCAGATACCAGATATGCAGCCGGTGCGGTTCGATACCGGCCAGCAGCGCGAACGTTCCGGTAATCATCAACCGCTGTATATGATGCGCATAGGCGTGGTCGAGCGTCTGGCCGATCGCCTCTGACAGGCAATACATGTCGGTCTCGCCCGAATAGTAGAAATCCGGAAGATCGCGCGAGGCGTTGAGAAAATTGCGCTCGGCATAATCCGGGCCTTCGCGCCAATAGATGCCCCGCACATATTCACGCCAGCCGATGATCTGGCGGATAAAGCCCTCGACCGCATTGAGCGGCGCGTCGCCCTCCCGATATTTCTTCTCTGCTTCACGGCACAGATCGAGGGGATCAAGCAGGCCGATATTGAGATAGGGCGAGAGCAGTGAATGATAAAGAAAGGGCTCTCCAGTGAGCATCGCATCCTGATAGTCGCCGAAGCGCGGCAGGCATTCGTCAAGGAAATGCCGCCGGGCGCGCAGTGCCTCCGCGCGCGTTACCGCGAACTGGAAATGGTCAAGACGACCCGGATGATCGGTAAAACGGTCCGCAACGAGATCAAGCACCGCCCGGGTGGTCTCGTCGGGTCGGAAAGCGATCGGCTTGGGCATGAACAGGTCGGAGTCGGCGGGTTTGCGGTTTTCCTGGTCGTAATTCCATTTGCCGCCTTCGGGTTCGTCGCCATCCATAAGCAGCCCCGTTTTGCGACGCATTTCGCGATAGAAATATTCCAAGCGCAACTGCTTGCGCCCATCCGCCCAGTCGTCGAATTCTGCATGATCGCAAAGAAAACGGGTATCCGGGCGGATTTCAACCGGAATAGCGAACTTGTCTTGCCAATCGTCCAGCATGGTGCGCACGCGCCATTCGCCGGGTTCGGTCACCCGGATGCAGCGGGGCGAGAGACGCTCGATCGCGCGGGCCACTTCGCCTGAAAATGCGCCGCTATTGTCCGGATCGTCGAGCTTCACATAATCGACCGTCCAGCCGCGCGATCGCAAATCTTCGGCATGGTGGCGCATTGCCGAGAGGATGAAGGCAATCTTCGCCTTATGATGCCGGACATAGGTCGTTTCCTCTTCCACCTCCATCATCAGCAAGACCGCGCCGTCCGGATCGACACCATCGAGCGAAGACATGGTGCGGCTCAGTTGATCGCCGAGAATCGGAACGAGGATGGGGCGATTCTTTGCCATGGCTCCGCGTTCGCGCCGACGAAACCGACGGTCAACCCGTCCCGTGGGTCAGGCGGTCTTCACGCTCAGCATCCGGCAGCCAATCGCTCCGAACTGGCCGAAACCCCGTTCGAGCCAGAAAGGCTGCATCTTGGGCCGCGGCGGTTCGAGCTCCCGCCCGACGAGCATCGCCGCATGCATCTCGTGCAGCACGCCATCCGCGTCGCGATAGCTGGGCATCATGTCGACGATCGGCACGAGCATCGGCTTGCCGTCCGACTGCAAGGGACGGAACGTCTGGGGATCGAGACGGATCTCGCCGTTATGGACCCGCTCTTCGCCAGGTTCGAGACGATCGAGCGACAGGCACGGCTCTCCCGTCGCCGCCCCGCTCGTCATCGCCGCATCGTCGGCGCAGCGCATGCCGAGACGAACGGTTATATCACGCAGCGATTCCTCACTGATATTCTTGATGAGCAGCTGATAGCCGACGGTCAGGCCCAGGGTGGACAATCGGGCGGTCCGCGGTCGGAAATCGATCTCGACCCGCGAAGGGGCGTCTTTCGCCGCGCGCTGCGCCGCGGGCGCCGAAACCGGGTTCGGACCGGGAACGGGCGTTGCGGCTGGTTCCGGCAGAGGCCCGGCCTCGGGCTCGGCGGCAGGCTCCGGCTCAGTCTCCGCTTCGACCTCCCGAACCCGCCGCCTCGCGAGCCGGGGTCCGGCGAAAGCGAACAGGGCAAGAATTCCGAGGCCGATCAGCCACATCCACCAGGGCGTTCCGTCCCGGCCTGGCCGGGATTCAGAAGGAGCGGTCTCGGCCTGGCTCGCCTCGTCCCGCAATTCGGCGGTCCGGCCCGCCGGTTGGGCGGGCACGGCTTCCGGTACGACGATGGTCGCGTCATCCTGCGTACCGGCCTGCGCCTCGGAAACCGGTACCGGTGGCCTAGCGGACGGCGCGGTGGCGTCTGCGGACGCAGTGTCGGCAGCGGCCGATTCAGAATCCGGCGGCGTTGCCACGGGCGCCGTATCGGTGAAGACGGGAACCGGCGCGGGCACCGCATCCGGCTCGTCCTGGCCCAGCAGACGAGGCGCGGGCTGCCCGGGCGCACGCGGCCCTTGGACATTGGGCTGCGGCGCCGGGCGGGTTTCGCCGGGCTGGAGATCGAAGACCGGCGCCTGGCGGGCGACCGCGTCGGTATCGTCCGTCTCCTGCGCGAGCGCGGGCGCGGCCGGTAAAGCCGCGATCATCGCGCATGCGACACTATGTCCCAGAAGCCGTTGCACGGGTTGCGTCCCTATCCTGTTCCGGTCTGTCCTGTTGCGGCCCCTCCCGTCGAGGGCGTGAATGCGCGCCGGACCTAGCCGGTTGCGCGTGTGATTTCGACCCTGCCAAGACCGATACAGGTTAATCGCCGATGAACCGAGCGGCAGGAATGACATGAAGCGAGGAATCGACTAGATGAGCGCCCATGGAACCCAAGCATCTCGGCAAGGACTCGCCGCTCCCCGCATCGCCCGAAGACGCCGCGCTCGACTATGTCGCAAACCCCCGGCCCGGCGAACTCTATTGCGTGCGCTTCGCCGCGCCCGAATTCACATCGCTTTGCCCGGTGACATCCCAGCCCGATTTCGCCCACCTCGTCATCGATTATGCGCCGGGCGAGACGATCGTTGAGAGCAAGTCTCTAAAACTGTTTCTCGGAAGCTTCCGTAACCATCGGGCATTCCACGAAGATTGCACGGTCGGCATCGGCAAACGGCTGTTCGCGGAGATGCAACCGCAATGGCTGCGCATCGGCGGCTATTGGTATCCGCGGGGCGGGATTCCGATCGACGTCTTCTGGCAATCGGGACCGCCGCCCGAGGCCCTATGGCTGCCTGACCAGGGCGTCGCCCCTTATCGCGGGCGCGGCTGAGCATGGCGCATATCCTCTACGGCGCACCTGCGTCGCTCTTTTCCGGCAAGGCGCGCGCCTATCTTGACTGGAAACGGATCGATTATACTGAGCAACCGCCCACGCCGCAGGTGATGCAGGAGATCATCATCCCGCATGTCGGCTATCCGGTGATCCCCGTGGTCGAGAAATCCGACGGCACGATCCTGCAGGACACGACCGTCATCATCGATCATTTCGAGACCGAGGCCGGCGGGCCGTCCGTCTATCCCGACACCCCGGCTCAGAAACTCGCGGCTTTGCTCCTCGAACTCTATGGCGACGAATGGCTGGTTATCCCGGCCATGCATTATCGCTGGAACTATAATGAGGACTGGATCTACGGCGAGTTCGGCCGCAGCGCGCTACCCGACGGCACGCCGGAGGAACAGGTCGCGCGCGGCAAGCAGACGGGCGAACGGTTCAAGGGTTTCGTCCCGATGCTCGGGATCAACGATACAACGATCCCGGCGATCGAGACGAGCTACGAAGCCTTGCTCGCCGATCTCGACGCGCATTTCACGGAGCATCACTATCTGTTCGGTTCGCGGCCTTCGATCGGCGATTACGGGCTGATCGGCCCGCTATACGCGCATCTCTATCGCGATCCGGAATCGGGCAAGCTGATGAAACGTCTCGCGCCTAACGTCGCCGCATGGGTGGAGCGCATGATCAATCCGCCCACACCGCTATCCGGCGATTTTCTGGCCGGCGATGCGATACCCGAGACGCTGATCCCGGTCCTGCGACGCATGATGGCCGAACAGCTTCCGCATCTTCAGGCGGTCGCCAATCTCTATGCCGATTGGGCGGCCGACAATCCGGGCGCCGATGTGCCGCGTGCGGTGGGTATGGCGCCCTATGAGATCGAGGGCGTTGCCGGCCAGCGCTTTGCCTCCACCTTCTCGCTCTGGATGCTGCAACGGCCGCTCGACCATTATCGCGGTCTCGAGGGCGAAGCCCGGGCCGCTGCGGACGCGCTGCTCGACGCCGTCGGCGGCGACGGTTTCCGAAGTTTCGATCTCGCTTGCCGCGTTCGTTTCGAAAGTCATCGGATCGTGCAGGCCTGACGCTCGCTTTGTCGCAATTCGTTCATTGCCGCTTTACTGACACGGATGTAAGCTATAGGTTGTTCGATACGTGTAATCGAGTAGCGAAACCGTGACAGACACTTCTCTTCCTCGCCATGATCATCCGATCGCCGTTGAATCGGGCGATATCGATTTCATGGGCCATGTGAACAATGCCAATTATCTCAATTGGGTGCAGGAAGCGGTGCTCGCCCATTGGCAGAAGATCGCGCCGCCTCAGGCCGTGGCCGCGCATCTCTGGGTCGCGCTCAAACATGAGATCACATACCGCAAGCCCGCCTTTCTCGACGATAATGTGATCGCTTCGGTCGTCGTCGAAAAGGTCCAGGGAGCAAGCGCGTTTTACGACACGGTGATCAAGCGCGGCGAAGAAGTGCTGGCCGAAGTGAAATCGCGCTGGTGCTGCATCGATGCCGATACGAAACGCCCCAAATATATCGCCAAGGAGATCGCGGCGTTGTTCCTCCCCGAAAGGCGCTAGCGCAACAGACCGCCCAGAACGCCGCGGATGAAGCCCGACGCGCCAGGCACACCGAGCTTGTCCGCAATCTCCCGGCTAAGCACGCCGCCAGCGGCCGAAGCCGCAGTTCGCGTCGGATTGGCCCGGCTCGTACGCCCGGTGAGTGTGCGGCCCATTTTGCGTCCGGCCGATGACATGCCCGATCGGAACGCGGCATCGCGCATCCGTTCGATCAGCCCCTTGGATTTCCGCGAACGCTTGCGCACTGTCTCTTCGCCCTCTTCCTCGACTTCCTTGGCCGTTTCAGCGGCATCCTGCGCCTTTTGCTCGAGCATTTCGGCGGCCGACTCGCGATCGATCCGATCAGCATAGACATCGCCGATCGGCGAGGCGGCGATGATCGCCGCGCGCTCGCCAGTCGATATCGGCCCCATACGTGAATAGGGCGGCCGGATCAGCGTGCGCTCGACCGGTGACGGCGCGCCATCCTCCATCAGCGTCGAAACCAGCGCCTCGCCGACCTTGAGCTCTGTGATCGCCTCTTCGACATCAAGATCCGGATTGATCCGGAAAGTTTCCGCCGCCGCCTTGATCGCCCGCTTGTCGCGCGGCGTGAAGGCGCGCAGCGCGTGCTGAACGCGGTTACCAAGCTGCCCGGCCACCTTCTCGGGAATATCGATCGGATTCTGCGTGATAAAGAAGACGCCGATCCCTTTTGAGCGGATCAAGCGAACGACCTGTTCGATCTTGTCCTGCAGCGCATCCGGCGCGTCGTCGAACAAGAGATGAGCCTCATCAAAAAAGAAGACCAGCTTGGGCCGATCAGGATCGCCCACCTCTGGAAGCGATTCAAAAAGCTCGCTCATCAACCACAACAGAAAAGTCGCGTAAAGCTTCGGATTCTCCATCAGTTTCTCGGACATCAAGATATTGACGAAACCGCGACCCTGATCGTCCATGCGGAAGAAATCGTCGATATCGAGCGCGGGCTCGCCGAAGAATTCGGCCGCCCCTTGATTGTCGAATTGCAGCAGTTTCCGCTGGATCGCGCCGACGCTCTGCCGCGAGACATTGCCATACCGCGCCGACAGGTCTTTCGCATTCTCCGACGTCGCCACCATCATCGCCTGCAAGTCTTCGAGGTCGAGCAGCAACATCCCCTCGTCATCGGCATAGCGGAACGCGATTTCGAGCACGCCCTGCTGCGCATCGGTCAGGTCCATGAGGCGGCCGAGCAACAGCGGCCCCATTTCGCTGATCGTCGTGCGGATCGGATGGCCTTTTTGGCCGTACAGGTCCCAGAAGATCGTCGGACTGTCGGCATAGCGATAATCTTCAAGCCCGATCGTCTCGGCCCGCTCGATCAGCTTGTCATGATGTTTGAAGCTTTCGCTGCCCGGCATCGCGACGCCGGATAGATCGCCCTTCACATCGGCAACGAAAACCGGAACGCCGGCATTCGAAAAACTCTCGCAAAGGCCCTGCACCGTAACGGTCTTGCCGGTGCCGGTCGCGCCGGCGATCAAGCCGTGCCGATTGGCGCGCGACAGATTGAGATATTGTTTTTCCTCGCCGCCCTTGCCGAGAAAAATACCCGCCGATTCGCTCACTGTCCGTCCCTCTCGATATTGGATACCGGAGGATAAACGGGCATTGCCGCGATGCAAGCGACCCGTGACCGGGCGGATGACCGCCCCGCCGGGATGCCGGCGGGGCTAACATATTACTCGATGATATCGACGCCGATATAGAGCGGTGGCGTATTGCCGCGCTGGCGCAACAGCAGTACCGAGCCGCGGCCGTCCCGCTGCGCCGAACTGATGACCCGAACCGCATCCGACGGCTGTTGGGTCGCCGTCCGGTTGATCGACAGGACGACATCGCCGCGGCGAATACCCTTTTGCGCCGCATCGCTCGACGGATCGACCTGGTTGACGACCAGGCCGCGCACATTGCCGGAGATACCGAGCTGGCGTGCGATCTGCGGTGTAAGGGTCTGGAAGCCGATACCGATCGCATCCATCGTCGCCTCGGATTCGTCGCTGCCCGGATCTTCCTTGGTCGGCTCCTCAAGACCGTCTTCGTCTTCCTGGTCTTGCTGAGCGCGTCGCAACAACTCTTCGTCGGTGGGGCGTTCACCCATCCGCGCGGTCACCCGCACGCGCTCGCCGTCGCGGATCAGCACGATCGGAACGCGCGACCCGACCGGCAGGTTGGCGACGATGTAGGACAGGGTCTCGTCCGGCGTCACATCGCGACCGTTCACGCTGACGATCACATCGCCCTGACGAATGCCGGCCGCCTCGGCGGCTTCGCCGGGCTCGACACGCGCAACGATCTCGCCGCGATTGGCCGGCAGGCCGAGCGATTCGGCGATGTCATCATTCATCGGCTGGATGCTGACGCCGAGATAGCCGCGCTGCACGCGCTCGCCGCGCTGCAATGTTTCGACGATCGGCCGCGCTTCGGATGCCGGAATGGCGAAACCGATGCCGACATTGCCACCGGTTGGCGAGAAAATCGCGCTGTTGATGCCGACGACATTGCCGTCCAGATCGAACATCGGCCCGCCGGAATTGCCCTGATTGATGGACGCGTCGGTCTGAATATAGCGGTCATAGGCGCCGCCCTGACCGATAGTCCGCTGGAGCGCGGACACGATACCGGCGGTAACCGTTCCGCCAAGACCGAACGGATTGCCGATCGCCAGCACCCAATCACCAACCCTCAGGCTGTCGGAATCCCCGAACTGCACGAAGGGGAGATTGTCTCCGTCGATCTTGAGCACCGCCAGGTCCGACGAAGGATCCCGGCCGACGATCCGGGCTTCATATTCGGTGCGATCGGAAAGCGTGACCGTAATCGTATCGACGGCATCGGCGCCGGGCTGACCATTGCGGCCGCGTGACGAAATCACATGGTTATTGGTCACCACATAGCCATCAGCGGAAATGATGAACCCCGATCCCAGCGACGTGGCTTCCCGGGTAATCGGGCCGTTATTCCCGCGCTGGCCGAACTGCCGGAAGAAATCGTCGAACGGGCTGCCCGCAAAAGGGTTCCGCCGTTGCACTTCGATCGTCTGGGTCGTCGAGATATTGACGACGGCAGGAGCCAGTCGTTCGGTCAGGTCGGCAAAGCTGCCGGGCGCGCTGACCTGCGGCATGGTGGTCGGAGCATTTTGCGCGACTTGGGCGCCGACCGGTTGCTGCAAAGTCAATGTCGCAGCAGTACCTCCAGCCAGCAGAATTCCTGTAATCGCATAAGCGTAACGCACGGCCATAATTCTCCAATCTCTTCGCTGTATCCGTTTACGACACCTGTCTGTTAGCTGCGGAATAGCGTCTTAACACATATTGAACATAGGGTGTTGCGCTGCTGTTCGTCGATTTGTCAGCGCTGTCCACGGAATTGACGCAGATATTCGTTATCCGGCGACATCACGATCGCGGCCTCGCCATCGTCCGGCCCCGCCGGCCGATCGATCCCGAAAGTCGTGCGATAGGATTCCATCGCACGATAGAAATCGTAGAAATCGGGATCGGCGCCGAACGCCTCGGCATAAGTCCGCGCCGCTTCGGCATCGGCTTCCGCACGGATGATCTGAGCCTGTTTGGCGCCCTGCGCTTCGATCGTCAGCGCTTCCTGTTCACGCGCCGAGCGCATCCGGCGATAGGCGGATTCCAGCGGCTGTCCCTCTGGCAGGTCGGCACGCTTGATCCGCACATCGACGATCTCCGCGCCATATTGGCGTGCCGCAAGATTGAGGCTTTCCTGGATATTATCCATCACCTGGCCGCGTTCCGGGCTGAGCAATGCGGCGAACGGCCGGCGGCCAAGCTCGTTCCTCAGCGACGAGGCGAGGATCGGACGCAGCGCCTCGCTGACCCGCTCTTCGGTCCGCGCCGAGATGTACATCTGCAGCGGATCGACGATCCGGTAGCGCGCGAACGCGTCTACCTGGAGCCGGAGCTGGTCGGTTGACAGCACCTGCTGTCGCTCCATCTCGACGCTCTGGATACGGCGGTCGATCCACACGACCTGCTCGGCAAAGGGGATATGCGCCATCAACCCGGCGCTGCCGGATCCGAACGGCTCGCCCGGTTCGTAGCGATTGACGATCCGCACCGGCTCACCAAGATAAACGACGACGGCCTGCCGCGTTTCCGGAACGATGGAGAAGGAGCTGAGCGCGGTCACCAGGATCACGACGCCGAGCACGGCGTAGGCGATTGGGTTGCGGGCGAAGCGACGGACGATACTCATTGCGTGTCTCCCGCTTCGGGGACCGGGGTTGCCTGTTGACGCACCCGGCGCTGGACTTCCGGCAACGGTAGATAGGGTGTCACGCCATCGGCCTCGACGATCGTGATATTCACACTGCCCAATATACGCTCCATCGTCTCGTAATACATGCGGCGCCTCGTGACCTCCGGCGCCAGGCGATACTCTTCATAGACGCGCGTAAAAGCGGCCGATTCACCTTGCGCCCTTGCCGTCAACTGCTGCGCATAGGCGCGCGCATTGTTGAGATAGGTCTGCGCCGTCTGCTGTGCGGCCGACACGCGGCGGAAGCTCTCTTCCACAGCCGATGGCGGATCCGCTTCTTCGATCGCTACGCCCTGAACGAGAACGCCCGCGCCGTAACCGTCGAGCAATTCCTGCATCAGCGCCTGCACACGCTGTTCGATCTCTCCGCGGCCCGCGCCGATCGCATCGTCGAGCGTAACGCGCGCGATTACCGCGCGCATGGCGCTCTCGGCAACCTCGCGGATCGTCTCTTCGGGGTTCACGATCTGAAAGAGATAATTCTGGGGTTCCTTGATGTTCCAGCGAATTTGATAGGCGAGATCGACGATATTCTGATCGCCGGTCAGCACGCGATTCTCCGCATTTTCACCGCCGCCGCCGATATCGATCGTGCGGATATTGTCGACGTCGATGATCTGGACCCGGTCGATCGGCGCCGGAAACGAGAAGTTCGGCCCCGGCTGATAGGTGCCGACATAATTGCCGAACCGGGTCAGCACGCCGCGTTCCTGCGGTCCGACCAGATGGAAGGAGGTAAAAAACACCCAAAGCACGACGAGCAGGATAATCGCCCAGAACCAGATCGGCCGACCGCCGAATGTCGGCAGATCGGGGCCGCGGCCACCGCCGCCGCCCCATTGGCTCTTGCTGCGTTTGAGCAATTCATCGAGCGCCGTCGGCGCGCCCTGACCGCCCGAAGGCCGCTTGCGGGGCGGTTGGGACCAGGGGTTTTTGGGGCCGTCATCGCCCCCGCCACCGCCCGAGCCGTTGCCGCCCGATCCGCCGCTTCCGCGACCACCCCAAGGACCGCGGCCCTCACTGTTCAACATGGAGCCAATCCTGGCGCCGAGACCTGTAAAAACGCTCATGGGTCTCTTTATAGGAACCCTTTCCGGGAAAAACAGTGTCATTTGGTGAAGGGCTTCCTATTTGATCGATATGACCGATACCGCAGATCAGCTCGCCGCCGCCCTCAACGCCATCGTCGACCCTGTTTCCGGTAAGGGCCTGATCGATTCCGGCCGCGCGCCCACCCCCCGTATCGCCGACGGGATCGCCAGCGTCATCCTCGACGTGACCGACATCAACGCCGACAAACGCGCACTGATCGAGGCAGATATCAATCGCGATCTGGCGGCGATCGAGGGAGTCGACAGCGTTCGCGTCGCCATGACGAGCAAGCGGACAGCGCGACGCATCATTGCCGTTGGATCGGGCAAAGGCGGCGTCGGTAAATCCACGCTTTCGGCCAACCTCGCCATTTCGCTCGCCCGTCGCGGGCTTCGGGTCGGGCTGATCGATGCCGATATCTACGGCCCCTCCCAGCCGCGACTGCTCGGCGCGGAAGGCCGCAAGCCGACCGCCAATGAGCATAAGAAGCTCATTCCGGTACCGACCGAATATGGCATCGACATGCTGAGCATGGGTCAGCTCGTAAAACCTGGTCAGGCCATCGCCTGGCGTGGCCCGATGGCCGGCAACGCGCTGGGCCAGCTCATCGATGCCGACTGGGGAGATGTCGAGACACTGATTATCGATCTGCCGCCAGGAACCGGTGACGTACAGCTGACCATGGTACAAAAGTATAAACCCGCCGGCGCGGTGATCGTCTCCACGCCGCAGGACCTGGCGCTTATCGATGCGCGACGAGCGATCCATCTCTTTACCGAAGCCGGAGTGCCGATCATTGGTCTCGTCGAGAATATGGCGGGCTATGAATGCCCCGAATGCGGAGCGATATCCGATCCGTTCGGCGCGGGCGGCGCAGAAGCGGCGGCCAAGGAACTCGGTTATGACTTTCTGGGTCGTATTCCCCTGGACCTCGATATCCGCCTCGCGTCGGACGAAGGCGTGCCGCCTGCGGCCACGAACGGCCGCGGTGCCGATGCCTTCAATATGGTAGCCGGGAAACTGGCGGACTGGATGGGCCGGTAAGCGTTCGAAACGCCTAGCGAACGGACAGCTGCTCCGCGCGTTCGCGCAATCGATCGACGGCGGCGGTATGGATAGCCGGCGTAGAGATCAACACGCCAAACGCTTCGGCAGCATGGGTGTTGAAGATCAACGGCGCACCCAGAGCGTCCGTCACGGTCGCGCCCGCTTCGCGCGCGATCAGCGCCGCCGCACCGACATCCCATTCATGACCCCAGCGCAACGTTGCGACGAGATCGGCCTCGCCCGCCGCGACCATGGCGATCCTGAGCGCGATGGAATTGGGTTGTGCGACGGACACCAGATCGGAATCCTTCGGCAGATTGGCAAACGGAACGCGCGCGCCGGGAAGCTCGGTCCGGCCGCTGACACCCAGAGGCAAGCCATTGCATGTTGCGCCCTCGCCAGCGCCGGCCATCCAGCGTTCCTGCCGCGCGGGCGCTTCCAGCACACCGAAGATCGGCTGACCGTCCTCGATCAAGGCAACCGACACGCACCAGCCTGCTCGTTCGCGAATGAAATCGCGCGTCCCGTCTATCGGGTCGACCACCCAGACCCGCGACTTGCCCAGACGCGCCGCGGTATCGGTCGTTTCTTCGGACAGATATCCTGCATCCGGGTCGAGCGCTGTCAGGCGCTCGCGCAGGAAATCGTCAACGAGCAGATCGACGTCCGACACAGGGTGGTCGGGGGATTTGTCCCAGATTTCCAGTTCGCCCCGCCAGCGCTCCGATGCCTTTTGCGCGGCTTCGGCGGCGATCTCTGCAATGGCGTCGAGCGTGATCTCAGGCACCGGCGACCGTCATACCCTCGATACGAACGGTCGGCGCGTTAACGCCGCGAATGAATTTCAGATCGTTAGCGGGTGTCAGTTCGCGATACATATCCTTCAGATTGCCCGCGATCGTGATTTCGGCGACCGGCGCGCCGATCGCGCCATTCTCGATAAGAAAGCCCGACGCGCCGCGGCTATAATCGCCGGTGACCGGATTAACGCCCATGCCGATCAGTTCGGTCACGAGGACGCCCTGTTCGATATCTGCGATGAGCGCGTCACGCGTCGCTTCTCCCGGCTCGAGATGAAGGTTCGTCGTGCCGGCGCCCGGCGGGCCACCGATGCCCCGCTTTGCATGCCCGGTCGGCGCGAGCCCGAGTTGACGTGCCGATGCGCTGTCGAGCAGCCACCCCGTCAAAACTCCGTCGTCTATGATCGCGCGCTCGGCGACCGGCAATCCCTCGCCGTCGAACGGGCGCGAGCGCAGTCCGCGCTTTCGCAAAGGGTCGTCGCGGACCGCTATTCCGTTTGCGAAAACCGGTTCCTCCAAACTGTCGCGGAGAAAGCTGGTACCGCGCGTGATCGCGGACCCGGTGATCGCGCCGACCAGATGACCGAGCAGGCCGCCCGAGACACGTGGGTCGAACACGACCGGCATGGTCCCGCTTGCAAGCTTTGCCGGGTCCAACCGTGCGACGGTGCGCTCGCCCGCCCGTTTACCGATGCTCGTCGCACTATCGAGATCCGAAAAGTGGCGCGCGGTGCGATAGGCATAGTCGCGCTGCATCCCGCCGCCCTCGCCGGCGATCACGCTGGCCGAACACCCGAAACTCGACGCCTGATAGCCGCTGCAAAAGCCGTGACTGGTCGCCAGTGCCATGATCGAACGACTGGCCGAAGCCCCGCCGCCCTCGCTATTGGTGACGCCCTTGACAGCGCGGGCGGCATTCTCTGCTTCCAGCGCCTGAGCGTGCAAGGCCTCCGGTTGCGCCTCATGGTTATCGCAAATGTCGAGCGCGGGCAGTTCTCCGCGAAACAGGCGGTCTTCGGGAGCGAGGCCCGCATACGCATCTTCCGGAGCTTCGCGCGCCATCGCCGCAGCACGCTCCACCAGAGTCGCCAACGCGGCATCCGAAAGATCCGAGGAGGACACGCTTGCCGAACGCTTTCCGACGAAAAAACGCAGGCCAATCTCTTCGCCTTCGGACCGTTGGACATCCTCCAGCTCGCCGAGCCGGACCTGGACTTCGGTCGAGACGCCACCCGAATAGAGGGCATCGGCGGCATCGGCTCCGGCCTTCCGGGCGGATTCGACGAGATGGGATGCGCGGTCCTGCGCTTCGGTAACGGTCAACATGGAGGCGATTTAGGGGCGCGGCACGGGCTTGTCACCCTTGCCCGTCAGGCAGTCGCGCCGACCACGAAACATGCCAGCGCCATCAACAGCCCGGCCTCGCGATTGGACCGGAACTTGGCAAGCGCGTCTTCGCCATTGTCGATCCGCAGCGTCGCGACCTGCCAAAACAGATGCAGCGCCACCGGGATAAGCGTGGCGAGACCCAACCATTGGGGGCGGATATCCCACAGCGCCATCGACCAGCACGCAAGCGCCAATACGTAGAAGAGTGAGATGCCCGCCCGTGCATAGCGGCCGAACCGGCGCGCCGTGCTTTTCACGCCGGCCAGCGCGTCATCTTCGATATCCTGCAGCGCATAGATGGTGTCATAGCCGATTACCCAGAAAACCGATCCCGCATAAAGCCAGGCCAGGGCGGGAGCGGCGGCTCCGGTTATCGCCGTCCAGCCGACCAGCGCACCCCAGCTGAATACCAAACCGAGCCAAGCCTGAGGCCACCAGGTTATCCGCTTCATAAAGGGATAGGCCGCAACGAGCGCGATGCTCCACAGCGCCACGAGTTGCGCTTCCCACCGCAACTGAAGCAGGACCGCAAAACCCACCAGGCACAGCGCCAGCAACCAGGCCCATGCGGCCCGCAACGATACACGGCCGCTGGCCAAGGGACGGGCACGGGTCCGCTCCACTTTCCGGTCGAGATCGCGATCGACGATGTCGTTATAGACGCACCCCGCGCCGCGCATCGCGATCGCACCGAGCAGAAACCAGAGCAGCAAATCCCATCGCTCGGCTGCACCGCCTGTCAAGGCAACGCTCCAGGCGCAAGGCCAGAACAACAACCACCAGCCGATGGGGCGATCGAACCGCGCCAACAGACCGAACGGTCGTGCACCGCGTGGCAGGGCGGCGATCAACCAGTGCCGCTCGGTATCGGGAACAGTCGAATCCGCGTCCATGGCCAAAGCCCCTATCCGGTTCAGCAAGGCTTGGACAAGGTCGGCCCGGCCCGTTTATGAGGCGGTCATGCCCGCAACCCCCGCCTGGCCTCCCGATAGCCTTCCCCGACTCTTCATCGATGTGATGCTCGAGGAAGAAGGCGAAATCGTGATCGATTCCGCGCAAGCCAACTATCTGGTTCGCGTTCTGCGCTTGAAGGCCGGCGCGCAGGTCAAACTGTTCGACGACCGGACGGGCGAATGGCTGGCCGAACTCGCCCATATCGGGAAACGCGATGCGGTGTTGCGGATCGAGGGTAAATTGCGCGAACGGGAAGCGGTGCCCGATCTCTGGCTGTGTTTCGCGCCGATCAAGAAAGGCCGGATCGATTGGCTCGCCGAAAAGGCCTGCGAGTTGGGCGTCTCGCGCCTCGTGCCGGTTCGAACGGAGCGCACAATCGTCGGAAAACTGAAGCGCGAGCGGTTGAGAGCACATCTTGTCGAAGCAGCGGAGCAGTGCGAACGCACGGCCTTGCCCGAACTGGGCGATCTCCAATCGCTGGACGCGATGCTCGGCGATTGGCCGGCCGACCGCGCCCTGTTCTATGCCGCCGAACGCGGCGGCGGTTCGTTCCGCAAGGCGCTGGGCGCGCATAGTGGCCCGGCGGCGATCCTGATCGGCCCGGAGGGTGGCTTTACCGAGACGGAAGACGAGGCGATACGCACCTTGCCCCAAACCGCTCCGGTGTCGCTCGGGCCGCGCATCCTGCGCGCCGATACGGCAGCGGCCGCCGCAATCAGCTTGTGGATGGCAGGCCGCGGCGACTGGGATTAATCGATTCGCGCGCGAAACCGGATGATGAAGCTGCTGTCGGCCGCGAATATCCCTTGCGGCGAGAAGCGGACGGCATCGACTACCGAGTCATAGCCGCTGGCAATCGGATGGGTGTATGTCACGCCGCCATTGTCCGAATATTCGACATTCGTAACGCTGAGCGAGAGCCCGCTCGATCCGGGAACGAATTCGAAATTGTCCGTTCCCGCGACCGCCCCGTTAAAATCGCCGTTGAAGAAGCTGATATCGGCGGGCAGCAGATCGACGATCGCCGTATTTTCCGCAGTGCTCTCGCCATTGTTCGTTACCGTGAGCGTGTAGACGACATCTGTATCGGGAATATTGAACCGTTCCGGGCCGCTCGTATCGAAAGGCGCGGACGTCTTCACGATACTGATATCGGGCAGCGTGCAGAACGTGATATCATGTATGCCGATCCACTGGTTTCCCGCCGTTCCGGAGCTGTACTGGCTCGGCCCGTTTGCGTAACGGATCGTCACCGACGTTACGGGCTGAACGAAACTTGCCGTCATATTGCCGAAATTCTGAGTGTTGTCGGAACCGCCTGTATTGCCGATGGCGTCGGTAGCCGGGATCGCCGGGCTCGCGGCGGGTTCCGGGCCCAGATAGACTGTCGAGCTTCCCGCCTGGTTGGGGCTGTTGTCATTCTGGGTGCCGAACGGCGTGGTGATCAACGGGACATATGAAGCGGTTCCCGAAACGGGCGGACCCGTGCCCGTAACGCGAATATAGTCGCGCCACTGGTTGGTGCCGAAGTCCACGTCGAAAATGCTGAAGGTTACCTCGCGCACCGGCTCGCTGAACGTGAACGTCACGGTCACGACATCGGTGGTGCCGCCGAATTGAGCCTCGGTGACATAATCGTCGAAGTCCGCGGAAAGCTGGAGTGTTTTCTGGCCCGTTCCACCGGTTTAAAATGTCTGTACGGATGGCGACTGCAAACCATTGGACACATTGTAATCGCCGGTATCGCCGCCGAAACTCAAGGTCATAGTCACCGATCCGCCGGCACCATTGGTCACCGTATAGTTGCGCGTCGCCGTGCCGATCGATTGCGTAGGTTGGGCATCCCAATCATGCAGATACCGCGTCGCGGCACTGCAACTCGTTTGCGCATGCACCGGCATGTACGGCAGCGATACGGATGTCCCCAACGCCAATGCGAAAATCGAGCGCAGATTAATGCTTCCCCCAAACCACATCGGACGTGGCGGAGGGCCTGTTAGGGTAGGTATGGTTAACAACGTGTTGGTGAGCGGCTCGGGAACCTACCCACCCGATCCCGCGATTATCTCGAAAACATCAAAGTTGATGCTACAAGCAATTGATATATTGACATATTTTTTCGCCTTAACTTATACTTCATCTTAAGCATCATGCGCTAGCGTGCGCACATGTGTGGTTTACGAAAGATGGGGGCCGCCACATTGGCCCTGTTCGCTTTGGTCATTGCGCCGACCTTTTCGGCGCATGCGGACTTGCGCGCGCCCAATCCGCCGGGATGGTTCGATCCCGATGGCGTCGCGGCGGGCGAAGACTGGCACTATCGCGTGCCGCTCTCCATCCCCGCCGGATCGTCGGTCGACAGTACCATCCAGGCCGATATCGATTTCAACGCATTGCTCGGCCAGATGGGCGTCAGCGGGACTTTCGACCCGAACTCCGTCCGGATCGTCCGGCCGAACGGTACGCTCGCGGCAACGCAGGAATTCACCGATACGGTTTTCGGAGGGGCGACCGACGCCACGGGCAATGCGCGGGGCGAAATCCGCTTCCTGCTCGAAGATGCGGGCGCCTCCACCCATTATATCTATTTCGACATCACCCAAAACGGCGCGAAATCACCCAACCCGCAAACGCCGATCAACGGCAATTTCGAGCGCGGAGCTACGGGTGCGATTTCGCCGAGCCAATGGACTGGGACAAGAACCGCCGCTGCCTATGACGCGCAGGTACGCCCCAGTGAAACCGTCAACGTAACGGATGCGGCCGGATCGAGCCAAACGCGCAACACAGATGGCACTCCGAATAGCGGGGCTTTTTCCTATATGCTTGGCGCACGAACGAATAGCGAACCAGCCGGCGGCGGCGTGGGGGCAACGCTAACCCGCACAATCACGGTACCCGCTTCCAATCCAGGCAATCTGACCTTCAGATACCGCGTCGAAGGCTGGGACAGCAGCGCGAACGGCGACACAAGGTATGACTGGCTGCAGGTCGATGTCATAAACGGCGGCACGACCCAGATCATTGGACCGACTGCTGGTAACTATACGACTTTTCCGTTCAGCGCGAACCTCGGCGCCCAGATCGCCACCACGACCCAATCCGGCTATGGCCAGTATAATGGCTGGGATACGAATACGGGCGGCACGAACCTGTCTGGTATGACTCTCGCATCGGGCAGCGAACCGTGGTTCACGCGAACCGTCTCACTCGCGCCTTATGCCGGGCAGACAATCACCCTGCGCTTCCGCTCTATCCATGCGACACTGTATAGGCAGTGGTATCATATCGACGATGTCGAATGGTCGGTCGTCAACGCGACGCTCGGAACGCCGGAAGCCTTCGGGGCCGCGGTCGTCACGCCGACGGGCGGTTCGGCGGTCGTGCCGGGGCAACCGCTGACGATCACCGCGCAAGTCGATGCGGCGCCCACGGCGGCTACCTTGCCGGTTACCGCCAATGTCTATGACGATAGCGGCACGCTCGTCGCATCGGGCATTCAGCTCTTCGACGACGGGACTCATGGCGATGCGGTCGCCAATGACGGCATCTGGACCAACGACAACAGTATCGGCAGCGAACCGACCTATATTGTTCCCCTGAGCACCCCGTCCGGCACCGGCTGGACGATCCGGGTCTTCGCCCGGGATGCGAGCGCCAGTACGATCGGCGCGCAAAACGGCCTCGCGCGGCGCCCCGGCCAGCCGATCGTCGAAACCGAAGCCAATTTCTGGAACATCGACGATAGCAGTTTCGATGTGGCGGACGCCGATATCAGCGTCACCAAGATCAGCTCGATCGTCAGCGATCCGGTCAACGGTGCGACGGACCCCTATGCGATACCGGGTGCCGTGATCAGCTATTGCATCACGATCAACAATAACGGCCCGGCCGACGCCACGACGATCGGGGTAACCGACACGCTCCCGGCCACGCTGACCTATTCGGCGGGCACCATATTCTCCGGCGGCAGCTGCGGCACCGCCACGACCGCCGAAGACGACAACGCCACCGGCGCGGACGAAAACGATCCGGTCGGCGCTTCTTTCAGCGGCGGCACAATCAACGCGAACGCCGCCACGCTGCCGAGCGGTACGAGCATCGCTTTGACCTTCCGCGCGACCGTCGACTAGCGTTTCGGGCGCACGCGATTTCTTGCGCCATGGATAGCCCTGCTTGCTGGCGCAATCGACGAAAGGCGGTTATGGGCGGTTCATGAGCACAAAGACGGTTTCAAAAAGCAACGCGCCGATTATCGAAGATCGCCAGCAACTGCTCGAAGTCTTTGCCGGGGGCGAGAAGCCGGCGGATCAATGGCTGATCGGCACCGAGCATGAGAAATTCGTCTATTGCAGCACCGATTTCCACGCCCCCGCCTATGACGAACCCGGCGGCATAAGGGACCTTCTCCTCGCGCTGACCGAGTTCGGCTGGGAGCCGATCGAGGAGAAGGGCAAGGTCATCGCGATGCGCGGCGCGGACGGCACGGTCAGCCTCGAACCGGCCGGGCAATTGGAGCTATCCGGCGCCGCGCTCGACAATCTGCACGAAACCTGCGCAGAGACCGGGCGGCATCTGGAGCAGGTCAAGGCGATCGGCGCGCAAACCGGCAAGGGCTTTCTCGGCCTCGGCATGTGGCCGGACAAGACACGGAGCCAGCTGCCGATCATGCCCAAGGGCCGCTACGGCATCATGCTGAACTACATGCCCAAAAAGGGCGATCTCGGCCTCGACATGATGCTGCGCACCTGCACCATCCAGACCAATCTCGACTATTCCAGCGAGGCGGACATGGCCCGCAAGTTCCGCGTCGGCCTGGCGCTCCAGCCGCTCGCCACCGCGCTCTTCGCCAATTCACCCTTCACCGAGGGCAAGCCCAACGGCTTCCTCTCCTTCCGCAGCCACATCTGGTCGGACACCGATCCGGACCGGACGGGCATGCTGCCCTTCGTGTTCGAGGACGGGTTCGGTTACGAGCGCTACTGCGACTATGCGCTCGATGTACCGATGTATTTCGCCTATCGCGACGGCGACTATCTCGACGCGTCCGGCCTCAGCTTCCGCGATTTCCTCAACGGCGAACTGCCGATCCTGCCCGGCGAAAAGCCGACGCTCGACGACTGGAACGACCATCTCTCGACGATCTTCCCCGAAGTCCGCCTCAAAAGCTTTCTCGAGATGCGCGGGGCGGACGGCGGCCCGTGGAACCGGATCTGCGCCCTCCCCGCCCTGTGGGTCGGGCTGCTCTACGATCAGACGGCGCTCGATGCGGCTTGGGATATGGTGAAGCCATGGTCGCTCGAGGAACGCGAGACGCTCCGCGACAGCGTCCCGAAGCTCGGCCTCAAGGCGCCGGTGCCGGGCGGCCGCACGCTCGGCGATATCGCCCCCGAAATCCTCGACATCGCGACCGCGGGCCTCAGCGCGCGCAGCCGTTTGAACGGCAGCGGCGACAATGAAAGCGGCTTCCTCGACCCGCTGCGCGAGATCGTCGCCAGCGGCAAAACGCCCGCCGAAAGCCTGCTGGAGCGCTATCACGGCGCATGGGCCGGCGACGTGACGCGCGTCTATGCGGAAGAGAGTTTTTAGGCGGCGCAAAGCCTTCCATTGCCCACACCGTCATTGCGAGCCCGACCTAGCGCCGGGTGAAGCAATCCAGAGCGGCTAGTGGCGGCGCGTGCGGCTCTGGATTGCCGCGTCGCGCAGTTCATCCTGAGCGGCTGGCTTTGCCAACCAGCCGAAGGGCTCCTCGCAATGACGGCGCAGGCCGATAGTCCGGTTGACACTGGTTGACACAGGTCGGGGGTAATCGGCACATCCGTTCAGAAAAAACACGGCACCCCTGAATAAGTTGACGAACTGGACACACAAACGGCCTTCGGAATGCACGCAATACTCTTCCAAAAGTCACGAAAGTCTCAGGGGCAAGTGCGAAAAAGTCTCCGTCCTTTTTGCAACGAAAGCAGGGTAAGCGTGTCCAACTGGACGCACCTGTCACCAGATCGACGGAGTCAAAGAGCCTGCCTTGATCGTGTTCCAAGGGCCTGCAGTTGGACCACTTTCAACAGGATATCACAGGTTTGTATCTGTAGGACACAGAATAGTATCTGGCAATCTGTGGGCTATCGCGCCATCCTGTTTCTTACAAAACCATCAATCCGTTTTGCATTGCCCAAGTCGACGTCCGGGCAAAGTCAACCATTGGGTGGGGAGGAGGCATTTGAGTTTGGCACTCTCGATATCGGCTTTCGCAGACAAAGCTGCCGCTCCCAAAGCCAAGATGAAAGTCGGCTAAGTGCTTTTGTCAGATCGCTTGCCGCGTTCGATCTCCGTGGCCAGAGCCTCCAGTTTTAGTGCCCAGAAGCGGCGAAGCCGATCCAACCATGCGTCCAACTCGTCAAATCCTGCAGGATCGATTTCGTAACAGCGTCTTGCACCGTCTCTCCGCACTGTCGCAAATCCGGCATCGCGCAAGATGCGAAGATGTTGTGAGACCGCGGATTGAGAAATGCCAAACTCGGCCTCAACGACTTTGACGATTTCGCCTGACGCACATTCCCTTTGTGAAATCAGCTCTAGAGTTCGCCTGCGTACGGGGTCGGACAGCACATCGAAGGCGTTCATTGTTCCTCGCCGGTGTAGAATGCGGCGGTGCGTTCTGCGGTTTCCATTGCGATCTGCGCGTCTGTTCCGGTTTCCGCGTGAACCTTGCCCCATGCTTCGGCCCATCCACGCAGTGTTTCCTTGCCCGTCGCGCTCTCGGCCCAGGCTGCTCCCGCCTCGATGGTCGATGCGCCGTCGCTGGATACATGCATGTCCAAGCCCAGCATTGCCAGTTCCCACCCTATGCCGGTCGCACCGGGGCCATACTGATCCCAATGCGCTTGGCTTTCATGGTCTGTGGGGTGTTCATGGGCGAGCGTCAGAAGTGAGCCTTCGCCTGACTCTTCGATTGTGACACTGACCCAACTGGTGTTACCGCCAAACTCCCATGTGAGAGCCAAAAGTCTGGGCGGTTCGCAGGCGACGATTTCACCGTCAGCATTACCTTCGATTGAGAAGCGCCCGCCTTGTTGGAAATCGCCGGTTACATTCGCGAACCAGCGCCGGACGCGCTCCTTATCCGTCAATGCGCTCCATAAATCGGCCGGCGTTGTTGGGTAACTGCGACTTACACGAACGATGTGCGTCCGGCTTCCGTCGCGTTCACCGCTTACAACCTCCCGAAAGGATGCACCTAGAATTTCGTCAACGTCCATCTTTTCATCCTCGCCGTCGCCAATTATATAAGTTTATCCTAATATGATTGACGACTAATATCAAGGTCGAGTTTCTAGAGAGCGCGTTCGCTGTGGCGCAGAATGGCGGAGAAATGGGGCTCGAAGCGGACATCAGTCGCGATTGCGACAAATGACTGGAAAGAGGTCGAATTTAGTCCCAACCCGCGTCGCTACTAGCGTCCGCTTTGGGGCTCCGAAAATCACCGTTTCAACTCTTCCGCCAAACACTGCATGAATTCCGCGCCGGGCGATTGTTCCCTTGGGGACCTAGCACAGCATTTTTCAGATACCGTTAGTCCCGCGCGTCCGCGCTGGCGTCGCGCAGGGCCCGAAATTCGCTGTCTTCCGACCAGTTGGGCCAATCCGTACCGTTGCCGAGCCGTTCGGCGACACCGTAGATCAACTGGGCGTCGTTCACGATGCCGGTCAAGTCCCAATCGGGCGACCATTCGTCGCTTTGCTGGTGATAGTCCTCGGCCGCATAGGCCGCGGCGATCTCCGCCGCGCGCTCGGTCCCGCCTTCGACCAGATCGCGACCCGAGCCGAAACTGACGGCCGGCACGCCGACCTGCGCAAAAGCAAAATGGTCGGAGCGGAAAAAGCTGCCCGCCGCGGGATTGGGATCGGGGCTGTAGCTGCGCCCACGCGCCGCCGCTTCCTCGGTCAATATATCGAGCAGGCCGAGCCGCGCGCTGCCCGAAATCGTGAAATCGCGGGTCGGGCCATGGACGCCGGGCCCGTCCACATTGAGCACGCCCACCGTGGTCTCGAGCGGGTAGAGCGGATTGGCGGCATAATATTTGGCGCCCAACAACCCGCTTTCTTCTGCCGCGACGGCCAGGAAGACGAGGCTGCGTTCGGTCCCGCCATTCTGCACAAAGGCGCGGCCCATCTCGATCATAAAGGCCATTCCCGTCGCATTGTCGATCGCGCCATTATAGATGGTATCGCCCGTCTCGTCGGGCTCGCCCACACCGAGATGATCGTGATGGCCGGTGAATAGGATATGTTCGTCGGGACGCGCGCTGCCGGGGAGAATGCCGACGACATTCATGGCGGCGATCTGCTCGCTTTCGGCAACCAATGTCGCATCGATGGTCGCGCCCAGATCGATCGGCTGGAAATCGCGGCGCTGCGCCATGGCTCTCGCCTCTTCAAGGCTCATGCCCGCCGCCTCGAACAGACGGGTGGCCACATCGACATGCATCCAGCCCTGCAGCGCGGAATGCGCGGCGGCAGGATCGTCGCGGACGATATCCAGGGTCACATCGTTACCGTTGGAGATCACACCCCAGGGATAGCTGGCCGGTTCGGTCTCATGAACGACCAGCACGCCCGCCGCGCCGCGCCGCGCGGCTTCCTCATACTTGTACGTCCAGCGCCCGTAATAGGTCATCGCCTGGCCGCCGAAATCACCCTCGCCGCCTGCGAAATCGGGATCGTTGACGAGAACCACGATGACCTTGCCCGCGACATCGACATCGCCGAAGTCGGACCAGTCGCGCTCGGGCGCATGGGTGCCATATCCGGCGAAGACCAGCGGCACGTCGTCGAGTTCGACCCGCGCCATGCCGTTGACGGGCGAGCGTACGGCGAGATCCTGATCCTGGACCATGGCGACCTCTTCGCCGCCGATCGTGATGGAGAGCTGCGGCGGCTGGGTCATGGTCGATCGATTGAGGATCACGTCCTGCGTCCAGGCGCGCGACCCGTCTTCGCGCAGGTCGCCGCCCGGCTGGAGCCCGGCGCTGGCAAAAGCGCCCGACAGATAGGCGACCGTCTTATCCTCGCCCGGCGTGCCCGGCGCGCGGCCTTCGAACCAATCGTCCGACAAGGTGCGGATATGCTGGTCCATGCGCTCGACCGAGAAGTCCTGTGCGGCGGCGGGGACAGAAGTGGCAAGCGCGATGGCACTGGCGGCGGCAAGCAAACGGATCATGAAACTCTCCTGGATATGTATCTGCGGCGACCCTTTGGGCCGGGGGGCTTGGTCTAAGAATATCAGTCCTTTTATACATGTGGAGTGGATTGTGGATAGTGCGAGCAAGCATCTCTTTGGCGCAATGGCTAGGAGACGCTCACCCTTTCAGTTCCTCGGCCAGTCGCAGCATGAAGCCGGCACCGCGCTCGAACTGGTCCACCGATATATATTCATTGGGCTGATGCGCCTGCTCTATGGACCCCGGCCCGCAGATCACGGTCGGGAAACCGGCCTGCTGGAACTGCCCGCCCTCCGCAGCATAGGCGACGGCGCCCGCGGGCCGGTTGTCGCCGGTCAGCTTGCGCACGAACGCCTCTGCATCGGCGCTGCCGCTCGGCGTCATCGGTGGGGCGTTGGCGAGTTCGGTCATCGTGACGCCCGTATCCGGGAATGCCTCTTTCAGCCGCGCATCCAGCGTCCGGCATTTTTCGGCGAAGGGCGCCAACAGGCTGTTCGCATCCTCGCCCGGCGGGCAGCGCAGGTCGAAATGGAAACGGGCGTGGCGGGCGAGGATATTGTCCGCCGTGCCGCCCCGCATCTGCCCGATGGTCAGCGTCGCATGCGGTGGATCGAACCCGTTTTCGGGATCACCCGACGCCTCCAGCTGGCGGGCGAGCTCGGCCAAATCGTACATGAGATCGATCGCCACCATATTGGCCGACACGCCGAGATGGGTCTGCGAGCTGTGCGCTTCATGGCCCCAGACGTCGATGCTGTAGACGCAAATGCCCTTATGGCCGTTGACGATCGTCATCATCGATGGTTCGCCGACAATGGCGAGGCGGGGCGCGGGCAGCCGATCCGCGATCTCGGCGATCAGCGCGGGCGCGCCCTTGCACCCGATTTCCTCGTCATAGCTGATCGCCAGATGCACAGGGCGCCTGCCGTGTTTGAACATCGGCACCGCCGCCAGGGCGAGCGCGATAAAGCCCTTCATATCGCAGGTGCCGCGTCCGTGCAGGCGGCCGTTGCGCTCAGTCACCGTCCAGGGATCGCTGTCCCAATCCTGCCCGTCGACCGGCACGACATCGCTATGGCCGGAGAGGATGACGCCCCCGTCGACCGGCGGGCCGATCGTCGCGTACAGGCTGGCCTTGGGAGCGTCCGCATCGGTCACGCGCGTGGCGCGGATGTCATGATGCGCGAGATACTCTTCGATCCACGCGATCATCTCCAGATTGCTGTTCCGCGACGTGGTGTCGAAAGCGATCAGCGTCGCAAGGATATCGCGCGCTGCATCGATCGGACAACTATTCGATACGCCATCGGTTACGCGCATTGCCTGCGATCCGTCCACTATCCAGTTCCACCTTGCTTCGCGGCGACCCTATCCGGAATTGGAAACCGCGTCCAAGTTCGATTCCACAAGATCGCGGGGCACAGAACGCCTGTTGGGGGAGCCGGGATCCTCACGGCAGTAACCGAACTTCAGAGGCGCTCTAAACTACAGAGCGCTGCAAACCGACCGAGCTATCTAATCCGACGCTTGGTCATCGGCCTCCGCTTCTTCCGGAACGAGACCGAGATATTCAAGCATGTACCGCACATCCGGATCGCGCTCCGCAAAATTGCGATAGACCTCGTGATAATCCATCGTCCCGCCCCGGCTGAGCACGGTTTCGCGAAGCCGGGTGCCATTGGCCCGCGTCAGGCCGCCATTCTGGATAATGTAATCGCGGCTGTCATGGTCCAGCATCTGCGTCCACAGATAGCTGTAATAGCCAGCCGAATAGCCGGACGGGCTGGAGAAGATGTGGTTGAAATAGGTGCTGTAATAGCGCGGCGGCACCAACTCGACCTCAAGGCCCAGTTCGGATAGGGCCCCCTGCTCGAAGGCGATGACCTCCTCGGGCGTGTCGATCTCGGCCGCTTCCTCGGCGGACAGCGAATGCCAGCGCATGTCGAGCAGCGCGGCTTCCATAACCTCGCCGAAATCATATCCCTGGTTCCAGCGTGAGGCCGCCTGGATGCGCTCGAACAGCTCCATCGGCATGGGCTCGCCCGTTTCGACATGGGCCGTGTAGTTTTGCAGGACCTGGGGGTGCTCCCGCCACATTTCATGAACCTGCGCCGGATACTCCACGAAATCGCGCGGTGTCGCCGTGCCTGCAAGGCTGGCGAATTCCTGTTCGGCGAACATGCCATGCAGGGCATGGCCGAACTCGTGGAAGATCGTGTTCACCCAATAGAAACTGACAAGCTGCGTCTCGCCCTCATTAGCCTTGGGGATATTGAGGACATTGTAGATGACCGGGCGCTGGTCGAGCAGGTAAGACTGGGAGACAAAGCTGCCCATCCACGCCCCGCCGCGCTTGGACGCCCGCTGGAACGGATCGAAATAGAACAGCGCGAGCTCCGTGCCGTCCTCTTCGCGGATCGTATAGACCCAGACATCCTCGTGATAGGTCGGAATATCGGTACGCCGCTCGAAGGTGAGGCCGTAAAGCGCGTTCGCCATGTGGAAGACACCGTCCTCCAGCACTCTTTCGAGTTGGAGATACTCGGTCACCTCGTCTTCGCTATATTGGAAGCGTTCTTCGCGAACCTGGTTGGCAAAGCGGTACCAGTCATGCGGCTGCACCGTGAAACCCCCGCCGTCTTCGGCGATTTCGGCATTGAGAATCTCCGCTTCACGCCTTTGCGTTGCGGCAAGCGCGGGAACCATCTGCTCCATAAAATCGAGCGCGAGCTGCGGCTCGTCCGCCATGTTGCGGTACATGATATAGCTCGCCCAGTTCGGCTCGCCGAATAGCGCGGCCTTTTCCGCCCGCAACGCCGAAATCTGCGCGACGAGCATGCGCGTGTCATATTCGGGGTTGGTCCCGTCGGATCGGTGCAGGCTCAGATCGAGGAAGCGTTCGCGTATCTCGCGATTTTCGAGTTTTGGGATCAGCGGCTGCTGCGTCGTATTCTGAAGGACGAGCGCATATCTGCCGTCCATCCCCATCTCGGTCGCGGCGGCTGCCGCGGCGTTGATTTCGCTTTCCGAAAGACCGGCAAGCTCTTCCCGCGTATCCACGATCAACGGCTGCTGGTTGGTCGCGGCACGCACCGTCTGGCTGAATTGCGTGGTCAATGCGCTGATCTGGCTGTTGATCGCCATGACGCGTTCCCGCTCGGCCTCTGTCAATTCCGCGCCGGCATGAACCATGCCGGTATAGGTGTTTTCGAGCAGCCTTGCGCGTTCGACCGACAGGTCCAGCGTGTCGCGCTGTTCGTAGACCGCGCTCACGCGTGCGAACAATTCGGGGTTGAGGTCGATACCGGTATAGTGATCCGAAAGCTGCGGGCCGATCTCTGTATTGATCTCATCCAACCGGTCGGTGGTGTTGGCACTGGTCAGCGCAAAAAACACGCGACTAACCCGGCTGAGCATGCGCCCGCTTCGCTCCAGCGCAACGATCGTGTTTTCAAAAGTCGGCTCTGCCGGATTATCGATGATGGCCTGCACTTCTGCGTTATGGATCGCCATACCCTGCTCGAAAGCGGGAAGGTAATCGTCTTCGGAAATCTGGGTGAAGTCGGGCGCCATGAAGGGCAATGAACTGTTGGAAGCGAAATAGCCTGTGCCTTCCGGGATCCCAGCGGCAGAAGCCTGTTCCTGCGAAGAAACTGGCTGCGCCGCATGAGAGATGGTCGCACCGCCAGCCAGCAGGGCCAATGCGCAAACAGACGAAAGGACGGGGTTGAGCGCACGAGCGCCAATGATATGGTGTTTCATAACATCTTCATTGCCACCTGGGTTGAAAAGGTCAATGGGAAAGCCGAGCAACGCCGGGTCGCAACCCTTTCAAAGTTGCTCGCCGATACCAGTCATTGCAGCAACGGCTCACATTGCCCATCCGTCGAAACGATCAGATGTTCACATCCCAGTCAGGAGCGGATTTTTTGCCTTGGCTAGCAGAGTATATCCTGCCCTACTCGGCCGGCACCATCACGCCCGGTTTGCTCTTGCGCCCCGTCACCCAGGCGAAGAAGCGCGGCACCGGCGCGTTGCGTTCCATCCAGGCATAATATTCCCGGTACGCCGGATCGGCCATCAGATGCTTTTCTTCGGTCTTGGCGCGCCAGTAATAGACGCCGCTGACGAGCGCGAGGATCGCGGTGTTGCGGATCATGTCCACCGGACTGCCGCTCGTCACGATGAACGGCATCGTCAGCAGCCACCAGAATGTGTTCTTCGCCAGATAGGCCGGATGGCGCGTCCAGCGATAGGGCCCGTGGGTCAGGATGCCGCGATGGGTGAGATTGGAAAAGCGGATGCCGAAGGCGACCGTCGCCCAGCTGTAGATCGCAGTCAGCAGGACGAGGATCGCGCCGACGATCGCCAGCGCGACCGGCCAGTCTGCCAGCCAATGCGTCCAGTCCGCCGTATTCTGGCTATAGTCGAGCGGGCCGCCCGCGCCCATCAGGATGAAGGGCGGATAGCAGATCAGTGCCGCAACCCAGCCCTGCGTATAGGGATTGGCCGAGCGGATATGGGAGTCCAGCGGGCGGAGCGTGAGCACATAGCCGACGGTCGCGAAGGCGACGTCCACCAGAAAGAGCAGTGCGATCAGGAAACGGCTCAGCGCCACGGGATCGGAGACGATCTCGTCGGTCGTCCAGCGCAGCACCTCGAACCAGTTGCCCGGAACGATCGAGATCATGAAGGCGGTGAAGAACCCCTTCACCGCCCAGCTGCGGAAATGTTCGATCACCTTTTCGCGATCGAAATCGGCGCGCTCGCCCGCCAGCCCGATGTTCGTCAACCAGGCGCCGAACATGTAGCAACCGTCCTTCGGCTCCTTCAGCCGCCGATCGATCCAGAAGATGTAGGGGATCGAGACGATGAACATGACCGGCGCGGCCCAGGCCAGCATCCGCATCGCGAACAGATACTGCCCGTCCCAGTACCAGCGGGCGATGCAATAGACCGCCGCGATGATCGCCCAGGTCGCCCAGAGCCCGGCGAGCTTGGCGATGCTGATCTCGCGCGTTTCGTCATGCGGCGTCGGCGGGCGGTCCCAATCGAGCCCGGTCGTCTCGTTCTTCCACGCCTTGTCGACGAAGATCGTCCAGAGCACCATGGGTACGCCACACATGACCACCGCGATCATCGCGGATACCGGACCGTTGGCGCCGGTCATCCGGCCGACGATAATCGCCGCGAACAGGCCCGCCAGGCCGACGAAACCCACACCGCTGGAGACCGCCGAGGGCGGCCGCGGATCCGCGCCGGCCGCCGCAGCGGGGCGCTCGATGTCGCGATGCGCGTTCATAGGGCGCAAATCTATGGAAAAATGGTAATTTAAAGATGAAGATCGCACCCCAGCCGGTCGGGGCAAGATTGGAGCGGGTAGCGGGAATCGAACCCGCATCACAAGCTTGGAAGGCTAGTGCTCTACCATTGAGCTATACCCGCGAAATCAAGCGCGACGCGGGGTTAGTCGCTTGGCGCGCCGGATGCAATATCCCGGTCGACGCCGACATCCGGCAGGGCATCGACATCGCCGATCGCCTGGAACAGCGCTACGCGCTGCAGCGCCCGATCGGCGCGGGCCAATATCTCGATACTGCGCGTGGCGTTGGCGGCGCGCTGCGCGTCGATCACGGTCAGGAAGTCGGCCAGGCCGCGGCGATAGCGGATGGCGGCAAGCCCGACATTGTCATTGTCGAAAACCAGCTGGCGTTCGAGCGCCTCGGCGCGGCTGTCGGCGGCGGCGATGGAGCCCATCGAGCGTTCCACATCGCCCAGCGCCACGAACACCCGGCGGCGATAATCGGCGAAGGCTTCGGCGGCTTCGGCCTCGCGCTGATCGATCTGCGCCGCCGTGCGCCCGAAATCGAGCAGCGGCCCGGACACGGCCGCACCCAACGATCCGATGACCGCGTCGTCGGTAAACAGATCGCCGAAAGCAAGCGAGATCAGACCGATCACACCGCTGATCGAAAAGCTGGGAAACTGGGCCGCGGCGGCGGCGGCGATTTCGGCATCGGCGGCGGCCAGCCGATTTTCCGCGGCCACGACATCGGGCCGCTGGCGGAGGAGTATCGACGGCACCGCGAGTGGCGGCAAGGCGGAACGCACCGCCAGCGCGTCGCGATCCTGCGGCACGGCATCCAGCGTTTGCGAGATATCCGCCACCGGTTGCGCGGTGAGCGTCGCGAGGGTCGCCAGCGCGGTCACCCGGTCGATCTCCACCGGGCCACGCCGCGCCAAAGCATCGGCTTCGAGCGATTGAGCGCGGACCAGATCGAAACCCGGCACGATGCCCGCCCGCGAGCGAACCCCGGTTAGGCGGACGAGATCGCGGGCCTCGGCAAGATCCCGCTCAATCACGGCGAGGCGCGCTTCCGCGGCGCGATAGGCGATCACGGCGCGGGCGATATCCGTCGCCAGCGCGATCCGGACGGCGGCCGCATCGGCCCGCGCCGCGTCGAGCCGCGCCAGTGCGGCGCGCTCGGATGCGCGCAACCGGCCGAAGATATCGAGATCCCAGCCCGCATCGATCGACGCGGTGTAGATCGTGCGGTCCGTGTCGAAGGGGATGTTGGCCGGCAGTCCGCCGAAGGCGGCGGCGCTCGTCCGCTCGCGAGCCACCGAACCGCTTGCGGTGACATTGGGAAGCCGCTCGGCCCCTGCCCCCCGCGCTCCGGCCCGCGCCGCATCGATCCGCGCGAGCGCCGCCTGCAGATCCGGCGCGCCGGTCATCGCCCGGTTCAACAAAGCGCCATAAGCCGGATCCTCGAAGGGCAGCAGCGCGGCGGCATCGATGCTTTCATCGACCTCGCCGGCGACGAACGCGAACCGATCCGGAACCGTCACTTCGGACGGAGAACGGGCATCTTGATAGGTGGCGCAGGCGGACAATCCCAAAAACAGGACAGTTGACAAAAAAACCGTTCGGGCTGAGCCTGTCGAGCCGCAGGCGGCCGAAGGCCACCCCCTGCCCTTTTCGTTGGCCTCGGAAAAGGAAGAACGACCCTTCGACAAGCTCAGGGTAAGTGGGTTTCGAATGGCGCTAGCGGTCATTCGCCGCCGTCCCGGCCCTGCGCGGGCACAAACGCATCGACCTGCTGACCGACGAACATCGAATGGCCCTCGGCCGGCAGCGCATAGAGCAGTTCGAGGACGCGGACATCGACGAGCTCGGTCGCCGCGTTGGTCAACGAGGTTTTGGGCACGACCAGCGGCTCGGTCCGCACATAACGGGCCTCGACCTGCCGGCCCGCATCGCCGCGCGCCGACACGATCGCGGGCGCGCCGATGTCGAGCCGCTCGATCTCATTCTCGTCGATGCTGACTCGGACATAGAGCGGCTCGGTAACGCCCATAACGATCAACGGATCGCTGTTGCCGCCCATGCCCGGCCCGGCACTGGCGAATTCGCCGGTGCGGACGTTGAGCTGGAGCACGGTGGCGGTTTGCGGGGCGCGCACGGTATGGCGGGCCAGCTCGGTGCGCGCCCGGGCCAGCGCGGCCTGCGCTTCCTGATACTGCGCGCGGGCGACCGAAAGCTGGGCCCGCGCGGTATCGCGAACGCCGCGCCGTTCGATCACTTCCTGCTCGGATATCGCCCGCTGATCCTCGACGCCGGAATAGAGCGCAAGCTGCTCATCGGCGACGCGTAGCGAGGTTCGCGCCGAGGCAACGCTCTGTTGCAAGCGGGCGACCCGCGCCCGCGCTTCGTTGACCTGCGCGGCGATAGTGCGCGTATCGATGCGGAATAGCGGCTGGCCCCGGGTCACAAGATCGCCGGGCGCGACATAGACCCGGTCGACCACGCCCGAGACATGGCTGCCGATATCGATCTCTTCGCTCGACGGTTCGATGACGCCGGTGCCGGCCACCGATCCGGTTTCGCCCTGCGCTGCGGGAGAGCGGGGCGGCTCCGTCGCCGGTTCGCTCAGCGACCGGTTCGGCAGGCTCACAAAGATCAGGATCGCGGCAACGACGATGCCGGCGACCGCGAGGATCGGGAGTATCTGACGCGAGAAGCTGAGATTTTTCATGGCGCGGATTCTCCGGTTCGGGGGCAGAGGCCGGTTGGGGGCAAGGGATTAATGGCCATCGGGCAGGTCCTTCCCGTCATGGGTGATGCGGCCGTCCTCGATCTCGATGATCCGGTCGGCCAGATCGAAGACGCGGTTGTCATGGGTGACGATGATGACGGCGCGGTCGGGCACCAGTGCGACTTCGCGCAGCAGATCCATGACCCGGCGGCCCGATCCCGCATCGAGCGCGGCGGTGGGCTCATCGCAGACGACAAGGCGCGGTTCGTGGATCAGGGCGCGGGCGATCGCGACCCGCTGCTGCTGGCCGCCCGACAGCTGACGCGGCAGCTTTTCGGCCTGGTCGCGAATGTTGAGCGCGTCGAGTATCTCGCAGCCGCGATCAACACCTTCGTCGCGATCGACGCCATTGGCGAACAGCGGAACGGCGGCGTTCTCCGCCGCGGTCAGCGTCGGCAGCAAATTATATTGCTGGAAGATGAAACCGATATTGGCGAGCCGGAAATTGACGAGTTCGGTATCGGTGAGGTCGTAGATATCGGTGCCGAAGACATTCACCCGGCCCTCGGTTGGATAGAGAATGCCGGCGATGATCGAGATCAACGTCGTCTTGCCCGAACCGGACTCGCCGATCAGATAGGTGAGCTCGCCGGTTTTGATCTCCAGATCGATGCCGTGCAGCACCCGGATCGTATCGCTGCTGCCGATCGGAAACTCCTTGACGATATTCTCGATCGCGATCCCGACACTCATCGGAACACCTCGGCCGGCTCCGTCTTGAGGACGTTGCGCAGCGCCAGATAACCGGTCAGCAACAGCATCACCGCAACCGCCACCAGCGCGATCACCGGAATCTGCCAGGGCATGAAGAAACCCTTGAAGGTATCGATGGGCTCGGTGGTCACGAAGAACAGCTCGGCCGCCAGCAAGCCCAGCCCATAGCCGATCATCCCGACAAAGGCCGCTTGGGTGAAAACCATGCCGCGGATCTTGCGGTTGGTGACGCCGATGGCCTTCAGCGCACCGAATTGCTTGATATTGTCGCGGATGAACAGGCTGAAGGTCAATCCGACAATCGCGACGCCGACGATGAAGCCGAGTGCCACGGTAATCCCGAAATTCACCGGGATGCCGGTATTCTCGATGATGAAATCGACCCCGGCCCGGTTGAACTGCTCCCGGGTTTCCGCCTTGTAGCCGGTCTGCGCCTCGATGCGGTCGGCCAGCACCGCCGGATCGACGCCCTCGGCAGCACGGACCAGCACGAAGGACATCCGGTTGCGCGTGCCCGGCACATAGCGCAGCGCGTTGGAATAGCGGGTGTAGAGCATCACCAGCGAGGTGAAGGTCGGCGTTACATCGGCGATCCCGCGCACCACGGCCCGCCGGTCGTTCAGCTCGAGCCGCGTGTCGATCATCTGACTGCCTGGCTCGAACAGACGGCGCGATCCGGTATCGTCGAGGAAGACGGCATCGGGTTCGAACAGTGCCTCGCGATCGCCTTCGTACATGTCGCGCGGCAGGCCGATCAGCGTCGCATCGTCGACGCCGATCACGGTTACCGATTCCAGATCGCCGTCCGGCGTGCGCAGCACGGCCGTCGCGGTCAGCATGGGCGAGGCATAGGCGATGCCGTTCACGCCCCTGACCCGATCGAGCGCGGTCGCCGGCATCGGGATATGGACATCCACCGTGCGGCTCGCCGGGTCCATGACCCAGACATCGGCGGTCGTGACTTCCAGCACCGAATTGCCGCCGCGCATCAGCAGATTGACGAAGATGGTGAGCTGCTGGGTGATCAGCAGGGTCGAAAAGGCGACGCCGAACAGCAGGCCGATGAACTTCACCCGGTCTCCGGTCAGCATTTTCAAAGCGATCCAGCTCATGCGCGTCCCTTGCAGTTGACCGCCTGATTTCGTGAAAGAATCAGGCGCGATCCATGATCGACTCTATGACCAGCTTATTTGTGAACGTCAACGTTTAGTATTATAGTGCAACTGGATTGGAGGTGACGATAGGCCATCACATGTGCAAGGCTGTCAGCAATGAGTCAGGATGACACCCACATCGCCGCATCGCCCCGCGCGGGCCGGCCGACCGATGAACGCAAGACCGAAGCGATTATCGACGCGGCGCGGGACGCGTTTTTCGGCCAGGGCTACGCCGCCGCGTCGATCGAGCGGATCGCCGAGCAGGCCGGGGTTTCGAAAGTCACCGTCTACAAGCGCTTCGGCGACAAGACGGGCCTGCTGGAGGCGCTGGTTCGCCGTCAGGCGCTCCATATGACGGACACGATCTGCGAGGCCAACCGCGATGCCGCGACGCTGGAGGTCAAGCTGGTCAATTTCGGTTTCACACTGATGAGCTTTCTCTTCGACGAGAGCCATTTCCATTTCGATTCCATGCTCGTCATCGAAAGAGAGCGGCATACGGAAGCCGCTCAACGCTTTTTCGATGCAGGCCCGGGAACGATGCGCCGCGAGCTTACGACTATCCTGGCCGAAGCCCATAAACGCGGCGATCTGACGGTCAGGAACCCCGGGGCCGCCGCCGAGGACCTGCTGTCGCTATGGAAGGGCTTTAAAGATATGGAGATACGCTTCGGCGTTGCCGATACGCCGAACCCCGCCCAGATCAAGAAACATGTGCGTCACGGAGTCCGCATGTTTTTGCGCGCCTATCGTCCCGAATAGGGCGTCACCGTCCCAGGCTGTGTCCCGCGACCATATCGGCCAGCAGGCCATGTTTTTCCTGAGGCAGATCATGGCCCATGCCCTGGACGAGTTCGAACCGTGCACCGTCGATAGTATCGGCGACATCCTTGCCGCACGGATGGAGAATGAGCGGGTCGGCCTCGCCATGGATCACCAGGGTATCCGCCTGGACACGCCGGGCCCAGGGGCGCAGATTGCCCGTATCGATAATCGCCGCCATCTGCCGGGAGGCGCCCTCGGGATAGAAGCTGCGCGCGACATTCCTGCGGATCAGCTCCTCGATCTCGGCCCGCCGTTCCTCGCCGCCCGGCGATCCGATCGCTGTGAAGAATCGCATGCCGGCGGCAACCGCTTCCTCCTCGGTTTCCGGCCGGTTGCGCACCGCCTGGAACAGAATCTTGCGGACCTCCGCATCCGGGCCTGGCAGGCCCGGCGCGTTGGTCGAAGTCATTACCGGCATCAGCGAGAGCAGCCGGTCCGGATACTCTGCCGCCATGATCTGCGATATCATGCCGCCCATCGAGACGCCCAGCACATGCGCACGCTCGATGCCCAGCGCGTCGAGCACCCCGGCCGCATCCGCGGCCATGTCTTCGAGCCGGTACGGGGCCATCCGGCGGTTCGGCAGGAAGCGCTTGACGAGCATGTGCCAGATCGGATTGGACGCCTTGACGCCGTCGAACTTGTGCGAGAGCCCGATATCGCGATTGTCATACCGGATTACCCGGAAGCCGCGCGCGACCAGTTCGTCGACGAACGCGTCGGGCCAGAGCGATAGCTGACCCGTAAAGCCCATGATCAGCAGCAGCGGCGGATCGTCCGGATTGCCATGATCCTCGACTTCGATCTCGAGCCCGTTCGCGGTGACTTTCATCGACACTCTCCCCTTACGCAAACGTAAGGTGGGCGATTGGGCGCATTTCGTCAAATCGCAGATGGCGGGTGCCGCTCGCCGGTGCAGATGGATAGTCGGGGAAATCGTCCGTCGGACCTTGTCCTGACCTCGCAGCATAGCTGCTCGGAATTTTTCGGCCACCCGTCCCCCGGACGGGCTCTGAAGGCCGAAAAATTGGTGGACGGGGCTGGATTCGAACCAGCGTACGCTTGCGCGGGCAGATTTACAGTCTGCTGCCTTTAACCACTCGGCCACCCGTCCATCGGGATCGCGGCGCGCCATGTCACGGAGCGACGAAAGCGCGGCGAAGGGCGGCTCAATGGCGAAACACCGCTTGCCTGTCAACGCCGGTTGATAGAAAGCACAAGGCCATGGCGAAGAGACGCAAGGCAAAACAGCGCGACAGCCGCGCACCGCGCTTCTGGGGACGGCATGCCGTACTTGCCGCGCTCGACAATCCGGCGCGCTCCGTCCGCAGATTATGGGCGACGCAAGAGGGTATTGCGGGCATCGAGATTCCATCTGATCTACAGGTCGAAATGGCCGGCGTCGCCGATCTCGGCCGACTGGTACCGCAGGACGCACCGCATCAGGGACTGGTGATCGAAGTCGAACCGCTGCCCGATATCGCGATCGAAGATCTGCTGGCCGATGCGGAAGACGGCCGTCCGCTCGTTATCCTCGATCAGGTTACCGATCCGCACAATGCCGGCGCGATCATGCGCTCCGCCCTGGCCTTCGACGCGCTCGGCCTCGTGACGCAGGACCGGCATGCGCCGCCCGAGTCCGGCGCACTGGCCAAGGCGGCATCCGGCGCACTGGAAATTCTGCCCTGGTGCCGCGTGGTGAATCTCGCCCGGGCGTTGGACCAGATCGCGGACGCCGGCTTCTGGCGGATCGGCCTTGCCGGCGAAGCGGATATGGATCTCGCGGACGCCCTGGGCGGCAAGCGCGTCGCCCTGATATTGGGCGCGGAAGGTGCAGGAATGCGGCCGAACGTGGCCGGGCATTGCGACGCGCTCGCCCGCCTCCCGATCAGCGACCGTATCGAAAGCCTGAATGTATCGAACGCCGCGGCGATCGCGCTATATGCGGCGCAAACCGGCAAGGAGAATTCCCGATGATGTTCGCCCGTCTGTTCGCGGTCCTGATCACGCCCCTCTTTCTGACCGGATGCTTGCTCGCCCCCGGGGCTTTCGAGGCTCGCATGACGATCGACCACACGGGCGCGTTCACCTTCGCCTATCAGGGCGAAGCGATCATCGTACCGCCCGACGAGAGTGGCGATGAAGAGGCGGAAAAAGCGGACGAGGACGGCGCGGACTCTTTCGACCGGTCGATGGATTCCGCGATCCGGGAGGCCAGCCGCAGGTTGATGGGCGGAGTCGATACCGCTGACGAAGAATCCCTGCGCGCTTTCGCTGCGCGGCTCGAAGATCGTCAGGGATGGAATTCCGTCGAATATCGCGGAGACGGCGTTTTCATGGTCGACTATTCGATAACCGGTCAGTTGGATCGGGACTTCGTCTTTCCCGTACTGCCCGATTTTATGCTGTTGTTGCCGATGGTTATTGCCAGTCCGCTGGACGATGGGGCGATTAGGGTCGAGATTCCGGCCCTGATGAAACAACGGGACGATGAAGAAGGGCCGACGCCGGAATCGCGCGGCGGCGGACAATTCACGCTCGTCACCGATGCGGCAATCGTTTCGGAGAACAGCGAAACCGGAGCGACGCAAACGGCGGACGGCCGGACAGAGCTTCGCTGGTCCTCGGCGGAAGATCGGGAAGGACGGCCGGAAGCGGTCATCCGGCTCGATTGATCGCGACGCGCTGGTCTTATGCTTTAATCTTCCTGCGCGATCGTGACCTTCAGCCCGTCCAGTTCGTCTTCGAACGGGATCTGGCATGACAGGCGCGAATGCGCGTTGCGATGATCGGAACTGTCGAGAAGATCGTTCTCGTCCTCGTCCATCTCGGGCAGTTTGTCCGCAAAATCCGGATCGACATGCACATGGCAGGTCGCGCATGAACAACAGCCGCCGCACAAGGCGAGGAGCTCGTCGAAACCATTGTCCCGGATGACTTCCATGACCGTAAGACCGTTATCCGCATCGACGGTAGTTTCTTCGCCGGCGCGATTGACGACTATGAGCTTGGGCATGAAGCGGTTCCTTCGGACGGGTTCAACAGGTTCTGCGGCGGGGCTATGTGATGGCAGGCTTCTGAAATCAAGGGTGCAGTAAATGGGAATCGGCGTCGCGCAACTGCGAAAATCGATGGACGCGCTGGTGGAGATCGAACCGGCCTTCGGTCGCCGGCTCGCGGAAATCGGCTACCCGCCGCCGCGCATTCGCGATCGCGGCTATCAGACATTGCTGCGCACGATCCTCGGGCAGCAAGTCAGCGTCGCGTCAGCCGATGCGGTGTGGCAGAAACTGTCGGATACGCTCGGGGATGCCAGCGATCCGGCCAAGCTGCTCGCGGCGGATCCGGACGAACTGCGCGGCGCCGGGTTCAGCCGCCAGAAAATGGGCTATGCGCTCAGCCTGGCCGAACTGGTGGTATCCGGCAGGCTGGACCTGGAGGCGCTGCCCCGGGACGATGAGGCGGCAATCGCCGAGCTGGTCGCGGTGAAGGGCATCGGCCGCTGGTCGGCGGAAGTGTATCTGCTGTTCGCCGAAGGGCGTCGGGATATCTGGCCGGCCGGCGACCTCGCGGTGCAGATCGAGACGGGAAAACTGCTGGGCTGGTCAGACCGCCCGTCCGAACAGGAGGTGCGCGAGGCCGCGGATCCTTGGCGACCGCACCGGGGCGCGGCGGCGATCTTCGCCTGGCATTCCTACAATACGGAAGTGATCTAGCCCGTCAGGCGGCGCGGTGGCGGCTCAGGAAATTGTCGAGCACGGCCGGATGGAACGGCTCGGCGAATTCGCAGCCTGCCTCGAAACCTTCGCACCACACGACCCGGGCCTTCATCGGCTGAAGCCCCGGAAACTTGATCCAGACTTCAGTGCCGGCACCCAGGCTCATCGCGCTGTCGACTTTGCATCCGGTCAAAGACATATCACTGATATCGGCCTTGGCCGCATCGTAGCCGGCCTTGCGGAACCCCGCCCGCATATCGACCGTTTCGCGATAAGCGGCGCGCCGCTCATCGAAATCCGGATCTTTTACGAGCAACTGGGCACGAATGGGCATTGGACATCCTTGTCTGGGTTGCCCTCTATATGGCCGCAATTCGTGAAGATCCGATTGACGCGATTGGTAAATATTTGTGCGGGCGCCTATCCGAACAGCATAAAATCAATCGATTGCACGTTCCGATACGACCGCGGACAGGTTAACGATTTCCTGACGTTGATCGCCACGTCGTCTTTTCGCAGTTGACGTAAGCGTAAGGCCATGCTGGTTAGCTGCATGGCCGTATCCACCCCGCCCGCAACCATTCTCGCATCCTATGAAGGCGCCCGGCCGCCCGCACCGCGCTGGTTCACGCAGGCGCTGGCCCGTAAGCCCGATCGGCATGTCCTTGCGCGCGAGGCCGGCGGTATCGAATATTATGTCTGGGGCGAAGAAGGCCGGCCCGGCCTCTTTCTGCTGCATGGCGGCGGCGCCCATGCGTTATGGTGGGCGCATATCGCCCCCTTTTTCGCCGATACCCATCGGGTGGCGGCGATGTCGATGGCCGGAATGGGCGGATCGAGCTGGCGCGAAAGCTATTCGATTCTCGAGCATGCGAACGATATGAAGGCCGTGGCCGAGGCGGCCGGGCTGTTCGCCGCGGGCAAGCCGGTCGTGGCAGGCCACAGTTTCGGCGGTGCGCCGACGGCGACCGCGGCCGCCGATCCCGATGCCTGGGTCGCGCGCGCCTTCATCATCGATTCTTCGCTTCAGATGCGGCATTCGCCCGATAATCACGAACGCGAACAGCGCGAACGGCGCTATTTCGGCAGCATCGCGGAAGGGTTGGCGCGATTCCGCTTCCTGCCCGCGCAAAGCTGCGACAATCACTATATCGCCGACATGATCGCCCGGGACGCGATCGTCGAAATCGAACCGGGCCGATGGAGCTGGTGTTTCGATCCCAACGGCTTCGGCAATACGAAACGGCTCGAAAGCGCCAAAAAGGCGCGTACCGCGAATTGCCCGCTCGCCATCATCTATGGCGACCGTTCCGCGATCATGGATGATGAAGCGCTGGGCCATCTCCGGGACACCATGCCCGAAGGCACGCCCTTCGTGGCCATTCCCGACAGCGGCCATCATGTGATGGTGGATCAACCGCTGGCGCTGGTCGCAGCGATGCGTGCACTGCTCGCAGGCTAACTCTTTCGCGCACCGGGCGAAGAATGATAGGGCGCGCCCATGGATACCGTTTCAAAGAACCGGGCCTTTGGCGGCACCCAGCGCTTCTACACACATGACAGTATGGAAACCGGCACCGAGATGCGCTTTTCGGTCTATATGCCCGACCATGCGCCCAGCGCGAAACTTCCCGTTCTCTGGTATCTGTCCGGGCTGACCTGCACCGCCGAGAATGTCACCGAGAAAGGCGAGTTTCGGCGGACATGCGCCGAACTCGGATTGATCTTCATCGCCCCCGACACCTCGCCGCGCGGCGACGATGTTCCCGATGACGAGGCCTATGATTTCGGCCAGGGCGCGGGCTTCTATGTCGACGCCACTGAAGCACCCTGGTCCGCAAACTTCCGAATGCGCAGCTATGTCGAGACCGAACTGCCGGCACTGATCGCGCGGGAATTCCCCATGGCCGATATGGATCGCCAGGCGATAACCGGACATTCGATGGGCGGACATGGCGCGCTGACGATCGCGCTTCGCAATCCCGATCGATTCCGCAGTGTTTCGGCTTTCGCCCCGATCGTTTCGCCGCTGGGCTGCCCTTGGGGAGACAAGGCGCTGACCGGATATCTCGGCGCGAATCGGACGACCTGGCGGCCCTACGACGCCTGCGCCCTGATCGAGGATGGAGCCCGGATACCCGAACTGCTGGTCGATCAGGGCGATGCCGATCCGTTTCTGGAAGATCAGCTCAAACCGCATCTTTTGGAGCAGGCCTGCGCGGGAACGGATATCGCGCTGACGCTCAGAATGCAGCCCGGCTATGATCACAGCTATTACTTCATCTCGACCTTTATTGACGCGCATCTGCGATGGCATGCCGAACGGCTCGCGTGAAAGGGCGGCAATTCGGCGATCTTGCTCGCCGTGCGATTCGGGCCGATAAGACCGGGCTTTGAAACGATAAGGGACGGCAATGGACGATCAGGCATCGCATAACAACTTCGTTCGCCGTGCCTTCGCGGTGCTTGCGATCGTCGCGCTAGCCGCGGTGATCCTGACGCTCGGCCGGCTGCTGCTGCTCATCTTCGCCGCGATCGTCGTCGCCGTTATCCTGCGCGCGATCGCCCGGATCTTCATCCGGTTCGGTCTGCCGGAGAGCATTTCCGTTACCGTTTCGGTCGTCACGCTTTTCGGTATCCTGGGCTCCGTCGGCTGGATCTTCGGCGATTTGATCATCACCCAGTTCACGGCGCTGATTGCCCGCATCCCGGAAGCGATAGACGCGACCCAAAACACGTTCGACAGCTGGGGCATCGATTACGACGTTCGCCAGGCGGCGCGCGATATCAGCACCCAACTTTCCGGATTGACGACCCGGGCCGGGAGTTTCGCCATCATGTCGGCCGGCGGGGCGCTGACCAATATCATCCTGGTGTTGGCGGGCGCGGTGTTCTTCGCCGCGCAGCCGGGCCTCTACCGCGACGGGCTGTTGCGGATCGTGCCCAAGGAACGCGAACGGCTGGCGGCGGAAACGTGTGACGATATCGGCCGGGCGCTCGGCCTCTGGCTGCGGGCCCAGATCCTGTCCTCGATTATCGTTGCCATCCTCATCTATATCGCGCTGTCGGCGATCGGCGTGCCGTCCGCCGCAGCGCTGGCGATCATCGCCGGTCTGCTCGATTTCATTCCCTTTATCGGGCCGGTCGTGGCCGGCATTCCCGCCGTGCTCGTCGCCTTCAGCGTCAGCCCGACCACCGCGCTCTGGACACTGGGCGTCTATGTCCTGATCCAGCAGATCCAGGGCAATATCCTGCAGCCGATCATCCAGAAGCGATCGGTCGATCTGTTGCCCGCCGTGCTGTTGTTCGCGGTCGTCGCGGCCGGAATATTGTTCGGCCTGCTCGGCGTTCTGCTCGCCGCGCCGCTGACCGTGGTCGGTTTCGTCCTCGTCCAGCGCCTCTATATCGAGCAGGTGCTGAACAAGGAGCCGAAACGGCCAGCCGGCGGCCAGCCCGCCGAATGAATCCCCTGTTCGCGGACCTCTCGACGACGATCTTCGAGGAGATGTCGATGCGTGCCCGGGCGAATGGCGCGATCAATCTCGGCCAAGGGTTTCCGGACGCCGAGGGTCCGGAGGATGTCCGCCAGGCGGCCGCCGACGCTGTGATGACCGGCGGCAATCAATATCCGCCGATGCGCGGCATTCCCGAACTGCGCTGCGCCATCGCCAATCATTATGCCGCGCATCAGGGGCTGGTCATCGACGGCGATAGCGAGGTGATCGTGACCTCCGGCGCGACCGAAGCGCTAGCGGCATCCATCCTCGGCGTCGTCACGCCGGGCGACGAGGTGATCATCGTCCAGCCGGCCTATGACGCCTATGCGCCGCTGGTCCGGCAGGCGGGCGGCGTCCCGCGTTTCGTTACGACCCGGCCGCCCGGCTGGTCGATATCCCGGAAAGCGATCGAAGCGATTATCTCCGACAAGACGCGCGCGATCATCCTCAACAGCCCGCACAATCCGACGGCGACAATATTGAGCGACGAAGCCCTGGAGCTACTCGCGGATATCTGCACGGTGCACGATCTTATCGCCATCTGTGACGAAGTCTGGGAACATCTCGTCTTCGACTGCGCCGCGCACACATCACTGATGAAACTGCCCGGCATGCGAGAACGGACTATCAAGATCGGATCGGCCGGCAAGATATTCTCGCTGACCGGATGGAAGGTCGGTTGGGTCATCGCCGCGCCGCCGCTGGCTGACGCGATCGCCAAGACGCATCAGTTCCTTACCTTCACCACCCCGCCCAACCTGCAAAGCGCCGTAGCATACGGCCTCGGCAAGGATCGCCGATATTTCGCCGACATGCGCGCGCGATATCAGCATTCGCGGGACCGGCTTGCGACGGCATTGGCCGATGGCGGTTTCGCCGTCTTGCCGAGCGCTGCCACCTATTTCCTGTCCGTCGACCTCGAAGCCTCGAATATTGCCCTGAGCGACAGCGAATTCGCAATACGCCTCGTCGACGAAGCGGGTGTCGCCGTCATCCCGATATCCGCCTTCTACGAAACCGACGCGGTGACGACGATCGTCCGGCTCTGTTTCGCCAAAAGCGATGATTTGCTCGACACGGCCGCCGAGAGGCTCGCCGGCGCGCGGACGTCGTTCCGCTAGATCGCGCCTAACGCGGCGCGCGCCAGCGGTGGCTGCCGGTATAAAGCCCGGCGACGGCATTGCCCGCGCCGTCGCGCGCCGGACGGAAGCGGGCGCGGCTCATCACCATGTTGCAGGCCCGGGCGTCGAGCTGAAAATGCCCGCTGGAGCCGATCGTGAAACAGGCGGTCGGAATGCCGTTGGCACCGACGCGGACCTGATAGCGTGACGTTCCCTCCTCGCCATTGCGCAAGATGTTCGCCGGATAATCGCTCGCGCGGACCCAACCGCCCGGATTGCCGATGGGCTGGGGCGGCGTGGTCTGGCTCTGCCGCGGCGGATCGGCTTGCGGCGGCGGGCGCGTTTCTGCCGAGGTCGGCCGGCCTTCGACCGTCGGGCCATCGCGTTCCGGCGTTGCGATGCGCGCGCTCGGGGCCGTCTCGGCCGGAGTTTGGGCTGCCGGCGTATTGACCGCACCATCGACCGGTGGAGTATCTTCGGCGACCGCTTCGGACGCAGGCTCTGCCGGCGCGGCGAACTGGGCCAGCTCGCCTTCCCGAGCATCGTAGACCGTGGTGACGCAGGCGGCCGTCCGACATTGGTCGCGCCGCGCCTGATAGGCGGCATAGCCCTGCTGCAAGGCGATCCGGTTCGACCCTTCGGCCTGGGCCAAGGCCGCTTCGTAGCGGTCCGCCAATCGCCTTTCCCGCGCGCTCAACGCCTCGCTGCCGCAGATGATCGCATGGCTGGCCAGCGCGGTGTCCGCGCAATCGAGACTGGGCGAGAGCACGCCCGGTCCCGCCTCGTCGGATGTTTCGCCATCCGGCAAAAAGAAAAGGAGAATCAGGATCGCGGCCAGGACGAGCAGAACCAATCTCGCAATGACGATCATCTTGCGGTTGGGCGACGCACTATCGCCCGAGCCGTCTTCGACCGTCCCGCGGCCGGTCGCGACCGGCGCGATCTTCATCCCGCCATCCGTCTCTCCCCGTTCCGGGTCGTCCGGGGTTTCAGGATTCTGCTGTTCTTCGGGCGGCGTTTCGGGTTCCGCGCCATTCGCCCCGGCGGATGCCGATTCCTCCGGCGCGGGCGGCACAACCGTCGGCAGACCGTCTTCGGCCGCCTGGTCGGCCACACTGATATCGACGAGCCGCTTGATCGTGTCGATCATCCGCTGGATTGTATCATCACGCCGATCGAACCAATCGACCCATTGATAATCGTTCAGCCAATAGGCCAAGCCATCGGCATCGATATTCTCGAGCCGAACGGGAAAGATAAGCTTGTCGCCATTCTCCGCCATCATCAGCTCGCGCTTCACATGGCGCGACTGATCGGATCGGGCACAAAAAAGCAGGATGATGAGATCGGATCTGCGAACCTGCTCGACAATCGCCTGATCGAAAGGCCGTCCCGGATCGATATCGTCGGGCGCCATCCAACCGTCGACGCCGTTTGCGGCAAGAACTTTTTTGAGCTGGCGCGCGGTATCGACCTGAGAACTATGGTGACTGATAAAGGCAATAGGCCGCCTGTTACCGCCTTTGTCAGCGCGCATCTCGTGCCCCTGCCCTCGTGCCCGAAACTGGAGCCCACCCCCTGGGCCCGTCCGGACAAGTCCGGCGCGAGGCCGGCTTCTATCACCCTAGGCAAATCGCAGGATCACGGCAATGACGGCCTGGATCGGAGCCGGTACGAAGGGATGAACGACGGCCAAGCTCTTGTAATGATTGAACCCGATCCGCGATGCCGTCGGACTGTACCTAAACGGGACGTTTATTGGCCTACCCAACCGATCTCTGGTAAAAAATATGTGAATTCGTATGCTTCGGGCAAGATAACGAGATCATCGGGGGACAAGGTTCATGACGATAGAATATGTAGATCCGTCAGTCGCACGGGTAGCGCAAATGCCGCAAAACACACCGGCGTCAAAATTGCTCGTCGGCCTCGACGAGAAGCTTGTGCGCCTTTCCAACGACTTGGAGGAAAATCTGCAGCGTGTGTCGCAGCTCAACGGCCGATTGTTCGGAGACGGTGGTGCAGAATCCGACAAACAGCAATCGCAGGCGCAGAACGAGAATGGCGGCCTTTTGACGTCGCTCGACAGTCGCGTCGAAGATCTCAACCGGCTAGTCGAGAGAATCTCCGAAGAAGTGGAATCGCTCGAGAAGCTCGCCTGAGCCGCGACCGGAATTCGACCGGCTTTCCTCAGTCGGTAAAGATCAGCACCGGCGTTTCCAGCAGCCGTTTCAGCGCCTGGACGTAACTCGCCGCGTCAAAGCCGTCGACGACTCGGTGATCGCAGGAAATGGACAGGTTCATCTGCTTGCGCGCCTCCAGCTCGCCATCGACGATGGCCGGGCGTTCGACGATCTTGTTCGGCCCGATGATCGCGACCTCGGGTCGGTTGATGACCGGCGTCGTCGCGATGCCGCCCAGGGGCCCGAGCGAAGTCAGCGTCAGCGTTCCGCCCGATAGCTCCTCGCTTTTCGCCTTTCCTGTGCGCGCGGCTTCCGACAGCCGCGCGATTTCGTTGGCAAGCTGCCAGACGTTCATGTCCTGCGCATTGCGGATAACCGGCACGATCAGGCCGGTGTCCGTCTGCGTCGCCATGCCGAGATGCACGGCCCCATGCCGCGTGACCTTGCCACCCTCGTCGTCATAGGTGGCGTTGATCATCGGAAAATCGGGTAGGGTCTTGCAGATCGCCACGATGATAAACGGCAAAACGGTGAGCTTGGGCCGGGCACCACGCGATCCGTTGAGATCGCCGCGCATATCCTCAAGCTCGGTGACGTCGATTTCTTCGACATAAGTGAAATGCGGGATGTGACGCTTCGAAGCCGCCATATTTTCCGCGATCCGGCGCCGGAGGCCGATCACCTTGATCTCCTCGTCCTCGCGTTTTCGCGAACGGCCCGGCGCCTGATATCCCTCGCCGCTGCCATAGGCCAGATAGGCGTCGAGATCGGTATGGCGGATCCGATCGCCATGCGGCTGGACCTGCGACAGATCGACACCGAGATCGCGGGCGCGCTGCCGCACGGCCGGCGAGGCGAGAACGCGTTCGCGGCTTTCCGGTTCCGCTGGCGTTTCGAGCACCGGCTCGGGTTCCTTCGCAGGATGGGGCTCGGGCTCCGATGCTTCGGCTGCCGCCTCCTCATCTACCGCCTCGGTATCGGCCTCCTGTTCGTCTGCCTGCGCTTTTACCTTCTCGGCAATCGCCGCTTCTTCCTCTTCATCGGGCAGTTCGTCGGTCTCGATCACGGCCAGCACGGACCCGATCGCCAGCATCTCGCCCTCTTCGCCGTTCAGTTCGACGACTTTGCCGCCGACCGGGGATTCCATCTCGACGGTCGCCTTGTCGGTCATCATATCGGCGATGCCCTGATCTTCCTCGATCTCCTCGCCGACCTTCACATGCCAGGCGACGATCTCGGCCTCGGCGATGCCTTCGCCGATATCGGGGAGCTTGAATTTATACTTCGCCACTGACGTCCTCCATGACGCGTTCGATTGCCAGGCGGAGCCGCACCGGCCCCGGGAAATAGGCCCATTCCAGGCTGTGCGGATAGGGCGTGTCATAGCCCGTCACGCGCTGAATGGGCGCTTCGAGATGATAGAAGCAGCGCTCCTGCACGAGCGCCGACAGTTCCGCGCCGAAGCCCGATGTGCGCGTGGCTTCATGCACGACGATGCAACGGCCCGTCTTCTTCACCGATTCCTCGATGGTTTCCATGTCGAGCGGCAGGAGCGAACGCAGATCAATCACCTCGGCATCGATACCGAGCGCTTCGACCGCCGCCATGGTCACATGCACCATCGTGCCGTAGCACAGCATCGTCACCGCGCTGCCCTCGCGCAGGACGCTCGCCTTGCCAAGCGGGATGGCATAATGGCCGTCCGGCACTTCGCTCGCCGGATGTTTGGACCAGGGTTCAACCGGAGTATCGTAATGGCCGTCGAACGGGCCGTTATAGATGCGCTTGGGCTCGAAAAAGACGACCGGGTCCGGATCCTCGATCGCCGCGATCAGCAGCCCCTTGGCATCATAGGGCGTCGACGGAATGACCGTCTTCACGCCGCAGATATGGGTGAAGATGCTTTCGGGCGACTGGCTGTGCGTCTGACCGCCGAAGATGCCGCCGCCGAACGGCGTGCGGATCGTGATGGGCGACGTGAACTCGCCGGCCGAACGATAACGGAGCCGCGCGGCTTCGGAGACCAGCTGGTCGAGACCGGGATAAATATAATCGGCGAACTGGATCTCGGCGACCGGGCGCATGCCATAGGCCGCCATGCCTACCGCAACCCCGATAATCCCGCACTCGTTGATCGGCGTATCGAAGCTGCGCGTCTTGCCATATTTTTCTTGCAGGCCCGCCGTCGCGCGGAATACGCCGCCGTAAAAGCCGACATCCTCGCCGAACACGCAGACATTCTCGTCGCGCTCCATGGCAACATCCATCGCGCTGTTGATCGCCTGGATCATATTGCGTTGGGTGGTGGCGTTATCGTCCCGGCTCATCGCGTCTTCGCCACATTGTTGGCGGCCTCATTCTCATCGAGCATGTCCTGCATCTGCTCTTTCAGATGCCAGGGCATTTCCTCGAACACTTGTTCAAACATTGTCTCAAGAGGCTGGTGCAAGCCATGGCCGAGAATGCCGTTTTTCTCCGCCTGTTTAGCCGCCGTCTTAACTTGCTCGGCGCATTCCTTGTCCATCGCCTCCTGACGATCCTCGTCCCATTCGCCGAGCGCGATCAGATGGTTTTTGAGCCGTGCGACCGGATCGCCGAGGGGCCATTCGGCGGCTTCGTCGGCCGAGCGATATTGCGACGGATCGTCCGAGGTCGAATGGCCTTCGGCGCGATAGGTGAAATGTTCGATAAGGGTCGGGCCCTTGTTGGTGCGGGCGCGCTCGGCCGCCCATTGCGTGGCCGCGTAAACGGCCAGCGCATCATTACCGTCGACCCGCAGCCCCGCGATGCCATAGCCCACCGCACGCGCCGCGAAGGTCGTCGCCTCGCCGCCCGCGAACCCGCTGAACGAACTGATCGCCCATTGATTGTTGACGACGTTCATGATGACCGGCGCCTTGTAGACGGCGGCGAAGATACAGGCGGAATGGAAATCGCCCTCGGCGCTCGACCCTTCGCCCGTCCAGGTCGCCGCGATCCGCGTGTCGCCCTTCGCCGCGCTCGCCATGGCCCAGCCGACGGCCTGTGGATATTGGGTCGCAAGATTGCCCGAGATCGAGAAGAAGCTGCCTTGCTTGGTCGAATACATGATCGGTAGCTGCCGCCCCATCAGGCGATCTTTCTTGTTCGAGTAAACCTGGTTCATCATGTCGACGAGCGACCAATCGCGCGCGATCAGGATGCCCTGCTGGCGATAGGACGGAAAACACATATCGTCGCGATCGAGCGCGAAAGTCGCCGCGATCGCCACCGCCTCCTCGCCCGTACATTTCATGTAGAAGCTGGTCTTGCCCTGGCGCTGGGCGCGGAACATGCGCTGGTCGTACGCTCGGGTCAGCGCCATGGCCCGCAGCATCTTGCGCAGCGTATCGGGATCGAGCTTCGGGTCCCAGGGGCCGACGGCCTTGTGCGCGTCGTCCAGCACGCGGACCAATCCATAGGCGAGGTCGGGCATCTCGGCATGGTCGACGGCGGTATCGGGCCGCCGTGTCTCGCCCGCAGGCGGCACGGCGATGTCCGAAAAATCCGCGTCGTCGCCCGGCCGGAACTTCGGCTCGGGCACATAAAGTTCAAGGGGCGGCAGATTGCGCCGCTCGGTATCGCTAGCCATCAGATATCCTGTCCAGCCGATTCGGTCTTTCGAGCCTTATAATATAATTACACGGCGTTCGGATAGCTCTGTTCGGCCTACCCGCTTTCGTCAATTGATTGTCGGGGCGAGGTTTGCGACAAGAACCCATGAAAAATCTGCCGAAAACCGCCCTCTCCTTTGCCTTTTTTGCGCTGTTCGCAGCATCGCCGCTTCATGCCGATCATCATGAAAGCGGGGAAGAAGCCGGCGATCATTGGGCTGGGTTTCGCGCCTCCGGTAACGAGCCCTTCTGGTCGCTGACGATCGACGATGCCCGTTTCCAGTTCGAACATATCGGCGTCTTCTCCGCCGAAGCACCGCGAACCGGGCCGGGCTTCACGCCCAACGGCACGGTCTTCATGAGCCGCGCCGAAGCGGGCGAGCGCCGCGATTTCATCATCCTGGTGGAAGATCGGATCTGCGGCGACAGCATGTCCGGTATACCATATCCGAAAACCGTTCGGGTGTTCGTTGAGGGCCGGCATTTCGCCGGATGTGGCGGCGAGACGCAGGACCTCCTAAGCGGCGACGAATGGCGGATTACGAGCGTATCGGGCGAGGACGTTCCCGCGTCAGCCGGTCAGATGCTGCAGTTTGACGGCGGCGGACTGTTGAGCGGCTATGGCGGATGCAACCGTTTTACGACCAGCTACGAACTGGGCGAGGGGCTGGGCTTCGGACCGATCGCCTCGACCCGTCGCGCCTGTATCGACCCCGAAATCGGGCAGCTCGAAAGCAAGCTGTTCGAAGCGATTGGCACCGTCATCGCCATGGAAATCAGCGAAGACGGCGGATTGACCCTATTCTCGGAAAACGGTCCGGTGGTGACGGCCGAACGCTAGCGCAGCGCCTACTACAGATCGCCGAAATGCTCGAGCGCTGCACGGGCGATCGGTTCGCCCCATTCCTGTACGAAATGGCCGCCGCCTTCGATCATCATCGGTTCTGGGCAGCCTTTGATATTCTCACGCAGCCGGTTCATCACGTCCGGCCCGAGCACGGGATCGGCATCGCCAACCGCCATGAAACTCGCACCGTCGAAATCGCCTTTCCAGAAAGCCGCGGCCTTGAGGCTGACCTCGACGCCCTCCATCTCCGGTGAGATCGGGACCAGTTCGGGGAACCGTCGCGCGCCCATCTTGTAATCGGGCGACGGGAACGGCGCGTCATAGGCCGCTTTCTCCGCATCCGTCATCTGCGGCGTACCACGCGCGATCAATTCGCCGATCGGCAGGTCCGGGGTCGAGGCCGCATAGTTCTTCCACGCGATGAAACCGTCGCTCGGCGTTTTACCGATGCCGAGCCCGGTATTCATCACGATCAACCGGGACAAGCGCGCGCGAAATGTCTCTTCGACCGGCAGGGTCAGGCCGATCAGCCCGCCCCAATCCTGCACGACGAGCGTGATGTTTCTGAGATCGAGCCTCTCGACCAGCGCAAGGATATAGTCGCGATGGAAGTCGAACCCGTAGACCTCCGCCTCTGTCGGTTTGTCCGACCGGCCGAAGCCGAAAAAATCCGGCGCGATGACCCGGGCTCCGCTTTCGAGGAACACCGGGATCATCTTGCGGTAGAGGAAGCTCCAGCTCGGCTCGCCATGCAGACACAGGAACACACGACCCGCATCCTGCGGCCCGGCATCGACCCAGGCCGCCCGCAGCCCTTCATAGCCGGGAAGGTCGTCCACATACTGCACCGGATAATCGAAATCCGGTAGATTTTCGAAACGCTCTTCGGGCGTACGCAGGGCTGCGATGGTCATGGCGAGGCTCCTCTATGTCCACCCTCTCGTTCAAGGGAAGGGAATGTGGTTCTAGTCGTCGCCTTGCGCGCGGACCACCCCGGTCGGGAAGCCGCGCTTGCGGAGCAGTGCATCGACATCCGGATCACGGCCGCGGAATTCGCGATAGGCCTCGGCCCGATCCGTCTCGTTGCCGGTCGACAGCAACGTCTCCCGGAAGCGATCGGCGATGGTGCGATCCCAGACATCGCCCGATTCCTCGAACGCCTCCCAAGTGTCGGCGTCCATCGTTTCCGACCAGAGATAGCTGTAATAGCCGGCCGAGTATGCGTCCGAGGAGAACAGGTGATTGAATTGCGGCAGGCGGTGCCGCATCACGATCTCGTCGGGCATGCCGATTTCGGCCAACGTCTCCCGCTCGAACGAATCGACGTCCGTGATCGGCTCGGCGCGGTTATGCAGCCGCATATCGACGATCGCGCTGGCCAGATATTCGACGGTCGCGAAACCCTCGTTGAACGTGCTGCTCGCCTCGATCCGGTCGAGCAGTTCCTGCGGCATCGGCTCGCCGGTTTCGACATGGCGGGCGAACTGGTTGAGGATCGGGCGGGTCAGCACCCAATTCTCCATCACCTGGCTCGGATATTCGACGAAGTCCCGCGGCGTGTTGGCGAGACCCGGATAATAGACGTCCTGCAACAGATAATGGATGCCGTGCCCGAACTCGTGGAACAGCGTCGTCGCATCGTCGAGGCTGATCAGCGCCGGCTCGCCTTCGGGCGGTTCGGTAAAATTGTTGTTGTTCGACGCCAGCACATTCTGCTCGCCGCCCAGCGTCTGCTGGCTGCGATAGGTCGTCATCCAGGCGCCCGAACGCTTGCCGGTCCGCGCATAGGTGTCGAGATAGAAGACGCCGACATTCGATCCGTCCCGAGTATCGGTGACGACGAAAGTGCGCACATCTTCCTGGAAGACGGGGATCTCACCGGTATTTTCGGTGAATTCGAGATCCCAGAGCCGCTCGGCCATGTAGAACATGCCGTTGATCATGTTTTCGAGCTGGAAATAGGGCCGGATTTCGGCCTCATCGATGCTGTACTGCGCCTGGCGGACTTTCTCGGCGTAGAAGCGATAGTCCCATGGCGCGATCGTGATGCCCGCGCCCTCGGCATCGGCTATCGCCTGCATATCGGCCACTTCCTGCTGGACCCGCGCGACCGCCGCGGGCCAGACGCGCATCATCAGGTCGTTGGCGTTTTCCGGCGTTTGGGCCATCGTATCGGCCATGCGCCAATGGGCGTGCGTCTCGAAACCGAGCAACGCGGCCCGTTCCGCACGCAGGCGGAGGATGTTGGCGATCGTCTCGTTCGTGTCGTTCGCGTCGCCATTGTCACCGCGATTGACATAGGCGCGCCACACCTGTTCGCGCAGGTCGCGCCGCGTCGAATATTGAAGGAAAGGCTGCATGAAGGAGCGCGTGTTGACGATCGCCCAGCCCTCCTCGCCACGCTCTTCGGCGGCCGCGCGCAACGTCGCGATGAAGCTGTCGGAAAGTCCGGCGAGATCGTCCTCACCTTCGAGCAACACATAGGTCTCCTCGTCGGCAAGCACCTTGTTGCTAAACTCGCTGTAGAGCCCGGCAAGTTCGGTGGTGATGGCGGCAAGCCGCTCGCGATCCGCGCCTTCCAGCAGTGCGCCGTTGCGCTGGAGCTGCTCGTAATCGCGCTCGACAAGGCGCAGCTGCTCGGCATTCAGCCCGGCATTTTCGCGCCCCTCGTAAACGGCGCGATAGCGGGCAACGAGTTCGGGCTGCAGGTAAAGCTCCTGATAGAATGCGGCGAGCCGCGGCGACCATTCGCGCTGCACGGCGCGATACTCGTCATTGCTCACATTGCTGACCGCGACGCCAAACATCGACTGGACGTTACTCATCTTGTCACCGACCAGTTCCATCGCCGCATTGGTATTCTCGAACGTCGGCGGTTCGGGATTGTCGACAATCGCCTGCACTTCGGCCCGCATTTCGGCCATCGCCGCTTCGAACGCACCCGAAAAATGTTCGGGTGCCATCTGATCCCAAGGGGGCACGCCTTCATAGGGGCCGGTCCAGTCGGCAAGGAGCGGATTGTCGGTCTCCGGCGCTTCGGCCGTAGTCGCGTGCTGGTTCGCCAGCGCGGCATCCCCTGTGAACGGTGTGAAAGATGCTGTCAGGGCAAAACCACTAACCGCCAGAAAAAGCGCATTGTGCATCAAGGCCCTCCTTGATTGTACCGACGCGCCATAGCGGCGACGGTACGAAATGATTGGCCTCTGTCTATGCGATGATGCACCGTTTCGTAAAGCATTAGTGCGCCTTTCAGGTGTTTCGCCTCGCTCGACCCCACCCACGATTTAAATTCGGTATATTTATTCCCAACGCCGTCTTAACCAAGCATCAAAGGGTTCATGCCTAGATGACCGGCGAACTATATCGAGCCGGGAAACAATGGCAGCACAGAACGGCAAGCAAGAAGCTGAAAAGCAAGTGGCAATGCGGCGCGAAAGCGACGCACGCGGCCCCGCGCACATGATCGAGGAGCGCCATGCTCCGGCCGGGGAAGTCCGGACGGCCCAACTCAACATCCTCTCTCGATTCACGCTATATTCGGGCGCGACCCAAGCCATCTGCGCCGTCGTTTTCGCCATACTCGAGCATCAGAGCCTACCCTTGCAACTGCTGCTCGGCTGGCTCGCTCTCATCATCGCCTCCACTTATGTGTCGGCGCGATGGTTGAACCGGACCTCGATGGTCCGGCGATCGGACCAGCAGCCGGTCGGCAAGATCCATATCGCGACGCTCGACGGCGCAATCCGCGCGGCACTGTGGATTTCGATGCCGATCTATGCCGCAATCTCGGGCGCACCGATCAATTATACCTTCACCGGCGGACTGGTGGCGATGATGATCGTCAGCGGGATTTCGGTGGCCGTGATACCGGCCGCCGTCGTGGCCTGGGTTTCGATCCTCGCCGCCGGCCTCTCATTCGCCGCCTATTACGGCGTCGGGCCTGCCGCATGGCCCGGCATCGCCATCCTCACCGCATTTGCGGCGGCGGCGATGGTCGGGTTTCTGCTTCTCGCCCGCTCTTGGCAGGGTCAAATCGACAGGGCCGGGGTTCTGGCCGCCAAACGCGCCGATATCCGTTATCTGCTGCAGGAATATGAGGATCGCGGCGCGGGATGGTTGTGGCAGGTCGATAACCAATATTGCCTGACCTATGTTTCGCCGCGCATGGGCGAACTGCTCGGCACGGCAACCTATCAGTTGCTCGGCAAATCGCTGTCTGGGACTTTAGGGAACAAGTCCGGAGTTGGCGAGCTTCTCGCCAAACGGGAACGGTTCACGAAATTCGAGATCGAACTCGGCAACGGCAGCAATCGACGCTGGGTAACGCTTTCGGGCAGCCCGATCATCGATGAAGACGGTGCATTTCAGGGCTATCGCGGCGTCGGCCTCGATATCACGGACTCGAAAAGCTCCCACGCCAAGCTTCAGCATCTTGCCAATCTCGATGTGCTGACCGGATTGCCTAACCGTTCGCGCGTCCGCACATTGCTCGATACCGCTCTCGGCGATGCCAAAGACCGGGGCGTTCCCTGCGCGATCATGTTCCTCGATCTGGACGGCTTCAAACCGGTCAACGATACGTTCGGCCATCCCAAGGGCGATGCGGTCCTCAAGACCGTCGCACGCCGCCTGAGCGATGCGGTCGGCAATCGCGGTACGGTCGGTCGCATAGGCGGTGACGAGTTCGCCGTCGTCGTCGACGATGCGCAAAGCCGGGTTGGTGTCGAAGCTCTGGCCGAGAAGTTGATCTCCGCGGTGAGCGAGCCTTACATGATCGATAACGTCCAGATCCGGATCGGCCTCAGCATCGGCTGCGCCTATGGTCCGATCGATGGCGACACGGTCGACGATTTGGTGCGCAAGGCGGATCTGGCCCTGTATCATGCCAAATCCCTGGGACGGGCCACATTCTGCAATTTCGACGCGCAGATGCAGGTCGCCGCGGAAGAACGCGTACGGCTCGAGCATGACATGCGCCAGGCGATCGGCACCGATCAATTCAATCTGCTCTACCAGCCGCTGGTATCCGCACAAACCCAGCGCGTTACCGGTTTCGAAGCGCTGCTGCGCTGGAACCACCCGACGCGCGGCCCGATCTCGCCGGCCGTGTTCATTCCGATCGCCGAAGAGAGTGGGTTGGTCGAGGAACTGGGTTCCTGGGTCCTGCATCAGGCTTGTCAGGATGCCTCGACCTGGCCGGAAGACATTACCGTTGCCGTCAACGTTTCGCCGCTTCAGCTGGTAGTGCCCGCCCTGCCCAACACCGTATCCGAAGCGTTGCGCAAATCGCGGATGCAGCCCAACCGGCTCGAGCTCGAAGTGACGGAATCGGTTTTCATGAGTGGTGCCGGCAATGCGGTCGACGTCTTGAAACGGCTGCGCGGGCTCGGCGTCGGTATCGCACTCGACGATTTCGGCACCGGCTATTCGTCGCTTGGCTATCTCAACAAGGCTGTATTCCACAAACTCAAGATTGACGGCAGTTTCGTTCGCGAAGCAGCAACACGCGAGGAAACCGTTTCGATCATCAAGGCGATCGTCATGCTCGCCAACAGCTTCCGCCTGTCGATTACCGCAGAAGGCGTTGAAACAGCGGAAGATTTCAACCGAATGCGCGATCTTGGATGCCACCAGATACAGGGCTATCTGTTCGGCCGTCCAATGCCGATCGAGCGGACGCGCGAAATTGTCGGCAGCAAATGGGAACATCGGCTCGTCGGCTGACAATCGCATTCCTGCAATGCAACTTCGACTACTCGCAAAAGCGTCATTTTTGGGGCTGCTACCCACACATCCTTAACCATATGCCCTTATCGGTGCCATGATATGGGAGATATAGATGCCGACTGTCGGCACTAAATTACGGCATTTGGCGGCTTCGGAGAGTTCGCTGGCGCGACAGGTTCGCGCGGCCCTTGTTGGTACCCTCTATACATCACCCGCATCGCTCGCGATCGGCGCTATCGCCGGCAGCGTTACCGCGGCCAGCATCGCCTATGTGTCGGGCAGTCTGGCGCTGCTGATCTGTTCGATCGCCATTCACCTCGTCGGCATTTTGCGCATCGGCAGCGCTGTCATCTATCTGCGTCGCGAAGCCATGAGTTCGCCGCGCGAACAACTGCATTGGGAGCGGATCTACGAGATCGGCGCCTGGCTCTACGCATCGCTCCTCGGCGCCCAGGCATTTCTCACCCTGACCCAGAGCGACAATACGCTTCTCCTGTTGATGGCGACCGTGATGGCGACCGGCTATTCGGCCGGCGTCGCCGCACGCAATGCGGGGCGGCCGATTATCGCAATCGGCCAGCTTTGCCTCGGCACGCTGCCCATGGCCCTCGGACTTTTCTTCATGGGTACCGTGCTCAGCGTCGTTTTAGGGTTGTGCATCATCATTTTCGTCTTTGGGATGATCGACATCAGCCTGCAGACCTATGAGGTCGTTTATACCGCGCTATCCGGCAAGCAGGAGAAGAGCGAGGTCGCCGCACGGTTCGAGAAGATGGCCCGCAGCGACATGCTGACCGGGCTCGACAATCGTCTGGCGATGCAGATGCGATTGGGCGAGCTGCTGGACACGATCGACGAAGACAACCCTGACAAGCTGGCGGTCATCTGGATGGATCTCGACCATTTCAAGACGATCAACGACACGCTCGGCCATCTGGCCGGAGACAAGGTTCTCATCGTCACCGCCCAGCGGGTCAAAGCCGTGCTCGGCAATCGCGGTTGGCTCGCGCGCTTCGGCGGCGACGAGTTCGTCATCATGGCCGTCGTCGACAGTGTCGAAGAAGCCGATATACTCGGCCAGGAGATACTGGAATCCGTATCGCAACCGGTCAGCATCAACGAGAATACGGTGGAAGTGGCGGCGTCGCTCGGTGTCGCCGTAGCGCCCGACCACGGCCGGCAGAGCGAGATCATGTTGAAAAACGCCGATATCGCGCTCTATCACGCGAAAAATGACGGCGGGAAAAGCGTGCGCGCCTTCGAACCGTTTATGCACGAAGACTTTCTCATGCATCGTCAGATCGAGTCCGGTCTCACCGACGCGATGGCCAATGAGGAACTCAGTGTCCTTTTCCAGCCGATTATCGATCTCGAAACCGGCCGGACCAAGAGCTGCGAAGCACTGCTGCGCTGGAACCATCCCGAGCTTGGCGAGGTCAGTCCAGCAGTTTTCATTCCCGTCGCCGAAAGCGCGGGCTTGATCGGCGACATCACCGAATGGGTATTGCGCAAGGCCTGCGAAGCCGCGGCCGATTGGCCCGAAGAGGTCAATGTTTCGGTCAACATCTCCCCGGCGCTGCTCAAGCAGAACAACCTCCCGGTTAAAATCATCGAAACGCTGGTGAATACCGGTATGGTGGCCCGCAGGCTCGAGCTCGAAATCACCGAGTCCGTGCTGCTCGACAAGAATCCGCACACCAACTCGCTATTGCGTCAGCTCCAGAAGATGGGGCTGCGCCTTTGCCTCGACGATTTCGGTACGGGCTTCTCCTCGCTAACCTATCTGCGCAGCTGGGAGTTCGACACGATCAAGATCGATAAATCCTTTATTCGCAACATCGGCAACAGCCCGACCGATCAGAAGATCATCGGTGCGGTCGTGCAGCTCGCAAAGTCACTGGATGTGGCCACCGTCGCGGAAGGTGTGGAAACCGAAGAGCAGTTGCTGCGCGTCCGCGAAGCGGGATGCAGCCGGGTTCAGGGCTTCTACTATGCCCGGCCGATGACCGCCGTGCAGGCGTCGCAGCGGCTGTCGATGGAAGGATCGCCGGATACCGGCGGTCGGCAGGTCGCTAATCTACGCTGATTTTCGCGGATAGCTTGCTCTGGGCACGGACCAGCCGCTCCATCAACCGCAAATCGCTTTCCCGGAGCTTGAGCGCCGTATCCGCCCAGATATCGACGATCGCATTCAACTCGTCGAGCGAGACGGGCCATACGTCCCGGCTGGCCTTGAACACGGCGTGGTTGCCCGCATGCCGACGGCTGTTCTGGTCGATATAGTCGACCACCGCTTGCTCGCCCTCTCCGTCGTCGACGAGATAATGAACGAGGCCGAGTTCATGCATCTCCTCGGCGGAGAAGGTCTTGCCGCTCAGGATCATGCTCTCGGCCTTCGCAAAACCGAGGCGGCGCGTCAGAAGCGCGTGCGCGCCCATGCCGGGAAACAGGCCAAAAGCGATTTCCGGCAAGCCGAACTTCGCACTCCGCTCGGCGATGATGATGTTGAACGACATCAGCGCCTCGAAGCCGCCGCCAAGCGCCTGCCCCTGGACCAGCCCGATTGTCACGATGGGCAGTTCCAGGCCCTTCATGTTGCGGAACAGGATATTATTGCAGGCCCGGCCGTAATCGACGAGCGACTGGCGGTCCTGACTGCGGATATACTTCGAAAACAGGCCGAGATCTCCGCCGAAATTCCAGACCCCCGGGAAACGCGACCCGAGGATCAGATAGCGCAAAGCCTCCCCACCTTCGCCGTAAAGCCGGGAAATTTCATTCTGCCAGACGTCGAAATCGTGGAGCATCGGCAGGTTGAAGCTCGGCCGTCCATTGGGCGTCATATAGGTCCAGAGCGTCTTGCGCTCGGCATCCCAGGTCACATCCAATTGCCCGAGATCGAAAAGCGGCGAAGGCTGAAGCTCGGAAACCCGCTGCAGTTCGGCCTTCTCGAATAGCGCATCGACCGCATCGTTCGAAAAGGTTTGACTGTCCGTCGATCCGATCCCGCTCTGGTCCACTAAACAATCTCCGAACAAGGTTGATGGAATCTAAACACATCTGGTTACACCGGGCAAATATTATTCCCGGCATTCTACAACCGTCTCTTAGCAAGACAGAATTGTCTTAAAACCTACCCGATGGTTAACGAACGGCGGCCGTCAAAGGTCCATCGACGATTTCTTAAGGTCTGTGCGGCATTCCCGGCATATGGATATCGAACGCCCCTCCGAAACGGCGGATTCAACCTTGCAGCGTCGTTTTGCGCAGTTTCACCTTGACGACGGTACGGTTTTCGATGTCGCGATTTCCGCAGGATCGGAAGGGTTTATCGGCCGTTTCACGCGCTTGCCCGAGATACGAAACGCAGATCGGGTAATCCGTTTCCGGGATCCCGAACCTGTCATTGGGAGCCATGGCTAGCCCTCCAGGGCCGACCGCAACCGAAGCGTTTTTCCTTCCCGTTCTTAGATTGCGCGGCTGAAACGATCTTCCTGAACGCTGCGATAGGCATCGAAAATACCGGCGATGGTCCGGCTATAGGGTAGGCCTTCGGCGGTAATGGCGATCGACTGATCCTGTCGTTCGATCAGCCCCAAGCGCGCGCATCGATCCAGTTGCGCGGCCGCCGGCGTCGATAGTTCGATCGCCGAGACATCGGCGGTTCCCGTACATAACAGCCGTTCGATAACCCGTCCCCGCGCCCGGTCGGCCGCACTCCGCAGCACGCCGCGTTCGCAGGCTAACAGTCCCGCATCCGCCAGCATGCGATAATTGCCGCTGTTTTTCTGGTTCTGGACGAAACGATCGGGGAAGCTGCTTATGGCGCTGGCGCCAAGCCCGATAAGCGCCTTGCTGCTGTCATCGGTAAACCCCTGGAAATTCCGCCGCATGCGCCCGGACCGACAAGCCTCTGCGAGACTGTCATCGGGACTGGCGAAATGATCGAAACCGATCGGCGCATAATCGGCGCCGGTCAGCAGCTCGAATCCGATCGCCGCCATGTCGAACCGGGCCCGTCCGTCCGGGATGCCGCTGTCGTCGATCCGGCGCTGCCGCTTGATCAGCTTCGGAAGATGCGCATAGCCGAACAGGGCGATGCGGTCCGGCGCGAGCGCGATCGCCCGATGCAGGGAATCGGTCAGCGCCGCATAGGTCTGGCCCGGCAGGCCGTACATCAGATCGAAATTCAGCGATATGACGCCGGCCTCCCGCAGTTCCTCGACCGCGCGGGTGATGCTTTCGGCCGGCTGCACGCGGCCGATCCGCTCCTGCAACTCCGGATCGAAGGTTTGCACGCCCAGGCTCGCATGACTGACGCCCGCCCGCCCCAGCAGGGCCGTCCATTCCGGCGTCAGACCGCGCGGATCCAGTTCGATCGAAATACGCGCATCGAAGGCGTCGAACGCGATCAGAAGATGATCGAGCAGCCGGACGAAATCGATCGGATCGAGCGCATTGGGGCTGCCGCCGCCAAAGGCGATCTGTGTAACCGGGCGCTGATTGCCCAGCCGTTCGGCAACCATCTCTATCTCCGCGTGCAGGGCATCGAGATAGGCGGCCAGACGGTGCGCACGGTTTGCGGCGCCCGTGTTGCAGCCGCAATACCAGCAAATCTTGTCGCAAAAGGGAATGTGAACATAGAGCGATACAGGCGCGTCGGGCGTCAGACCGTCAAAGCCGGATTCATGGAAATAGCTGTCGACCGGCCCGAACTCCGCAGCGGTCGGATAGCTCGTATAGCGCGGGACCGGCCGCTCGGTCAGCTCGGGAAGATAGGTCCACATGGCTGAACACAAACCAGATTTCGGATCGTATCTCCTTGACCCTGATCAAGGAAGCATTTGACGGAGATCAAGGCGCCGGACGCGCGCTTTTCCCACAGCATGCATGTCCAACCGAACTGAAAGGTATGATCATGCGTCCGTTTTCTTTCCTGCCCCTGCTCGCGATGGCCGTGGTGCCACAGCCCGCCTTTGCCGAAGCCGGCGATGTGTTGCTGCGGGTCCGGGCGGTCGTGGTGTCTCCCACCGAGAATTCCGGATCGATCCTGCCAACCTTCCCTGGAGAAGAGGTGGATGTCACCGACTCCATAATGCCCGAAGTCGACATCACCTATATGGCCACCGACCATATCGGCTTCGAGCTGATCGCCGCGACGACGCAACATGATTTCGGAGGAACGTCCGGCACGACCGGCGGGATCGGCCAGCTCGGCTCGACCTGGGTGTTGCCGCCGACGCTGACCGCCCAATATCATTTCGCCCCGGAAAGCTCGGTTCGCCCTTATGTCGGCGCGGGCGTCAACTATACCGTCTTCTATTCCGAAGACACGACCACCGCCCTCGAAAACGCCATCGGGCCGACCTCGGTCTCGCTCAGCGATAGCTGGGGCTGGGCGGTCCAGGCCGGTATCGACATCGATCTCAACGAGAATATCTTCCTGAATTTCGACGTGAAATATATCGACATCGATACGACTGCGACCTTGCGCAACGCGACGATCGGCACTCAGCAGGTCGATATCGATCTCGATCCGTTCGTCTTCGGCGTCGGGATCGGATTCCGACTCTAAAGAGAACGCATACTGTTCTCGGGGCAGGCCGTTTCCCTCATCGGCCTGCCCTTTTTTATCCGCGCTCCGCTTCGCTTTCGAGCGCCGCGCGGTTGATAATGCCGATCGTGCGCCGATCGGGCGTTACGATGATCCCGGCATCGCGCAGCCGGCCCAGCTGACGGCTGACCGTCTCGATCGTCAGACCGAGGATATCTGCGGTTTGCTGACGCGACAGCGGCAGTTCGAACTCGTCCGCCGGACCCGGTGGCCCCTCGCACGCCCTGCCGCCGAGCCTTTTCGACATTTCGAGCAGGAAAGACGCAACGCGCTCGGCGGCGCTTTTGCGGCCGAGCAACAACATCCATTCACGCGCGCGATCGAGTTCGCCCAGCGTGCGTTCGAGCAGTTCATGTTCGAGATCGGGATGTTCCTTGGCGAAGGAATCGAAGCTGGAGCGGGTAAAGACGCATAGCTGCGCGTCGGTCAGTGCGGTCACCGAATTGGTGCTGCTCGCGCCGAACGGCCGGCCGATAAAATCCGACGGAAAGGTGATCCCGACGATCAACTCACGTCCGTCGCCCGTCGCGGTCGTAAGCTTGAGCATGCCCTCGATGACATTCGCCACGATAGGGGCGTCATCGCCTTCCCAGATCACGGTCTCGCCGCGCCGCACATTTTTGCGTCGCCCGATCCGGTTCAGCTGATCCAGAGCATCCGTTTCGAGAACCGAACATATCGCGCGATTGCGCACAAGACAGGTGTCACAACTCGTCATCGCGCTGCGTTAGCCCAAGAAACGTCCCCGGTCAGCCCTTTTCGATATCGGAACCATAATAGGTTCAGACTATTGCGCCGCGCGCATCGCCTCTTTCGGCTGCGTTGAAAAGCTTGCGGCACATTGCGGCGTGACAGGCTTCGGCGCAATCGCGCGGATCCGGGCCGCCGTCATTCCCGAGTGGGATCGCAACGCGCATATCCGGGCGGCCGCACACCGACATCCACATGACATCGCCCTGCTCCATCGGCGCGGCGACGCCATTCGCGGCCAATCCGGCAATCGCGGCCGCCGCAAGACCAAGGCCCGAACGGTTCATTCTTCATCTTCCTCATCGACAAGAATCCGCGCCGCCGCGCCATCCGGATCGTCGAACTGGTTATCCGACAGCGCCCAGAAAAAAGCGGCCAGGCCGGTGAGGCCGAGGCCGATCGCCACGGGGATAAGGATCGCGAGCCCCGTCATCGGACGCGCCGCAGCCGCAGCGAATTGGCGATTACGATCAGCGACGAAAGCGACATCGCGACCGCGGCGACCAAAGGCGTCACGAAACCCGCGATCGCCAGCGGCACCGCCAGCGCGTTGTAGAGGATCGCGAGCGCGAAATTCTGCCGCACGATCGTCATGGTCCGCCGCGCCGCGCGAACGGCGAAGGGCAACGGCGCGAGACTGTCCCCCAGAAATACAAGATCGGCAGCATTCTGCCCGACATCGCTGGCCGATCCCGGCGCCATGGATACATGGGCGGCCGCGAGCGCCGGTCCGTCGTTCATACCGTCACCGACCATCAGGACGGTATGCCCGGCACGCCGCAACCGTTCGAGCGCCTCGCATTTATCCTCCGGGCGCGCCGCGGTCTGGGCTGTCAGATGCAGGGTCCTCGCCACCGGCCGGACGGCGGCAGCGGAATCGCCGGACAGGATCGATCCGGGAAGGCCAAGTTTCGAGAGCTGATCGATCGATTGAGCGGCATCGGGCCGTACCGTATCGCGGAAACGGATCACAATATCGGCCTTGCCCGCGACAGTCAGCGCCACCGCCGGACCGGATTGCGCGGTTGCCGGGCGTTCGAGCGCCACGGTGTCGCCGCGATGAACGCCCCGGACGCCTTCACCCGGTATCTCCGAACAGTCTTCAAGATGCGCCGCCGTTACGTCTTCCGCTTCGAGCGCTTCGCGAAGCGCGCCGGCGAGGGGGTGCCGGGATTTTCGCGCAAGCGACAAGGCTATTCCCTTTTGGGCAGCATCCAGATCGTCGAGATTTTCCACCGCCAGCCGGTCCAGCGTCAGCGTCCCCGTCTTGTCGAACACGGCGCGATCGGCCTGAGCCAGCCGTTCCAACGCCGATTCATGTTTAACGAGAACGCCGCGCCGCATCAGCGAGCCGGTCGCCACGACCTGCGCCACGGGGACCGCAAGTCCGAGCGCACAAGGGCAGGTGATAATGAGCACGGCGACACCGATCAGCAGCGCCTGATGCCAGTCCGCGCCTGCGATCATCCAGCCGATAAAACTCAGCAGCGCCAGGGCGTGGACCAGCGGCGCATAGAGCCGGGCGCCGCGATCCGCGATCCGGACATAGCGTGACTTGCTCTGCCCGGATGCCGCCATGAGCCGGCCGATATCGGCGAGGGCCGTATCGTCGGACGCGGCCGTAACCTTGACCGTGATCGGCGCATCGGCATTGAGCGTACCGGCGAACACTTCCGTTCCCGGGCCGACCGGCTGCGGCGCGCTTTCACCGGTCAGCAGCGAGGCGTCGATCGCGCTCCGCCCCTCCGTCACCACGCCATCGGCTGCCAGCCGTTCGCCAGCGGCCAGCTGCATCGTCATGCCCGCCTCAAGAGCCTCTGCCTTGGTCCAGCGGCTATGCCCATCGTCATCGATGACGAGCGCACCGGGGGCGGATTGACGAGCGAGCGCGGCAACGCCGTCGCCGACCTTGCGGCGCATCGTCGCATCGAGCGCCCGGCCGGCGAGCAGAAAGAAGAGGAGCATCAGCGCGCTCTCGAAATAGGCATGCTCGCCGCCGATTATGGTCTCATGGAGACTGATCGCCGCGGTGATCGCTACGCCGATCGCGATCGGCACATCCATATTCGTGCGGCCGTGCCGCAAGGCCTGCCAGGCGGAACGGAAGAAGGGCCGACCGGCATAGGCGATCGCCGGCAGCGCGATCAGCGCCGAAATCCAATGGAAGAGCGTCCGCGTGGCGCCATCCGCACCCGACCAGATACTGACCGACAGCAGCATGACGTTCATCGCTGCAAAACCGGCGACGGCCAGCGCGCGCAGCAATTCGCGGGTCGCGCCGGCTTCGTTCTGGGCGGCCTCGGGATCGGCGATCAGCGTCGGCTCGAAACCCAGCGCGCGAATGGCCTCGCCCAGATCGATCTCGGTCAGTTCCGGGTCATGGGCGATCGACACCTGTTTGCTCGTGAAGTTCACCCGGGCGGCATGAACGCCCGACCGCGCATTCAAGCCCTGCTCGATCTTCGAGATACAGCCGGCGCAATGCATCCCAGGCACCGCGAAGCGGCTCTGCGCTGCAACCGAGGCCGTGCCGGGTTTGAGCGGGCCGTTCATGACAGGTCGTGCAACAGGCGCTTGCGATCGTCGCCGCTGACGATCTCGATGCGCAGGATCCAGCGGCCCGGCCCCAGCGACTGACGGCTTCGATAGACGCCGGGCCCGGCTTCCGCGAAATCGAGCGTGACGGGCTCGGCACGGCCGATCGGGTGTTCGGCGATGGCCGTTACCGTTCCGGCCGCCAGCATTCCTTCCGGCGTGGTTACGCGCAAAACAACCTGTCCGTCTGAACGGGACACGCTCTCGGTCCATTGCAGATCGTCCTGCCGACGGGCCGCTTCGAGCCAGTCGTTGAACCGCTGACTCGCGACATAGCTGTTATCTACGACGGTACCGCTGAAAGTCCCCGTGGCGAATGTGGCCATGGTGAAGTTGACCGCGGCGATAACCCCGAAAAAACAGACCAGGATCGCGGTCATGTGCCAGCCATTGAATCGCCGCGTCATCATTCGTCTCCCGCGCGCGCGAACCGCGCCGCTTCATATGCCGTTTCCGCCTCTTCTCCCTCGCCGGCACTGACAACGAAAGCGAAATCCTCGGCCGCCTCGCCCTCGGAAGGTGCCGCGACGAATATCCGCGTGCTCAACAGCTGGTCGGCCGGGACCGTGATGTCGAATGCGCGAAGCGCCTGATCGCGATTTCCCGAACCCGCCCACATCACGGCGCCGGGCAACCCTTCGATCGCCACCGTCATCTCGCGCGGTCGGTTTTCCATGTTGCGGATCTTGAGATCGAAACTGTTGCGGACATGGCCGTCGGTCAGCTGCACGAAGGTGGGATTGCGTTCCTGGATCGCGTTGACGGTCAGCCGGTCGCGCGTGCCCACGGCAAACAGCATGGCGAGACCGATGCCGGCCCAAAGCGCAAAATAGACGATAGTTCTGGGGCGAAAGATGGTTCGCTTGAGCGTCGGCACCGATCCGCCACGCTGTTCGATCTCGGCGCTTTCCAGCGTCGCATAGTCGATCAGCCCGCGCGGCCTTCCGATCTGATCCATCACCTTGTCGCACGCATCGATGCATAGCGCGCATGTGATGCAACCGATCTGCGGTCCTTCGCGAATATCGATACCGGTCGGGCAAACCGCGACGCATTGGTCGCAATCGATGCAATCGCCGAAAACGCCGGGATTTTCCCGAGCCCGTTTCACGCCGTGACTGCGCGGTTCGCCGCGCCAGTCCTTATAGGTGACGGTGAGCGACTTCTCGTCCATCATCGCCGTCTGGATACGCGGCCAAGGGCACATATAGATGCAGATCTGCTCGCGCATGAATCCGCCCAGCGTAAAGGTCGTGAACGTCAGCACGCCGATCGTGGCATAGGCGACGAACGGCGCTTCGCCGGCGAACAGATCACGGAAAAGTGTCGGCGCGTCGGCGAAGTAGAAGATCCAGGCCCCGCCGGTCGCGACGGCGATCAGCAGCCAGATCGTCCATTTCGTGCCGCGCTTAGCGATCTTCTTCGCACCCCAAGGCGCCTTTTCGAGACGGATCTGGGCGTTGCGGTCACCGTCGACCCAGCGTTCGACATGCTGGAAGAGATCGGTCCACACGGTCTGCGGACAGGCATAGCCGCACCATGCCCGGCCGACGGACGAAGTAACCAGGAAGAGCCCGATCCCCGCCATGATCAGCAGCCCGGCGACATAATAGAATTCATGCGGCCATATCTCGATGCCGAACATGTAGAAGCGACGGCCGGCGAGATCGACGAGCACCGCCTGGTCCGGCGCATAGGGCCCGCGATCCCAGCGGATCCAAGGCGTGATGTAATAGATGCCGAGCGTGACGATCATGATCGCCCATTTCAGGCGGCGGAAATTGCCGTCGACCGCTTTGGGGTAAACGCCCTTGCGCTTCTCATACAGCTCTTGTTTGGGAGGGCCGTCGGGCGTTATGGAGTCAGCCAGGTTCATCGCTCTCCGCCTCGGCGACCTGTTCGGCTTCCGGCTCGGCCGGAGTTGCCTCGCCGCCGCCGCGCGACCAGACATAGGCGGTCAGCATCCGGATCGTGACCGGATCGAGCCGATGGCCCCAGCGCGGCATCACACCATAGCGGCTGTTCGTCACCGTATCGGTAATCGACGCCCGATCTTCGCCATAGAGCCAGATATTGTCGCGCAAGTTCGGCGCGCCCTGCGTCCTGTCTCCGCCGCCATTCTCACCGTGGCAGACCGCGCAATTGGCAGTGTAGAGTTCCGCGCCGCGGGCGGATGCCGCGCTCGCATCCTCGTCACCGCTCAGTGTGCGGACATAGGACACCACATCGCTGATCTGTCGCTCGTCGAGAATGCCGTCCGCGCCGAAGGCCGGCATTTGCGAGATGCGCGTTTCGAGATGATCCGGATTCCGGATTCCGTGGATCAGCGTATATTCGATCGCTTCCATATCGCCGCCCCAGAGCCAGTCATCATCGTTGAGATTGGGATATCCGGGCCCGCCCGCGGCACCTGAACCATGACACTGGACGCAATGCACGACATAGGCGGATCGTCCGCCCTGAATCGCCGTTTGCATCAGCCGTTCGTCGGCGGGGAGGTCGTTGATGTCGATATTGGCGATCGCTTCGCGCAACGGCGCGCGCTCAGCTTCGACCGCTGCGATATCCTCGGCCAGCGCCGCCCGGCTCGAGTAACCGAGCACGCCCTCGGTCGCGCTGTTGATCAGCGGCCAGGCCGGATACGCGATCGTATAGCCCAGACCCCAGATCACCGTCGCGTAGAAGAGGATCAGCCACCAGCGCGGCAGCGGCGTATTCAGCTCTTCGATGCCGTCCCATTCATGGCCGACAAATTCGGTGCCGGTGGGTTCGTCGACGCGTTTGCCGGTGTCGGTTTCAATCTCGGCCATCATTCTCACTTTCATCGAAAATCATGTTCGCGGCATCATCGTGATATTTCTTAGCGCCGGGCCGAAAAACCCAAAGCGCGAAGCTGACCCACAGAATGACCATGAAGAGCAGACCCCAACTATCTGCAAACTGGCGAAAAGCTTCATAGGTCATCGCGGTTCCTCCAGCGCTTCCGCCGATTCGAAATCGACGAGCGTGCCCAGCATCTGCAGATAGGCGACGAGCGCATCCATCTCGGTCAGCCGGGTGGGATCGCCGTCGAAATCGCGGATCTGCACATTGCCATAGCGTTCGCGGATACCACTCGCATCGCCGAAAACATCGACTTGTAAGGCGAAATCCGCGGCTGCGTTTTCGATCATCGCGTCGTCATAGGGGACGCCCAAGGCGCGCAATGTCTGAAGGTCGCCGTCGATATTCTCGAAATCGAGTTCCCGCTCCGCGAGGAAGGCGTAGGGCGGCATGATCGATTCCGGCACGACCGACCGCGGGTCGATCAGATGCTGGACATGCCATTCGTCTGAATAGCGCCCGCCGACGCGCGCCAGATCGGGCCCGGTGCGTTTCGAGCCCCACTGAAACGGGTGATCGTACATGCTCTCCGCCGCCAGGCTGTAATGGCCGTAGCGCTCCACCTCGTCGCGGAACGGGCGCACCATCTGCGAATGACAGGTGTAGCAGCCTTCGCGGATGTAGATGTTGCGGCCGGCGAGCTCGAGCGGCGTATATGGCCGCACGCCTTCCACCTCCTCGATCGTCGAGTCGATGTAGAAGAGAGGAGCGATCTCGACGATGCCGCCGATCGCCACGGTAACCAGTGCGAAGACCGACAGCAGCGTGACGTTGCGTTCGAGCCTTTTATGATCGAAAAATCGGGATGCCATGGTCGCGTCCTTTATTCGGCGGGAACGGTTTGCGGAGAGACGATCGGCCGATCCTTTTCAGGGTCGTAAGCCGCATCGGTCATCGGCTTTTCGGTGCGCGTCTTGCCGGCGATCGTCAGCCAGACATTGTAGACCATCACCACGGCACCGGCGAGGTAGAGACCGCCGCCCGCTGCACGGATCAGATACATGGGGTGCATGGCACTGGTGACTTCCGAGAAAGCGTAGACCAGATAGCCATCGGCCCCATATTCGCGCCACATCAGGCCCTGCATGATGCCCGCGACCCACATCGAGGCGGCGTAGAGCACGATGCCGACCGTCGCGAGCCAGAAGTGCCAGTTCACCATGCGCAAGGAGTAGAGCCGCTCACGCGCCCAGAGCCGCGGGACCAGATAATAGATGCAGGCGAAAGTGATCATGCCGTTCCAGCCCAGCGCCCCGGAATGCACATGGCCGATCGTCCAGTCGGTATAGTGCGAGAGCGAATTGACCGAGCGGATCGACATCATCGGACCTTCGAAGGTGCTCATGCCGTAGAAGGCGAGCGCCATCACCATCATCCGGATGATCG
>JBCDDN010000004.1:0-90009 GCA_039180285.1 Pseudomonadota bacterium | reverse complement strand
CTCCACATCTTCCGGTGGAATGAGCGCAATCTCGCCGCGCTCGTCACGCAGAAAATAGCCCCGATACCAGAGCGGCCCGTCCGAATCGTTGAGTATGGAGTTATTGGAGTCGTCGCGCTCGGCGATCGCTGCGGCGACCCGTTCGTTGATCTCGGCAATGGACATCCCCGCATAGTCCTCGCTGATTCCGGCATGGACGAACAGCGTATCGCCGATTTTCGCGACAGCCGGATTGCCGGCCAGCCATCGCCCGATCTCACCTTCCGCCCCCCAGGCCATGATCAACTCCGGCCCGCCCAGAGGCGTCTCGCGCAACCATAAGCGCCGGACCTGGTCTTCGGATAGCGCCGGCTGCTGCCGTCGATACACCCGTTCGATTCGGGCCTGATTGCTGCGATAGTAACGCCGCCGGATCAGGTCGGACTCTTCGGTGCGAAAAGCAGCGAAATCGTCTTCATGGACGTAGCGTATGTCGCCGAGCACGTTCATCGCCTCATGGTTGCCAATCAATACGGTCACACGTCCGCCTGCAGCGATCGCCTCGTCCCGCAATCTCATCAGATCGCGGATGATAGGCATCGAATTCGGTCCCCGGTTCGGCACATCGCCGATCTGGAGCAATATCGCATCGCCGCCGATCCAGGCACCGTCGGCGTTCACCAGCCCGGCCGCCTGGACGATCGCGCGGAAGGCTTCATGATCGCCATGTATATCGCCGATCGCCACGATGCGCGGGACGACCTCCGCTTCCTGTGGTTCCTCCAGCCATGCGGGCGCGATGGGCTCGGCAGTGACAGGCGTAGACGCTATGCTCATCAACAGCGCCGCACAAACGGCCAAACCGCTCCGCAACCAATGCGCCATTCCGATACCCCTCTCATTCTTTTGGAGACGAGCGTAAGCACGACTCGCCCACCAAGGCAAACGCACAAAGGGAGGATGAGTCCTCTCTTGGCGCCGTCTACACTGACAGCCTCCTATCGGTGGGGTAGCATGATGTAATGCTGTTTCGATTGGCCATTTCGATCTGCGCGCTGCTGGCGGGGCCCGGATGCGATAGCGTCGTCCGCGACGCTATCTATCATCCGCCAGAAGCACCGCTGTCGCTTGCCGGTCTGCCGGCGGGGACAGAGATCGTCGCGGTCAAAACGGCCGATGGCCTAACCCTGTCGGGTATCGCAACGCCCGCGCGCGGCGACCGGCCGATTCTGCTCCTGTTTCACGGCAATGCGGCCAGCGCCAGCAGCATGCTGCGCTGGTTCGCGCCGCTGGCCGAGGCCGGTTTCGGCATCGTGGCCGCCGAGTATCGCGGCTATAGCGGCAATCCAGGGACGCCCAGCCAGGACGGCATAGCTTATGACGCCGACGCCTTTCTCACGCTAGCCGAAACACTGGCCAGAGACCGGCCGGTGATCGTTATCGGCCACAGCCTTGGCGGCGGCGTGGCGTTCGATCTCTCGCGCCGCGCCCGGCTCGATGCGCTGGTGACGATCGGCACGTTCACTTCGATCGAAGACATGGCGCCTGCCTGGGGCCGCGGACTCGTTCCGGATTCCTACGACAATCTCTCCGCGGTCCGCGCCGCCGACGAACCGGTCTTCCTGATCCATGGCAGGCGCGATTCCGTCGTGCCGTTCGATCACAGCGAGAGGCTGGCCCGCGCCGCGACGCAAGCCGGACTGGCAGGCGGTCGCACCACGCTCGCTACGGCCGATCACATACCGGCGGCCGGGGATATCGCGATCGTGGTGGAAGCCGTCGCCGCGCGACTGGCTGTACAGCAAGATGGCGACCGGCCGTCGGCGATCTCCGCATGGCAGAATTTCGTAGATTGAACGCCGCCGAATTGACTCTCCAACACCCTATTCCTATATCGCCTCCATCACCGCTGCCGTTCGAGAAATGATGCGAATTTGCGCGCCGCATCACAAGAATGGATCGGCTTCGGTTTCATAGACGCTGAAAGCTGCGGACTCCCCGATTTCGAGGAAAGGGAGTCTTGCGGCTTTTTGTCGTCTTTGCGCTGCGAAATTAGAGCAGAAACCGAGGCATATACTCCATGGCGACCAAGGCGAAAGCGGCAGATCAGAGCCGCACCAAGCGTATCCGCAAAATTTTCGGCGATATTCACGAAGTCATCCAGATGCCGAACCTGATCGAGGTTCAGCGGGACAGCTACGAACAGTTCCTGCGATCCGACCCGCAGATCGATTATGTTTCGGGTTTGGAAAAGACGCTCCGGTCCGTCTTCCCAATCCGCGATTTCGCCGGCACCGCCGAGCTCGATTTCGTCCATTACGAGCTCGAGCCACCCAAATACGATACCGAGGAATGCCGCCAGCGTGGCATCACTTATGCCGCCCCGATGCGCGTGACCTTGCGCCTGATCGTTTTCGAGGTCGATCCCGACACGGAAACCCGCTCCGTTCTCGATATCAAGGAGCAGGACGTCTATATGGGCGACATGCCGTTGATGACCGACAACGGCACCTTTCTGATCAACGGCACCGAGCGCGTTATCGTATCGCAGATGCACCGTTCGCCGGGCGTGCTGTTCGACCATGACCGCGGCAAGACGCATGCCTCCGGCAAGTTCCTTTTCGCCGCTCGCGTCATTCCCTATCGCGGTTCCTGGCTCGATTTCGAATTCGATGCGAAGGACATCGTCAACGTCCGTATCGACCGTAAACGGAAATTGCCGGTCACGGCCCTGCTCCACGCGCTCGGTCTGACCAGCGAGGAAATCCTCCAGCATTTCTACGACACGGTCACTTATAAGCGCGCCAAGGACGGCTGGGAAATCCCGTTCGTCGCCGATACGTGGCGCGGCCAGAAGCCGGCTTTCGACATTATCGATGCGAAGTCGGGTGAAGTCGTGTTCGCCGCTGGCCAGAAGGTCACGCCCCGCGCCTCCAACAAGGCCGAGAAGGATGGCCTTAAAAGTCTGCTGATTCCGACCGAAGAAATCTTCGGCCGGTACAGCGCGTTCGACCTGATCAACGAGAAAACCGGTGAGATCTATATCGAAGCCGGCGACGAGGTCGGCGAGGAAAATCTGGAAAAGCTGGACGGCGCCAAGGTCGACGAGATCGTCCTACTCGACATCGATCATGTCACGACCGGCCCTTGGATCCGCAACACGCTGAAAGCCGACAAGGCCGAAGATACCGATCAGGCGTTGGCCGATATCTATCGCGTCATGCGTCCTGGTGAACCGCCGACGCGCGAAACTGCAGACGCGCTGTTCGAGGGCCTGTTCTTCGACGGTGAACGCTATGACCTGTCCGGCGTTGGTCGCTGGAAGCTCAACATGCGTCTCGATCTCGATGCGCCGGAAGACCTGACGACCCTGCGCAAGGAAGATATTCTCGCCGTGGTCAAGGAACTGGTCGACCTGAAGGACGGCAAGGGCGAAGTCGATGATGTCGACAACCTTGCCAATCGCCGTGTCCGTTCGGTCGGCGAGTTGCTCGAAAACCAGTATCGTGTCGGTCTTCTCCGCATGGAGCGTGCCGTAAAAGAGCGGATGAGTTCGGTCGATGTGTCAACCGTGATGCCGAACGATCTGATCAACGCGAAGCCGGCCGTGGCCGCAGTTCGCGAATTCTTCGGTTCCTCGCAGCTCTCGCAGTTCATGGACCAGACCAATCCGCTGTCCGAAGTCACGCACAAACGCCGCGTGTCGGCGCTCGGGCCGGGCGGGCTTACACGTGAGCGCGCGGGCTTCGAAGTCCGTGACGTTCACCCGACCCATTACGGCCGGATCTGCCCGATCGAGACGCCGGAAGGCCCGAATATCGGGCTGATCAATAGCCTCGCCTCGTTCAGCCGCGTCAACAAATATGGCTTCATCGAAACGCCGTATCGCAAGGTCGAGGACGGTAAAGTGACCGACGAGGTCGTCTATCTCTCCGCCATGGAAGAGCAGAAGCATACGGTCGCGCAGGCCAATGCCGAGCTCAACGACGACGGTTCGTTCGTGGAGGAAATCGTCTCTTCGCGCGAGGCTGGCGAATTCCTGATGGCGCAGCGCGAACAGATCACGCTGATGGACGTGTCGCCCAAGCAGCTGGTTTCGGTCGCGGCCTCGCTGATTCCGTTTCTGGAAAATGATGACGCCAACCGCGCGCTGATGGGCTCGAACATGCAGCGCCAGGCCGTGCCTCTGGTGAAAGCCGAGGCGCCGCTCGTCGGAACCGGCATGGAAGCGACAGTGGCGCGGGATTCCGGCGCCGCCGTCGTTGCCAAGCGCGGCGGTATCGTCGACCAGGTCGATGCGACGCGTATCGTTATCCGGGCTTCCGGCGCGGTCGAAGCCAATGAGAGCGGCGTCGACATCTATACGCTGATGAAGTTCCAGCGTTCGAACCAGAACACCTGCATAAATCAGCGGCCGCTGGTGAAAGTCGGCGAAACGGTCGAGGCCGGTGACGTTCTCGCCGACGGTCCTTCGACCGAATATGGCGAGCTGGCCCTTGGCAAGAACACGCTTGTCGCGTTCATGCCCTGGAACGGCTATAATTATGAGGATTCGATCCTCATCTCCGAGCGCATCGTGAAGGACGACGAATTTACCTCGATCCATATCGAGGAATTCGAAGTCATGGCCCGCGACACCAAGCTCGGCCCGGAAGACATTACCCGCGACATCCCCAATGTCGGCGAAGAAGCGCTGCGCAACCTCGACGAAGCGGGCATCGTCTATATTGGCGCCGAAGTGCATCCGGGCGATATCCTCGCGGGCAAAATCACGCCGAAAGGCGAATCCCCGATGACGCCGGAAGAAAAGCTGCTCCGCGCCATCTTCGGCGAGAAGGCATCCGACGTACGCGATACGTCGCTGCGCCTGCCCCCCGGTGTCGCCGGTACGGTCGTCGAGGTCCGGGTGTTCAACCGCCACGGGATCGACAAGGACGAACGCGCTCTGGCGATCGAACGCGAGGAAATCGAACGCCTCCGCAAGGATGCCGACGACGAACGCGCCATTCTCAACCGCGCTACCTATGGCCGACTGAAGGAAATGCTGACCGGTCAAACAGCCACGGCAACGCCTAAGGGCGTCACCAAAGGCACGAAGCTGACCGTCGCGGTTCTCGACGAGGTCGAGAAGCACGATTGGTGGCAGTTCGCGGTCAAGACGGACAAGCGCCAGGCCGAGCTCGAAGTCGTCAAACAGCAATATGACGAAGCAGCCGAGAAGATCGAAGCCAAGTTCGAGGATCGGCGTGAGAAGCTGGAGCGCGGCGACGAGCTGCCCCCGGGTGTGCTCAAGATGGTCAAGGTCTTCGTTGCGGTGAAGCGCAAGCTGCAGCCGGGCGACAAGATGGCCGGCCGCCATGGCAACAAGGGTGTGATTTCGCGCATCCTCCCGCAGGAAGACATGCCGTTCCTCGAGGATGGCACGCCGGTCGATATCGTGTTGAACCCGCTGGGCGTGCCGAGCCGCATGAATGTCGGGCAGATCTTCGAAACCCATCTCGGCATGGCTGCGCGCGGCCTTGGTCGACAGATAAAAGGCGCACTCGAGGATTGGCGGCATGCCAATCCGGATGCCAAGGGCGGCAAGGCTCCGGCTGCGATCCGCGATGCGATGCAGACCGCGTATGGCGAGCCCTATCATGACAGCATAAAGGCGCTCGGCGATGACAAGGTCGTCGAAATGGCCGGACGACTGACTAACGGCGTCCCCATGGGTACGCCGGTGTTTGATGGCGCGCGCGAAGCCGACGTTTCCGACATGCTCGATCTTGCCGGGCTCGATGAGAGCGGCCAGGTCGTCCTCTACGATGGCCGAACCGGCGATCAGTTCGACCGGAAAGTGACGGTGGGCTACATCTACATGCTCAAACTGCATCACCTGGTGGACGACAAGATCCACGCCCGCTCGATCGGACCATACAGCCTCGTCACCCAGCAGCCTTTGGGCGGTAAGGCTCAGTTCGGCGGTCAGCGCTTCGGTGAGATGGAGGTCTGGGCGCTGCAAGCCTATGGCGCGGCTTACACGCTGCAGGAAATGCTGACGGTCAAGTCGGACGATGTCGTCGGTCGAACCAAGGTCTACGAAGCGATCGTCAAAGGCGACGATACGTTCGAGGCCGGCATTCCGGAAAGCTTTAACGTGCTCGTCAAGGAAATGCGCTCACTGGGCCTCAGCGTCGACCTCAAGTCCATCTCCGAGGACGGGGAAGACGAGGAAGACCTGCCTGAAGCCGCCGAATAATTACGAATATCCAACCCTCCGCCCCGACGGCTAAATCCGGCGGGCGAGGCAGACAAGGATCAGACATGAACGAACTGACCAATTTCCAGAACCCGGTGGCCAAACCGGAGACTTTCGACCAGATTCAGATCGGTCTCGCGAGCCCCGAGAAGATTCGCAGCTGGTCGTTCGGCGAGATCAAAAAGCCGGAAACGATCAACTACCGCACGTTCAAACCCGAGCGTGACGGCCTGTTCTGCGCGCGCATCTTCGGTCCGATCAAGGATTATGAGTGCTTGTGCGGTAAATATAAGCGCATGAAATATAAGGGCATTGTCTGCGAGAAATGCGGCGTCGAAGTGACCGTATCGAAAGTCCGCCGCGAACGGATGGGCCATATCGACCTCGCCGCCCCGGTTGCGCATATCTGGTTCCTGAAGTCTCTGCCCTCGCGCATCGGGCTTCTTCTGGACATGCAGCTCAAGCAGCTCGAACGCATTCTCTATTTCGAGCAATATGTCGTTATCGAGCCGGGCCTCACCGCGCTGGAGAAGTTCCAGTTGCTGACCGAGGACGAACTGCTCGAAGCGCAGGATGAATATGGCGAGGACGCCTTCTCCGCCGGCATTGGCGCGGAAGCCGTCAAGCACATGCTGATCGATCTCGATCTCGAGCAGGAGAAGGAAGATTTGCTCGAGGAGTTGGCGACGACCAAGTCGACGCTGAAGCCGAAGAAGATCATCAAGCGGCTCAAGGTCGTCGAGAGCTTCATCGAATCGGGCAATCGCCCAGAATGGATGATCCTCGATATCGTGCCGGTCATCCCGCCCGAACTGCGCCCACTGGTGCCGCTGGACGGCGGCCGCTTCGCGACGTCCGATCTCAACGATCTCTATCGCCGCGTGATCAACCGCAACAACCGCCTCAAGCGCCTCATGGAGCTGCGTGCGCCGGACATCATTGTGCGCAACGAAAAGCGCATGCTGCAAGAATCGGTCGATGCGCTGTTCGATAACGGCCGCCGCGGCCGGACGATCACCGGCGCCAACAAGCGTCCGCTGAAGTCGCTTTCGGACATGCTCAAGGGCAAGCAGGGCCGCTTCCGCCAGAACCTGCTCGGCAAGCGCGTCGACTATTCGGGCCGCTCGGTCATCGTAACGGGACCGGAACTCAAGTTGCACCAGTGCGGGCTTCCCAAAAAGATGGCGCTCGAACTGTTCAAGCCGTTCATCTATGCGCGCCTCGACGCCAAAGGCCTGTCGATGACGCTCAAACAGGCGAAAAAATGGGTCGAGAAGGAGCGCAAGGAGGTCTGGGATATCCTGGACGAAGTGATCCGCGAACATCCGGTGATGCTGAACCGTGCACCTACGCTTCACCGTCTTGGCATTCAGGCGTTCGAGCCGGTTCTGATCGAGGGCAAGGCGATCCAGCTGCATCCGCTGGTCTGCGCCGCGTTCAACGCCGATTTCGACGGCGACCAGATGGCTGTGCACGTCCCGCTAAGCCTCGAGGCTCAGCTGGAAGCGCGCGTGTTGATGATGTCCACAAACAACATCCTCTCACCGGCAAACGGCAAGCCGATCATTGTCCCGTCCCAGGATATGGTGCTCGGCATCTATTATCTTTCGATGGACCGCGAAGGCGAGCCGGGCGAAGGGTCGATCCTCGCCGACATCACCGAAGTGCATCAGGCGCTCGAAGTAGGGGCCGTGACGCTCCACTCGAAGATCACGACCCGCGTCCCGCAGACGGACGAGGACGGCAACAGCTATATGCAGCGCGTCGAAACCACGCCGGGCCGCATGCTGATCGGCGAGAAACTCCCGCAATCGCACAAAGTACCGTATGAAACGATCAACCGCCTTCTCACCAAGAAAGAGATCGGCGACGTTATCGATACCGTCTATCGCCACACGGGCCAGAAGGACACGGTGCTGTTCGCCGACGGCATCATGGCGCTGGGCTTCCGCCACGCGTTCAAAGCCGGTATCTCCTTCGGCAAGGACGATATGATCATCCCGGACGCGAAGGATCCTCTGGTCGAAGAAACCCGGGCGCTCGTGGCCGATTACGAGCAGCAGTATCAGGACGGCCTGATCACCCAACAAGAAAAGTACAACAAGGTGATCGACGCCTGGAGCCGTTGCTCGGACCAGGTCGCCAACGCGATGATGGACGAGATCCGGGCGACGCCGAAGGACGAGGACGGTCGCGAGAAAGAGATCAACTCGATTTACATGATGTCGCACTCCGGTGCCCGCGGTAGCCCCGCACAGATGAAGCAGCTGGCCGGTATGCGCGGCCTGATGGCCAAGCCGTCGGGCGAGATCATCGAAACGCCGATCCTGTCGAACTTCAAGGAAGGCCTGACGGTTCTCGAATATTTCAACTCGACCCATGGCGCGCGCAAGGGCCTGGCCGATACGGCGCTCAAGACGGCGAACTCGGGCTACCTGACCCGCCGCCTGGTCGACGTGTCGCAGGACTGCACGATCGTCGAGGAAGACTGCAAGACGAAGAACAGCCTGGAGATGAAAGCGATCGTCCAAGGCGGTTCGACCATCGCGACGCTGAGCGAACGCATACTCGGCCGTACCGCTGCTGAAGACATTGTCGATGGCAAAACCGGCGAGGTGATCGTCAAGGCCGGCGTGATGATGGACGAACCGACGGCGCTCGCCGTTGAGGAATCCGGCGTCCAGTCGGTGCAGATCCGCTCACCGCTGACCTGCGAGTCCAAGGTCGGCGTCTGCGCCAAATGCTATGGCCGCGACCTTGCTCGCGGCACGCCGGTGAACATCGGCGAAGCGGTTGGCGTTATCGCCGCCCAGTCGATCGGCGAACCGGGCACGCAGCTGACGATGCGGACCTTCCATATCGGCGGTGCGGCGCAGCTCAACGAGCAATCCAATCTCGAATCTCCGGCGGACGGCAAGCTCGAATATCGCGAGCTCAACGCCATCGTCGACAGCAAGGATCGGACGCTCGCTTTGTCGCGGTCCGGCGAGCTTGCGATCATCGACGAGGAAGGCCGCGAAGTCGGCGTATTCCGCGTTCCTTATGGCGCGCGCCTGCTCCAGAAGGACGGCGAAACCGTCGCCAAGGGCGATCGGATCGCCGAATGGGATCCGAGCTACGCTCCGGTCATCACCGAAAAGGGCGGTACGGCCAAGTTCCAGGACATCGTCGATGCCCGCACGGTCAAGGAAGAAACCGACGAAGCGACGGGTATTACCCAGCGCGTCGTCACCGAAGACCAGGCGAAAACCAAGAAGGACGATCTCAAGCCGCGTATCACGTTGCTTGACGCCGATAGCGGCGAGGCAGGCGTGTATCGCCTGATTCCCGGCGCGGTTATCTCCGTCGAGGACGGGCAGGAGCTGCATGAGGGCGATATCGTCGCCCGCCTGCCGCGCGAAGCCGCCAAGACGCGGGATATCACCGGTGGTCTGCCGCGGGTGGCCGAGCTTTTCGAAGCGCGCATCCCGAAGGACAACGCAGTGATCGCCAAGATTGACGGCCGCATCGAATTCGTTCGCGATTACAAGGCGAAGCGCAAGATCGCGATCGTCCCGGAAGAAGGCGATCCGGTCGAATATCTGATCCCGAAGACCAAGATCATCGATGTGCAGGAAGGCGACTTCGTGAAGAAGGGCGACGATCTTGTCGCCGGCTCGCCGGATCCGCACGACATTCTCGAGGTCCTCGGCGTCGAAGCGCTGGCCGAATATCTCGTTTCGGAGATCCAGGAGGTCTATCGTCTGCAGGGCGTGAAGATCAACGACAAGCATATCGAGACGATCGTTCGCCAGATGCTTCAGAAAGTCGAAATCACCGATGGCGGCGATACCACGCTGCTCGCCGGCGAACAGCTCGACGAAGCCGAGATGAACGAGATCAACGACCGGCTCGGCAAGGGCAAGAAGAAAGCCCAGGGCAAACCTGTGTTGCTTGGCATCACCAAGGCCTCGCTACAGACCCGCAGCTTCATCTCCGCCGCTTCCTTCCAGGAAACGACGCGCGTCCTTACCGAGGCCGCGGTCCAGGGCAAGGTCGATACGCTGCAGGGCCTGAAAGAGAATGTCATCGTCGGCCGGTTGATCCCGGCCGGTACGGGTGCGGGCATGAACCGCGTCCGGGTGACGGCATCGTCTCGCGATGCGGCGCTTCGCGCGCAGCAGAAGAAGATGGAAGAAGCGATGCTTGCCGCACAGGAAGCCGAAGCCGAACCGGCCGAGGAAGAAGCGGCGGCCGAGGCCGAGGCGAGCGAAAGCTAGGCCTTGTCCGGTTCCGGAACAGAAAACAGCCCCGCCGGCATGATCCGGCGGGGCTTTTTCACGCCGGAAACGGCGACGGAACCAGGCATTGGCCTTTCCGCCGCGAGCGATTATCCCTTCGCGATGGACGTCACCGATCTTCGTATCGCGCTGTTCAGCGGCAACTATAATTATGTCCGCGACGGGGCGAACCAGGCACTCAACCGGCTGGTCGGCTATCTACTGAAGCAGGGCGCGGCGGTCCGCATCTATTCACCGACGGTCGAGGAGCCCGATTTCGAAGCGACCGGCGATCTGGTTCACGTCCCGGCGCTCGCGCTTCCGGGGCGTGCCGAATATCGCGCCCCCTTCCGCCTGCCCGGCAATGTCCGGCGCGATATTGCGGAGTTCGCACCCAATCTCTTTCATATCGCCAGTCCCGAAATTCTCGGTCATCGCGCGCTGAGCCTCGCCCGGCGCTGGAATATTCCCGCTATAGCCTCGGTTCATACCCGGTTCGAAACCTATCCCCGCTATTACGGGCTGACATTTCTGGAACCGCTCGTGGTCGCCCTGCTCCGGCGTTTCTATCGCCGCTGCGACGCGATATTCGCACCGTCGGAATCCATGGCGCAGATCCTGCGTGAACAGCGGATGAGCTACGATGTCGGGATCTGGTCGCGCGGGATCGATCGTGCGATGTTCGATTGTCAGCATCGCGATGTCGCCTGGCGGCGGGATCACGGCATAGCCGAGGACGATGTCGTCATCGGCTTTGTCGGCCGGCTTGTCATGGAAAAGGGCCTCGACGTCTATTCGGATACGATCGATCAGCTGGAGAAGCGCGGTGTAAAGCATCGCGTTCTCGTGATCGGCGAAGGGCCGGCGCGAGACTGGTTCGAACGGCGCCTGCCCGACGGCATCTTCGTCGGTTTTCAGAAAGGCCCGGATCTCGGCCGCGCCGTCGCCTCGCTCGACATGTTGTTCAACCCGAGCATCACCGAAACCTTCGGCAATGTGACGCTCGAAGCGATGGCGGCGGGCTTACCGGTCGTCGCGGCCAAGGCCACGGGTAGCCAGAGCCTGGTCGATGATGGCGTAACGGGGCGGCTCGTCCGCCCGGGCGCGATCGAAGCCTTTGCCGACGCGCTGCAATTCTATTGCGAGGATGAAGCCGCTCGAAAAGCCGCCGGTGCCGCCGGTTGCGCGGCCAGCGAGCGCTATGGCTGGGATCAGGTCAACCAGGCGCTGGTCGATGGTTATTTGCGCGTCGTACGCCAGCGCGCAGACGGGGTCACGGGGCCACCGCGCAGCCCGGTGCCTTAACACCGCGCTCTTGCGGAGACAGAAGCCTGAGGGCCGCAAACCCACATGCCTGCAGCCCTGGATTCCTGCCTTCGCTGGAATGCCGGACCTGACGGATCTGGCTTAGAGCCGTTCGATCCGTTGCGCGGCCTCATCCAGAATGTCCGTCACTTCGCGGATCAGCGCATCGTCGATCCCTTTCGCCGACAGCCGGTGGCCGAGCACGGCGAACAGATTGCCCATGGCGCGTTTGACGGCTGCGCTGTCGGTCTTCGCGTGACGCTTACCGTGATGCGAGAGGCGATCCATCAGCGCTTCCACCTCTTCCGCCTTGTCTTCGAGCTCCGCCTTGCCGTTCTTGGTGATCTTGAACGTTTTCCGGCTGTCATCGCTCTCGACCGGCTTGATCAGACCGCCATCTTCGAGGAAGTTCAGCGTCGGATAGATGATGCCCGGGCTCGGCGTATATTCGCCGGCCGTCAGCTCCTCGATCGCGCGGATCAGGTCATAGCCATGACGCGGCTCTTCCTCGATCAGTTTGAGCAATACGAGCCGCAGCTCGCCGCCGTCGAACATCCGCCGCCGACGCTTGCGCTGGCCGCGCGAACCCCACTCTCCTGAACCCCAATTTCCCGAGCCTTGGCCCCAATTGGCGAACTGCATGGCGAGCAGCGCTTCCGGCCAGCTTCTTGGCCGGCGCGGTCCGCAGTTATTCCAGCTACGATAGGTCATTTTCGAGTCTCCTAAACCTTGCTTCGATCTATCTAAGATATATCGCAGATATATTTGTCAAGAGTTGAGGTCGACAAATCATGGCAATTGATGCTGTCTGCGCTAGGTTTATCCGATGGCGGACCTGTTCACGGACGATACGGATTCGGCGGTAGACGCGCATAGCAACACACCGCTGGCCGACCTGCTACGGCCCGCGAGACTGGACGATGTCGTCGGGCAGGACCATCTAACGGGTCCCGACGGACCGATCGGCCGCATGGTCGCCGCCGGTAAGCTGGCTTCCATTGTGTTCTGGGGTCCGCCCGGCACCGGCAAGACGACTATCGCGCGCCTGCTTGCCGACGCTGTGAGCTTGCGCTTCGTCGCCATCTCGGCCGTTTTCTCCGGAGTCGCCGATCTCAAAAAGGCGTTCGCCGAAGCGCGACAGATGGCCGGTGCCGGCAAGCCGACATTGCTGTTCGTGGACGAGATCCATCGCTTCAACCGCGCGCAACAGGACAGTTTTCTGCCCTATGTCGAGGACGGCACGGTAACGCTGGTCGGCGCGACGACGGAAAACCCATCCTTCGAGCTGAATTCCGCCCTGCTCAGCCGCGCGCAGGTGCTGATCCTCAACCGGTTGGACTCGGACGCGCTCGACACGCTCCTGACCCGTGCCGAAGCCCATGAGGAGCGCGCCCTCCCCCTCACCGATACGGCGCGCGCTGCGCTGATCGCCTCGGCGGACGGCGATGGCCGTTTCCTTCTCAATCAGGCCGAAACACTCTTTTCGGTCGAACTCCCCGAACCCCTCGATCCAGCCGGACTCGCCGACATGCTTCACCGCCGCGTGCCGGTCTATGACAAGGATCGCGAGGGTCATTACAATCTGATCTCGGCGCTGCACAAGGCAATGCGCGGATCCGATCCGCAAGCCTCGCTCTACTATCTCGCTCGTATGCTGGTCGCCGGTGAAGAACCGCTTTACGTGCTGCGCAGGATCACCCGCTTTGCGTCGGAAGATATCGGCCTCGCCGACCCGCAGGCCCTGATCCAATGCCTTGCGGCCAAGGACGCCTATGCGTTTCTCGGCAGTCCTGAGGGCGAACTCGCGATCGTGCAAGCCTGCCTCTATTGCGCGACGGCACCCAAATCGAATGCCGCTTACAAGGCGCAAAAAGCGGCTTGGAAATCGGCCCGCGAAACCGGCTCCCTGATGCCGCCCAAGAACATCCTGAACGCCCCTACACAGCTTATGAAGGATGTCGGCTACGGCAAGGGCTATGCCTATGATCATGAAAGCGACGACGCCTTTTCCGGCGATAATTACTGGCCGGAAGAGATGGAACGGCAGGACTTCTACAAACCTTCACCAAGGGGGTTCGAAGCGAAGGTGGCGGAACGCCTGGTTTTCTGGAAAAAATTACGCAGTCAACGGCAAAATTGATTAGGTAATCCGATTCAAAAGGCCTAATTCTGCGCACAGCAAATTCCGATTTCGCACAACAGGGGAAGTTTCATGGAATTCGATCTGAATCGCGACATAGATTGGCCCGTGGTTTGGGAATGGGTCATCAAGATCGGCGCGGCTTTGCTGATCCTTCTGATCACACATTTCATCGCCAAGGGCGTCAAATGGGCCATCGCCCGGATGGTAGACCGGATACCGGCACTGCAGAAGCACAGCACGGCCGCGCCCGGCGAAACCGTCGGCAGCCAGATCGGCACCCTTGCCTATTGGATCGTCTGGCTTGTCGGTCTCGTTGTTGCGCTCCAGCCGCTGGAATTGTCCGGCGTTCTCGATCCTGTGCGCGAACTCACCCTCGAAATCTTTAGCTATATCGATAACCTTCTGGGCGCTGGGTTAATTCTGTTTTTCGGCGTAATTTTTGCAACGATCGTGCGGCGCATCGTGGAAACGGCGCTGATGGCGATCAACGCCGATGGCTGGTTTGCGCGAGCAGGGGTTACAGAAATTACAGGCGGTGACGACGCCCCGGCGAAAGGCGAAGAGCGCACGACGTTGAGTTCTGCGCTCGGCATCGTCGCTTTCGTACTGATCATTATCCCTGTGGCAACAGCGGCGCTAGATGTATTGAACCTCGATTCGATATCCGCCCCGCTTATTCAGATACTCAACGACGTAGCGCACTTTCTGCCACGAGCTATCGCAGCTGCACTGATCCTGGGTACTGCCTATTTCATCGGTCGCTGGGTCAAGGGCTGGCTACAGCAGCTGCTGGAAGCGCTGGGCGTCGACAATGCCGCCGCAGGTTCCGGCCTCGTGCCGGAATCGGTCAAGGTGAGCCGGGTTATCGGAACCATCGTGCTGACGGCGATCATGCTCGTATCGGCGGTTGCTGCCATCGAGGTGCTCGAAATCCAGTCGGTCCAGGCCATGGTGACCGAAGTGGTGGCGCTCGGCAGCCGGGTGATTTTCGGTCTGGTGATCATCGCGGTCGGCATTTTGCTCGCCCGCATTTTGAGCAACCTGATGGCGAGTTCGACCGGAGAAACGGCCGGTATGCTGCCGACGATCCTGAAATGGCTGATCATCGCGCTGTTTGCGGCCATGGGCCTCAAATTCATGCAGATCGCCGACGAGATCGTGATCATCGCGTTCGGTGCGATTCTCGGTTCGGCGGCAATCGCGGCGGCGATCGCCTTCGGCCTTGGCGGTCGACCGACGGCACACAAGCTGCTCGAACGCTGGACCGATGGCGACGCCACCAAGACCAACCCGGGAGACAAGACGCCTCCCGGAATCTAGCGCGGGGATCGGATGCGCCGCTTCGCCCAATTCGCCTGTTTCGATTGGTCGGGACAGGCGGTGGCAAGGCCGAAGGGTATCGCATTGGCAACGGCACGGACGGGAGCGGAAGCCCCCGCCCTTGTCGCACGCGACGGCGGATGGTCACGCGAAGACGCACTAAACTGGCTGCAGGACCGGGCCGGTGAACGGGCCGATATGCTGATCGGTTTCGATTTCTCCGCTGCCTTGCCTTTCGCCGATCGCGGCGCCTATTTCCCCGGCTCGGTCGCCAGCCCCGAAGATGCACGGACCCTGTGGCGCGATATCGACGCGCTATGTGCAGCCGACCCCGATCTTTCCGTTTCGACCGTGTTCGCCCGCCCGTCGTTCGCGCGGCATTTCCGGTATCAAAAAAACCGAAAAACGATCACCGGTAGCCGATTCGAAGGCCCGTTCGGCCGGCTGCGTCTAACCGAACGCCGTTGCCGCGAACAGAAACGCGGCAATGCCGTATCCTGTTTCAACCTTGTGGGCGCCGCCCAGGTCGGCAAATCGAGCCTGACCGGTATGCGTGTGCTGCATCGGCTGGGTGGCGCGATCCCCATCTGGCCGTTCGATCCTGTTCCCGAAAACGGCCCGCTATTGGTCGAGATATACACCGGCCTCGCCGCCCGCTCCGCCGGACTGACCGGTCCGACCAAGGTCAGGAACGGTGCCGGTCTCGATGTCGCGCTGGCGGCACTCGACAGCAAACCCCACGCCCCTCTGCCGCGCTATGACGATCACAGCACCGACGCAATTCTCACTACCGCATGGTTGCGCCGAGCCGCGTACGATACCGGCTTGTGGAACCCCGTGGAAATGACGGCATCGCTGGCACAACAATAGGGCTGGACCTTCGGCGTACGATGACGCATGGGAACTGCGCGCACCTGATGCCGGATTAGCTCAGCTGGTAGAGCAACCGCCTTGTAAGCGGTAGGTCGTCCGTTCGAGTCGGACATCCGGCACCATTAAGCCTCATAGAACCGAGGTGATGTCTTCGAGTATCCCGAGTAACAACTCTATTTTATGAGTGACAGCTCTCGGGCCCGCGCAACGGCGCTGACGCGTTTGGAGACGCCCAGCTTGCCATAGATGTTTCGCAGATGAAATTTGACCGTGTTTTCCGTGAGGCCGAGGTCCCGGGCCACTTCTTTGTTCGACTTGCCGGTCACCATCGCCTGGAGCACATCTCTTTCCCGGTCCGATAACAGGGCCCGTGTGTCGGAAAGGGTCAGCGTGTCGATCAGGCCGGCGGTTGCCGGAGCCAGATCGTCGTTCCGAACCGCCGCCGCCGCATCGCTCACAAGAGCGCCCGGCACGTCCCCGGCGAAGGGTCTGGCGGCGGCAATTCGCGCCGCTTCGGGAAATATGCGTTCCAGGACCGAAACGGCCTCGTCTCGTCGTCCCGTCTTGTCGAGAATGGCCGCCTTGAGAACGGATCCCCGCACGCGAAGCAGCACGACATCCAGTTCTTCAATTTCGCCTAATCCGCGTTCGACATGTTCGAGCGCGTCGCCGGTCCGGCCGGCGGCGCTCAAATAGCGTGCGCATGTATAGTTGGCCAACGACAGGTGGAACCAGCCAGGTTCCTTGGCCGTTTGCTCATAGATCAGCAGCCACTCACGGATTTTGTTGAAGAGGATTTCCGCCTCGCCCATGAAGCCGCACGCGACATGATAGTCGAGCCGCAACAGCTGGCTGAATTGCGTGAGCCGCTCAATCGCCAATCGCTCGGTGGATTGTTCCAATCTGTCGAGCAGGGCATCGGCTCTTTCGTAATCTTCCCGGCAAAGCGCATCATGGACGACCGCATCGAAGCCGATAGCGTAGATATCGTACCAGCCATCCGCCTCCAATGTCGGCATCAGCGCCTTTTCAAGATCATGGGGAGCGTCTTCATCCAATCCCCCCTGCCAGTAATCGATCGTCCGGTAGAGCGTCTCGCCGATAAACTTCATATTGCTTTGATCGCCGCCGCCGAACTTCGTTGCGGCTTCCGCCGCAGCCTGAAAATGGCGCCGCGCATCTTCGAAAGCGTTGCTCCAGAATGCAATCGAACCCTGGCTGACATGCAAGTAGCTGATCGTGACCGGGGTATCCGCTTTCTCCAAATCGGCCGCGGCGGCGGTTGCATAATCCCGCGCATCTTCGAAATCGCCATAACCGAGCTTTTGAACGGCGAGCGACGTTCTGATGAGTCCGCACAGGAGCGCCGCGTTGGGATCGGCTTCGGCGAACGGATCGATTTGCTCCAGCCGCTCCTTGATCCATCCCCCTTCCCTCTCCAGCTCAAACTCGACGCGGCTCAAAATACCGGTCCCGACGCCCAGCTGGTCTCGGAACAGTTCGGGCGTCATGCCGTCCCGCTCGATCAGGGATTCCGCTATATTATTATAGAATAGGGATTTTTTGAATTCGCCGACCAGCATATAGGCATATGCCTTCATGTATAACGTCCGCGGATCTTTGACGATTTCCGATTCCGGAATATTCGCCAAAAGCCCGTTCAGATACCCGACGCCACCGAAATTGACCGCACGCATCCACTCGGCATTCTCGTTGATGACCCTTCGAGCGAGCGCATAATCCTCGATCGCGATGGCGTAATCGACCCCTTCCGCAACGGCGCGATTGGCGCTGCACCAATCGGCGGCCCGGCGATGGAGTTCGGTATATCGTTTGGGATCTTCGCGCCGCAAAAGATCGCTCAGGCATTCCGCGAACAGGTGATGATAGCGGAACCAACGCACATCGTCGTCCAGCGGTACGATAAGCGCTTGCAGAGGTTCCAGCTCCCGCATCAACGTCTGGCTGTCATCCGATTCGCGAACGGTATTCGCAAGATCCTCGTTGAAGCGTTTCAGTATCGAAGTTTCCAGCAGGAATTTCCGCAGATCGTCGGGCAGATTTTCGATCACATGCTTTGTCAGATAGTCTCCGATATGCCCGCTTGAACCGCTGATACCCGCGATCGAACCGGAGACCGATCCCCCGCGCTGGCCCAGTAAACGTGTCATCTGCACGGCAACGGGCCAGCCTTCGACTTGCGATTGGAGAGCGTCGATCGATGCCTGGTCCATTTCGCCATCCATCGCTTTCACGACCTCGGCATCCGAAAAGCGAAGCTGGAGCGAAGGAATCTCTATCGCGCGTCCCGCCGCCAACAGGGATGGCAAGTTGATACTGACGGCTTCGCGGCTGCCGATCGCAATATGAAGCCTATCGCCGCATTGTTCGCTCAGATCCGCGATGAAGCCATCTATCTGTTCGGACGCGGCACGGTGATAATCGTCGAGTATCAAAACCATGGGCCCATCGACATTGCGGAGTTCGGCAAGCAGGCTCTCCGCGATGGTGGACAAGGACATGTCGACAAAGCCATTTTCGGCCGGCACCTTGAGCGCGCCGAGCGACACGCCCGCCTCTTCAAACGCCAATGCGAGATAGGCAAAAAACTGCCGAATCTCCTGTTCGCTTTCATCGAGATTGATCCAGGCACAGGGGATATCGCGTTCGATCAACGTCGTTCGCCATTGCGAGAGCAGGGTCGATTTTCCGAAGCCGGCTGGCGCAACTATGCAGGAGAATGGTTTGTCGAGCGCCGCATCCAGCTTCGCCAGCAATCGCAGACGTTCGACCAGCGGAATCGAAAATTTTGGGGCGCGCGTTTTCGATTTTGCAAACCAAGTTACCGATGCCGGGGCCGCAGTCATTTCACTTTGAGACATAGTGCCTCCCTGGTTGCGGTCTTGGTTAATTTGATTGCCTCCAATTCGGTCGATACTCTAGCCAAAGCGGCGGAAGATCACAAAGATTTTGAATCTTTAGCCGATCATCCTGTGGTCGGACGATCGGCAGGGGCAAGCGGCAATCAGAACATATCGCCGGCGGCGAACCGCCTTACGAAATTATTCGAAGTTCGCGCGCCTTCTCGACGGCGTTTACGCGTTTCGAAACGTCCAGTTTTCGATACAAGCCCTTCAGATGGAACTTGATGGTGTTTTCGGTAACATCAAGTTCGCGCGCAATTTCCTTGTTGGTCTGCCCCGCCGACAGGCCCATCAGAACCTCTTCCTCGCGATCGGTCAGCAGCCGTTGATCCGACGAAACGGAAATCCGCTTGAGAAAATCCCTCGCAGCGGGACTCAGGCTATGATCGAGATGGATTTTGTTGGCTTGCGCAGCCATTTTCTTGGTGATGCCGTCGCCGGCGAAAGCCTGAACCTGCTTCATCGGCGCGGCCAGTTCCAATGCGGTGATGAAAGCGTTTAGCGAACGTTCCGGTTCACCGGCAGCGTCGAGCAAAGCCGCTCTCAGCAGGTTACCCCTGATGATGAAAGGCTTGATATCGTAATTCTTCGCGATGCCCAGCGTTTCGTCCACCAACTCGATGGCAGATTCATTATATCCCAACACGGAGAGGAATCTGGCGCGCGAATAGCCGGCCATGACCTCGAGGAACCAAAAAATCTGTTCGTTGGCGCCCCCGTCTTTCGAATGCCACCGCCGGATCTTCTCATAGACCAGTTCGGCATCGCCCAGTTGTCCCTGGCTCGAATAGAGATCGAGTTGGAAAAGCTCGGCGAGTTTCGTCAGCCGGTCGTAGCCGTATCGCTCGTTGACCTCGTTGAGCGTATCGATCAGTTCCTGCGCCTCTTCATAATCCTTCGTCAGCACGGCATGATGCACCAAAGCATCGAAACCGATGGCATAGTCGTCGAAACCGCCATCCGCGTCGAGAATGGAGAACAGCTCGCGTTTCAAGGCGATCGGATCGCGGGATGGCGACACACCTTGCCAATAGTCGATCGCATGGCGCCCCACACCGCTGAGAAATTTCATGGTGTTTTGCGGACCGCAGACCTCGTCCGTAATGTCCGTCGCTTGTTGCAGATTGAGTTTGGCGACATCGTATTTGCCGCGATAATAGGCCGCGGTGGCGATCGCCATATGGGCGCCGCCCATGATGATCCGGTTGCCGACCTTTTCCAGCCCTCGCAGGGCGCTTTCGGCATATTGCTGCGTCAGGGCGAAATCGCCGTAGACCAGCTTTTCGTTGGCCAACACTATCTGGACGAACGACCGGGTGAAATGGTCGTCGGGATCGATCTGGAAGAGCCGGTGCTCGAGGAAATTGTCGCCCATCTGTATCGACACTTCGGCGCGGCCGAAAATCGCCGTGCAAATGGCAAGCCGCTTCTTCTCTATGGACGGTGTCGTGCCCTCGCGCTCCACCAGCGCTTCGGCTTCATTGCAGTAGAACACCGCTTTTTTGAGCTCTCCGGACCGCAGGCAGATATAGGCTTTGGCCATCATCAGGCGCGCGTCTTTGCGGACTTCCTCCTCTGGAATGTCCGCGAACAGACCCCGAAAATATCCCGGGCTGTAATTGATGGCGATGGCCCAACCGCCATTGCCGTTGATGACGTCCGCGCTGATGTCATAGGCCTTGATGGCGTTGGCATAACGGATCGCATCGGCAAGATGGCCTTTGGAATTGCACCATTTGGCCGCCTTCCGGTGGATGGCTTCATATTCGGCGGGATCTTCGAGTTTGAGCATATCCCGCAAACATTCCGAGAAGAGATGGTGGTACCGATACCATTCCCGGTTATTGTCCATCGGGACGATAAGAGCGTTCAACGAACTCAGCCGATTGATCAGGATATGGCTGTCTTCATGCCCGCATATCTCATCGGCGAGGGCGAGGTTGAAACGTTCGACCACCGCCGTTTTGAGAACGAATTCCCGAAGATCGTCGGGCAGCCCCTTCATCACCTCGGTCACCAGATACTCGGCCATATGGCCTTGATTGCCCTTGAGGGACGATATGGCCGCCTGCAGGTCGCCTCTTTGCTCGCCCAGCAACCGTGTCATCTGGACAGCGACGGGCCAGCCCTCCACCTTTTCCTGCAGCTCCGCAAGATTCCGCTCGGCGATCGCATCGCCCAGGGCCTTGCAAACCTCACTGTCGGAAAAGCGTAATTCTCGTGCCTGAATCTCAATCGCATTGCCCGAAGCGATCAGCTGGGAAACTTCCGATCCGACCCAGTTCCGGCTTACCAGAACGATATGGACTTTCTCCGAACACTGCATTTGCATGGCGTGCACGAAATCATCGATATCCTCGGATTTGGCACGATGGAAATCGTCCAGGACCAACACAAATCTGTCCCGCACATTCTCGATCAAAGAGAGGATATTCGCGCCGATGACGGTCGTTGACATGTTCGCGAAACCGCGTTCGGCCCCGTCCTTGAGTTCGCCGACATCGATACCCGCCTCATCGAGCGCGATGACCAGATAGGCCAGAAACTGGCGGATTTCGCGATCGCTTTCCTCGAGGTTCAGCCAGGCGCAGCGCATGCCGTTGCGCACCAGCTGCTCGCGCCACTGGGTGAGGAGAATCGACTTTCCATAGCCCGCCGGCGCGACGAGATAGGTGATGGATCGCTCGAGGCCGGCATTCAGCATTTTGATGAGCCGATAGCGGCTGACCAGATCGATCGACGTGCTCGGCGGTTTCGTCTTGGATCGCGAGAACCAAACCTTTGGCACTTTGGGTGATATCGCGGCGGGTTTGGGCATCGCCCTTCCCCCTTTCGAGTCCAGCCGGGCATCGGCCAGCTCATCGTCAGACAGATCGGCTTTATCATGAATATGCGACATCAGGAAATATCCCGTCAAATTGTTCCACGACCCCGTTGTTGTTCGTTCGCCACCCATCGGATCAGCCGTTCGGATAGATCAGGTAGGGCCGCAGGAACGGCTCCAGAACCGCCGGCGTTACGCGCGGCTCCGACGCCAGCGGGCCGTTTCCCAAGTACATGTTCGGGTACCAGTTCAGATGTGTCGAATTGAGCAGCAATAACCGATCGGAGACAAGGCACACTGTGTGGCAGTTTCCGTTGACGATCGAATGGTCGATAAAAAGGATATTGTCCGGCACATAGACAACGCCCGCAAATTGGGCATGCGCATCTCTTATCACATGCAACGCCCCATTCGTCGAATGTCGACTGCTGAATATCACGAAACCGCGAAATTCGTCTTCCCGCCGGCCGCCGAAGTCGATGTCTCCATCCCGGATATTGAGTACCGCACCGGGCCCGTCGAAATGCAGAAGCACATCGGTACCGCGCACGCTTGTATCGGCCGTTACCGTGAAGGGACCGTCGAGGAAATTGTATATGCCGGGCGTGAACGTAACCGATCCGGCCCGCGTTATCCTCAAACCGCCGCAATAGGCGCCCGGCGCGAGGGTCACATGACTGGATGTGTCGATTTCATAGTTATTCGCGACGCAGGTGCTGGGCCTTCTCGGTTCTACCTGATTCGCCAGCACATCCGGCAACCGGAAAACATTCTGATTCACTTTAGCTCGGAGCGATCCGGTGGCGCCGCCTTTGACAAAGATACCAGACGACCCCATACCACCTGTGTCCCCGCTATAAAAGGCAATCGGCGAATTGGAATTCACCCAGATGTCACCGGAGTCGGTATCGGAACTGGCATCCCGAAAATAGGTAAAGGCCGCATTCGGATTGAGCATGTGAAATGTCGGTATGAGCGGCGCGGCGGCATAAACGTCCGAACGGATATTCGGGCTGTAACCGAACATCTGACCGAAAAAGGTCGGTATCTGGTTGCCTCGGCCGGTACTCATCTCGCCCCTGACCCGCACCGCATTCATGATCATGCCGGGCTGATGAGGCGTGTAGACCTCATTCTCGATATCCCATTGGCCGATTTCGAAATCGCCCGACTGGATGGCCACATTAGCATGACCGTCCGGCAAATCCTGTTGCGAGATCAATATACTGGCCGCGATCTCATTCGTGAGATTGCGGCTATATGTTAGGCTTGCGATCGTGATGTTTTCCGACGCCGTAAAATTCTCGGCCTGGGCGAGCGCGGACGCTTCGGTTGCGCCCTGCAGCTGCGATTTCGAATAGAGGCTGTGGCCGGTATCGACTGAAAGACCGGCGAAACCTATAATGACGGGAGCGGCAACGGCGGAAACGACCAGGACGTTTCCGCTGTTGTTCTTCAGAAGCTTTTTGGCAAATTCCCTAAGCATCTTTCTATTCCCCTTGAGTTCGCATCATATGGTTCAACATTCGCATCATTCGCCCCGTCAGCCATTGCCCGGCGTGATCAGGTAGGGCCGCAAATATGGTGCCAGGACTATCGGAGTGGGACGCGGCTCGGATGCCAGCGGTCCGCTGACTGAGAAGGTCGAATGCCAGTTCAGATGAGAACCGTTGCGCGCCCGCATCCGGTCGGCAACGAGGCAAACCGTATGACAGCTCCCGTCGACATCCCCATTGTCGAGGTCGAAAAAATTGTCAGGCATATAGACAACGCCGACGAACGTAGCGTCTGCATTGTTTATCCTGTGCGTCGCGCCGCTGGTCGAATGCCGGCTGGCGAAAACCACGAAGCCGCGAAATTCGTCTTCATGCCGGCCGCCAAAATGGATATCTCCATTCTGTATGTTGAGCCTGGCGTCGGGGCCATCGAAATGAAGCAGCACATCGGTACCGACAACGTTCGTATCAGCTGTTACGGTGAGCGGACCATCGAGGAAATTGTATATGCCGGGCGTGAACGTCACCGATCCGGCGCGCGTTATGGTCAAACCGCCGCAATAGGCACCCGGCATCAACGTCACGTCACTCGGTGTATCGATCTCCATGTCATTGGCGAGACAGGTGCCGGGCCGGCGTGGTTCGACCTGATCCGCCAATACGTCCGGCAACCGAAAAACATCTTGCCGAACCTTGGAGCCGATCGCCCCGCTGGCGCCCCCCTTGATGAAAATGCCCCTCGAGCCCATGCCCGCATCATCCCCGGCGAAAAATGCATCCGGCGCAGAGGAATTGATCCAGATGTCGCCGGAGTCCGTATCGGAGCTGGCATCCCGATAGTAGCTTTGGGCAGCGATCGGATTGAGCAAGTGAAGCGTCGGAATGAGCGGAGCGGCCGCATAGACGTCCGAACTCAGATCCGGACTGTAACCGAAGATACGGCTGAAAAAGGTCGAAATCTGATTGTTCCGGTCTGCGCTCATCTCGCCCCTGACCCGCACCGCATTCATGATCATGCCGGGCTGATGAGGCGTGTAGACCTCATTCTCGATATCCCATTGGCCGATTTCGAAATCGCCCGACTGGATGGCTACATTGGCATGGCCATCCGGCAAATCCTGTTGCGAGATCAATATACTGGCCGCGATCTCATTCGTGAGATTGCGGCTATATGTTAGGCTTGCGATCGAGATGTTTTCCGACGCCGTAAAATTCTCGGCCTGGGCAAGCGCCGACGCCTCGGACGCCCCTTGCAGCCGCGATTTCGAATAGAGGCTGTGGCCGACATCGATCGAAAGTCCGGCAAAACCGATAACGATCGGCGCTCCGACGGCGGAGACGATCAGAACGTTCCCGCTATCATTCTTCAAAAGCGCTCTGACGAACTTCCTAAACATCCTCTTCCACTCCCTGTGCCTTCGCGTCGTCCAGACTTCCAAATCGAGGCTCGGCCCGCTCTATATGTATGGATTCGTGTTATAGACGGGCGTCCGGTGCTCGATCGTAATCTGGTTCGTAAACGCGCCGAGCGACGCATATGGAAAATCGACCAGTTCGATCTGATTCGGATTCCCCGTCAGTGTGATCTCGATGAAATCCGCCCCGGAATCATCGATCGTAACTTGGAAACCTCCGCCAAATCTTGTCGTCGCACTGTTGGCATAGGCGATTGCTTGCGCTTTTGTCCTCTGGCCATGTGCAAATGACCGAACTGTTTCGATGGCCGTATTTTGCATTGAGTTATATGCATAGAACGCGTAGCCAAAGTTCATTATTCCGATCAATATGTACATGAACGGTACTAGCAATATGGCAAATTCTACTAGTGAAGCGCCTTTTTTATTATCGTAAAGCTCGCCAGCTATTCTTTTTTTTGTTAAAACACTCATTTCCTACCCCATCCGCTGTCATGGTCAGAATGCCGGGTTGTCCGACTGGGTATTCCCTTTGATTGACCACCATAATGCCCACCCGTTCCTAGCTTTGCCTTAACAAAAACCCGGAAAACCGGGATTTTTCGGGTGGGTGGGGAAGTTTTTATGCTACCCATTTGGGTGGTATTAAGCCATTTCGTTCGTTTTCGTACGACATGGAAGCTGGCCGTGCGGTTCGATTCCGGGCAGTCTATGCGAATATGACTAGGTTATATATATAATAGAGCCGGATGAATATCTAGTTCACATGAAGAATAAATCGAGTTTCTTATTTGTGCTTCTGACACGTACCCCTCGATAGGCCCGGGCAATGAGCCAACCTGGTAGGTATGGCATTATGGTCGAAAAATACGCTTCACAGAGTAGATTATCCCGATTCCCGGTTGGGGAACCGGAGGTCCGGCGTCGAGAATCGCGCACTCCCGGGCAGCCCAAGGGCGGCGGGCGGCGATCCTGGTACCGCTTGTTCTTTGGAATAGGCGCCTACCTACCCGGATATACTTCCTGACTACCCATATTCGGCAGATATCTACCCGAAATAGCTGAATGTTAACTACGTATCTAACGATTTTGTTAACGTCTGAAGCCTATTAACGAATTATTAAATAGGAGGACCCGACATGGGATATAAATCATTGAAGCATAAGGGATTGGCGGTCGTCGCACTGATAGCCGCGGCAGCGATGCCCCAATCGGTTTATGCCGAAATCATCACTTACGACGTCAAAAATCCCAATCGCCCGAACTCGGGCGGTCTATTCATCGGCGGGGGCAGCGGAATTTCCAACCCATATTGGAACTTTCAGCCGGGAGCGACCTTCACCCTCGACACCGATGCGGGTACGGGCACGCTTTCGGGCACGCTGATCAACAATCTGGGCATATTGTCACCGCTCGAACTCGAATTTTCGGGCTTTCTCGATACGCTGGACGGCACCAGATACTATTATATGCGTGGCACGGGCGCACCGGAAAATCCAGCGACGCAAGACTATTTCACCGATGCGAGCGGAACGTTCGATTTTCAGCCCATCGGCGAGTTTCGCACCAACCCGGCCGATGGCACGACGGGCAATTCGGTGGTCCAGTTCGGCGAGGGCGCCAATTACGTCGATCCGGATAAATTCGGCCTGGCCGCATGGCTGGATTTCATAAATCCGGTGACGGGTGCTTCCAGCAACTGGGACATCAACGTGGATCTCCACCAACGTCCTCCGATCGACGTTCCGGAACCGGCCCCGATCGCGCTTCTGGCGCTCGGTCTGGCCGGGCTGTACTACGGTCGCCGGCGGCAGCGTAAGACTGCGATCGCGTAAATCGCGATACCTCCACGTCGGCGAAAAGGGGTCCGCGACAGCAGGTTCGCGGGCCCCTTTTTGTTGTCCTGAATATGGGCAATCTCAACGCGCTTTTAACGATATCCGGCTAGTGTAAACGCTTGCATCGTAATCAGGAAAAGAGCCATGGCCCGTTTTCTCCATCCATCGGCAATCGCACTACTTCTCATCAGCCTTTCAGCTTGCGGTATAGACGGCAGGTCGGCCGAAGAGCGGGCATACGCCGCATTCGAAGAGCGGCACTATCTGGACGCGCGCGTGCATCTCGCAAACGCGATCGGCGAGGACCCCGACGATCCGGCGCTGCACCGCCTGCTCGGCGAGTCCGCACTGGCGCTCGGCGACGGCCAGATAGCGGAAACGTCATTCAGGCGGGCCATCGCGGAAGACGCCGCGCTCACCACCGACGTCGCACCCTATCTCGCTCATGCGCATCTGTTACAGGGCGAAATCGAAGACGCACTGGCAATCCTCGGCGACCCGCGGGACGATCACGCCTATGCTCTGCGTCTGCTGGCACAGGCGCGGTTGCAGAACGGCGAGACGGCGGAGGCCTGGCAGGCGATAGAACGCGCCATTGCCGCTGCGCCGGAGGACGCCGCGATCCTGGCGCTCGCCGGACAATATCAGCTCTCGACCGGCAATATCGGCGAAGCGGAGGATTTCGCGCGTCGGTCGATCACCGATCCGTCGGCAAGCGTCGAGGCGCATCTCCTTATGGGACGGATCCATTCGATCCGCGGCGATCTGGAGGCGGCGCTGGATCAGTATCGCACCGGCACCGAACATTTTCGGGACCATGTGGGCTTGTACATAGCGCAAGCGGCGATCCATGCCGATCGTCAGGAAGTCGAGGAAATGGAGACCGCCATCGCCAGGGTGGAACGGATCGTTCCGGGGCATCCGGGCGCGGTCTATATCGCCGCGCGCCACGCCCTCAACAGCGGCGAAATCGAACGGGCCCATGAACTCACCCAGGGGATGGAACAGGCGGCGCGCAACAATCCGCCGCTGCTGCTTCTGCTCGGCGAAGTGCAAATGCACAGAGGCAATGCGCAGCAAGGCATTACGCACCTTTTGGAGTTTCTGCGCTTCTACCCCCATCACGCCAAGGCCAGTTTCCTGTTGGCGCACGCCCAGAACGACAGCGGCAATATCCGTCAGGCGTTCGCAACCATCTCAGCCGCGGCATCGCGCGCCGATACCAGCCATCAGGTCGTCGCCTATGCCGCCCATCTGGCGGAACGGATCGGCGATCCGCAGGCATCGCGCTTCGCGCGCCGTGCTTCGGCGCGGCCGCTCGACGAAGCCCAGGATCGGCTCACCCGCGCCCAGCAGGCGATGCGGGCCAACGAATGGCAAACCGCAGCTGGCATCTATGACAGCCTCATCGCCGGCGATTTCGCCAACCATGCGCTCATCCTCAACAATGCGGCGATGGCCCATCTTCGCGCCGGAAACGCCGGCAGGGCAATGGCGTTGGCCGACCGCGCCTATGCGCTTACGCCTGACGATCCATCGGTGCTTGACAGTGTTGGGTGGATCCGGCTTGCCGCGGCTGAAGACAGGGCCGGCAGTCTTGCGCTGCTGAGACGGGCCTACCGCCTGGCCCCGGGCAACCCGCAAATCCGCTTGCACCTGGCCCAAGCGCTTGCGGCGAACGGTTTCAATGCGCAGGCTCGCACCCATATCGAGGGATTGATGGGCATCGTCGACGGCGAACAACGGGAGATTCTCGGCGAGGTCCTGGCACAGCTGTAACCCGGCCAAGGGCTATGACCGGCTCCGATCAGCATCGCGCTAGCGGACGGCATTTCCTTTCGGCGGCCATGGAATGAAGCCGCTCGTTCGGCGCACATAATCCTCATATTCAGGTTTCGACCGTTTGAGCCGGCGCTCGAGCAACGCCGCGCCGCTCCATTTGACCAGCAGGAAGGTCATCAGCGCAGGACCGAAAATGCTGACCAAACCGAGGCTCGTCTCGGCGGCGATGAGATAAAGGCCCCACCAGACGCAGCAATCGCCGAAATAGTTCGGGTGGCGAGTATAGCGCCACAAGCCGCGATCCATGACGCCGCCCGTGCCCTGCGCCTTGAACCGCGCAAGCTGCCAATCGCCGACCGTTTCGAAGACTATTCCCAGGACAACCAGCGCCGCGCCGAACCAGCCGAGCGCGCCGACGGCGGCGGGTTCGGCGGGAATCGACCCGAACTGGATAGGCAACGAGACGATGAGCAGCAGAACGCCCTGAAGAAGAAACACGTTGCGCAGGCTGAACCAATGCGGCGCATCCGTTCGCGAGAGCATCGTGACATAGCGCCGGTCGGCCCCTTCCCGCCGCCAGCGAAGAAACAGGTAGAGCGCCAGCCGCAACCCCCACACCGCGCTGAGCACGAGGATCAGCCGCCGCCGCTGATCCGATCCGCCTTCGGTCATCAGATAGGTGACCGCCGCGATCACGACGAAGCTGAAGCCCCAAAAGGCATCGACGAAGCTCACATCGTTGATCGCGACGCTCAGCAACCAGAGCAGGAGCATGAAACCGAATATGACCGCGGCATTGACCGCGAACAGCGTGATTACCGCATCCATGTACCGATTCCCCTCAATTTTCGACCATATCGATTATGTCCGCGCCCGCATCGGGCGCATAGAGCGCCGCGATCGCCTCGGGCCGGTTATGCTTGGCCAATGCCTGGTTGATCGTGCCCTTGTCCGAAATCTCATGCGCTTCGGCATTGGGCTGATCGGCCAGAAAGGCAAAGCGCGCGACACGGTTGCTCGATCCCGATGCGGCTGCGTTATAGCCGGTCAGTTTCTCGCGGATCGCGGATCGCACGCCATCATCGGCCACAAGCCGTTCGACCGGCGCGTCCCGGTCGACCGCCACCGATCGCAACCCGGCCTCGTTCGGCCAGGCGAGCACCGCGACATAATCGCGATTCTCGCCGCAGATTAGCAGATCGCCGACCAGCGGCGCGAGATGCTTGAGCAGGTCCATTCTGAGATTGCCGCCCGACACCCATGTGCCGGTCGCGAGTTTGAATTCCTCGGCCAGCCGCCCGGCAAAGGCAAGCCCCTTTTCCGGCGCATCGGGATCGTGGAAGCGGGCGGTATCGCCGATCTTATAGAAGCCTTCCTCGTCGCGGATATTCGCGTTGAGTTCGTCCTCGCCCAGATAGCCGGGCGTGACCATCGGCCCCTTCATCCGCAGTTCGTAGCGATCGCCGATCGGCACCATCTTGACCGACAGCCCGGGCATCGGGAGGCCGATCCCGACCTTGTCGCTTTCGAAATAGATGGACATCGCGCCCGAGGTGGTTTCGGTCGCGCCATAGCCGGTCGTCAGCATGATCTTGTGGCCGACGGTGTCGACGGCGAGCCGCTGGAGCCGGTCGTAGACGGGCTGGGGCAGCCCCGCGCCGCCGTAAAGGACGAGACGCAGTTTCCGGAAAAACGTCGCCGCCAACTCGCGATCCTGTTCGAGCGCCTCGACGAGCATAGCGTAACCGGCCGGAACGTTGGTGAAATAGGCCAGCTCGACATCCCGCAGGTTGCGGATGGTGGCGTCGAACAGGCCGGGGACGGGTTTGCCCTCGTCGATATGAAACGTACCGCCGAAGATCGCCGCCGCCATCGAGGAAAAAGCGCCCGACACATGGCTCCAGGGCAGCCATTCGAGCAGCACATCGTCCCAGCCCGCGGCCTTGCCCAGCACCTGCCAACCCTGGGACAGATTGGCGACGATCATTCCATGCGTGTGGATCACGGCCTTGGAACGGCCCGTCGATCCCGAGGTCAGCATATAGGCGGCGACGGTGTCCGCAGCGAGGCTGTCGATCGATCGGGCGACGGCCGGGGTCGGTTCGGTCGTGGTGGCTGCTATATAGTCGATCGCCTCCGGACCGGGCTCCCGGCTGATGATCGGAACGTCGTCGGGCAGCACGGCGCGCAAGGCCGCGACATGGGCGGCGCTCTCGCCGAACGCGACGGTCGGCTTCACCGTAGCGACGACATGACGGAGCCGCTGGTAATCGCCCTTCGCGCCGAGCAGCGCATAGGCCTCGCTGACTGGCGTCACCGGGACCCCGGCCCCCATCGACCCGTAGCGGATGACGGCATGGGCGATCGAATTGCCCGATACGATCAGCATCGCGCCGCCGCCGGCAAGGCCCCGGTCGATCAGCCATTGGGTCAGGCCGTCCGCCGCGCGTTTCACATCGCCGAACGTCGCGGTCCGCCAGTCGCCGCTCTCCGAATCGCGTTCGCACAGATGCGGTTTGTCGGGGGTGGCCGCCGCCTGACACGCCAGACCGGTCGGTACATTGGGAACGCCGATTTCGAGCGGCTGGGTCGGCGTCATGACGATCGTCCCGTCGTCGCGGCGCTCGATATCGAGATCGACCGGAGGAAAATCGACATGCCTGAACGGCGCTTCAGACACCTGCATATTGATCCCCGCTTCATTTAGTGAGTATTACTGTGCAACCCTATGCAAGTTGCCGGACAAGCGCAATGATGTTTAGGAACCCAAGAGATAACGAGCCGCGACGCGGCCATGAGAGGAACGCCGTGACAGCCAAGATGACGCCCGAAGAGCGCAGCCGTACTTATCGCGAGCGCGGCTGGTGGCAGGGGATCTCCGTCGACGCGCTGTTGCGCGACGCCGTGGCCGCGCGCGGCGGCCAGGAGGCGCTGATCGATCCGCCAAATCGGCCGGACCTGACCGGCACCCCGCCCAACCGCCTCAGCTTCGCGGACATCAACGCCCGCGTCGACAGCTTCTGCCGGACCTTTGCCGCGCTCCGGCTGAAGCCGGGCGACGTCATCGTCACACAACTCCCGAATATCGTTGAAGGCGTCATCGCCTTTCTCGCCTGCGCGCGATTCGGCGCGATCCTGAGTCCCGCCGCGATGGCCTATCGCCGCCACGAACTCGGCAAGATCGTCGGCCAGGTCGATCCCAAGCTGATCCTGACAGTCGAAAGTTTTCACGACTTCGATCACCGCGCCGAGATCGCCGATATGCTGGACGCGGACGGGCGCAGCACGCCGGTTCTCGCGCTCGGTTCGGGCGGCGAAGACAGCGACCGGACGTTCGAATGGCACGAAGCCCGGGCCGCCGATTCGGACACGCCGCGCCGCGAGGCCGAGGCCTCCGAAATCCTCTCCATCTGCTGGACATCGGGCACCGAGGCCGATCCCAAGGGCGTGCCACGCCATCACGATCACTGGACGGTCAATGGCGAAGCGATGATCGAAGCGGCCGATCTGCGACCCGGCGATGCGATCCTCAACCCCTTCCCGCTCATCAATATCGCCGCGATCGGCGGCATGGTGATCCCCTGGCTCATGGTGCAGGGCAAGCTCGTCCAGCACCACCCCTTCGATCTCCCCGTTTTCCTGCGGCAGCTGGAAGAAGAAAAGATCAACTACACGGTTGCCCCGCCCGCGATTCTCAACATGCTGCTCAAGCAGGACCAGCTGCTCGAGAAGATCGACCTGTCAAACCTGCGCTGTATGGGCTCGGGCTCGGCGCCGCTCGCCACCTGGATGGTCGAGGGCTGGCAGGATCGCGGCGTTCCGGTGATGAACGTGTTCGGCTCGAACGAAGGCTGCTCGCTCTTCTCGACCCATGCCGAAATGCCCGATCCGCATCTGCGCGCTTCCTATTTTCCGCGCTTCGGAGCCAAGGGCGTCGAATGGAAGAGCGCTTTTCCGAACAAGATCCGGACCCGACTCGTCGATCCGGAAACGGAGGCGGAGATCGTGGAACCCGGCAAGGCCGGCGAGCTCAGGATAGACGGCGCGATGACGTTCGACGGCTATTGGAATGCGGACGAACTCAACGCGCGCGCGTTCGACGGCGAAGGCTATTTTCGCACCGGCGACCTGTTCGAGATCGCGCCGGACGATGCGCGTTTCTACCAGTTTGTCGGTCGGTCCAAGGAAGTGATCATCCGCGGCGGCGTCAATATCTCGCCGGCCGAGCTGGACGGGCTGATCGAAAGCCATCCCAAGGTGCGCGAGGCCTCGTGCGCGGCCTATCCCGACGAGCGGCTCGGCGAGAAGATCTGCGCCGTCGTCGCGCTGGCGGACGGCGAAACACTTGAACTCGATGAACTGACCGCGCATCTGCGCGAGGTCGGAATCTCGGTCTACAAGCTGCCTGAGAAACTGCGCATGGTCGACGCCCTGCCGCGCAATCCGCTCGGCAAGGTGCTGCGGCGGGAGCTTTCTGAGGTCGCCGCCTCGTGATGCACGTGGCCGCGATGCCACCCGCTTGACAGGCGCTTCCATTTCGGCCTTTATGGCTTGCATAAATAAACCTACTGGGGAGTGATGCGATGCCATCGAAGCTGAAACTGGTCGCCGCAGGATTTCTGATGGCCGGCCTCGCCGCCTGCCAGCCCGCCGCATCCGAAGAGGAAAGCGCCGCAACCGAAGAAGGAGCATCGCAAATGGGCGACGAAGCCAAGATCGCCGTCGTGCGCGACATGGTCGACGCATGGAATACCCGGGACTGGGATCGCGTCACCAATCTCTTTGCCGAAAACGGCTCGCTCCACTCGATGATGGTAGAGCCGATCGTCGGCCGCGAAGCGATCGGCGCGCGGATCGGCCATCTGGGCGAGGGACTGGAAACCATCACGCTCAACCTGCGCAATATCGGCGTGATCGACGGCACCGTGTTCGTCGAGCGGGTCGACGAGTTCGTCTATAACGGCCATGCGGGCTCGGTGCCGGTCGTCGGCGTAATCGAGATCGGCGAAGACGGGCTGATCACCGAATGGCGCGAATATTACGACCGTGCCGAACTGCTCGAAGCGATGGGCATCGAAGAGGATTTCGACCAGGCCGGCCGCGAATAGGTGGCCGCGTCGATCGCCAGCCCGGCATCGAACGCTCAAACGGGCGATTATCCGCGGCCAATAGTCGCCTGGGCGATCGTCGCGGCGCTGTTCGTCGCCTATATCTTCTCGTTCATCGACCGCATGATCATCGGGCTGCTGGTCGAGCCGATCAAGGCCGATCTCGGGCTGACCGATACCGAGATCAGCCTGTTGCAGGGCCTCGCTTTCGCACTCTTCTATACGATCGCCGGCATACCCATCGGCCGGCTGATCGATCGCGCGGGCCGGATGAAGATCGTCGCCGCGGGGATCACCTTGTGGAGCCTGATGACGGCGGCCTGCGCGTCGGTGACGAATTTCTGGCAGTTCTTCCTGTATCGGATGGGCGTCGGCGTGGGTGAGGCGACGCTGTCTCCGGCCGCCTACTCGATCATTTCGGACAGTTTCCCGCGCAACCGGCTGGGCCTCGCGATGGGCGTCTACGGGCTCGGCTCGGCGGTCGGCGCGGGCGCGGCCTTTCTGATCGGCGCGGCGGTGATCACGCTCGTGGCGACGTCGGGCAATGTCGATGTGCCGCTACTCGGCGAGTTGCGCGCCTGGCAGGTGGCGTTTCTTGCCGTCGGCCTGCCCGGTGTCCTCGTCGCGCTGCTTTTTCTCGTGCTGCCTGAACCGCCCCGGCTCGACGCGGCCGGCAACACGCGGACGGAGGCTCCGTCGGCCGCGCCGTTCGGCGAAGTGCTGAGCTTCATGCGCGGCGAATGGGCCTTGCTGACGAGCCTCTTGCTGGCGGTCGGATTCGTCAATTTCGCGGTGCTGGCAGCCGTATCCTGGCTCCCGGCCATGTTGATGCGCGCGCATGGCGTCCAACTAGTAACGGCGGGCTATATGGCGGGCACCGCACTGATCGTCGGTGGGCTGATCGGCTTGATCGGCGGCGGCTTTATCACCGACCGGATCGGCGGAGGGGCGCCGCCGGGACGGATCAAGCTGTGTACGATCGCCATCGCCGTCGGAACGATCGGCGCCATCAGCTTTCCGCTCGCGCCGACACCGTTTCTCGCTTCCGCCCTTTTCACCCTGTTCTTCACCGCCGCCGCGGTCACGGTCGGCGCGGCACCCGCCGTCATCCAGCAGACGACGCCCAACCGGATGCGTGCGACGATTTCCGCCGCCTATATCTTCGTCGTCAACATCATCGGTCTCGCGCTGGGGCCGACCGCCGCGGCGCTGGTGGGAGACACCTTCTTCCCCGAAGGCGACGGCATCCGCTACGCGCTCGCGATCGTATGTCCCCTCGCCTATCTTCTGGCGGTCATTCTCTTCTTCTGGTCGATGCGCGCGATCCGGCTGACCTGGGCGCGGATCGAAGCGCAGGCGGCGGAATGACGGAAGAGGTCTTCATATACGACGCGCTGCGCACGCCGCGCGGCAAGGGCAAGATGGGCGCGCCGCTCTCCGCTCTTTCGCCACAGGAACTGGTCCGCCAGCTGATCGACACGCTCCGCGAGCGTCACGGCGAAGATGCGGTGCGGGCGGTCGAGCGCCTCGTCTTGAGTTGTGTCGGGCAGATCGGCGATCAGGGCGGGCATATCGCGATGGTGAGCAGGCTCCATGCCGGGCTCGCCGATGAAACGATCGCCCTGACGATCAACAATTTCTGTTCCGGCGGGCTCAGCGCGGTCGCGCTGGCCGCATCAGTGGTCCGGGCCGGCGACGCCGATCTGATGTTGACCGGCGGCGTCGAAATGATGTCGCGCGTGCCGTTCCTTGCCGATCAGGCTCCCTATTATTCCGATCCCGAACTGGCCGAGCATTTGCGCTACGTCCTCGTCGCACTGTCCGCCGATTATCTGGCGCACATGTTCGATGTGACCCGCGAGGAGCTGGACGTGGCGACGCTCCGCTCCCACCAACGGGCGAGGGACGCCTGGGATGCCGGTCGTTACACCCGATCCGTCGTTGCGATGAAGGATGCGGACGGCGCTGTTTTGCTCGAGCGTGACGAAACGATCCGAAACGGTATGACGATCGAAACCTTGGGTGCGCTGCCGCCGGCCTTTATCGAAGCCGGCGCGGCCGGCGTCGATGCGATGATCGACCGGATCAAGCCGGGTACCGGTCCGATCGACCATCGACACTCGATCGCCAATTGCCCGCCCATCGCCGATGGCGCGGGACTGGTCCTGATCGGCAACGCGAAGGCCGGCGAAGCGCACGGCCTGACGCCGCTTGCAAGGATCGACGCCTGTGTCGAGGCGGCCGGGGATCCGATCGATCAGCTGACCGCAGGCGCCGCGGCGATGGAGAAGCTGCTCGGAAAAACCGGCCGGTCGTTGGTCGATCTCGATCTCATCGAATATATGGAAGCGTTCGCGGTCGTGCCGTCGCTGCTCTATCGCCGCGAAGATGTCGACCCGGATATCGTCAACGTGAATGGCGGCCATCTGGCGATGGGTCATCCGATGGGAGCGACCGGTGCGATACTGACCGCGACGTTGGTCGAGGAGCTGTGTCGCCGGGATGTCGGGCAAGGCCTTGTCGTCACGCATGGCGGATCGGGTGTCGGTACGGCCGCGCTGCTGACACGTCCCTAGGCGATCCATCCGCGGTGGAGCGACTTGCGAATTGGGACTCGATAAAGAAGCACCCGGGATGCTAAGGCTGGTCCATGGGAATGGAAAATCTGATCCGGACTTGCTCCGTATGGCGCGCACTCGAGGTTGTCGGAGATACTTCGACCCTGCTGATCCTTGAAGCCAGCTGGCTCGGCGCACGGCGGTTCGACGCGTTCCGGACCCGCACCGGACTGCTCAAGGCACTGTTAAGCAACCGACTCAAGCGGCTCGTATCGCTCGGCCTGCTCGAAAAGCGGCTCTATTGCGAAAGCCCCCCCCGCCACGAATATATCATGACCAAGAAGGGCGGCGATCTCTATTGGGTCTCGCTGATGTTGCTGCGCTGGGAAAAGCTCTGGGGCAATCGCGAGGGCAAGATCGAGGTCGAGCTGACGCACAAGGCTTGCGGCAAGCAGTTCACGCCGACGCCGGTCTGCAGTCACTGCCGCGAGGAAATTCATGCCTATGACGTCGACTGGCGTGAGGGGCCGGGCGTTGGATGGATGACGCCGGTCTATAGCCGCCGCCGCCAATTGCGCGATCAGGACAGCGAACCGACCTCCCTGCTCGACGAGGCGGCAAAGCTTATGGGCGATCGTTGGGCAAGCCTCATTCTGCGGTCGATATTTACCGGCCTTAACCGCTATGACGAGATTCGGGCCGATACCGCGATCGCGACCAATATTCTTTCCGAACGCCTATCCTGGATGATCGAACGGGGCGTGTTGCGGCAGAAACAATACAGCAAGAATCCGCCGCGCTTCGAATATCATCTGACGCGCAAAGGCATGGATTATTACCCGGCGCTGCTCTTCCTCCTGCAATGGGGCGACAAATATTATGTGTCGCCCGAAGGTCCGCCGTTGATCCTCGTTCACAAATTGTGCGGCAAGGATCTGAAGCCGGTCGTCGCCTGCTCGGAATGCAAGGAGGATATCGAACCGCGCGGCGTGGACTTCAATGTCATTGAGCGTGCGGGCAAATCGAAAGAGACTGAAACTATCGGATAGCCGCACAGGGCAAAAAACATCCTCCATCCCATCATATAGCTTTCATTATCATACCGACTCGGTTAGAGTTGTGGAATGGAAGAGGAAAATGCCCGCAAGACAGGCCCGTCCGTCGTCGTGACTGGCGCGGGCAAAGGCCTTGGTGCCGCTTTTGCAAGGGCGTGGGGCGAGCGTGGCGGACGTGTCATCGTCAACAATCGATCGCATGCAGGCGTGCCATCGACGGCCGAAGCCATTGCCGACGAAATCCGTGCCCATGGCGGTATGGCAATCGCCGAAACCAGCGATGTCGGCGATGAAGGGGCCGGGAAGGCGATTGTCGCCAAGGCTGTCGACGGCTTCGGCGCACTCGACGCACTGATCCTCAATGCCGGGATCGCCGGCGATGCGAGGCGGTTCGTCGATAGCGATCCGGCCGGTTTCGATGATGTCATGGCGATCAACTTTCATGCCAATGTGGGCATCGTAAAAGCCGCCCTGCCCCATCTGCTGAAATCCAAAGCCGGGCGTATCCTGTTCGTCTCGTCGACCGCCGGGTTGTACGGTGTGCACGGTCGTGCGCCTTATGCGGCCTCGAAAGGCGCGCTCAACGGATTTGCGCTCTCACTGGCGGACGAGCTGCGCCGCAATGCGATCGGCGTGAACATCTTGATGCCCTATGCCGCAACCAATATGACCGGCGGCGCCCTGCCGGCCGAGGTCGAACAGCTGATGACGCCGGACAAGGTGGCCGACGCCGCCTGCTGGCTTACTTCGAAGGATTGCACGGCCACCGGCGAAATGTGGGTGGCGGGTGCGGGCTTTGCGCGACAGGTGACGATCCGAGAGTCGGCGACGTTCATGGTATCGCCGAGCGAGGCCGACCGAGAAAACGGATCGGGCTTCGATGACGGCCAGGCGGCATTCGCCGATTATCTCTCGGCGGTTAGCCGACATATGAAACACGCCGAAAAGACATCCGCCGCATGACCTATAAAGTGATCCAATGGGCCACCGGCGCGATGGGCAAGACCTGTTTACGGGCGATCATCGACCATCCCGATCTCGAACTGGCCGGACTCTATGTCTATGGCGAGAAGAAGGCCGGGCGCGACGCCGGCGATATCGCCTATCGCGACGAAACCGGCGTCATCGCGACGCGAGATATCGCGGATATTCTCGCGATCGATGCGGATATCGTGATCCATGCCGCGCGGCTGCAACCGCCCTATGACCATCATTACGGCGATATTATCCGCCTGCTCGAATCCGGTAAGAATGTCGTCAGCATCAACGGCAACAGCTTTCCGGCCTATTGGCCCGAAGCGCGGCGGCGCAAGTTCGAGGCGGCATGCGTGAAAGGCGGTGCGAGCTTCGGCGGCGCGGGACTGAACCCGGGCTTCGCAGCCGAGCGGCTGCTCGCGGCGGCGCTCGAGATGACGCTGGCGCCGAAGAGCGCAAAACTGAGCGAGATCGTCATCACCAGGGATGTGAAGAGCCCGCAATATGTGTTCGACATATTGGGCTTCGGGTCGATGCCTGGCGATGTCGATCCGAACAGCCCAGACTGGGTGCCGGCGCAGACCCTGAACGACATGTTTTCCGAAACCGTCGCGGCGATGGCGGACCGGCTCGGCGTCGTTCCGGACGAGATCGTGACCGACCACGCGATGCGCCCGGCGCGTGACGACATGGAGATCGCCGCGGGCACGATCCCCAAGGGCGGCGCCTCCCATTTCGACTGGCGCTGGAAGGCGCTGAAAGACGGCGAACCGGTCGCGACCGTCCATGTCATCTGGGCGATGGACAAAAGCTATATCCCGAACGACGAACCGCTTTGGCGATTGTCCATCGACGGCACGCCCAAAGTCGATCTCGCGATCGAACTCGAACCGCCCAAAGAGCGGGACGGGCGAACATCGGCCGAACAGCTCGGCGTCGCCGCGACCGTGCTCAACGCGATACCGCGCATCGTAAACGCGCCGCCCGGCCCGGTCGCCGCAACTGGGGATTCCGTCGCACCGCTGGATAAGAAGTAGAAAAAGAAACACTCAAAGAGGAAGCCTGGACCCATGACCGAGAAAATCGACGTCCTCAAATCCGTCATCAAGCATTGGAGCGAGCGGCAGGATATCGACGCCGTGCTCGAGCATCTGTCCGACGATCTGGTCTGGCACTTTTCCGCCGTCACCCAGCCGCCGGTCCACGGGAAAGCCGGCGCGCGACAATTCCTCGAAGGGTTCAAGAAACGCGTCGCCAATCCGCGCTGGCGGATCTTCCGCTACGCCGAAACCGATACCGCGCTGTTCGTCGAGGGCGTCGATGAATTCGAGACGCCGGACGGCACGACCGTCACCATTCCCTATATGGGCGTGCTCGATTTCGACGGCGATCTGATCGTCGGCTGGCGCGATTATTTCGACCGCGGGATCGCCGATGACGGGGCGGCCGGCAAGGGTCTGCCCGACCATTGCGCCGATCTGGTGGACCGCAAGGCGTTGCCTGGCCTCGGTGCACCCGAAGAGGTCGCCGCATGAGCGGGCGCGATCCCGAGCTCCAGGCGCTGCTCGACAAGCAGGCGATCCAGGAGGTGCTGACCCGCTACACGCGCGGCGCGGATCGCGGCGATGCCGATCTGATCGAGGCCGCCTATCATGACGACGCCATCGAGGATCATGGTGGAACCTTCGAAGGCTCGGCAAGCGACTATGTCGCGATGCTGCGCAAGATCCTGCCGACCGCGCCGCGCATGACCCATATGATCACCAACATCCTGATCGAGCTCGACGGCGACCGGGCGCTGTCCGAATGCTATATGCTGACCTTTTCGCGCCGCGAGACCGGCGATGACGGCTTCGACAGCCTGACCATGGCGCGCGCCATCGACCGGTTCGAGAAACGCGACGGGAAATGGGCGATCGCGCATCGCCGGATATCCTGGGAGTGGAATACCGAGTTCGATATCAAGGAAAGCTGGGGCCGCGGGATGATCGCGCCCGATCCGTCCCAGCTCGTGCGCGGCGCCAAGAAACCCGACGATATCCTGTACGCGATCAGGGAGGAAATGCATGCGGATCGAAGGTAGCGTCGCGATCGTCACCGGCGGCAATCGCGGGATCGGCGAAGGCTTTGTCGAAGAACTGCTCGAACAGGGCGCGGCACGCGTCTATGTCGGCGCACGCAATCCCGCGGCGGTCGAGGACATGGCGGTCTGGCCCGACCACCGGCTGGTCGCCGTAGAGCTCGACGTCACCAAAGCGGATCAGGTCGCGGCGGCCGCCGAACAGTGTCAGGACGTCACCATCGTCGTGAACAATGCCGGCGCCTTCCAGATGCAGACGCTGATGGGCGCGCCCGATCTCTCCGACGCACGTCAGGAGATCGAAACCAATTATCTGGGCATGCTCGCCATGTGCCGCGCCTTCGCACCGGTGATCGAGAAGAATGGCGGCGGCGCGATCGCCAACGTCCTGTCGGCCGGCGCGATCGTCGCGGTGCCGGGCATGGGCGGCTACAGCCCGTCCAAATTCGCCGGCCGCGCCGCGAGCACCTGCCTGCGCGTCGAGCTCGCGCCGCGTGGCATCCATGTCTCCGCGCTGATCGTCGGCTCGGTCGACACCCGGATGGCCGAACATGTGGACCGGGAGAAATCGCAGCCGCGCGATATCGGCAAGGCCGGCCTGCTCGCGATCAGACACAGAATCGACGAACATGATACCGATCCGCACGCGATCGAAGTCCGCGCCTTTCTGGGGCGCGATCCGCACACGCTCGCCAAATCGATGGCGGCGCCGTTCAACAGGGAAGACCAAGCGTAAAAAGGACCAAGATGATGGAAGCCAAAGTCGTCAACCGGATAGAGCCGACGCTCGAAGACCAGGGTCATCCCTATGTCGGCGGCGCATGGACGCCCAATTACGAGGAATATGACGCGACCGATCTCGAATCGGTCGGCGAAATCCCGAAGGACATTTCAGGCGTCTATGTGCGCAACACGGAGAATCCGATCCACACGCCGATCGGCGTCTACCATCCGTTCGACGGGGACGGGATGCTGCATTCGATCCACATCAAGGACGGCAAGGCCAGCTATCGCAACCGGTTCGTCCGCACCAAGGGTTTCGAGGCCGAGCAGGAAGCGGGCCGATCGCTCTGGGCCGGGATCGCCGAGCACCCGAGCCGGTCCGAACGACCGGGCTGGGGCGCGCAGGGTGCACTGAAAGACAGCTCGTCGACGGACGTCATCGTCCATGCGGGCAATGTGGTGTCGACCTTCTACCAATGCGGCGAACCCTATCTGCTCGATCCGGTCACGCTTGAGGACAAGGGGATCGCGGACTGGGGTCCGGACGAAGGCATTTCGGCCCATCCCAAGGTCGATCTCGAAACCGGCGAACTGCTCTTTTTCAATTACTCCAAGAAAGCGCCGTACATGCATTACGGCGTGGTCGGGCCGGACAATATACTCAAACATTATGTCCCGATCCCGTTGCCGGGGCCGCGCCTGCCGCACGACATGGCCTTCACCGAGAATTATTCGATCTTCAACGATCTGCCGCTCTTCTGGGATCCGGAATTGCTGAAGCAGGGTCATCATGCCGCGCGCTTCCACCCGGACATGAAGACGCGCTTCGCGATCATTCCGCGCTATGGCAGCGAAGAGGATATCCTCTGGTTCGAAGCCGAGCCGACCTATGTTCTGCACTGGATGAACGCCTATGAGGACGGCGACGAGATCATCCTCGAAGGCTATTTCCAGGAAGACCCCCAGCCCAAGCCGCTCGAAGGCGCGCCGCCGCAATATGCGCAGCTGATGGCCTATGTCGACGAGCATTCGATGAAGCCGAAGCTCCATCGCTGGCGGTTCAACCTGAAAAGCGGCGAAACGATCGAAGAACGCCTCGACGACCGCATTCTCGAATTCGGCTGCTTCAACCGCGATTATCAGGGCAGGAAAACACGCTACCTCTACAGCACGACCACCCTGCCCGGCTGGTTCCTGTTCAACGGCCTCGTCAAACATGATTTCGAGACCGGCACATCGACCAAGTTCGACCTTCCCGAAAAGCAATATGCGAGCGAGCCGGCCTTCGTGCCGCGGATCGGCGGGACGGAAGAAGATGACGGCTATATCATCACTTTCACGATCGACATGGAGAATGACCGGTCCGAATGCCTGTTGTTCGACGCGAAGGATATCGCGGCAGGGCCGGTCTGCCGGATCGCCCTGCCCCACCGGATCAGCAGCGGCACCCATGCGATCTGGGCCGACAGCCGCGAATTCGAGGGGAAATAGCCGTGGCCAGCTATGCCAACACGATGGAAAGCGTCATCGCCAAACAGGATATCCGGGACGTCGTCATGCGCTACGCGCGCGGCGTCGACCGGGCGGATGGGGAATTGCTCAAATCCTGTTACTGGGACGATGCGATCGAAGAACATGGCAGCACCTATAGCGGCCCGGCCCACCCCTATATCGACGAGGCCGTGCCGCGAATGCAGAAGACCGGGGTGATGGGCCATTATGTCTGCAACAGCCATGTCGAGCTCGACGGCGACACGGCCTATGCCGAATCCTATGTGATCACCTTCGCCCGGTTCGAGAAGGACGGCGAACCCTGGGACACGCTGACCGGCGGGCGCATTGTAGACCGGATGGAAAAGCGCGGCGGCGAGTGGAAGATCGCCCATCGTAGAATCGCTCTCGACTGGAACCGCGACGAGCCGAGCCGGGAAACATGGTGCCTCGGCCTGTTCGATCCCGCGCATCCGCAGATGATCCTCGGCAAGAAGGGCCGCGCCGATTTCAGCTACGAGCGCTTCTAGACCAAACGCACGATAAGGTGCCGTTAGCCCTGAGCCAGTCGAAGGGCGTTTCGCCGATCGAGAAGCGGGCTTCGACAGGCTCAGCCCTAACGGACTTCTGACTTCGTTCAGACCGTAATCAATTTGGGGCGAAATCGACGTCATTCCAGCCTTCGCTGGGATGACGCGGAGGGATGATGTCCAAACGGTATAATTATTGCCAAAAAAGAGGGGCGCCGGGCCCGAGAACCCGACACCCCAGTCTGGAGACAATGGCGTTCTAGAAGCGGACGCTGAGCTCCGCGCCATAGGTGCGCGGCGCACCGAGCCGGGAGACCTCGTCCCCGAAAAACGGGATGACATTCGTCCGGTAGAATTCGTTCGTGATGTTGCGGCCATAGATCGAGAAAACCCAGTCGCCATTGTTCGGGGTGAAGGAAATGCGCCCATCGAGCAGGCCGTAATCATCCTCGAAATTCACATTTTCCGGCGCCCAGAACATTTCGCCCCGATGCGTGTAGTTGACGTTGATCGACAGCGCATCTTCCCAATCGCCGATATCGACGCTGAGTTCACCGCCGACATTGAATTGATAGTCGGGAGTCCGCTGCAGGAAGTTACCGGATGCATCGCGACCCAGAGAGTCGATGAAATCGTTATACTGCGTGTCGAGGAAGGTCGCACCGCCGAACAGGATGAAATTGTCGGTGATCGCGAACTGCGCCTCGAACTCGACGCCGAGGATTTCTGCATCGGCCGCATTGTCGGTAATGTTGCACAGACAATCCTGATTGGTCTGCGTGACCTGAAGGTTCTGATAGTCGAGCAGGAACGCGGCGATGTTCAGCCGGGCCCGGCGGTCGAGAAAATCGATCTTCGCGCCCACTTCGAAGCTGGTCACCGTTTCCGGATCATAGCTTGTCTGGGCCGCGATCGCGTTGGCGGGATCGTCCTCGAACCCGCCGCCCTTGAAGCCCGTCGAATAGGTCGCGTAGAAGAACAGATCGTCGTTCGGCGTGAACTCGATCGTCGCCTGCGGCGTTACCTCGCTCCAGCTGTCGCTGTACGATGCGGTGAAGCTCTCACCTTCCATGAAGGTCGCGGCGAGTGGGGTCAGCGCGACCTGATCGGTGGGATTGAACTGATCGCCGCCTTCCACGGCCGTACCGGTCACCCGGCCCTCCTTGCTGTCATGCGTGTAGCGAATACCGGCCACGATGCGGACCTGATCGCTGAAGCGATAACCGAGCTGTCCGAAAATCGCATAGGTCTCGTTGGTCGCGCTATTGTCCCAGGTGGATTCGCCCGACAGCGTCACGAGCACGGGAAACGGGACTTCAGCCCAGAACCGGTCGAACTTGTCGACTTCGTCATGCTGATAATAGGCGCCGACGATCCAATCGAATCCCTGGGGCACGGGATCGGAAACGAGCCGGATTTCCTGGCTGAACTGGCTGATCTCTTCGCGTTCGTTGACCGGAAAGGAAAAGAGCGTCGGGCTGATGACTCCGAACCCGTTATCGGGACCGATACCGGTCTGATCGTACAGGTTGAATGCCTCGCCCTGCCGAAAACCGGTGACGCTTTCAAGTGTCGCGAAACCGTCGAATCCTTTGGAGAGACGAAGAGTGATGCCCCAAGCTTCGCGATCGAGCTCCTGTGGCGATTCATTCGCATCGCCGGCATAGCGCGGATGTTCAGGCAAACTCTCGCGATTGCGCAACGGGCGGCCGAGTGCCGCGCTGACCGCTTCGCGTGCCGCGCTCCACGGGCCTTGCGTCGTCGGGTCGGGTGCGTTGATCGCTAGACTATGGAAACCGTTGGACTCATCGTTGGTGTAATCGACGATCAGGCGCGCGGTGAAATCATTGGCGCCCTCGTAGAGCAGTTGCCCGCGCAGCTGGACGGACTGGATATCATCCAGATCCCGGCCATGGAGAATATCCCGGTTGAAGCCGTCGCGCGTGCGGCTCTGGAAGGACAGCCGCGCCGAAAGATTGTCTGTCAGACCGCCCGTGACATGGCCACGTGCAAGCACTTCGTCGAAATTGCCGTAGGAGAAAGTGAAGGATCCGCCCGGCGTCTGTTCCGGCGCATTGGTGATGATGCTGATCGCGCCGCCGACAACGTTGCGGCCCAACAGCACACCCTGCGGCCCGCGGATCACCTCTACCCGTTCGATATCGTACAGATCGAAATTGAACAGGCCCGAGCGACCGACATAAACCTCGTCGACGAAAATCCCGATAGACTGGTCGGCCGAGGGGGAGTCGAGCCGGGTATTGGTGATGCCGCGAATGTTGAATTCCTGATCGAGCGGCGACAGCGCCGTGAACGACAGGGAGGTCGAACGCGCCGCCAGATCCTCGAAACTCAGAATCCGTTCATTTTCAAGCGTATCGGCGGAAAAGGCAGTGATGGCGACGGACGTGGTCTGCAAATCGGTATCGCGGCGCTGCGCCGTTACGACGATCTGACCGAGCGGCGAATAATCGTCCGTCTGGGCCGCCTGATCCGGCGGCGCCGTGGTTTCGGTGGGCTGAGCCTGCGACCAAGCCGGCGTGCCGATAACGAACGTCGCGGCGATGGCCGCCAGCGATACTGAGCCTTTAATCTGCATAATACCTCCCCAAGGACCGGATCGCCGTTCGACCGTTTTCGGACTGCTGTGCGATCGCGGTCCAAGAGCTAGTCGGAGATAGTAGGTCTGTCAATGCAAGTTAGTGGCGTAAGCAGACTCTTGGTCGCAGGCTGCGGCATATTCGTCACGCAGACGATCGATAATCGCACCCGCCGGCTCCACGGCATGAACCGACCCCACTCCATGCCCGGCCGACCACAGATCCCGCCATGCCTTGATGCTGCTCTGCGACTTTGCGAAATCCGGCCCGTCCTTCTTGTCGAGCTGCGATACGTCATAGCCCCCGGCTTCCAGGCTCTGCCGCAGATAATAGGCGCGGGCGCCGGTAAACGCGCTGCTTGCGACGAGATCGGTGTAGTCGGCCTCGATTACCATCCGCCGGTAATCGTCACTCGCCATGCTTTCCTTCGCGGCGAGGAACCCGGTGCCCATATAAGCGAAATCCGCGCCCAGCACCTCCGCGGCTCGCACGGCGCCGCCTGTCGCGATTCCGCCGCCCAGCACGATGATCCCGTCGAAGAATTCGCGGACCGCGGTGACGAATGCGAAGGGCGATATGGCACCGGTATGGCCGCCCGCGCCCGAGCAGATCAGCACCAGCCCGTCGACACCCAGCGACGCGGCCTTGCGCGCATAATCGATGCTGTTCACGTCGGCGAAAACCAGTCCGCCATAATCGCGCACGATCGGGAGGACCGGCTGCGGCCCGCCCAGCGCGGTGATCACGATATCGGGTTTGTGCCGGCGGACGAGATCCAGTTCGTCGGCAAGCCGGTCGTAGCTGCTGTGCGTGATCATATTGGCCGCGACCGGGGCGAACGGACCGCCCTCCGCATCTTCGGTACGGCATGTCTGCTCGAGCCAAGTGTCGAGTATCTCGGTCGTCCGGGCATTGGGGAACGGGAATGACGCGATCGCCCCGTTCCGCCGACTCGCATTGACCAGTTCGGGTCCGGAGACGAGAAACATCGGCGCGACGATAACCGGCAGCGCGGTTCGCGCCGTGAGTGTGGACATTGCTGTGCGGGATTGGGCGCTCATGGCAGCTTTCTTTCTGATGGGATTTTCCTCTTCCCGACCGGCCGGTGGGGACGTGTTTCGATTCGGTTAGCAAAACTTGCATTACGAAACCAGCTTACGTATCCGTAAGCTTCACCCGGTGGAGGACGATATGAGCGCACCCATATTCATTCTTGGCGGCTATCAGACCGATTTCGCCCGCAACTGGCATCGCGAAGGCGACGATCTGTTCGCAATGTTCAAAGCGACGCTCGAAGGTGGTCTCGCGGATACAGGACTCGAACCGGAAGAGATCGATAGCGCGCATGTCGGCAATTTTACCGCCGAACTCTTCTGCAATCAGGGCCAATTGGGTGGATTCTTCGCCGCGGTCGACGATCGCTTTTCCGGAATGCCTGCTTCGCGCCACGAAGCCGCCTGCGCCTCGGGCAGCATGGCGATCCTTAGCGCCATGGCGGAGATCGAAGCGGGCCGGTACGATACGGTCTGCGTGCTCGGTATCGAGATGATGCGCAACGTGCCCGGCGATCAGGCCGCGCAATTTATCGGCGGTCCGGCCATGTTTTCCGGCAAGGAATGCGAGGGCGTCAAATATCCATGGCCGCACATCTTCTCCGAGCTGGGCGATGAATATGAGCACCGCTTCGGCCTGAAGCATGAGCATCTGGCCGAAATCGCGCGGAACAATTTCGCCAATGGCCGCCGCAACCCCAATTCGCAGACCCGCAAATGGACGTTCGGCAATGCGAGTTTCGAAGAGGATGACGAGGCCAATCCCGTGATCGACGGCCGCATCCGGCGACAGGATTGCGGTCAGGTGTCGGACGGCGGCGCGGTAATCTTCCTAGCGGGCGAAACCAAGGCACGCGCCTATGCCGAGAAGCATGGCAAATCGCTGGACGATCTCGCACGGATCGACGGCTGGGGCCATCGCACCGCCCATATCGGTTATCAGCCCAAGATCGAAGCGAGCAAGGCGGAAGACTATGTGTTCCCGCATGTCCGCAAAGCGGTCGCCGACGCGCTCGACCGCGCCGGCGTCGGTTCGGCGCAAGATCTTTCGGGTATCGAGGTCCATGATTGTTTCACGACCACCGAATATATGGCGATCGACCATCTCGGCCTTACCCCGCCGGGCGAAAGCTGGAAGGTCATCGAAAACGGGGGTATCGCGATAGACGGCGCGCACCCGATCAACCCGAGCGGTGGCCTGATCGGATCCGGTCATCCGGTCGGCGCGACGGGCGTGCGCATGATGCTCGATTGCGCCAAGCAGGTGACCGGCAAGGCGGGCGATTATCAAGTCGAGGGAGCGGACCAGTTCGGCATGCTCAATATCGGCGGCAGCACAACCACCGTCGCCAGCTTCGTGGTGGGCGGCGGACAGGCCTGACTCCAATCAAAAGCGCGCTGCAAAGCGAGGGAATGATCGGAAGACGTGAGGCAAGTAGGCGGCCTCAAATGCCTACTTCTTCCAGATAGCGACACCGGCGGGTTCCAGCGTCTCGTCACCGAGCAGTAGCTGGTCCGGATCCGGTGCGGCTTGCAGATCGGCCAAGGAGATCGGCCGGTCCGCATAGTTGAATGCGAAAACGAGCTTCGCCGACGATCGCAGCCGCACGCCCTCAGGCATTTCTTCTATGGCGATACCGGCCTCGCCCGCCATCCGCTTGAGAATGGCGCGCATCAAACCCTCATCGGGCCAGGCGGCGAGATACCGAAGAGATTCAGCCGTAAAGACGACACCCCGACCGTCCTGCAATGTCCATTCGGGATCCAGTTCGCTCTCGACATGTTCGAGCCAGCGCGTAATCGCAAACCCCTCTCCGCTCTCCTCCACGCCGTCGCGCAAGCTTTCGACCCGCACAACCCGGATCGGCAACAGCTCTTGCAATGGCCCGGGCGGCAGTTCGTCCGGAATCGCGAAATCGGCGGTTTTGCTGCCGGTGCGAGGGCCGATCAGAACGGGACAATCGGCGGACCGCAGCGTGTCGACAAAAGCTTCGGTCATGATCGGCAAACTCGGGACAACCACCATTTCATAGCCATCGAGGTTCGTATCGGGCGAGACGATATCGACATCGAGGCCCAGCTGCCGGAGGCTCGAATACATCTCGAAAACAAGCTCGAGACTGCGGAAATTCCCTCCTTGCGGTTGAATATGGTGCACCCATATCGCCTCGTACGAGAAGACGAGTGCCACGGTTTTTAGCGCCCGCCCGGTTTCCCCAAGAGACTGGATTTCAGCCGCCGCCTGCCGCACCTCGGCCGCTGCGACATCCTCGACGCCGTCGGGCCGCAGCAGTCCGGCATGCATCTGTTCCTGCGCAAAAGGGGCCTGGCGCCAGCGGAAGTAGGAGACGAACTCTGCATCGTGCGCCAGCGCCTCGAGCGTCCAAAGCCGAACCATATTGGGCAGTGGCGCCGGATTGTGGCGCGCCCAGTTCACCGGTCCGGGTTGTTGCTCCATCACCCCCCAGCGCCCGTCCGTACAGCCCCGGTAAAGATCGTGGTGAAATGCCGCGAAATCGGGATGACCCTGCCGCATATATGCGCGCTTCTCCGCGTCGCCGAACCAGGCTTGTTCGAGAAATCCGAGCGGATAACTATCCCAACTTGCCACATCGAGATCGCGCGACACCGCATGGTGATCGAACTCGGTGAAGAAACCCATATAGTTGTGAACGATATCGCGGCCCGGCGAATGTGTGCGCAGGATATCGGCCTGAAGCGCATTGAACGACACGACCTCGTCCGAAGCGAAACGCCGATAATCGAGCATATGCGCCGGGTTGGGCTCGGTAACGGTCAGATTGGGCGGATCGATCTCGCCGAACGACCGATATTCCATGCTCCAGAAGACATTGCCCCAGGCCAGGTTGAGCGCGGCGACATCGGCATATTTCGCGGCCAGCCATTCGCGGAACCGGACAGCGGCGGCCGGCGAATAGCTGAGCACGGTATCGTGACAACCATATTCGTTATCGGTTTGCCAAGCAGTGATCGCCGGATGATCGCCATAACGCTGGGCAAGCGCGGTGACGATACGGCGACACTCGTCGCGATAGCCGGGATGCGAGAAGCAATAATGGCGGCGCGACCCGAATGACCGTGGGTTGCCGTATCTGTCGACCGCCAGCATATCGGGCCTGCGATCGACGAGCCATTTGGGCGGGGTTGCGGTGGGCGTTCCCATGACGATCTCGAGACCGGCATCGGCCAATATGGCGATCGCGCCGTCGAGCCATTCCCAGTCGAACCGGCCGGGGTCGGGTTCGATCCGGCTCCACGCAAATTCGCCGATCCGAACCCGGCTCAGGCCCATCTCCACCATGCGCCGCGCATCGTCCGCCCATATCTCCCGCGGCCAATGTTCGGGATAGTAACAGCAGCCGAGTTTCATCGATCCATCCTTTCGAGCGCGATCAGCCAGCCGGTTTCCGGATGGGCAAGCGGGAGGGCGATACCGCGCTCCATCAGCACCCGGCCGCTCAGAATATGCCCCGCACGCCAACCATCGGCATCGGCCAGATATCGTGATGCCTTGCCCGGCCATGGTTCGGGCAGCGTAACGCGATATCGCTTCGCCGGGTCGAGCCCGGCCAGACGCACGGGTGCGACATCATGATTCGGCGCAAATCTCGACTGGGTGGCCAGCGCCAATCCGGACGCATCATGCCAAGCGAGCAACCCGGACACACCCGGATCGGGATGATCGAGCCGGAACAACGCGCCGCCATGCAGCACCGCTCGCCAATCCTTGTAGAGCGCAATATGAGCGCGCAGCACCGCGCGCTCCGCATCGGTCATCGCACCGGGATCGGCCTCGACCCCCATATGACCGAACAGCGCCGCCTTCGCGCGAAAATCCATATCGAGCCGCCGCCCCGTGATCGGATTGGCGCTCGGGCCGACATGGCTACCGATCACCTCGAGGGGCAGGAATTGCGCCCAGGCGGCATTGATCCGCAAGCGCTCGATAGCGTCGTTATTGTCGCTGGTCCACACCCGATGGGTGCGCGAAAGGATGCCGAAGTCGATCCGCCCGCCGCCGCTGGAGCAGCTTTCGATCTCCACGTCCCGATGCTTGGCGCGCAGGCGGTCGATTAAAGCGTAGAGCGCAAGGGTCTGATCGTAACCGGCCGGTCCGTGGATATTGGCGGCCGGAAAAAGATCCCGGTTGTGATCCCATTTGAGATGGGCGATCCGATGGGCGGAGAGCAGCGCATCGAGGCAGCCGAAAAGATGGTCCGTGACGGCCGGCTGCGACAGATCGAGCACCAATTGGTGCCGCTGCGTCGGCCGTTCGCGTCTCGGTTCGTGAAGACACCAATCGGGATGTGCCCGGTACAGGTCACTGTCGGGGCTGATCATCTCAGGTTCCACCCAGAGCCCGAAATCCATGCCAAGGCCTTCGATACGATCGATCAACGAATCCAGGCCCTCGGGCAGCACGTCCGCCGACACCGTCCAGTCACCGAGGCTGGAGCGGTCGTTGCGACGGCTGCCGAACCAGCCATCGTCGAGCACGAACCGTTCGACACCCAATGTCGCCGCTTCTTCGGCGAGCGCGATGAGCTTCGCCGCGTCCATATCGAACCCGATTGCTTCCCAACTGTTGAGGTGCACCTTGCGCGCCCTCCAGTTCCGGCGATCAGGCAGGATCGTCTCCCGCACGTACCGATGAAAGGACTGGGCCAACATCGATCGATCGGCCGCATAGGCGAAAACCGCCGCGGGTGTCGTGCAGTGCCCGCCCGGCGGGATCACCATCTCTCCCGCCTCGAGAGCCGCCGCTATCATCAGCATCGCGCGGCCATCGGCATCCACCTCGAGCACCGTTTCGTAATCGCCGCTCCAGACGAGATGCATGCCGATAACGGCATCGCCGCCCGCTTCGCCGAGGATCAGCCAGTTACCGCCATCGAAGCCGGGCTTGCCGCGCCGCGATCGGCTGGCGAAACCATGGGCGCCCATCCCGCGCTCATCCTCCCGCATTTCGCCCGCCCAGCGACCCGCATAACTGGTTATCCGGTCGAACCGCGGCGGTACCGGCAGCGCCAGAGATGCAAGACGATCGACGGCGATTTCCCGATCGCCGCCATTGTTGAGCTTTACCCGGGACACGATTACATCGCCCGCATGGATGCGCCACTCCAACTCGGCTGAGAGCGGCGCACCGGCATCCGCGAATTCGATGGTCAGACGATCTGCGTTCGCCTCGCATCGAACCGGCCGAAAATCCGTGGAAAATTGCCGGCCGCCATATCGCAGTTCGACGGCCGGCGGCCCGGCGAAACCGTCTTTCCGCTCGGGCAGCAGCCCTCCGACCGGTGGTGCGTCGGGCTGCGATTCATGGGCGCCGAAGGATCCGCTGGCGCGCAGCGCGGCGAGATCCTCCACAGGGTCGAGCCTGGGTCCGCAGTAGAGAAGATCGGCATGGCCATCCGGCACAAAGCCGACCACCAGGGTCACGGTCTCGCCGTCCAGCCGCGCATATTGCATCGTCCCCGCCATCGCTTTTCTAGAAGCCACGATGCTGCAGCTGTCAAACCCGTTTGCTTGCGGTGGCGCGTTACTTCAGCTCTAATCGCGCCCGACCACAGCAGAAAGCCGCGCATGCTCGCCAACATTCCAGCCACCAGCGGCATTCAGATCATCGTTTGCATCGCCCTGACGGCTATTGTCGGCTTCGCCACCTGGCTCAAAATCCGCCGCGCCGCGCATGACGGATCGAGCAAGGATGTGTTTCTCGCAGGCGGCGGACTGACCTGGCTGTTCGTCGCGGGATCCATCACCCTGACCAATCTCTCGACCGATCAGCTTGTCGGGATGAACGGCAACCAGATGCTGCTCCTCGCCTGGTGGGAGATTTGCGGTTTCGCCGGGTTGTTGATCCTCGCCTATATTTTCGTACCGATCTATTATCGCAACAATTGTACGACCGTCACCGAACTGCTCGAAAAACGCTATGGGGGGCGCAGCATCCGTACATTGATTTCGGCGCTGTTCCTCTTCGGTAATATCCTGATCTATCTGCCTGCCGCGCTCTATTCCGGGGGGCTTTTCATGCAGTCGCTATTCGGCAGCGCCATGCCGATCCTGTTCTTCGCGGGCATCCTGGCCGTGATCTCGGCGGCCTATACGATCTTCGGCGGACTGCGGGCCGTAGCGGTAATGGACACCTATTCGGGGATCGGAATACTCGGCCTCGCCATGCTGATCGTGATCCTGGCCATGGCGGCGGTCGATTGGGACATCGTCAGCGGCGTGCCGATAGAACGGTTGACGATGATCGGCGGGCCCGATTCCCCGATCCCCTTCCACACCTTGTTCACCGGCATGATTTTCATCCAGATCTTCTACTGGTCGACAAACCAGAACATCACCCAGCGCGCGATGGCCGCGCCCACGGTGAAAGAGGCGCAGAAGGGCGTGCTCGTGGCGGCCATGATCCGCATTCTCATCGTGCCGCCGATCGTCGTGATTCCCGGCATCGTCGCCTACAAGATGTTCGGCGATATCGGGGATGCGGCCTATGGGCGATTGGTAGCCGAGGTGTTGCCGCCCTGGCTGTCCGGGGCCTTTGCCGCAATGGTGGCGGCCGCGGTGATCACCACGTTCAGCGCCGTCCTGAACAGTTCGGTCGCGCTCTACTCGGTCGATTTTCACGATCAATTCGTCGGTGAGGTCAAGGATCACTGGAAACTGGCGGCGGCGGTCTCCATTCTGTTGACCGTGATCGCGATCATGCTCGTGCCGCTCTATCAGAATGCCGAGAGCATCATCAATCTGCTGCAGCAGCTGAACGGCCTGCTCTCTATGCCGATCCTGTCGGCTTTCGTTTCGGGCTTGCTGTTTCGCAATGTGGCCGCGCCGGCGGCGATCGGCGGCGTGATCTGGGGCGTGCTGCTCTATGGCCTCTACACCTTCCGGCTCGAGCCTGCCGGCATCATTACCATGCACTATATCGATTTCATGGTGGTGACCCTGGTGACCTCGGTGGCGGCAGGCTTGTTGACCAATCGTATAATATTCGGCAATCGCGCCGAGTTCGTTTTCTCACGCAGAGCTGCCGCCTGATGCCTGTCGACCCCGCCCAGCCGCATCGGCGACGCAATCCGCTAACCGGCGAATGGGTGCTCGTATCGCCGCACCGGCTCGATCGCCCCTGGCAGGGTGCGGACGAAGCACCGGCGACGGATCCGCCACCGTCCTACGATCCCGTTTGCTATCTCTGCCCCGGCAACACGCGCAAAAATGGCGAGCATAATCCCGACTATGGGGGCGTTTTCCTGTTCGACAATGATTTCGCCGCGCTGATCGCCGATGATCGTGACGGTATCGATGAAGACCCTCTCTTTGCCGCCGAGGAAAGCCGGGGGGTGTGCCGCGTATTGTGCTTCTCGCCGGATCACGCCAAGACGCTACCCGAACTGTCGCGCTCGCAGATACGCGCCGTCGTCGACGCGTGGTGCGCGGAGAGCGAAACGCTCGGCGCAGAATATCGCAACGTCCAGATCTTCGAGAATAAGGGCGCGATGATGGGCTGTTCCAACCCGCATCCCCACGGCCAGATCTGGGCGACGGGCCATGTGCCGGACGAAGTCGCCGTCGAGGATCGGCATCAACGCGCCTATCAGGACGAGCACGGGCGCAGCATGTTGCTCGATCTCGTCGCGCGGGAAAGCGCCGACGGTGCAAGGACCGTCGTCAGCACGGAATATTGGCTGGCCGTCATTCCCTATTGGGCACGGTGGCCGTTCGAGACGCTGCTCCTGCCGCGTTTTGCGATCGCGCGGATGCCGGGCTTGTCGGACGCACAGCGCGACGATCTTGCCACTGCCCTCGCCCGGCTCACCGCCCGGTACGACAACCTCTTCCGCTGCAGCTTTCCCTATTCGATGGGTTGGCACGGCGCGCCATTCGACGGCGAAGCGGCCGGGCATTGGCAACTTCATGCCCATTTCTATCCGCCACTCCTGCGTTCGGCGTCGGTGCGCAAATTCATGGTCGGTTACGAGATGCTTGCCGAGGCGCAGCGCGACCTGACCCCCGAACGCGCGGCCGAAATGTTGCGTGCGGTTGCCGATACGCACTATCGGGCCGCGCCATGACCCATCGCAAGGCGCTTATCGACCGCGTCGCCACGGCCTATCGGGAGGCCTATGGCGAACCGCCCGAGCAGATCGTCGGCGCACCGGGCCGGGTCAACCTGATCGGCGAGCATTGCGATTATAATGACGGATTGGTGCTGCCCTGCGCCATCGATCGTGAAACGATGATCGCGATCGGCGCCGGAAGCGATGGCGCGATCCGCGTGCGCTCTGCCGATTTCAGCAAGGATGGCGACGCATTCGTCGCGAACGCACCGGTCGTGCCGGCCGATACGGATTGGAAGAACCATGTCCGCGGCGTCGCTCACTTCATGCAGCGCCGCGGCATCGATCTGCCGTCCGTCAATCTCGCAATCGCCGGCAATCTGCCGATCGGCGTCGGCCTCTCGTCATCCGCATCGCTGGGTGTCGCCGTGGCTCTGGCGCTCGCATTGCGCAGCGGAGCCGATCTCAAATGCGCCGATTTCGCGCACCTTGCGCAACAGGCCGAAAATGATTTCGTCGGCTGCGCCTGCGGCATCATGGATCAAATGGCCTCGGCCTGCGGCGAAGCCGGCACGGCCCTACTCGTCGATTGCCGCTCGCTGGAACGCCGGGCCATTCCGATCGCCGACGGGCTGGCCATCGTGATCATCGATTCCGGAATCCGCCGGACCCTGACCGACAGTCCCTTCAACGCCCGGCGATCCGAGTGCGAGGCGGCTGCGGCGCATTACGGCATCCCGGCGCTTCGCGATCTCGATACGGAAACGCTCGTCCGGCAACGTAGCGATCTGGACGACGCGCTTTTCCGCCGGGCTCGCCATGTCGTCACCGAGATCGATCGCGTGCACGAGGCCATAGACGCATTGGCGACGACAGACCTGACGACGTTATCCGAACTGATGCGCGCATCACACCGCTCTCTGCGCGACGACTTCGAAGTCTCCATTCCCCCGATAGACGCGCTGGTTTCGTCGATCGCAGCCATTGTCGGCGATCGGGGCGGCGTTCGGATGACCGGTGCCGGGTTCGGCGGATGTCTGGTCGCGATCGTCGCGGCGGAGGCAGCCGACGAGATATGCGGGCGCATTATCGAAGAGAGCAGCGGCATGGCGGACATATCCACAAGCGCTGCTATTTACGAACCATCCGCCGGTGCCCGGCTGATCGATTGGTAGACGGAAGGCGAAGACACCGAAACGGCCGAAATGCGGCTATCGAAACGCACGCCTGCCTGTTCGTGCCTCTCCAGTTCCATATTCACCGATGGCGATCGGCTGGCACCTAATCTGGCGTACCGATGAACTTATAATGCCATTCAAGTCCGACGCGCACGACTTTCAATCCTACCGACACCGATTTGCAACCCGTGCGCGTAGCCACGATGAATATCTGCGGATCTCCACTAAGGTAAGCCTCTGCCGGAGCAAGTATCCGGTAGACACCGTTGACGGTCTCCCGCAAGATTACGAGTACCCGGTCGCCTTCCCAAGCGGCTTTACTGCCCGGATCTGTTAAAGCCGGCGGAGGGCCGCTGCTGAGATCCGTCGCGGCTGCTGCGATTCCGCAACCCATCGATACTAGGCCCGCAAACGCCTCAGCCGTTGTATAGATCAGTTTATAGTCGGCTTGAGCTGTCGGAAGAGGCTCAAATATAAGAGGTACCTTGAGCAACCGATACATAGCGACGGCTAGGACAGATGCACCGGCCAGCCCTGCTCCGCTCGGCTTGTCATCATCGCCATCATCCAGCGACATAACGATTGCCCAGCTGGTAAAGCTCAACAAGCTCGAAAAGGCATCGACCCCATATCGTATCCTTTTGAATAGAAGGCCGTCCGCTTTCCCGAGCGATGCCGGTATACCCTCAATGTAGAGCCACAATGAGCCCAAACGGAAAAACGCGACGAAACTGTTGAGACCGATGACGGCCTTTTGCTTTGGATTGAGCGTAACGTTTGTCCCCGCCATGCCTTCAATGCCCACCGCATTCCGTGCTGGTTCGGACTCAAGAACCGTCATGAGATTTTCAAAAGTCGTTGCGCTTTCGATCTTCTCCACCAGTGCAGATGAAAATATCGCTTCACCTGCTACAGCCCGATAAAAAACGGAGGTTGGAAAAGCACCGAGGAGCAAAGTGACGTCGAGCAAGCTCAGCTTGCTCCCGTCGTTCACAATCACATTCTCATACAGATAAGTGATGACCGGTATCTCAATATGATAGGCCGCGAGCGTCCAGAACTTGTCCAAAAGAGCTTTGACGAAGTTCAGAAGCGATTTCGCGATTTCCGCTCCGACGGTGACGATCTCCTTTTCAATTTCGATCCAGATGTCCTGGAGGAGGCCCAATACCGGCTTGTTTGACGGTGATCCGTCTTTCGTATCGTAGCCGTCGATTATCGGTTGGATTTTCTGCGTCCAGAAACCCTTTACCTGGTCGAATTCGCTGCCGACCTCCTGCACAATCGAAACAATAAGATTTCCGGGATCCAAATGGGGCGGATTGGCCAGATGGCCGGTGCTCGAAGAGAGGTGATCGTTCATCCAGCCGGTTTGAGGCGATGGTTGTGCCGCTTGCCCATAATGGTCTGGTTTGTCCGCCGGCGCATATTGAAGCGCCTGACGTGCTTCAGGATTCGAAGTGTCGATCGGCATTTTTTTGTCGGCCCCATCCAGATAGTGGAGGAGTTCTGCCGATTTTTGGTCGATTAGTGTCTGGAGAACGCCAATTTGCGATTCAGCGTAGCCTTTCCCGAGTTCCACCATCTTGCCGAATGCCCGTTTCGTATCCAGAACACCCTGCCAGTCGAAGATAAAGCCCAGCCATTTGACGATCCCGGACAGGTCGAGGCCGAGCGTCTTTTTCAAGACGAAATTGACGGCGCTGAAAACCTCGGACGCGACTTTGAACGCGAAACTGAGGGCCTTGCCCGCAACATAAACGACAAAGCGCGTTACGCCGTCGGCGACTTCAGCGACGAAATGCGTGACTTTCTTTATCACATGACCAACCGCGGCAAAGAAATCGCCGACCGAAAGGAAGATGTCCCTCCACGATTCGACATCCGTTACGAGTGCGGCGGCTCCGGGCGCATCCCCGTCAAAATACTGGAATGTGCCATCGGCCTCTTGCCGAACGGCGAAGAGAACCCGCCGCGGCGCCGCGGTATCGAACGTCACAGGCGTTTGAGCGGCGAGCCGGTGATCCTTGGGCAATGCATCATGCACGTCGAGCAGTTGACCGATGCCTCCGGCCGCCGCCGCCGCGGCCCCGCCATTCAGTGTGCCGGGCGCGAAAACCCGCGAACCGTCACTGCGCGTCGCATTTTCGATATTGTCGGCGCTCTTGTACTGCTCGAGCGTTTCCCTGAGCCGCGTGCCCGGATTTTCGTCGTGCGGCGCCTGTCCGTCGATCGCGAAACTATAGATCGGCGCCTCGAGATGCGTGCTCTCGTAGATGATAGTCAGATCGCCGCCGGGTCCGGTTTCCGCCATAATGGGCGCATCCGTATGGAGATGCCGATACACACCGTTGATACGAGCCGTGCAGTTGAAACTCGCGGTGATCTGAACCGGAAGGCCCTTGCCCGGCGATTCCAGATTCTGGGCCGGTGCGCCATTGGGGCCTTCGACGACGACCCGCGTGGTGAAGCTGTTGACGTCGACGACATTGTCGTTGGTTTGCGTCGACACCTGCTCGTCGCGCCATAGCCGGGATTGCGGATCCTGGACCTTCAGGGCGATCTGGCCGTCGACATGGCCGGTCGCGATCATGTTGAAGAAGGTGGAGTCCGTCAGGTTCGGAGCCGTCGCCGTCGCGAAGGCGCTTATGCCCGCCTCGATCGGCATCGGCACCTGCCATTCCATCTGACCGGACGCCGGGTCTTTCCACCGGCGGGTGACAAAGAACTGGTCCTGCTCCGCGATGGCCCAAAGGACGATTTCTCCCGTCTCGGCATTGGCCCTTACACTCAGATCGGTGACGTTGAGCATATCCGAGCCCATCGCGATCGTCTCATAGTGTGCGGGCAAAGGGGCCTGTTGAGCGGCGGCCGAAAACCACCAGGCCGAGGGATCTGTGGCCCGATAGCCATTGCCGGCCAAGAAAATATCGGTTTCTCCGTCTTCACCGCGAGCCAGAACTTCCATGGTCAGTGTAGCGTTGCGATATTTTCCCGCCCGCCACAGCTCTACTATTACCGGCTTGTCGGGTGGCGGCACTGCTTCTGTTAGAAGTCTGGACAACGGGACGAAGCTTAACGTTTCCACCTCGTCATGACCGCAAACGGAATAGATACCGGCCCCATATTTTTTGAGATAGCCGGGACGCGCATCGTAACAATCGGTCGCATCTTGGGGCATCGGCACGGCCTTGCTGGTCCAACTTTTGTCCCGAGGATCAGTATTTACGATTCGATGTTGCTGTTCGTGGGTGGGGGAAAGGAAATTTTGCCCGCGCACAATTACCAATGGCGATTGACATGCACTCGACGGCATTCCGACAGTGATGCCCAGGTAACCGAAACGGTCTATCTTTGGCAGTTGCTGCCATCTCATGTTGAACTCGGTCATCCACTCTTCACTCGGATCGGGTGCCGGTATCGGATCGGAAACAAAGAGGAATTTGTCACCGGGCTGTCCCATCGCAAAGCATATATAAGCGATGGTGATCGATCCGGTAGCATCTTGAAATACATCAAAATATTCGATTTGCGGAATTGCCGGACCGTGACCGGCGTCAACAAACGGCAGATACTCGTTCAAACGATAAGTCCGCTGCCAACCAGAGAGACTATTCGGATCACGCTGATAGATTGTAAGCGGACCAGTTAGCGAGCTGGGCCTTTCGAGTGTAAAAATGATCGGTGCCCCGTTCTTGTCGGCGACCATCCTCATCTGATTGGGCTCCGGCTCCGGCACCTGTGTCCCCGGGATGTGATTGGGCATCAATTGCGAGCTGGTGTTGAACGTGTACGCCATGGAACGGAGACTCCTTGTTGCGGTGTTTCGCGGTCCGCCGATGCGGGAATCGTACGGCTGACTGGGCGAAGGGACGGCTATGTGGGCTTCGTTACGCCTGCGTTGTGATTCCATGACAGTTTGCGGACCCACCCGTTTGCCCTTTCGAGGCGGCGGTACCCACCCGTTCGTCACCGGCTGTTTGGAATGATGCGACGGCGATTGCGGTGTCTTGTCGCTTGAACGCGACTTGCCCAAGAATCGAATATCGACGTTTGGGGAGATCCAGCAAAAACAGTGCTCGTGAGTTCTGGCGGACGCGCAGTGCGTTACCGCGGCCCGGGCGCATATCTGACTATACCCGGATCCATGTCGCAAAGCCGTGCGTGAAAAAAGCCTCCGGGTTTTCCGATCCCGGATGCGCTTTGGGTGTCAGGAAAAAGCGCGCGCGGCTTCGAACGTATTCATGAAATCCCGGAAAAGCAGCCATTTTTCATCGGCAACGGTGATCACATGCGCGAAATCGGATTCGATCAGACGGCCCGTCGGGCGCGCGGTCAATCTGAGATGACCGGTCACGACGACCTTGTCGCCTTCACAGATGAACTCCTCCGGATCGAACTGATGGATATCGACCGAAGACAGTACCGTTTCGAAGAAACCGCGAGCCGCCTCGCGACCTTGAAAAGTGCGCGCATAGGGTATGATCTCCGGCCCGTAAAATTCGATCCGGACATCCGGATGCAACCATTGCACGATTTCATCGACATCCTGATTTCCAAACGCCTCGAAAACATGTTTCGTCACATCGATCGGTGCGATCATCGATCCGTCCTCCACATTAGAAATTAAACCGGAAATCGACGCCATAGGTACGCGGCGCGCCCAGCGGTCCGACGAACTCCGCGCCATAGACGGTGCCGGTCAGTATCTGGTTCGTGAAATAGGTTTCGTTGGTCAGATTGTCCCCGAACAGCCGGACGCTCCACCTTTCATCGGCGCTGGTAAAGCCGATACTGGCGCGGACGAGGCCGTAGCTGTCCTGCGAGGCGGCGTCGATATTGAAGACCGTGAAATAGATCCGGCTCTGCCAATGATATTCGAGCCGCGCGCTAATATCGCCGAAATCGCCGAGCGGGTGATCGAATTGCCCGGCCATGCTGAATTTCCAGCGCGGGGCGCGCGGCAGTCGCAGACCGTCCAGATCGCGCAGTAGTGTACCCGGGTCCTGTGTCAGGGGCGCCGGCCGCAATGGCTCGGTGAGCTGGCCTTCGGTGAACTCCGCATCGACATAGGTCAGCGCGCCTTCGAACTGAAAGTTCGGACTGGGCCGAAGCAGCGTCTCCACTTCGAAACCGCGCACCCGCGCTTTGCCGACATTGCGGATGATCGGCTGGTTGCCGATGCTGTCCTGCGCCTGGAGGTTGGTATAGTCATACCAGAAGGCCGCGGTGTTCAGTCTTAGGAAATTGTCGAACAATTCGGTGCGCGCGCCGACCTCGTATGACCAGATGCGCTCCGGCTCGAACGGATCGCGCTGGCTGCTACCGATATTGTAGCCGCCACTTTTGAAGCCGCGCTGGACGGTCGCGTAGAAGAGCAGATCATCGGTCGGCGTGAAATCGATCCCGAATTTGGGTGTAAACGCGCTGAATGTTTCCGGCCCGTTGACCGGCGCGACGACGAAGCCGAACGGATCGGGCTGCGCGAGCACGCGGTCGTCGGTAATCGCATTGGGGAAGAAGATCGGGTTCGGCGCGATCCGCATATCGGGTAGCATAATGAGGTCGAAGTTCTGACGGCCGTCGCGCGTCTCTTCGCTGTACCGACCGCCGAGCCGCAGCGTGACCAGATCCGACACTTCCCATTCCGTGTCGAGATAAAGCGCCCAGGCTTCAGTTTCCTGCTCGCCGCTGAGATGGAGTTCGCAGCACAGATCGGTTTCGGGGAACAGCACGGGGAAAGGCGGCAGGACGCCGGCGGCCTGCAGGTCGAGAAAACCCTGGATCAGGATCGGCTCCCAGAAATTGCCGAAAATATCATTGTCGATGACGTTGCGTTCTTCGAAATAATAACCGCCTAAGATCCAGGAAAAGGGCCGGTTCGAGGGCGAACTGAGCTGGAACTCTCCGCTCCATTGCCAATGATCCTCTTCGCGGCCGACATAATTGTTGAACGTATCGGCAAGGTCGAACTCGTTCTGCGATATCGGGTTGGTATCCCGATAGCTGCCGATGACGCGGAGATTATACTCACCGATATCCCAATCGAGCGTGGCGTTGAGCCCCCAATTCTCGACCTCGTTGAAATAGGGAACGTCCGCGAAGATATCCCGCGATGCAGCCTCCGAGACGCGCCCAGCATTTTTGATCGCGAAATAGGGTAGCGTCTGCGAGCCCTCTCGCGTGCCGTACCAGCCGGGTATCTCATCGGCATAGCCGGCGCTCGCATAATGATAGGCGTTCGCCTGATCATCGGCGCGATAATAATCGCCGGTCAGGGTGAGCGTCGCGGTCGATCCGAGATCGGCCTCCAACGACAGCCGGAAAGCGAAATCGTTACGGTCCTCAACATCATCGGTCGAATTGTCGGGCCGGGTGACGATCGTGTATCCGTCGCGATCTTCGAACTGAAATGCCGCGCGGGCGCGCAATCCCTCTGTAATCGGGCCGCTGATCGCGCCGATCGCACGGTAGCGATCATAATTGCCGAGCGTCAGCTGAACATAACCGTCCAACGCGTCGGTAGGCCGCGCGGTCACGATGTTGACTGCTCCTGCGGTCGCGTTGCGGCCGTACAGCGTGCCTTGCGGGCCGCGCAAGACCTCGATCCGTTCGATATCGAAGAAGAGCGGGCCGATCGCCGCCGGACGACTGATATAGACGCCGTCGACATAGGTCGCCGTCGAACTGTCGGTGCCGGCGATGATGGTCGGCGTGCCGATACCGCGCACGAAGATCGAGGTGTCGCCCTGATAGGTCGATATCTGCACGCCCGGCGTAATCGCGCCTACTTGCTCGATCGCTGTGATCGACCGGGATTCCAGATCGCCGGACGCATAGGCGGTCACCGCGAGGGGCGCGTCCTGAAGCGATTCTTCGCGTCGGCTCGCGGTGACGATGATCGGGGCATTGGTTATACCGCCGCCGGCATCCGCGCCCTGCCCTTCATCCTGCGCCCAGCTTGCCGACGGCATCGCCATCGTCGAAAGCATCGTCGCGGCCAGCAACAGCCGGCCTGTATGCGGTCCCGATATCATCCTTTTCCTCTCCCCTCTCCCGGCGGTCTGTGCCGCCTGATTGTTGCATTTGGACATGGTTTGCTCGTCATTCCCGCGTATGAAAGATCATCGGATTACGGGCGAGCCCATGGTTTAAAAGACTGACACTTTGCCATTCCGCATCGCCCACGCGCTCGATCTGCGCGTAGCGATCCCGCAACGCCAATGCTGTCGATTCCGCTTCCAGATGCGCGAGCGGCGCGCCGAGGCACCGGTGGATGCCATAACCGAAACTCATATGCCGGGCCGCATTTTCACGATCGAGTTTGAAGCTGTAGGGGTCCTCGAAAACCGCCGGATCGTAATTGGCCGCACCGAAGAAGCAGGCGACCCAATCGCCGCGCTTGATGTCCGCCCGACCGATGGTGACGTCACGCGTCGCGACGCGGAACAGACGTTGCGGCGGCCCGTGGAAACGCAACGTCTCCTTATAGATCGCATCGAACCGCCCGGCATCCGCGACGAATGCCGCCCAGACATCCGGAAAATCGGCAAGGACGGCGAAGAGATTACCAAGGTAGAAAGAGGTGGTTTCCGCCCCGGCAACGGTAGCCGTCATGCAGAAGCGCACGACCTCGTCGAAGCTCAGCCGGTCGCCCTCGATCACGGTTTCGATAAAGGCGTTGAGCAAGGCGCCGGGCGGCCTCTCGCCCGCCTCTATCCGCCGGATTTGCTGGCGAACATGGCGGTCGAAAAAGACCATGGCCTCGGCGTTGAACGCCTGACGTTCGGCGGGATCGATATCGGCGGACAGCATGAAGGCCGTGGCCCAGTTGCGAACGTCCCGGTCCATCTCGACGGGCATACCGAACAGCAGCGTCATCACGCGGCTCGGCAGCATCGCGCAATAATCGGCCATGACATCGACTTCGCAGCCCGGTACGAAAAACTCGTCCATTGTCGCGACGGCCAACCGATCGATTTCCGGCGCGAGGCCGCGAATCGCTGACGGCCGGAACACCGCCGCAGCGATCTTCCGCAGCCGCGTATGTTCGGGTTTGTCGTGATTGACCAGCATCAGGGTTGGCGCCGAGGAACCTTCCTGCAGGCTGTCGCGCGATGAGAAAGCGTCATTGTCCCAGGCAACGGCGGCGACATCGTCGAAATTGAGAACCACCCATGCCGGCTTCGGCTCGTCGACACCCGGCATCGTTCCCGGCGGATAATCGCGATAGCCGAAGAGCGGCGATCGATCGCGCAACAGATCATAGTAGGGATAGGGATTGCGGATGACCTCGGGGTCGGTCAGCCGGTCGACCGTGAACGCCGTATCGGATTGGCTGGCGATATCTCCTCTCCTTATTATGTCACGTTGCAATTATTTCTTTTGGACATCTTTAGAAAGATGATATCCGTCGGTCAAGACGCGTCGCACGACCGGGAAGAAGGCCGGTAGGGCGAGCGGCATTGAACAAATGCGACAAGGGGCGGTAAGAAATAAATATGCACAGATCCGACCAAACCAGGCCGACCAATGTGTACGGCGCTCGACCATGAGCGGCCCGGCACCTTCCGACCCGTCCAAGGGCGAATCCCATTTCGGCCTCGAACGGCCGATCGACCGCGACAATGCGCCGCTCAACTTTCTGAAACTCTTCTATCCATTCCACTATGCAGTCGGCATGGCGGTCGAAAAGCATCTGAGCGGCGGCACGCTGAACCGGCACCAGACGGTCATCCTATGGATCATAAAATCCAAGGGAAAGGACGGGCGCACCCTGCCCCGCAAGATTATCGAGCGGCTGATCGGCGAATGGTATGATCTGGGCAGTCCGGCCATCTCGAAAGTATTGCGGAAGATGGCGCAACCGCCGCTGGAGTTGATATCGATCGAGGAAAGCGCGGATTCAGGCCGAGAAAAGGTCATCAGCCTGACCGATGCCGGAACCGAGATCATCGGCGCGATGATCACCCGTACCGAAACGTTCATCGCTCGTATATCGGATCGGCTGACCGATATTCAGATCCATGCCGGCATGGATTTCATGGAGCGCGTCGGGGAAATCGTCGAATTCGAGCTGCAAGCGGACAGCGAGTAATGTCGGTCCGGCGACAACCGCGCAACGCTTGACGGAAGGTTGCCATTGGGACAGGTCATGCGCCCGATACGCTATACCGGTAACGATCACGATGTACCTGGATGAATAAGCCGAAAACCGCCCGCCGCCTGAGCGACCATGAAGGTGCCCTTCTCGACCTTGTGCGGCGCACACAGCCGGTGACAGCCTATCGGATCGTCAAAATCTACGAAAAGAGCCCGGTCGCTTCATTCAACTCGAGCCTCGGCCAAGTCTATCCGACTATCAAGCGTTTAGCGAAAGATGGTTTGCTCGAAGGCGCGACCGTTGCGGGTGACGGGCGTGGCACGGCAAACTGGACCTGCACGGCGAAAGGCGAGGATGCGCTTCGCGACTGGGTGTTGGACATCAAGAGCTCGCATCTCCTGATGGAAGATCCGCTCCGGACGAAACTGATGTCTTTCGATCTGCTGAGCCAGGAGGAACGGCTCGTCTGGCTGGTTGATGTGAAATCCGAACTCGCGGCCAAGCTCGAAGAGCAGCTCAGCTATGACCAGAATGTCGAAATTCCCTATCAGGACCTCGTTCACGACAATGCCGTCAGCGCCTTGCGGATGCGGATGGACTGGCTCGACCGGGTATTGCAGAAAATCGTCAAGAAGCGGGACGGCGATTAGCGGACCGGCTCACCCGACTGCAACGCGTTTCGCGGTTTTTTAACCGCGCGCGAATAGTAAAATGGCGGGGGCGAGACTTCCGGTTTCACCCCCGCCACCAACTAGAACGTGACCAGACGTTCTAACTCCTAAAAACGCAGACGCCCCGTCACCGAGTAACGCCGGCCTTGCGGATCATAGGTGCCCGGATAGGTGTTACCCGAGTTGATCGAGGACGGGCCGATGAACTGCGAAATGTTCGGCGGATCCCGGTCGAGCAGGTTGAATATCGACAGGGTGACGTCGAAATTCTCGCTGATATTCGACCGCACCGTCAGATCGAAGTAGCTCGCATCGTCGATCTCGAGGAACTGCGGCAGGAACCCGGCGGAGTTCGAAAGCGGTTCGAAGACCACCCCATCGATCCAGCGATAGAGCAGCGAGATATCGACAAGATCGTCGATGCTGATCGTCGTCCGCAAGTTGAGCGTCCATTCCGGTTGTACCGGCAGGCAGTTCGCGCTGTAAAAACCGGTACATTCGCGATTGATACCGGTCGGGCTCGCCTGGAACAGCTGTTCGTCCGTCCAGTTGCCGTTGAGATCGAAGCTGAGCGAACCGAAGCTGATCGGATGCGTATACGTCACCCGGAAATCGACGCCGCTGGTTTCGACGATACCCTGGTTCGTCAGACCCAGGAACAGACCCGGCGTATCCGGACCGCCGCTCAGACCGCCGTTCAGCGGGTTACGACGAATCTGAGCGCAAGCCACTGGATCCGATCCGCTGCCGTCATTGTTGGGGCCGAAGCAAGGTACCAGTACGTCGCCCGGTGTCGGGTTGGTGATCGCATCGGTGATCTTGATGTTGTAGTAATCGATCGACACCACGAGGCCCGGAATCTGAGGCGGTGTTGCTACGAGACCGATCGTGAAAGAATTGGCCGTTTCCACGTCCAGATTTACATTCCCACCCGAAGTTTGATTGATCTGCCCGGCATTCGGCGCTGGAATACCGGTTCGCGTACCGCCAGCCGTACCAACCGTATTCGCCGGCGCCGCTTGGGCGATACAGATCGCCGTCAACGTGGCGTTTCCGTCCGGCTGAGCCAGCTGGCATGGATCGTTGGTCAGCGCCGTGAGGCCGATCGTCGTCGGCAGAAAGAGCTCACCGATATTCGGCGACCGGACCGAGCGTTGGTAGATGCCCCGGAAGCGGAATCCCTCGAACGGTTCCCAACTGCCGCCGGCCTTCCAGGTTACGCTCGTGCCGGTGTTGGAATAGTCCGACACGCGGATACCGCCCTCGGCCTGGAGGCTGTAAAAGCCCGGAACGTCTTCGAGGATCGGGACGATCAGTTCGGCGAAACCTTCGATTACATCATAGCCGCCATTGAAGGTCGGGGCCGGCGCACCGTTACCCAGAATTTCGCCCTGGGTCGAATTCGGCACATCGGCGACGCGGCTGGCATTATATTCGCGATATTCGACACCGACGGCGAAGCCTATCGGGGTTTCGGTGAAGAAGCCGGTCTCGCCGAATGTTCCATTCAACGATGCGTTGACGGTCGTCAGGGTGACGGAATCGCTTCGCAGCACCGGAACATCCGAAAAGGCGACGAAGCGCGGATCGATATTGGTGCCGATCCCGCCGCCGAACAGGTTGAGCGGAAAACAGCCATTGGATGGATCTTCACAGGTTGTCGGGCTTGTCGCCAAAAGGCCCTGCTGGACGCGCGACAACAGACCATTGCCCCGGTTGGTCGTCCCGCGATCGGATTCGCCATAGGTCGCGGCGACGTCATAGCTGATCGTTGAACTCAGTTCGCCGCGAACGCCGGCCCAGAGCTGGAATTGGTTGGTGATGATCGAAGACCGGCGGGGCCCCTGTTCGACAAGCCGGCGATTGACCGTCACCGGCACCGCGACAAAGTTCGGATCCGCCGAATTGACCGCCGTCCGTGCAGCGGTACATGTCGCGGGATCGACCGGGTTGGTTGCGATCGCGCAAATCTGCTGGGCTAACGCATCGGTGAGGAACGGGTTGTTCAACGGGATATCGAGGCTGAGGCCAAAGATGCCGGCTGGGGCCAACCGCGTGTTTACCGTGCTCTTCGTGAACATCGCGCGCGTGTAGACTTCGATGCCCGGGGTCACCTCATAGCGGGCCGATCCGAAGGCGTTGTAGCGCTGAAGCGGAGTCTGGAAAAAGTTGAATGGCGCGTAGTTGAAAGTCTGGGGGCCTGGCGTCAGCGTTCCCGTGTTGGGATCGAGTTGCAGACCGTTGACGACCGTCGGCACGGTCGTCCCCGAACCGACCGCCGCTCCATTGACGAAGATTGCATTTTGCGAAATCAGGCGATTGGCCTGCAGGATATCGTCGACTTCCTGATAACCGATCGAGAGCACGGCGTTACCGCGGCCATCGTCGAAGTTCGCGCCCAAGGTCAGGTCGCCGCGAATGCGCTCGCCGTCGCCACGCTCGGTAATACCGAAGGTCATTGCCGCTTCGAGACCTTCAAAATCACGCCGCGTCACGAAGTTCGCAACGCCCGCTATGGCATCGGCGCCGTAGACCGAACTTGCGCCGCCCGTCACGATCTCGACACGTTCGACAAGCGCAACCGGGATGATGTTCAGATCGGTGACGCTGGTCACCGTTGAGGGCACGAGACGTGTCCCGTCCAACAGGACCAGATTGCGAACTGCGGTCAAGCCTCGCAGGTTGAGTGTCGAAATACCGGCGGAGCCGTTATTGGTCGTGCTGCTCAACCCCGGAATAACACCTGGCAATTCAGCGAGAAGGTCTTCGGCATTGGTCGATTGCCGAAAATCGATTTCGTCCTGACCGACAACCTGTATCGGGCTCGATTGCTCGAGATTGGGGTTGGTGATGCGCGAACCGGTAACAACGATCGACGGCTGAGTGGCACTCGCTGCCGCCAGTTCGTCGCTGGTCTGCGCAAATGCCGGTCCGGCAATGCATGCGGTCGCGGCCGTGCCCAACAGCAGGCCACGAACCGTGTGTCTGCGTGCCGAAAAATCTGTGTTGGAAGTACTATGTGTCATCGAAGTCTAACCCCTTAAATCGACGAACGACCGGCGGATATCGATCCGCTGTGCGCGCTCGCACCTGTTTTCAACCCATGTCTTCGCGCTCACGACTGCGGAATCGCTCTCACGCAAATTGGTTCGGCGCTTATGACGGCTTGGCCAAACCGGCTCAATAAAAATATAATACGCTACGCAGCTTATTTATCGCCTGTGGCAATCTGAGCACAGTTCCGTTTCGAGGAAATTGGCTTTTATAGGGGATTATCTCGGCGCATTGTATCAAGACAAAATATTTGCTACTAAATTTTTTAATACGTTACGCATTATATAATGCGCTTCCAGAGACGCGTTGGAGAAACGAATGGGTTCATGTGTTGATTGGCAGGGACGGCGTGCGAAGATCGCCACGGCCGTACTCGACCTATATCTCGAGCGGCCCTGGCCCAATGTCGGCATCGAAGAGATCGCCGAGCGCTTGGGCATCGGCTATTGGCAAGTCTATCACTCGTTCGATGGTCAGGAAGATATGTATCGCGCTGCCGTCACTCGGCTTGTCGATACGTTGGCCGACACGCTTGCGGAGCGGCCGAAGCCATGCTCGTCGATTAATCGCACGATACAAAACTATGTCCGCTACGCCGCCGACATCGTATCCATGCCGGCCTACGGCAAGCTATTGTTCCTGTGCCTTCGCGACGAGCACACCGATCCCTGGGTCAAATCTGCCTATGAGACCGGCATTGCCGAGCCGCTGCGCCGCAATCTGGAAACCGAGGTCGCCGCAGCGGGAAGACGGAACGATCTCAGGCTGGTCATGGTGCACAACGCGCCGAACCTTTTCCTCACAACCCTCGAGGCAAATCTCGCGCTCCCCAAGCTCCTGCGAAACGACGCGGTTGCCCAGGAACATATCGCGCAGACGATCGCAGCGGCGACGAAGCAGATCTTCTCCGCGACCTGCACCTTCGACGGCTTTGGTGACGACCCGCCATCAAAGTGCGCATCGATGGCCGCATGACTGCCTTACGCTCGATAGCTCAGCGCTATCGCACGCAAAATCTATTCATCCGACACAGACTCTGTTCCGCTTTCAGCCTCGATGAAACGATCGAGCAAAGATCGCCTTTCAAGCGCTTTTTCGAACTGCCGGAGAGCGCGAAACAGATCCACCCCCGTCTCGTCGAAAATCTGTTCCAACACCGCATCGATCTGACCGATCATCCGCTGCAGTTTCTCGATCTGCAAATGCCCCGTTTCCGTCAAAGAGACCTGGCGCACCCTGAGATCTTCGGCACTCGTACCGCTGACTACCAGATCGAGTCCCTCAAGTTGATCGACCGCTTTGGTCACCGCTTGATGAGAATATCCCAACGCCTCCGCTATCGTTGCGACGGAGGCATGATCATGGCGAGCGAGATAGGTCATGGTCGATGTCGCCCTTGCGGGGATGGCCAATCGATGCCGCGCAAAATACTGATCCCCCTCCGACGAGATGCGGTGACCCAGCCGCCGCATAACGAGGTTAAGATATGCCGGGCCAAGTTCGTCGGCAAAATCCGTCACTCAATCTCTCCCTTTGCCGCTTCGTCCAATACTATCGACTATTGGATATGCCGGAGCGAAACAGTCCGAGCCTCGCATCTCAAAAGTATCATACCGATAACATTTACGATAGTATCGGATACCTTCAAAATCAGCATTCATGGACTTAAATTGCGCATCTGGTTGTATAAATCCCGCCCTACTGATAAGCGAGATTTGCAGTCTGCAATATCTGACGCGGGTTCGATAGGCGTATGCAAATGACCATTATGAAACGTCTTCTGCGCATCGCCATCGTGACGACGCCATTGACGATCCTGTTCATGCTCGCGCTGACGCTGACACGCTATCTCGACCTTGGCCCGGGAGACGCGGATTTCGGCAAGTTGCTTCATATCTATGCGATCGGGGTTCAGCCCTGGTATCTGGCCGCGCCGGTCATCGTTCTCATCGGCTTCAACCAGGCAAGCGATGACCGACCGATCTTCGCGACCCTCATGGAGTCCGTCATTCTGGCGACCGCGATCGGCGCCCTGCATTTGCTCAACCTGACCTTCTTCATGGCCCCTCATTTTGGGACGACCATCTATGAGTACCTCCCCACACTCGGTTTTCGTGACTGGATGTGGGATATTCTGGTTTTCATCGTCGCACTCCTGTCCGGCCATCTATGGGGCGCGATCCGGCGGCACCGGGAAGCCGCGCAACCGCCGAACACAGCAGGCAAGATCATGGCCCGATCGGCCTCCCGCGTCGATATCGTCGACATTGCGGATGTCGTCGCGGCGAGTTCGCAGGGCAATTATGTCGCTTTGATCACGGACAAGCGGCAATTCCTCCACCGCACCACCTTGGCCGAAATGAAAAAGCATCTCGCGAATCATGGCTTTGTCCAGGTCCATCGCTCTCATCTCGTACGTGCGGATTCGATCATTTCCGTCACCAGGCGGGACGGTCGGATAAAGGACATCAGGATCAGTGGCGTACATCAATTCCCGGTCAGCGCAAGCAATCAGGATGTCCTGATCGACATCATGGAAACGGACGGCATCGCAGCCTGATCGCAGCGATCACCATATTGGGCAGATCGCGCTATTTGCCCGTCCCAAATCTCCGCTGCCTCGCATCAAGAACCGCCGATTCGTCACAAACGCCTCCTCCGGCGCTTCCGCGATCACCGTCTCCATGAAATGACCGCCAAGTCTTATCCGGTTCGGCCGAACAAGATCAATTGCACCCCGCTGACCAGGAGTGCGAACTTCCACTGGGATCATTCAGGTGAGAATCAATGACCTATCACCATAGAAACAAGACTGCGGACTCGCCGAGCGGCAACGCCTTGGGAGAAGCTCCGTCGCGACGAGCGTCGGAAGCGAGTTGCGAGCGAAGGGCGCGGAAAATTCGGTACATTGCCGAAGAACCGACCGGAAAATCGGGCAAGGAAAGCGGAATTCTGTAAGATCCGAAGTCCACGCCTCCCGACCGGCGAGGAACTCGAGATCTGTCACTTTGTTCTTAGACCATGTTCTGCCAGATGCGAGCCGCCTGCTGCAGTTCGCTGTGCAGAGCCCTTGTCTCCTCGGACAGGCGTACGGATGAGCCGGAATCAGATTGAGCCGTCCGTAAACCGGCTTCGAAAAAAGCCCGGCCGCTGTCGCCATCCAGTCCGAGCCATTCGCAAACGCGGACGAGACTGTTCATATATCCCTCGGGCTCGGTATCGAAATCGACCAGCGGGAACGGCGCTTTGCGCCACAACGTCAGGAGATGCGCATTGTAACAGTGCCAGAGCCGGAGAAATTTCTCTTCGGTCCCCTGCGCCGCGTTGCGACGCATCAGCGAGTTCACGACGGAAGCGGGGTTGCGGATCGTGCCGATCAATTGAACTGGCGGCAACCCGGACAGCCAACCATCGAGCAACAGCAGAAACCTCGGATCTTTCATGCCCCAACGCGCAGCCGTTCGATAGCCGGCGATGATCTCGTCCCGTCGAGCCAGGTGATCGGACCGCCATTCGATCCGCTCAGGCGGCGAACGCCAAGACCCGCCATTGGCCTCGAGAACCGCCTCGTTGAGCTTCATGACCTGCTTGTTCTCGCGATTGCCTTTAGGATTATGGGGTGCCGCTTCCACCACATCGCCCAGATATAGCCCGGCCGATTGCAACGTGCCGGTCAGGGAACTGGTGCCGCTGCGGTGCATACCGACGACGAGAACAACGCCGCAGTCCGTCACGTCGCCCGGCCTGAATTCACGGAGCCCGGACCACGATCAACCGGCATGCAGCTTGAAGAAATTGTCGCGATGCTCCCGGTCATAGGCGGGATAGTCGTAGATGTTCAGCAGCGAGAGGTGGCGATGGGCAACTTCGGTGGAGATCATCGATTTCCACCCTTTTGCCTGCAAGGCCTTATGCATCGCCGTATCCCGATCGAATGCGATCTCGGCGAAAGCCTTTTTGCGCATCACGAGGAGCCGCAATGGCGGACAATGGGGCGAAATGAGCGGATCTTTGACATGGACATATCGCCGCATCGGCGCACGCGCCTTGATTAGGAAGGTCAGTTCTTCCTCCGACATATCCGGACAGAGTTTCCGCGCTGTTTCCATATCGACAAAGTCAGGCTGATAGACACGCGAACCGATCGAACCGATCTCCGGATCCGCGCGCATATGAGACAGGATGACGCCCAGCCAGCAGGGGCCCGGATCGACCACCGCGGTATCGCCCTCGATGAACACGAAAAACTCGTCGATCTCGTCCCAATAGGTTTCGATCAGCTTTTCGAACCGGCGCGGATGATTGTCCGCGCAGCGATGCACGGCGCGGAACATGCCTCGCCGTTCGAAACCGTCGATCACAGTGGACACCAGCGGATCGGCGGAGGCATTGTCGGCGATAACGAACCGGCAGGGAGATCGGGTGGCCCGGTAGAAACTATCGAGACAGGCCCATAAGTAGATCGGCCGCTCCCAACTCAGGATAAAGGCGTGCGGGCCGCCGCTTTCGGTCTCTTCACAGTCAGGCACGCGCTGTCTATCGACGATCTCCATGGCTTACGCAATCCGTGCCCCGGCGATTTATGGTGAGGCCGATAGACGCACCTCCGCCGCGAGATTCGCGCATGGTTGAGTCGCCCAAGGTCGATTTTCTGATCATCGGCGCTCAAAAGGCCGGAACGACGGCCTTGAATACGTTTCTCAAGCCGCATCCTGACATCTTCCTGCACAAAAGGCTCAAGGAGCTGCACTTTTTCGACAAGGATGCCCGCACCGATTGGGCGACGCCCGACTATGCGCTTTACGAACGGTTTTTCGCCGGTAAGCGGCCGGGTCAACGCGCGGGCGAGGCAACGCCGATATATGCCTTCTGGCCACCGGCCGCCGAACGCATCGCGCGTTACAATCCGGATATGCGATTGATCATGTGTCTGCGAAACCCGGCCGAGCGCGCCTTTTCGCATTGGCAGATGGGACGGCAGCGTCGGCAGGAGTGGTTGAGCTTCAGCGATGCGATACGCACCGGACGCCATCGGATCTTGATCGGAGGACTGTCCTTCAATCGGTTCAGCTATGTCGAACGCGGTTTTTACGGCGAGCAGATCGCCCGCCTGCATCGCCACTTCCCCGCCGAACAGCTGCTCGTCATGACGCATGATACGATGCGGTCCGATCTGCACGGCTTTCTCGATCATATATGCGATTTCATCGGCGTGGCCCGGTTCGCCGACTATCCGGAAAATCGCATCATCAGACCGCAACAACTGCCACCGCCGAGCGGAACTCCGAATCCCGACGATATCGCCTATCTGAACACGCTCTATCGCGAAGATATCGAGAAGGCGGAAAGGCTGACCGGGCTCGACCTGTCGGCCTGGCGGAGTGACGATGGCAGCTGAGGGCGTGGACCGCCGGGCCTTTCGTCAATCGACCAATGCCGGGACGCCGTAGCCTCGCTCGAGAGTCCGTATTGCGCTTTCCGCGGGCTCGAACGCATTGGACAGCACGCGCAACGCGGCGTCGATATCGTGCCGGCGGCCGCACAGGAAAAGATCGAGCGCCGCATAATCATGCTCGGGCCATGTATGGATCGACATATGCGATTCCGCGAGCAGAGCGACACCGGTCACCCCCTGACCCTCTCCGAAATGATGGAGATTCAGATTGAGGATAGTGGCGTCGGCGGCTTGCGCTGCGTCGCGAAGCGCTCGCTCGACCAGATCGATGTCGTCGAGGCGCGCGGTACAGCCGTGAAAATCCGCCAGCACATGCCGGCCGTCATAAGGACGAAGCAGGCTATCCGTCATAACGCCGCCATTCACTGGCAAATGTCCGCACGAGCAGCTGGTTATCGAGCCGGTTGGGGCGCGCGTCGACACGCGCCATATCGGGCGGAAACTCGAACAATGCGGGTTCGGACCGGGCAGTGACGAACCGGCCGCCGGGGAGGATATCGGCCTCTTCCGGCACACCTGCCGGTGAAGCGAGAATGAAGCCCCACTCCCCGAAGCTCGGCACATAGGCATGGTAGGGCCGCGTCTCGAAACCGGCTTCCTCCAGGGTCGCCGCAACGGTCCAGAACGCGCCCGGCGCGACATAGGGCGATCCGCTTTGCACCGACACCATACCGCCCGGCGCCAGCCGCTGGCGTAGTGCGCGATAGAAAGTGGTCGTGTAGAGCTTGCCGAGCGAAAAGTCGGTCGGATCGGGGAAGTCGATAACGATCGCGTCATACAGTCCGTCATCCTCGCGTACCCAGCGGAAGCCATCGGCGTTGATGACGGTCAAACGGGAGTCACTGAGCGAGCCTTCGTTGAGTCGTGCCAGGAGCGGCGTTTCGCGGAATAATTCCGTCATCGCCGGATCGAGATCGACCAGCGTTACGCGCTCGACTTCCGGATGGCGCAGCACTTCGCGCGCTGCCAACCCGTCGCCGCCGCCCAACACCAGAACGTTGCGCGGATTGTCGACCCGCCCGAGGTTCGGAAGCACCAGCGCCTCGTGATAGCGATATTCGTCGAGCGAGGAGAACTGCAGATTACCGTTCAGGAAAAGCGAAATATTATCTCCGCGCCGGGTCAGCACGATGCGCTGAAACGGAGTAGTGGTCGCGTGGATGATCGGTTCGTCGAGACTTGCCGTTTCAGCCAATCGCTGGAAACGCTCGGCGCCGATGAAACCGATGACCAGGGAGGCGGCCACGGCCATACCGACCAGCATCTCGGCCGGCAGGCGTTTGCCCTTCGGTTGAATAGCGATCAAAGCGATGGCCACCAACACATTCAAAAGCCCGAATAGAAAACCCGTCCGGATCATGCCGATGAACGGCATCAGGATCAGCGGAAAGAGCAATGAAGCGGCCAGCGCGCCAACATAATCGAAGGTCAGGACGGTCGACACGGTTTCGCGGAAATCGAAATCGTCGCGCAGAATCTGCATGAGAAGCGGTATCTCGAGCCCGACGAGAAAGCCGATGATCAGCACCAGCGCATAGAGCCCGATGCGGAATTCATCGACGACGGGAAACAGCATGAAAAGGATCGCCGCCGCCCACCCACCGATCAGAGCGATCAGGATTTCGGCGCGTATGAAGAGCCTGAGCTCGTCTCTCTTCACATAACGGGAGAACCAGCTGCCGATGCCCATCGCGAACAGATAGACACCGATGATCGTCGAAAATTGCGTAACGCTGTCACCCAGCAGATAGCTGGCGATGGTGCTGGCAAGCAGCTGATAGACGAGCCCGCAAATCGCCACGACGAAAACCGAAGCGATCAGCGCATAGGCGAGCGGCCCGGCGCGCCGGGTCGAGGCCGTACTGTCAGCCAACGATCGCAGCCGCCACGATAATCGACAGGCCGATGGCGATGCAGCCGGCAAAGGTCGCGACGGCGCTGTTCTGCTTCTTCTCGATCTCTTCCCACAAGCTGCCCGGCGTCAGCAGATCGAGGATGACGAAGGCGACGACCATGACGAAAATGCCGATGGCCGCGTACATCAAGGTACCCCCGACAAGATAGAGGCTGAATAGGTTCATGACTGGCTCTCCCTGAAAATCTCTCTGATGCGCGAAATCATTTGTGACGCGGGCCCGCGCCCCGCCCGATAAAAACGCCGCCCGGCCCGCTCGCCGCCCGCTGGCCGTCGGCAAAGGGCGAATAGCCGCTGAAGGATGCGTAAGCGAAGCCCGATGTGACGAGCAGACACCACATCCCGAAGATGAACACGCCGCGGTTCATGGTTTCACCTCATCAATCATCGTCATCTCCTGCAAAATCGCTGTCCGATTTGCGCCGCGATTCAAAACTCAGATGCTTCCACCACTGCCAAAGTGCGGGAGCGAACACGATGAGCAACGCCAGGAACAGATTGGAGTAGAAGGTCGCGCCCTTCTCTATCGTCACCTCGACCTGCGCGTTGCTACTGCTGCCGAACTGACCTTCGGTCCAGCGGCTGCCCGCAGCAAAAACATTGAGTTCATAGGTCCCTGCCGGGATCATCGAAAATTTGCTCGTCGAATAACTGCTGCCTTCGGACCAGTTGCCTTCGCTATCCCGGCCCGAATAGCGTTCGACGACACTGTTCGCCGCGAACTCCTCGCCGGTGTCGCGGTTGGTCAGCGTGTAGGTGAGATCGATCCAACTGTTTTCGATCCCCGGTGCCTGGGCCGAAACGGTGACGGCCTGGCGTGGGCGCTCCAGGACGATGGGGCCGACCTTGGCACTCTGCTCGACACCGTTGGTAGCGAGATTGATTCGCGTGGTTTGCGGATCGCTGGTACCGCCGAACAGCGACGTGATGATGAGCAGGGCCACGCCCACCGCTGCGGCGAGCTTCATGAACTGCCCGGCTTTCTTCCGGTACGGCGAAGGCTGATGCGGCAGGGGTAGCCCGCCGCCGCGCGGCGGCTCGATTCCGAACGCTTCGGTGATCTCATGCGGTTCGAGCAACTCGCTCAGCGTCCAGACGGTTTCCTTGGCGCTGCGCTCCCAACTCAGCATCTTGCCGGGGCGAACGAAATCCGCAGTCAACGCCTCTTCGCCGACATGCACGCGCCAATAGAATTCGCCGAGTACATAATCGACCTGCGCGCGTGTCTGGGCGTAAAAGGGTTCGTAAAACTCGCCATCAACCTCGAAACCGACCAGCGATTTCTTTTCCGGTGCGGCGGTGAGCTGGCGGCCCATGCTCCAGCCACGCCCATCCGTATCGAGGAAGCGATAGCCCTCATAGGGATTGAACAGCAGATACTCGTCCCATGGATATTGGCCGTTCTCGGAGCGCCGCTGATATCCGATTACTTCCCATTCGATACCGCGTAACTCGCCCCGGCTACCCAGCGGCAATTCGAGTTTCCGGACTTCGCCCTCATAACGCTGGATAATGCTGACATCGGGGTTGCTGACGTCCAATGTCGATCCGCAATATTGGCAAGCGATGCTGACCGAATAGCCGGCCGCCTTGATTTCGATGGAGCCGCCGCAATTGGGGCAGTTGAACTGCTCGGCCGCGGGCGCGCTGTCACTTTCGGAAGGCAGCACCGTGCGCGTCGTCGTTGCCCCGGTGATCACCGCTTCGATGGATTCGTCTTCGGTCTTGCCCCAAGGATTGGGGTGATCGCCGTGTCTCGACGGATCCCGGGGAGGCTCAGGCGGCATAGTCGGGCATCTTCCAGCCATGGATCGCACGCAGATTTTTGGGGTTGAGTTCGGCCAGCGTCACATAGCGTCCCATATAGAAAGCCGGTTCCTCGTCTTCCTCATGCTCGAAATTCGCCGAGAACCCGTCCGCATCGCGCAGATCGACATTGAACACTTCCCAACCGGTTTCCGGTGCGAAGGGCAGTTCCCCTTCAGCCGCAACACAGGTTGCCTTGCGTGCATCGGCAACGACGAACTCCGCGCCGTCGATCTGCGTGCGGTCTCCGATCTGAACCGTCTCGCCTTTCATGAGCCGCCTGACCAGCTTCGACCGAATTTCCGTGAGCGGCCGTTCGACCACCATCTGGAACTGACCGTCGGACTCGCTGAGCCAGCCGTGAGTCATATCGGAGAACAGGCAGAGCCAGTCGTTCCAGGCACCCTGATCATAAGCCAGGCGGATGCGGCCGATCACGTCGAAAGGCTTTCCGCCATATTCGCCGCGCGTGCCGATCTGGATCGGACTGACATCGAACGGCAGCACGGCGACTTCGCCGGCGAGTTCGACACCGTCCGCGATCCGCTTCACTGTGCTGTGGCAATAGTCGCAGATGCGGGCGGGCAACGCCGGCGAACGGAAGATGACTTCCGCACCGCAATTGGGGCAGTTTTCCGACTGCATCGCCTCGCCTATTCCCCCGTCCCGTACTTTAAATCTGGCTCAGCAGATCAGCCTTTTTGGCCTCGAACTCTTCGGCGCTGATCGCTCCCATCTCCTGCAATTTGTGCAGTTTCTCGATCTGCTCGAACGGATCAGCCGCGGGAGCGGCTGGTGCGGCTGGAGCCGCCGGCGCAGCAGCCGGTTGCTGAGCAAGCGCTCCCGCCATGGTCTGGCCGATCGCCATCCCGGCGCCAGCGCCGGCGCCGAGGCCAGCCATTCCGCCTTCCTGTTCGGCCGCTTTTTCGATCGCTTCGGCCGCCTGGAATTTCGCATATTGGTCGAGATCGCCCAACACCCGCATCGAACTTTTCTTGTCGAGATGCTTCTGTACTTCTTCCGGGAGCGAGACGCTCTCGACGAAGAAGGTCGGTACTTCCAGGCCATATTGTTCGAATGCCGGGCCGACTGCCTCTTTCAACGCCTCGGAAAGCTTCTGCTGGTTGGCCGCAAGATCGAGGAACGGCACGCCACCACCGCCCAGGCCCGTCGCCAGGGCGGTCATGATCGCGGCGCGCAATTGCGGTTCGATCGCGCTCACGGTCACCCGGTCGAGCGTGCCGACCAGCGCGGCATAGAAGGGCGCGATATCCTTTACGCGGAACGAATAGGTGCCGAACGCGCGGAGACGGACCGGACCCAGCTCGGGATCGCGAATGGTAACCGGTTGCGCCGTACCCCATTTGAGGTTCACCTGCTCCTTCTGCGAGAAGAAGTAGACATCCGTCTTGAACGGCGATTTGAACGCCTTGTCCCAATTCTTCAGGTTCGTCAGGATTGGCATGTTCGAGGTGTCGAGCGTGTGGAGGCCCGGGCCGAACATATCGGCGAGAACGCCTTCATCAATCACGACCGCCGCCTGAGTTTCGCGAACCGTCAGCTGTGCGCCATTCTGGATTTCGTTATCGGCGAAATCGAGCTTTTCGGCGAGTTCACCGGGCTCCTCCTCCCATTCGATAACATCGATAAATTGTTTCGAAATGAAATCCCGAAGGCCCATGGCAGTCACTCCCTTTCCCTAGTTCGACATTAGCGTTGACGCGCCCGCGCGCCAACCATGTTACCGATATAGTGTGGCAACACGCCGATTTTTAGGGGTTGCCGCGGCATTTCCACCAAAAAGAGCGGAGAAGCAAGCTCCCCCGCCCCTTGGTTAAGACCGTGACCAGGTCTAAAAAGTGGTGCTGAGTCCGAAAGAAAAGCTGCGCCCTCGCTCGTAACTCAGAGCGTCGATCGTGGACGCATCGGGTGCGCGATAGAATTCGCGGAAATCTTCGTTGAGGATGTTTCGGATTTCCAGAGTCGCCTGCACTTCCTGTCCAAACAACTGAACCGCCTGGCGCCAGACGAAATCGAGCTGGATCCGGCCCTCTTCGCGAATATCCGGTGCATCGCCGATCGGCGACCGGTTGGTGATACGATCGCTCGTATAGGTTACCAGCAACGATTGCTGCGAAAGGCTATCTTCATCTTCAAGGCTGAGCTGCAAATTGACGATATGATCGGATTGACCCGTCAACGCTACACCATCGACGAAAAAGCCGCTCGCCGGTTGCGGATCGGAAAAGCCCGGTATGATCACCGTATCGCCATCGGCCACCGAAATTTCCGACTGGGTGTAGGTGTAGTTGACCTGAGCCCGCAGACGCCGCGAGGAGAAGATCCCGCCCCAATCGTAGAGCGGGAAGAACTTCACCAGCTCGGTTTCGAAACCGTAGAGTGTGGCTGCCGGCGCATTGAGGAAGGTGACGTTGATGTCATTGTCGCCGCTCGTCGCCAACTGTTCGATCGGGTTGTCGATATCCTTGTAGAACGCCGCGATGCTGAACAGTTCATCCCGCTCGAAATACCATTCGAACCGCGCCTCCGCGTTGAACAGTTCGGTATCGATCAGGCCCGGATTGCCGCGGAAGGTGCGGTCGTTGTCCGGATCGGTATAGGATGGCGCCGCCAGTTCGCGGAACTGGGGCCGGCCGATCGTCCGTGAGGCGCCGAGACGCAACTGCATGTCTTCGGCAAAGTTCCAGGTCAGCGTGGCCGCCGGCAGCCAATAGTCATTGTTGAGCGGCGGAGCCACGAATAGCGGATTCACGGTAAAGCCAAAAAACGGAATCGGCGCTACGCTCTGTGTCGCATCTTCGTACCGGACACCGGCTGCAATGCTGAAACCGTCGAATATCTCGACGTCCAGTTGAGCATAACCGGCATTGACTTCCAGTTCGGCCGTATAGGCGTCGCCACCCTGTGCATCGGTACGCTCTTCGACGAAGATATCGTAGAAGCCGATGATCGCATCGGAGAACAGGAAGTCCGGGCGAAGCTGCGTGACCGGAAAGGGCAGACCACCCTGATTCTGGGTTACGAAACGGAACGCCCGACGTTCGAAATCGCGCTGGTTCAGATAATAGGCGTAGCCGACATTAATATCGAAGCGACGGCCGGTCGGAACGCTATAGGTCAGATCGACCTGCGCGCCGTAAACATCATCGCTGAGATCGGAGAAGCTCAACAGATCGGTCTGGCCGCCGGTCCGCGTGTCATGGATGAAATCATTTGCGGTGGTATCGAACGCATATTGGATTTCTCGCTCATAGGGCGCTTCGCGCTGCGCGTTGGCATAGCTGCCGCGCACATCGACATTGAGATCGCCGAAATCAAATTCACCGACCAGCTGGGTGCTGATCAACTGCCGCTCGAACCATTCGGTGTTCTGATTATTTTGAATCCGGCCGGTATTGCGAACCGGACTGACGGACGTACTGATCCGCGCCTCTTTCGCCGTATCGCGAATATACAGGTTGGTGAAGCGCACTTGATGCTCGCCGAACTCAGCGCCGATGCCGAGCAGACCGTTTACGACGATCCGATTCTGTGTGGACAGAAACCGATAGTCCGAGACGTTCGGCGTAATCGTCTGGTCGCCATTGGTGAATTCGCCCTGCTGACGAACGCCGCCACGGGTTTCCCACCCGTTGCTCCAGCCCGCCGTTGCGACGAAGCCCAGCCGGAAATCGCTCCCGATATCGACATAGGTGCCACCGGTGATGTTAACACTGCCATTGAAGGGAATGTCGTCGTTACGCTGCACGAGATTGATATTGGCGTTCTGGAAACTCTGCGAGATAGTCTCGATATCCGCCACGAAATTCGGGTCTGACGGATCGCTGAATTCGGGCTGGTCGAACCGGATGCGTACACCGCTGTCGAGCGCCGATTGCACGACCGATGGAATATCGCGCGTCCCGTCATCGAAGCCGGTCCAATCGCTGTCGCTGCCGAAATAGGTGTAACCGGTTTCCAGCGTAGTCTCCGAATTGCCGCTGATGCTGCCGCTAAACGTCAGGAACGGCTCATCGGGAACCGCCCGCGTCGTGAGGTTGATCACGCCACCGCCGAACTCGCCCGTATAGTTGACCGAATAGGTTTTCTGAACGAGCGAACTCGCCAGAATGCTGGTCGGAAAGAGATCGAGCGGAACGGTGCGCTTCAACGGCTCCGGCGACGGAAGCGGGGACCCGTTGAGCAATGCGAGCGAATAGCGCTCACCAAGACCGCGGACATATACGAACCGCCCACCGACAAGGCTGAGGCCCGATACGCGCTGCAGAGCGCCGGCCGCGCTGCCTTCGCCCGTCCGAGCCAGATCCTCGGTCGACAGCACGGAGAGTACTTCGGAAGATTCACGAATCGGTTCGGGGATGTATCGGCCGGTAACGACGATCGGCGTGCCGCTACCGCCGCCGGTAGAGATATCGACATCTTCTTCTTCCGGCTCGTCCGGCACGGTCGCGTCGGCCTGAGCAGCGGTATCATCGGTTTCGCCAACGGTTTGAGCGATGGCGGCAGGCGCGGTCAACGCGCTCGATACGAGCAGGAGGCCCGCAAGCGTGAATGTCTTGGTCATGGCTACTCTCTTCAAAGCTGGTGAAGACATGAACGGGCGGCGGTCACAGATGGACCGCCGCCCCTACATGCTCGACGGTTAGCCGTAGAACGGCGTGACCAGGCAGGAGAGCAAGGCGTCGCCGGTGTCCTGATCGTCCGATCCGAACAGGCCGCAGGTCCAATCCTGCGTCCATGGCGTTGCAGCCCCCTGATCCACCGCACCGATATAGTCGACCGTCTGGATCGACGGATCGGTGAAGGCGGTAACCGCATCTTCGGCCGACCCGTTGACGAAACCGTCGGTCAGCGAGTTGGTGAAAGAGGCGTCGTTATTGGCCCCCATGTTGAAGATCGTTTCGATCGCGGCTGGCGTAATATCGCCCTCGGTCCCGAAAGCCGTCGCGCAATCGATCACGACCGACTGGAAGTCGGGCATGCCGTCATCGACCGTCGCTTGATCGGCGATGTTCAAGCATTCCGGGCTCCCGGTGACGACACCGTTCCAATATTGGCCGCCGATACCTTCGCGGATCAGAATACCGAAATCGGTTGCACCGCCGCCACCATAGAAGGTGAAGTTGGCGAGCGTCGGATCCGAACGGGGCAGATCGTCGAAGCGCGAATCGGCCTCGATGAAGTGGTCGCCGCCAGCCGCGCGCTGGCGAACGATGATGAACTGGTTGACACCGACATAACCGCTGTCGATGTCGAGACTGTCATCATCGGCACCCGTTACCACGAGATGGTCACCGTTCACCGTGCCGCCGAACCACTCAAAACCATCGTCCGAACTGTTATGCACCTGGACATAGCTGATCTCGGTGCCGTTACCGACGCCGCCCAGCGAAATGCCGTTGAGTTCGTTACCGGTGCTGACTTCGAAGCCCGGATAGCGAACCTGGACGTAGCGCAGGGTGCCGCTATCGTCTGCGGCCTGATCACCGCCGTAGAACGCACCGGTCGTACCTTCGATTTCCGTCTGGCAATCGGCTGCACCGCCTACAGCGGCGCCGTCGCAATCATTGATCGGCGCGCGACCAAGGATCACAAGACCGCCGAAGAGACCGATCGAGTCTTCGTTGACGGTTCCGGAACCGTCGGTCTCATTCTGAAAGTTGGCACGAGCCGTAAAGGTAACCGGCTGCGTCTGCGTGCCGATCGCATTCAATTCCGAACCGCGTTGAACGACCAGGAAATCGGCCGTACCGGCACCGATCACGACAACGCCGGGATCGATGTTAAGAATGCCCTGGGCCCCACCAGCGGCCATGCCGTCACCGCCGACATCGACACCGACATCGACGCGACCGTTGAGCGAATAGACGACACCATCAAGCTTCTGCAGTGTCACCGAGCCAGTGATCGTGCCGCCGATGCGGCAAATGCGAAAATCGACCGAACCATCGTCATCGCCGTCGATCGTGCCATCATTGGTCGTTCCCATCGGGCAGGTGGCGGCGGGCGTTATCGAAGCAAAGCGATCCGTCGAAGGCGTCGGGGTCGGCGTCGGAGTAGGCGTCGGTGTGGGCGGCGCCGGCGGCTGCACAATGACGATGTTGCCTTCACCCGGCGAAGCGACATCGTCGGCGCCACAGGCGGCAAGCGGAATGGCAGCGCTCATCAAGAGCATGATGCGAGTACGTGACATGTAGAAAACCCCTTTGGACCAATTTAGGCGTGACGAACCGCAAGCCATCCCAGCCGGCGGGTTCCGAGGTCGCCCCTATGGGGTCTGTATGATTCCTTGATGACGGGAATTTTGTAGTTTTGTTACGGCCACTGAAACGAAAATGTCATAGTGTTTACTGCGCCGCTAAAACGCTGCACTAGCGGGCATCCATGATGATCGTCTGCGGCTGACCGTCGCGAAGAATTTCAATCTCGACCCGACCGCGTTGGCGAATCCGGCGTGGGATTCCCGCTACATCGTCGGCATCCTCAAGTCCGAGTCCCCCGATTCGGCGCACGACATCGTCGGGCCGAAGACCGGCCTCGCGAAACATGTCGGGCATCCGGTCTTCCCGGAACTGGTAGCCCGCATGGCGTCCGTCGATGCGATGCGAGACGAGCGCCGCCTGATACTCGCGCGCCTCGCGTCGCGACGCCTCGTCGCCACGCGCCGACGATCGGTTGCCCGGAGCGGTGACGCCGGTAGAACCGTCCTCTGCGAAAGCCAGCTGCACCTCGCGGCCACGCTCTCGCACGAGGATGTGATCCGCCGCCACAGCAAGTAGCGGGACCCCCGGAATGACATCCCTGCCTACGCGCACCAGACGCTGCGGCCCAGCGCCGGAGGACACGATCGCGGCGCCGGCGTCGCCCGTACCCATCACGCCGTGTAACCGCAATTCCGCAACAGATCCTCCTTCCGGAGCGGCTGGTGGCGGGGTCGGCGGCGTTGCCGCAGGCACAGCTACGGTAGGCGGGTCGGCCGGCGATGGGCTGGCGGGTCCCGGCTCGTCTTCGCGGAACAACCACAGCAGCACCAGCAACGCCGCTACACCGCCACCGATCAATATCGCCAATCGGCGCGGAGATGTTTCGGCGCTGCGGTCCAACTGGAAAAGGCCGGACCCTTGCTCGGCCATGCTGCACTCTCCCGACACGCTGTTACGATCGCCATGACATGATCATACAGCGGCAGAAAGCAACCCGGAAGCTTTGCATCCGGTCTGCGTCGCCGCAAAAACGGGCTTGCTATCACCCCCGCCCTCGCGTCACTAAGGCCGGGACATTCAGGAGACCGTCTGGTGAGTGAGCAAGAGATTTTCCCGGTTCCGGCCCGATGGGTGAAACGGGCCCATGCGGACAATGCGAAGTATGAGCTGCTCTACGGCCGGTCGCTCGCCGATCCGGGCAGCTTCTGGCTCGAACAGGCACGGACGCTGGACTGGATCAAGCGCCCGGAGATCTCCGGCGACTGGAGCTTCGATGCCAGCGACTTTCATATCAACTGGTTTACGGACGGGCAGCTCAACGTCTCGGCCAATTGCATCGATCGGCATCTTGCGACGCGCGGCGACGATGTCGCCATCATCTGGGAACCCGACGATCCCGACGAAGAGCCGAAACGCTTTACCTACAAGCAGCTGCACCGGGAGGTCTGCCGTTTCGCCAATGTGCTGAAGCAGGAAGGCGTCCGCCGCGGTGACCGGGTGACCATCTATATGCCGATGATCCCCGAAGCGGCTTTCGCACTGCTGGCGTGCGCGCGGATCGGCGCAATCCATTCGGTCGTGTTCGGCGGCTTTTCACCCGAAGCGCTGGCCGGCCGGATCACCGATTGCGACAGCACCCATATCATCACCGCGGACGAGGGCCGGCGCGGCGGCAAGCGGATTGCGCTGAAGGCCAATGTCGACAAGGCGGCGGAACAGGTCACCTGCCTGAAAAAGATCATCACGGTCCGGGCAACCGGCGGTGCAGTCGACATGGTCGACGGCCGCGACATCTGGTATCATGAAGCCGCCGAAACGGTCGACACCGAATGCCCGCCTGAAACGATGGGCGCGGAAGATCCGTTGTTCATCCTCTACACTTCAGGCTCGACCGGAAAGCCGAAAGGCGTGCTCCATACGTCGGGCGGCTATCTGCTCTGGGCATCGCTCACCCACAAATATGTGTTCGACTACAATCCCGGCGAGATCTACTGGTGCGCGGCCGATATCGGCTGGGTGACCGGTCACAGCTATATCATCTATGGCCCCCTCGCCAACGGTGCGACGACCCTCATGTTCGAGGGCGTACCCAACTGGCCGACGCCGAGCCGCATCTGGGAAGTCGCGGACCGGCACAATGTCGAGATCCTCTACACCGCGCCGACCGCGCTCCGCGCCCTGATGCGCGAGGGCGACGAATATGTGACCAACACCAGCCGGGCGAGCATCCGCCTGCTCGGCACGGTCGGCGAGCCGATCAATCCCGAAGCCTGGCGCTGGTATTACAATGTCGTCGGCGAGGGCCGCTGCCCGATCATGGATACCTGGTGGCAGACGGAAACCGGCGGCGCGATGATCGCCCCCCTGCCCGGCGCGACCGACCTGAAACCGGGCAGCGCAACCAAACCGTTTTTCGGCATCGAGCCGCAAATCGTCGATGGCGACGGTCAGGTCCTGCACGGCGCGACCGAGGGCAATCTATGCATCGCGCGCTCCTGGCCGGGCCAGATGCGAACCGTCTATGGCGATCATGCCCGCTTCTTCGACACCTATTTCACCACATTTCCCGGCAAATATTTCACCGGCGACGGCTGCCGCCGCGACGAAGACGGCTACTACTGGATAACCGGCCGGGTCGACGATGTGATCAACGTATCGGGCCATCGAATGGGCACCGCCGAAGTCGAAAGCGCGCTCGTGCTCCACAAAGACGTGTCCGAAGCCGCGGTCGTCGGCATGCCGCATGACGTGAAAGGCCAGGGCATCTATGCCTATGTGACGCTCAACGCGAACACCGAACCGAGCGAGGAACTGCGCAAGGAACTGGTCGGCTGGGTGCGCACCGAGATCGGCCCGATCGCCTCGCCCGACGCGATCCAGTTCACCCCGGCTCTGCCCAAGACGCGCTCAGGCAAGATCATGCGGCGGATCCTGCGCAAGATCGCCGAAGGCGATGTGAGCAGCCTCGGGGACACGACTACGCTGGCCGAACCCACCGTGGTCAACGAACTCGTCGCGAACCGAATCGGCTAATCGCGCTCTTTTAGTGGCATCAGGAAGCTGCGTTCGGCGATCCAGTCCTCCAGCGCGGCGAGGTCGGGAATGATGACCGCTCCATAGCCGGTCTCCACCAATCCCGCTTCCGCAAGCTCGGATAGCGCCTTGCCCGCTGTCACACGGCTGCTCGCGATCGCTTCGGCCAGCGCCGATTGGCTGCCGTGCACGATATGCCCCGCCCCGTCCGGTTCCGCCATGCCGGCCAGCGTCTTGGCCAATCGCACGACCGCCGGCAGGCGGCGCTGATCGTCGAGCCGTTCGAGCGCCAGCGACAATTGTCGCGCGAGGCTGGCCAGCAAGTGGTCGCGCAGCGCCGGATGATCGTCGAGAAGGCGCGTAAACCGCTCGCGCGAGACTTCGCGGATTGCCGTTTCGCCCATAGCGACGGCATCCAGCGTGCGCGGGATATCGAGAAACAGGGTCATCTCGCCGAAACAGTCGCCCGAATGCATGACGATATAGGTGGAGCGCTCGCCTTCGGAATCGGTCGCGCTCATTCGTACCGCGCCTTGGGCAATTACCGACAGGCCGGGCTTGCGATCGCCGCGCTGCTGAACCGTCGCGCCGTTCGGATAGCGGACCAGCACTCCCGCCGCCTCGACGGCAGCGCGCATATCGTCCGGCATCTGACCGATAAACCGGCCCAGCCTGGGCGAAAGGGCAATATCGCTCAATTGCTAATTGCTTGGCAGTTCATGGCGGACGGCCCTGCTACGAATCGGCGCACAAGACAAGGCCCGGACGGCCGGAGAGAGGGCATTATGAAAACGAGCACGATCATCATATTGGCGATCTATCTGGGCTTCGCCCTTATCGAGCTGTGGCGCTCCGGCCTGTTCAGCAAACCCGAACAGACGCGCGGCGACGGGATCGTCGAAGCGGTCAGCACGGTCGTGTTGCTGTTCGTTACGCAACCCTTCGTCCTGTTCGCATCGGCCGGGCTCGCCGGGGTCGTCGTACCGCAATATGAAGGCGCTCTTACCGGTATTCCGATTATCGCGGCCGTCGCGCTGTTCCTCGTTTTCGACGATATGACGCAATATTGGTGGCATCGCGCGGCGCACAGTTTCCCGCTGCTCTACAAGCTGCACCGCCCGCACCATGACGGCCGCTATATGAGCATCCGTCTCGTCTATCGGAACAACCTCTTCTACTATCTGACCATGCCCGGGATCTGGTGTTCGGGCGTGCTGATCTATCTCGGCCTCGGCTATGTCTATGCCGGTTACATCGTCGTGAAGCTGGCGGTGATCATCGGCGCGCATTCCGACGTCGCCTGGGATCGGCCGCTCTACAAAATCGCCTGGCTCTCGCCCGTCATGTGGGTCGTCGAACGGACGATCTCGACTCCCTCGACCCATCACGCCCATCACGGCCGCCACAAATCGGACGGGGTGACTCACTATAAAGGCAATTTCGGAAACCTGCTCTTCTTCTGGGATATTCTGTTCGGCACGGCGAAAATCACGCGGCGCTATCCGGAAAGCTATGGCGTTGAAAATCTGCCCGAGACATCCACCGGCGAAATGCTGGTCTGGCCACTGATCAGCACGGGCCATTCAGCCGAAGCCACGGATCCGACCGCCGCGCCATCAGCGGCGTAAACCCCTATTGCTCACCAAACGCCGTGTAATCGGACGTGTGATCATTGGGCCAGACGAAATTGGTAAAGCTCGCACCGATCGTCATGTCGAGCGCCTCGACATGATGCCACCAGCCGACGGGCAGGAAGAGCGCTTCGCCTTCGTCCAGAACGACCTCCATCACCCGCGGCTTGTTTTTACGCGCTTCGCCGGCCGGCAGATCATCGCCCGTCCATTGGCTGAAGCAATGACGATCGTTTCGCATAAGGCCGGTATCGTGCGCCGCGACAAGCTTGACCCTCTTGCGGCCGCGAATCTGCACGAGCAAATTGTTCGTCAGGTCGTGATGGAAGGGTGTGATCGTTCCCGCCGGACCGAGCCAGAAGAAACCGCGATTACCGTCCCGGGCTTCCAGGATGCCGGGCAGGTCGCCCATATCGTCCCATAGCGGTTCAAGCAGATCGAGATTTTCCTCGTTGCTGGCCGTGACGTAATAATCATTGCTCGGCTCGCCGGTCCGCAGCCGCGCGGCGACATCGGCAAAGGGAATGACGCGGCGATGGGCGTCCTTATACCGCTCATATTCGGGATTGCCCTCGCGGCCCCATTGTACCGAGATATCTTGCTCGCCGAACAGCTCCTCGAAATAGTCGAGGGTCCATTTGCCCATCGCCGGCCAATGATCAATCATGCCACGCAGCAGGACGGGCCGATGCCCGGCATAATAGCGCGTAAGAAAATCCTCCGGCGTGATCCCGGTTTCGACCGCGACTTCGCCCGCATCGGGTGCGAGTTCGGCAAGTTTGCGGTAAATGGCGAGCTGCCAATCGCGTTTCATCAGCCGCGTGCGCATCCGCATCGTACCCTGGTAAAAGGGATCTTTCGTCGCGCGATCGATCTCTTCGCGTACCACTTGCGGCGCGAAGCCCTTGATCGAGAGCCAGCGAACAACCGTATCCGGTTGCTCGCCATTGATCAGTTTCTCGACCATCTGCCACCGTATCTCGTCGGTCATGATCGCGGTCGGCGCCGTGCTCATCCGCGGTGTGGCGAGCTGCCCCACAAAGATGTCCTTATTTTCCATGACGCGAAGACTAGGCCATGGAGATGGCAGTTTTCTTACAGTGTCGGGCGGGGGTTTGCAGATTCGACCTGGCGGTCGAGCGCGGCACCGGTATTTTATTTGTCAGAACGTTGCTCACGCAACGTCGCGGCACCGCCCTCCGATGGCATCCAACGACGCTTCGCGCCGCCGGAGCCTGTACCATCTCCGCCCACTCCCCCTCCAGACCTCCCTCAGGG
>JBCDDN010000003.1:0-113122 GCA_039180285.1 Pseudomonadota bacterium | reverse complement strand
TCGAGACGTTGCGGTTCGGGAAAGTTCGTCATCGCTATCCGGTCGAGCGTTTCGGTTTCGCCGTTGGAATAGCTGAGCTCTATCGCGCCCTGCTCGGTCACCGCGATGGCCGTCAGGCTGCCCTCGGCATTGCCGTCGATCTCGGCCGTGGCGATGGTCGAGACGGTGCCGGACGAGAAGGATGTGACATTCTCGGAAAAATCCAGATCGACCTGAAATCCGCCATTCGCCGGATCGCCGCTGGTGACAGTGATGATCGCGTCGCGCGGATCGATCTGACTGCCGGTAAAGTCGATCTCTCCGGCTCCGATCTCCGTGCCGCCGCTGTCCGTCACTGTGAGCGCCCAGCGCCCCGGCACCGCCGGGACCGGGCGCGCGAAACTGACCGTCCAGGTCTCGGTCGCCCCGCCGTCTCCGATCACGGCGATATCGGCCACCGACGCGGTATCCCCGGTCGAGGAGAGGTTGCCCGAAAAACTGATCCGGCTGGTCGGCACCGCCTCGCTCGTGCGCAGATTTTCCAGGTTGAAGGGTTTGAGCGCGTTACCGTCACCCAGCACCGCCAGCCGCAAGCCGCTCTGCCGTTCGATCAGAAACCCGCCATCGTCAAGCAGCAGCTCGGCCGTGCGGGCGTAGAATGTCTCGCGCTCGCCCTGCAGCACCAGGAAACCGGGGCCGTCGATCGCCAGATCGAAATCGCCGCTCGACGCCCGCAGATCCCCCTGGCTGAAATCGGTGCGGGTCTCGCCGAACCGCACGCCGTAACTGTCTTGGGCCCGTGAGCCGCCAATCCCGGAAAGCAGAGGATTCCCCTCGCTTTGAATATTGGTGAAGCGAAACGCCTGCGCCTTGAAGCCCGGCGCATTCAGATTGGCGACATTGCCGCTGATCAGGCGCAGCCCCTTGGCATGGGCGGTCAGCCCGCTCATCCCGACATAGATGGAACCGATCATCTGTATCCTCCCTCAGCGTATCTGCGTGACGTTTGCGATCGAGATGTTCGGGATCGACTGCCCGTCGGGCGTCGTGATCGTCAGCGACGGACCGGAGCCGGCGAAGGATATCGCCTCGACCGTACCCGACAGGAGCACACCGCCACCCGCCGCGACATCGACCGTCTGACCGAGCAGGCCCGTCGCCTGGGTTGCCGATTGCGCGGCGAGCAGATTGGTGATCTGCTCGTTCAGGACCTGGCTTTGCTGAAGCTGCGAAAATTGGGCGAGCTGCGAAACGAACTCGAAATTCTCGGCCGGCTTGAGCGGATCCTGAAATGTCAACTGTGACAGGATGATCTGCAGAAGCGACTGGAAATCCAATCCGAACGCGCTCTGCTGAGCGGGCTGAGCGGCGGGGTTTACACCGAATATCTCTTCCAACTTATCCTCCTTTGGCAGCGATGATTGCGCCTGGGTCGATCGTTCCGTTCAGCGAGACATGGGTCAGGGTGAAGCCCGTCTCGGCCGCCAGCAATTCCAGGCGTTGCCGCAAATTTCGGTGATCGACGTCCGAGAGCTCGCCGGTACGGACGCCCAGCTGGATCGCGTTGCCGGTGCCGCCGACGACCAGGTTGAGCGGCGTCACGGGCGGCTTCGCATCGCGCTGCGGCAAGGGCGTCGCAGCCGCGCCCGGCCGCATCCGGGAATGCGGCGATGGCGGCGAGGCTTTCGCACCGGATGCATCCGAAACCGGCGGAGACACCGGGTGGGAGCCACCGCTATTCTCGGCGAACGGCGCTTTCCCGCCGCCGAAATCCGCCGGCGCGATCGTTGAAACCGCCGATCGGACGGTATCCGCCGTCGCATCGCCCGATACCGGCGGCGGCGCATCGAACGTCGGTCCGGCCGATCGATCCGGACGAGAGGCGACCGTCGGACCCGTCGGAGACGGAACGCCATTCCCGGCGATAGGAGAAGCGGTGGGGCCGATAGCCGCCCGCTCGCCCAGCATCGCGGCGAAGCTTTCGCCATGACCATGCGAGAAGCTGCCATACCAATTGGCTTCCGTTTGCGGCGCAACGCCGACGATCTTCATGGTTTCGCCCATTCCCTCGCAACCCGATCCTCGGCATCGAGCTGCAATTTTTCCTCGCGCGCCTTCCGTCCGGCGCGCTTTGCCTGTGCCGCCAGTGTCGCGGCGGCCTCGTTTCGCGCCTCGCTTTCGGCCCATAACCGGCGCGCGCGATCGCGCCGCGCCGCGGCTTCGGCCCTCTCTCCTTCCAGATCGGTTATTTGCGCGTCGAGTTTAGCGAATTCGTTCCGCCAGGCTGCGCTCATCGCCGGATCGAAGCGATCGCCGTCCAGAAGGATCGACAATTGGGCGACGCAGGTCTCGATCTCCGCGGCCTTGGCGGCGCGTTGCGCATCCAGTTCCGCCAGTCTTCGAACGGCGCGGCCGACGCGCTCGCGCGCCTGTTCCGCGCGCGCGGCATAGACTTGACGCAAGTCGGAAAGGCCGGTCCGCCGCGCCATCATCGGCTTGGCTCCGCCAGTGTCTCGATTTCCCGCCACGTCTCGTCCGGCTGCAGGAAGGCCGTCGGCGCCTGACGCATCAACGCCCGCAGGGCCGGGCGTTTGGCGATAGCCTCGTCGATCTCCGCATCGCTGCCGGCCTCGTAGACCCCGGTTTCGATGAGCACATGGGCCTCGTCATACCGACCCAACAATCCGGCGAGGCGCATCGCGGCGGCATATTTTTCCGGCTCCACGACCTGCGCGGCGAACCGGCTGACGCTCGCGGCGATGTCGATCGCCGGATATTGACCCTGCTCGGCCAGGGTCCGCGACAGGAGGATATGCCCGTCCAGGATCGATTTCATCGTTTCGGATATCGGATCGTCCAGATCGTCCGTTTCGCTGAGCACCGTCATCACCGCGGTGATCGATCCGCTGTCTTTCAGGGCCCCGCAGCGCTCGACCAGCTTGGGGAGCTTCGCGAAGACGCCGGGCGTATAGGCGCGGACCGTGGGCGGTTCGCCGGCCGCGAGCCCGATCTCGCGCATCGCCATCGCCAGCCGCGTCACCGAATCGAGAAGCAGCAGCACATGACGCCCCTGCGCGCGCCAATATTCGGCGAGAACGAGCGCATAGTCGGCGGCCCGGACGCGCATCGCGGCGCTCTGATCCGAAGTCGCCGCGACGAGCACGCTGCGCGCCCGCGCATCCGCGTCCAGTGCGTCCGACCATAGGGTTTCGACTTCGCGGCCGCGTTCGCCGATGAGACACATTATGCAGATATCGGCTTCCATCTGACGGGCGAGCTGGGTCATAAGCGTCGTCTTGCCGACCCCGCTCGCCGCGAAGATGCCGATCCGCTGACCGCGGCCTAGGGGCAGAAACGCGTCGATCGCCGCGATCCCGGTCGCGATCATCCGGCGCGGCGTTTCGCGCGTCAGCGGCGCCGTTTCCCCGGCGCGCAACGGGCGCCTTTCAGCGCCGGCGGGGATCGGCGCATAACCGTCAATCGGCCGACCGAGCGCATCGATCGCCCGGTCGAGAAACGCGTCGCCCACCGGCACGCGGCCGTGCCGATCGGTGGCGCTAACCCGCGCGTCGAGAAAAGTTTCGCCGGCCGTTTCGAGCGGGACCAGCGTTACCGAATCCCGATCGATCCGCGCGGTTTCCGCGAGCATCCGGCCGCGGCCTTCCGGCCCGCGAACCTCGATCGCGCACAAGGTGCCCAGCGGCACATCCGGCCCATCGGCCTGCACCGAAGTCGCCGAAATCCGATGGACCCTTCCCGTCGGAAGCGTCAGATCCGCATCGGCGATGCGCGCGATCAGGGCCTGGCCTTTCATCCGCCCACCCTTTCCGCGTCACTGTCATCGAGGATTGCCGCGAGCTGGCCCCATTGCTGGTCGATGCCGATTTCCAGGCCGCCGACCGCCAGGCCGAGATGACACGCGCCGCTGGTCAGGCTTTTGTCGCGCGATATCTTTATCGCCGGGCCGAAACGGGCTTCCAGCCGTTCGGTGATCGCGTCGGTCGATTCGAAATCCTCGGGCGAAACCGCAATTGTCGGAACCGATTTCTCACCCAGCTTCTCGATCTGCGCGGCGATCAGATCCGCGACGGTCTCGGTCCGTCCGGCCGGGTCGCCGAACAACCGATCGAGGCAAGCGCGCGCTATGCGGACGGCATAGGATTCCATCTCCGTCAGCGATTCGGCAAATAGGGCCTGGGCGGCGGCGAGGCCGTCCGCCAGTTTTTCCACTTTTTCGGCCTCTCGCCTTTCCGCCTCCTCCCGTCCGGTCTGACGACCTTTTTCGAAAGCGGCGTCGCGCTCCTCTTCGCTCTCGCGCAGCGTCCGTTCGAGCGCTGCATATTCCCCCTGCAACCGGTCATACGCCTCTTTCAGCGGATCGGGTGCGGCATCCGCATCGGGTGGCGGGGGCTCTTGGCGTGCCGATCCAGCGGCTTCCGGCTCCCGAAATGTCGGCGTCGCCACGCGCCCTACCGCTTCGCCCGATTTGATCACCGCCATCATGATTTCGTCCCGAGCCCGGGGATGTTCGCCGTCAGTCGCTCGAACAGGGAAGCGCCGTGCCCATCTTCACCGCCAGCGGCCGGGCGATTTTCGGGCGCCGCCGCCACAAGCTCCCGCACCGTGCGCGCGGCCAGCGGCGTGATCCGGAAGCCCCGCTCCCGGCCCTCCTCCGGCGCGCCATCCTCCGACAGGATACGGGCCCGCAACCATGGCGAGTAGCGATCCAATGCATGGGCCGTTTCGCGATTGCCTTCCATGTCGGCTTCCCGGGACGACGCGGGCGCTCCCCGATACTCCTCGATCAACGCCTCGATCCGCGTCCGCTCATCGGCCGCCAACGCGTCCAGTATCGCACGGCGATCGTCGGCCGGCGCGTCGGCGAGACGCGCCACCATTCGCCGCAAGGCACGATCCGTGCGATCAGCGGGCATCCTTCATCTCCTCCCGCAACAGATCGCTGATCCGGCGTGCGAAAATTTCGGGCTGTCCGATCCGGCCGCGCCGCCGGGTGCGGAACTTCAGCCAGAGAAAAAGGAACAGCAGAACGACCACGAGTCCGGCCAGCGGCCACAGCATCGAACGTGACTGCCCGCTCACCGGAGCCGGCGGACGCGCGTCCGCCGGGGACTGCAATTCGGGTGCCTCCCGGCCGCTGGGCTCCGCGATGCCCGATGGCACCGTCACGTCGATCATATCGCCGTTCGCGGCATTCGCGATGATCGCTCCGGCGGTCAGTTCGCGGATTTCGTCGGCCGCGCCCGGCTCGTTGGCGAGAGCACTCGCCACACGGACGACGAGACCGAAATCGCGCTCGCCCACGATGCCGAGGGCGGGATCCTGATCGGAGCCGAGCCGAGACAGTGCGGGTTCCGCGATGCGGACGGTCACGTCGAAATCGGCGTCCCGGCGATAGCGCGCGAGAGCCTGTTCGATGCGCGCGGCATAATAGCCCTCGACGGCCTGACGTTCGCGCATGGCAGGCGAAGCGATGGCCGCGGACGGGAGGCCGCTGCTGACAACCCGGCCGGCCTGATCGAGGATCACGACGTTCCCGACTTCGAGATCGGGCACGGCGGCGGCGACCAACCGCTGAATCCCTTCGACCGCCGATCGGGGCAGCACGTGGCCGGGCCGGGTCAGCAGCGTTACCGATGCCGTGGGCGGGTTGCGATCCCCGCGAAAGATCGTCTGTTCCGCCATCGAAATGTGGATGCGCGCCGCCTCGACATTGTTCAGCGCCATCACGGTGCGCGCGAGTTCGCCCTGCAACGCTCGCTGATAATTGATCTTCTGCGCGAACTCGGTCAGGCCGATATTGGATTCGTTGAACAGCTCGAACCCGACCATGGTTTCGAGCGGCAAGTCGCTGCTCGCCACGGATAGCCGGGCGGCATCGATCCGATCGGCCGCGACTTCGATCGTGCCGCCACCGTCGACGAGGCGATAGGGTATCTGTTCGGCCTCCAGCTCCGCGACGATCCGCGTTGCATCCGCCACCCCCAAATCGCGGAACAACGGATCATAGTCGCTGCGCAGAAACAGGAAATAGATCGCCGCCAGAACCAGCGAGATCACGGCCACCAACCCCCCGATCACGGCCAGTTGCCGGGACAGGGGCGCATTTCGCAGGGTCAGGAACCAATCCATAGCCGCGCGCTAGAGCTGCATGCCCATGATCTGCTGATAGCTTTCGACCGCGCGCGTGCGGATCTGCATCATCAGCTCGAGCGACAGCCGCGCCTCTTCGAGGGCATAGGTGACCTGATGCACGGGCACCGTGTTGTCCAGGGCAAAGGCGCGCGTCATGGCCTCGGCCTCGACCAGGTTTCGGTTCACGGTTTCGATGCCGTCGGACAGCATCTGCGCAAATGAGGGTGTGGTCGTCGCGCCGTCCGCGACGGACACCGACGGTGCGGCATCAACAACCGGAGCGGCTTGTGCGACCGATTCGACCGCTCCGATCACGGGGGTTGCCGGAATCGTCATCACCGCCTCCCCAGCTCGATGGCGCGGCTGTACATTTGCCGGGCCGCGCCCAGCGCCACGATATTCGCTTCATAGGCCCGCGCGGCACTCATCATGCGGACCATCTCGCCGGCATGGTCGATCCGCGGATAGGCGACGAAGCCGTCCTCATCCGCATGCGGATGATCGGGATCATGTACCCGCCGCGGCGGCTCCCCGCTGGTTTCTAGGCTATAGACCCGCACGCCCTGCGCGCCGCCGTTGCGCGCCGCGTCCAGATAGTCGCCAAACCCCGCGCTCGGGCCGGAGACCAGACGCAGCGGACTGTATGTCTCGCCGAGCGCCGTGCGCGTCGTATTCATATTCGCCAGGTTGCGGGCGACGATCTCGAGCCGTTGCCATTCGACGTCCATGCCGCTTCGGCTGATCTGCATCGCTTCCATCAGCGGCCTCCCGTCACGGCCAGCGATTTGAGCTGCAGCTGGCGGTTCAGCATCTCGACAAGGGCCGAATAGCGGGTCGAAGTGCCCGCGGCGGTCGCGATCTCGAGATCGAGCCGCATCGCACCGCTCGCCTCCGGCCGGACCGGCGCATAATCGACCCGCGGCGCCACGGCGCGAATCGCGTCCATCCCGCGCGGCGCGGCCTCGGCCAACGCCTCTTCGAACGACACCGCCATCGGCCGATAGCCCTCCGTATTGGCATTGGCGATATTCTGCGCCGTTACGCTCGAGCGCATCGCCAGTCCGTCGAGCGCCTTGACGATCAGGGCTTCGGCAACGCTTTCCATGACACCCTCCCTTGCTTCCTATTGAACGATGATTTCGGCATGCAGCGCGCCGGCCGCTTCGATGGCCTGCAGGATCGCGATCATATCGCGCGTCCCGACATTGACCTCGGCCAGACCGCGGACGAGATCGGCGACGGTCGTGTTCGGAAAACTCGCCACCGCATCGCCCTCGCGCTCGGTGACCTCGAGCCGGCTGTTGTTGACGATCAGGCTGCGCGCGTCCGGGGCGATGCTGCCGACGAGGATCGGCTGGGATGCGTACCGGTCGCTCTCGACCGATATCTCGATATCGCCCTGGGTGATGACGACGCTGGAAATGCGGACGTCGCCGCCGGCGACCACGGTGCCGGATCGTTCGTTGATCACGACGCGGGCCGAGGCCGCCGGTTCGACCATGATATTCTCGATCAGGGCGATGGCGCGGCCGGGATCCGAATAGCGCGCGGCCGTCGCGATCCGAACGCGGTCGGCACTTTCGACGCTGGCACTGCCGAAACCCATCCGGCGGTTCACGCCCTCGGCGATCCGCTCGGCCGTCGTGAAGTCGGGATCGCGCAGCACGAAGACGAGATCGCCGGTCGCGGATACGAGATCGGCGGTCACCGATGTCTCGATCGTCGCGCCGCCGGGCAGCACCGCCGTTGTCGGGAAATTGCGCTGACGGCGATTCAGGTCGGCATCGAAACGGTAACCGCCGACGACGAGAGCCCCTTGGGCCAGGGCGTAGGGCTGCCGGTCCGGACCCAGTAGCGGCGTCATCAGCAGGCTGCCGCCGGCCAGGCTTCGCGCGTCGCCGATCGAGGAGACGGTTACATCTATCCGGTCCCCGGGATTGCCGGTCGGCGGTAACGTCGCGGTGACGATAACGGCCGCGACGTTGCGGCTCCGCAGCTGCGCCGAGGAGATGTTCGTGCCGAGTCGGCCCAACACATTGCTCAGCGCCTGCCGCGTCACCTCGCTGCGCGGCGAATCTCCCGATCCGGCCAGCCCCGTGACGATGCCATATCCGACAAGGGCATTGTCCCGCCAGCCGAGAAACCGGCCGAGATCCTTGATCCGTACCTCGTCGGCCCATGCGGGCATGGGGAGCGCCAGCGACACGACCAACAGGCTCCAAAGGACGAGGCCGCGCATGATCATAGTCCCAGCCAGTTCCAGATGCGGGTCAGCAGCCCCGGCCGCGCGGACCGCGTCACATAACCCGAACCGTCATAGGAGATTTCAGCGTCCGCCAGGCGCGACGACGCGATCATATTGTTGGCGGCAATGTCGTCGGGGCGCACCCGGCCGCGCAAGGCGATCCGGGTATCTTCGCCGTTGATCGTAAGCGATTGCTCGCCGGCGATGACGAGATCGCCATTGGGGAGAACCTCTTCGACGGTCGCGCCGATCTGCGCCACCATCCTGCCGCTCCGCCGTGTTTCGCCGACGCCCTCCCACGACCGGCCATACTGGAATTCGCCGGACTCGTTGAACAGGCTGCCAAGTCCGATCAACCCGCCATAGCGGCTGTTGCGCTCGGTGCTGTTCTCGGCCGTGTTCGACGCGCTCGAATTCTCGATGATGACGATGGTCAGCATGTCGCCGACCTGACCCGCGCGGCGATCGGCGGCCATCGAGGTCCAGCCGCCCGGATGGAAGATGCTCTGCGCGCCGACGCCCTGCACCGGCCACGCCATCGTCAGGCAAACGGCGGCGGCCATCCAATTGCGCGATCCGATGTCGTGCCGCCTCCCCCGTCTCACTGTGCGACCTCCGAGGGAATGGTCACCGGTATCAGGTGATTATCCGCCGTCCGGGCGAAGAACCGATCGTCCCATTGCGCCGGCTGGACGGCCACGGCGTCACGGCGAACCTGCACATGACCGATCCGGACCGCCACGACCAAGGGCTGGCCCGGCACGATATCGGCGAACGGCATCGAGCCCGGCGCAACTGCAACGTCACCGGGAGAAAGCGCGCGAACCGCCCGGACGGCGCCGACCGAGAGATCGTACCGAAACACGCCATATGCGGAATCATCATCGCATGGCACGGCAGCCAGCGCGCCGGATGGAACGACCGCGCCGCGATCGAACGGGCGTTCGATCCGCACGCAGGATCGCACCGTCTCGCGAGGGTGGTCGGCGACCGTCCCGGTGGGATCCGGCCGCCGTCTTATGCGAACCGAGCCGTCGATGCCCGACAGCGATGGCCCAAGCGCCGGAATTTGCCGTCGCGCCCGTGCGGCAAACCAGGCGAGAGCGACCGATTCACCGGCATGGTCGGCGGGCACCATAGCCAAGCGGATCTCGGCGGCTCGCTCCCGCAAGGCAGCCGGAATGCGGTTCATGTCGAAAATATCGGAGAAGTGAACGGCCGGTCCGTCGACGACGATCTCGCGATCACTCGGGTTCGCCGGCGCCGGAGTCGCAAACAGCGCGATCATGAAGGCGGACGCGCGCCACATTGCCCTATCGCCGCAGATCATTGGCGATCGCCATCAGCTGATCACCGGCACGCACGACTTGCGAGCTCGCGGCGAAACCGCGTTGCAGCAGAAGCAGCGTCACCACTTCACTCGCAAGATCGACATTGGAATTTTCTATCGCGCCCTGGACTATCGAACCGGCCCCGTCTTCACCCGGCATCATGACGGCCACGCCGCTGTCCGAGGCGGGACGGAACATCGCATTGCCCGCGCTGGTCATGTTCGCGCTATCCTGCACCATCGCGAGCTCGATCTGGCCGATCTCCTCGGGCTCGGGCGCACCGTCCACGATCGCCCGAATCATGCCGTTGCGATCGATCGTCAGATCGGTCGTACCGACCGGAACGGTTATGAGCCCGCGTAACGGCATGCCGTTGGCCGCGGCCAGATACCCGTCTTCGTTGACCGTCAGCGTGCCGCCGCGCCACAACATGGTTTCGCCGTTCTGGCCGAGCAGCTCGATAAAGCCCTCACCGTCGATCGCGATATCCAGATCGCTGTCGGTCAGGCGCAATTCGCCTTGGGCGAATATCCGGGCGCTCGCATCGGCGGCGACACCCGACAGTATCGACGAACGGCCGGTATTGGCGAGCATTGCCTCGAAACTCGGTCGCTGGGTGGCGACGAGCTCGGAAAAACTGATGGCCGCCCGCTTATAGCCCGGCGTGTTGAGATTGGTGATATTGTTGGCGGTGACGGCCAGTCCGCGCTCCTGCGCACTGAGCCCGGTCGCGCCGATATAGAAGGCACCATTCATCGTCCCGCTCCGCCAAATGCCTGAAGGACCCGGCCCATCAGCTGATCATAGGTCTGAATAACGCGCTGTCCGGTTTCCGCGCGGCGCATCGCCTCCATCATCGCCACCATCTCCTCGCCAAGTGATACGTTGGATGCTTCGAGCATGGCTTGCCGGACGACGGGATCCGGCATCTGCTCGGCCTCTTCGGACGGCATGGCGAACAGGCCGTTATCGTGCCTGTCCAGTCCGTCCACTGTCTCCAAATCGACAACCGCCAGCCGGCCGACCGGCACGGCATCGACGGTTATCGTGGCATCCGGCAATATCGTCACCAGCCCGGTGCCGATGACGGCATCGCCGCCTCCGGCGAGTTGCGCGGTCGCGCCGCCCGGCAATACCAGCTGCCCTTCATCGCCGCGGGAGAATTGGCCGTTGCGGGTGAGATACAGATCCTCACCGCGCCGAACGACGAAGAAGCCTCCTCCGCTCAGCGCCAGATCGAGTGGATTGCCGGTTTCGACGAGCGATCCGTCGGCCATGTCGATGGATGAGATGTACTCACCCCCGCTGTTCGACATGATGATCGATTCCGCTGTCATCGCTTCGAAACTGCGCTCGCTCTTATACCCGAAGGTCCCGGTATTGGCGATGTTCTGGGCGACGGATTCGAGCCTCTGCTCCGATGCATCGATGATGCGCCAGCCAAGTTTTGCAACCCCATCCATAGGGCCACAAGTTACTGAATTGTACAGCTATTGCAAGTTAAAGATTCTAATCTATTAGGGTAGGGAAACTATATTATAAGGAATCACCCCCCTATGAATGTAATTAACAAAGCGTTTGAATCGCATGGACCGGCCACCCAAACCGGTCGCTTTGGCGTCGGATTTATAGTGAACAAAATCTTGGCCGGACCTCGAAAATGACCCCCGGCGAAGCGGTTGAATATCTCGATTTGATGCTCTGGTCGGCCTTGATCGTTGCGGCGCCGGTACTGATCGCGGCTCTGGTCGTCGGACTCGTCGTCAGTATTTTTCAGGTAGCGACGCAGCTTCAGGAAATGACGCTGAGCTATGTCCCCAAGCTCCTGGTCGCAGCCTTCATACTCATCGCGATGGGGCCGTGGATGCTTCAACGGATCACGCAATTCGCCGTCACCGTGATCTCCACGATCCCGGACATGCACTGATCATGATAGCGATCGAGACATTTTCGGGATGGATCGCGGCAAGCCTGCTTTTAAGCCTGCGCTTCGGGCCGGTCTTCGTTTTCGCGCCGCCCTTCTCGCTGATTCGCACGCCGCCCATGTTCCGCGTACTGCTGAGTATGGGTCTGGCGATCCTGATCGTCTCCGCCAACCCCGATCTTGCCGCCGGCGCGAGCCTGCGACTCGATGCACTGGCCGGCATGGCGCTTGCGGAACTGATGTTCGGTATCTCGGTCGTCGCGATATTCCAGATCGCCTTCGGCGCCCTGTATTTCGCGGGACGCACGCTCGATATCCAGGCCGGCTTCGGTCTGGCGCTTCTGATCGATCCGACGAGCCGGTCGCAAACCCCGTTGATGGGCACGATCTTCGCTTTCACCGCCGGCGCGATGTTCTTCGCGATGAACGGCCATCACGACCTGCTGCGCCTGATCGCGGTATCGACGGAGACGGTTCCCCTGGGCGGCTGGCGGTTGCCGGAATCGCCGAATATGATCATCGAGTTCATCTCGCTCGTTTTCCTCGTCGGACTGGCGGCGTCGGCAGCGGCGATGCTGTGCCTGTTCCTGACCGACATCGCGATCGCGCTGCTCATCCGCACCTTGCCGCAAATGAACGCCCTGCTGCTCGGCCTGCAGGTCAAGACGCTCGTGCTGCTGATCGTGTTGCCGCTCTCGCTCGGGATCACGGCCGCGGCGTTCATGCGGGTGCTGACGCTGGCGCTCGAATATGTGCCGAGGATGTTTTGAGCGATGGAGGACAATGAAGACGACAAACCCGAAGAACCGACACCGTTCAAGCTCAAGCGCGCGCGGGACAAGGGCCAGGTCGCCCGGGGCAGCGATATCGGCTTTTTCGGCGGACTCGCCGCCTTTGTCGCCTATGCTTGGATCTTCGGCCCCGATCACGCGCGGGAGATCGCGCAAACGGCCCGCGCCGCGCTGGTTACCGGCGCGAGCCTGGAAACCGCGCCGCATGAGGTGCTTGCGGTTACGGGCGCGGTCACCTCTTCGCTCATCAAACCGCTGGCGATCATGGGCGGCGCGATATTCGTCGCGGTGCTCGCGACCCAGCTCGCCCAGACCGGCTTTCTCTTCTCGACCCACCCGCTCAAACCGGATTTCAAGCGGCTCAATCCCGCCCAAGGCCTCAAGCGGCTCTTCTCGGCCAAGATGCTGATCGAGACCCTCAAAAATCTGGTGAAGATGGTGACCTATACCGCGATCGGCTGGTTCGTGATCGTCTATGCGCTGGAGGAGATGAGCGCCGGGCTCTCCGACGGCCGGCGGCTCGCCGAAACGATGGCGGTGACGGGCCTCATCCTGCTGCTGAGCGCGCTCGCGGCAGCCCTGGCCTTTTCGATTCTCGACCAGCTTATCGTGCGCCGCGATTTCATGAAGAAGATGCGGATGAGCCGCCGCGAACTGAAGCGCGAGATGCGCGACCGGGAGGGCGAGCCGCGGATGAAACAGCGCCGCAAGCAGCTCCATGGCGAATTCGTCCAGATGAGCGAGAGCGTGCGCAACCTGAAAAGCGCCGATGTGCTGATCGTGAATCCCGATCATTACGCCGTCGGGCTGCGCTACGATCGCGAGGCGATGACCGCGCCCATGATCGTGGCGCGCGGAACCGGCAATTTCGCGCTGAAGCTCAAAAGGATCGCCTTCATCTTCGGCGTAACGACAATCGCCCGGCCCGAGCTCGCCCGTAAGCTCTTCGGAATCGGGTGCTTCAAGCGGGAAATACCCGACAGCCTCTATCGCGAAGTCGCCGATATCTACCGCAATCTCACGGGCGATCCATCGCCATCATCGGGGGAATGAGCATGTTCAGGCAGTTCTTCGGACGCAATAACGATCTGTTTCTGGTCATCGGCGTTCTGTCCATCCTGCTGATCCTCTTTTCGCCGATACCGCCGGCGCTGCTCGACCTGTTGATCATCATCAATTTCGCCTTCGCGCTGACGATCCTACTGCTGACCTTCTATGTCGAACGGCCGGTCGAATTCTCGACCTTTCCCTCGCTGCTCCTCGTCGCGACGCTCTATCGGCTCGCGCTCAATATCGCAGCGACCCGGCTGATCCTGTCGGACGCCGATGCCGGCGACGTGATCGGCGCGATCGGTTCGTTCGCGGCGCAGGGCAATTTCGTGATCGGCCTCGTCGTCTTCTTCATCCTCGTCGTCGTCCAATATGTCGTGGTGACGTCGGGCGCGCAGCGCGTTTCGGAGGTGGCCGCGCGGTTCATGCTCGATTCCGTGCCCGGTCAGCAGATGAGCATCGACGCCGATCTCAACATGGGTCTGATCACCCAAGACGAAGCCAAGGACCGGCGCAAGACGCTTGAGAAGGAAGCCTCTTTCTACGGTGCGATGGACGGCGCGAGCAAGTTCGTCAAAGGCGATGCGATCGCCGGCATTATCATCCTTCTGATCGATATTTTCGCCGGCTGGATCATCGGCGTCGCCCAAATGGGCCTGAGCTGGAGCGAAGCGCTGGAAACGTTCACGCTGCTGACGATCGGCGACGGTATCGCAACCCAGGTGCCCGCGCTCATCATCGCCGTCGCGACCGGTATCATCGTCACCCGCTCATCCGCCGACAAGCAGCTGAGCGACGAGGTGCTGAACCAGCTGGCATCGGTCCCCAAAATCCCGCTGATCGTGATCGGCGCGATGTCGCTGCTGATGCTGCTGCCCGGCATGCCGAAATGGCCGATGCTGGTGCTGTTCGGACTGGCACTCGCCATCTGGTACGTATCGCGGCGCGGCAAGGCGGCAAGGGATCGTGCGAGCGACATGGTGGGCGAGGAGGATGCCGACGCGCTCGCCAGCGGATCCATCACGCCGATCGAGATTTTGCTCGGCAGCGCGATCGGCGACGCCTGGCAGGGCATGAAAGCGATCGTCGGAGAGCGCATCGCCGAATTGCGCAATCAGCATGCGCATGATCGGGGCTTCGACATTCCGCCCGTCATCATGCGCGACAGCGACCGGATAAAGCCCGACCAGTATCAGATCGAACTGTTCGCCACCCGTTACGCGACCGCGACTCTCCATCCCGCCAAGACTTTGGCCATCCGCAGCCAGAACAGCCGGACCGAATTGGCCGGGATCGAAACCCAGGATCCGGCATTCGGTTTGCCGGCCGTCTGGATCGACGACGATGAACGCGGCAAGGCGCTGGACAGCGGCCACACGCTCATCGATCCGGTCACCGCGCTGATAACGCATCTTGGCGAGGTTCTGAAACGGGAAGCCCCGCAATTGTTATCGCGCTCGATCGTGGTCGATGTGTTGGAAAAAGTGCGCACCGCCCAACCGGGTCTGGTCGAGGAGATGATCCCCAATATGATGACGATTTCCGATGTACAGCAGGTCTTGCGCAACCTGCTGGCGGAAAACGTCTCGATCCGTAACATGGAGCAAATCGCCGAAGCTCTGGTCGATGTCGGCCGCCAGACGAAAGACCCCGCCGAACTCACCGAGCTGGTTCGTCAGAAGATCAGCCCGACAATCTGCCACGGCCTGCGCGGCGATCAGGAACAGCTTTCCGTAATCAGCCTGGATCCAAGGCTCGAAGCCGATATTTCCGCAGCCATACAACGCAGCGACGGCACGGGCGCCGTGGTTCTCGATCCGAAACTGGCCGAAACGCTGCTGCGCAATCTGATCCCGGCGACCGAGAAGATGGTCGGCGCGAACCTCGCTCCGGTCTTGCTGTGCGGCGCCGATATCAGACGCCAGCTCCAAAGCTTCGTCCGAAGGACCCTTCCGCAGCTTTCCGTGATTTCCGTGAGTGAAATCCCCGTGTCGATCGATCTGAAATCCTTTGCGGTGGTACGTGACGATCAGGCCGCGTCAAAACCGGCGCCGTTGGCCGGCTAGGAGAGCCCCTTCGCGCTCGCACCGGGCGATGTTGCACCTTTTCAAGACTCACGATACGCTCGTACCGCCGTGAACGCGCGGATATCCTCGCCTTTCGGTTCTGCCGGTTAGCCGCCGAACCGCTATCGGGATCGATCGGCCCCGTTCATGTGCTGAGAGCAGGCGGACCTATCGTGGCGTGCCGACTGCGATGGGGGAGTGAAGCTTGAAGCCCAAAGGGCGGACTGCGCTATTGATTCTGGGCGTTCGAGGATCGGGCAATGCAACATTGGCCGGCATTTTCGAGCGCGCGGGATGGACGGTTGCGCGGTCGGCCGCCGCAAGAGATGCGAGCCCGAAACCGGAAGTTTTCGATCCGCCGCCGATCGCCCGCGTCAACGATCATATCCTGCGCACGCTGGACCGGGCTTGGGGCGATCCCAAGCCCTTGCCCGATCGCTGGGCCGAGCGTTCCGATATCGCCACCGAACTCGCGGCGATGGAGGAGGCGATCACCGAAGAATTCGGCGGCGCGGACAGGATCGTTATCGACGATCCGCGCATGTCCCGGCTGTTGCCCCTTTGGACACTGCTGCTCCGGAAGCTCGGCTATACGCCCCGTTGCCTGATCGCTTGCCGGGAATTGGGGGGTATCGGCCAGTCTCTGTGCCACCGCCTCGGCATCCCCCGCAATCATGCACTGCTGCTCTGGGAGAGCTATATGCTCGAAGCAGAGCTGCATTCGCGCGGGCTGCCGCGATCGATGGTCCTGCACGACAGGCTCGTTTCGGATTGGAAAGCGACGCTGGAAGGCGCGCTGGACCTGGACGGACTCGGCCCCGAAGCGATTGCACGGATCGATGCGTTCCTCGAAGGCCGAAATGACGAGACCGCCGATGGCGACACCGCAGAATCCGAGATAAAACCGCGCATCGCCGCACTGTACGATCTCTTGCAGGATGGGTTAAACGAAGCCAGGGCACTGGATCGGTATCGGGCGCGCTGGGCAGCGGAATGGACGGAGCGGAGCCCCGGCCCCGGACAATCGAATTTCGGTGAAAGCCTCTCGCGCAACCTTATGGCGAAAAGCCGCACGCTGGCCGGACGGGGTGAACTCGACAGGGCCCTGGCGGTGGCGCAGGAGGCGATCGCAACCGATCCTCTCATTGCCGGCCACCACCATTTTCTAGCGGTGTTATACAGTCGCAAGGGCATGCTGCCCGAGGCCGAACAAGCCCATCACGCCGCCATCGCACGGGACCCTTCGGACGCCGCCTATCATGACGCGTTGGCGCGAGTCCTGCGGAACCGCGGGGGTATCGGCGCAGCTATCGAAGCCGGTGAGCGCGCCGTTGCGGTGGACCCCGGTTCGGCAAAATCCTTCTATCAACTCGGCATCATGCAGGCGGAGGCCGAGCGGCTCGGCGAAGCGGAAACGTCTTTCCGGCGGGCGGCGGAATGCGACCCCGGCGATCCCCGCTATTTCCGCGCGCATAGCAATATATTGCGTCGTCTCGATCGGATCGAAGAAGCCCTGGAACCGGCGCAATCGGCCGTCGATATCGCCGAGGACACGGCCGATTACCTGCTCCATCTGGCCAAGCTGCTCGCTGCCGCCGGCCGGTTCGAGCGCGCGGAACAGGCTTTCGCACAGGCACTGGACGAGGGGGCCGACACTGCCGCCTTTATCGGACCCTATCGCGATCTGCTCCAGCGCTTCGGGCGCCAGGAGGAGGCCGGAGAGCTGACAGTGAGACTGGCCAGGGCGAACGCCGAATCCGCTTCCGCTCTTAGCGATCTGGCGCTCCATCGTATCGAGCTGGGCCGGGCCGAGGACGCGGCGAAGACGCTGACCGACGCGGCGAAACTGGCTGCCCGGGCATTGGGGATGGATGCGGCAGGAAAGGACATGCCGAAAGATCGCGCCATCGTCGCGCATTTTGCCGAAGATAGTGCGGGAGCACCCGAAAAGATCGACGATCTTCTCATCCTGCTATCCTGGCGGCGCGCGCGCGAACTCGCCGCCGCGATAGACGATACGGCATCGCCTGACGGAAGCGGGGCGAACACGCCGGTCTGGCCGGTCGGCGCGCTGCGCCCGGCGCGCGAGGAAGAGTTGATTCCGCGGCACGGCAGCATGGCCGATAGGTGGCAGCGGTTCCGCGAAACGGCGCGCCAACCGGGATTGCCGCTTTCGCATCTCTTTGGAGCGCGTCCACAGCTATCGGTCATGATTCCGGTCTTCGACGTGCAGGACCCCGAATGGCTAAGCGAATGCCTGAAAAGCGTAGCGACGCAAATCGCCGATGCGGGTTCCGCCGAGGTGATCGTCGTCGACGACGCCTCGGAGAATGGTCTTGCAGAGGAAATCGCCGCCGAATTCGCGCCCCTGGTCCGTTATGTCCGCAACCCGAAAAATCTCGGCATCGTCGCCAATCACAATCGCTGTATCCGGCTCGCACGCGGCGAATTCGTCCACATCCTGCACCAGGACGACCGGCTGAAACCCGATTTCTACGAGAAGCTGGTCAAGCCGCTATCGGACGACCCGTTCCTGTTCGCCGCTTTCTCGCGTGCGCAGATCGTGGATGATGACGGGCGGTATCGGAGCGATCAGAGTCTGATGCAGGAGGAGGCGGGAATTGCGGAAGATTTTCCGGCCCAGATCGCGCTTCGGCAACGCGTCCTCTTCCCCTCGATCATCGTCCGGCGCGCGGCCTATGAAGGCGTGGGTGGTTTCGCATCGTCGCTGGTCTTCGCATTCGATATGGAGATGTGGGCGCGCCTTTCCGCGTTCGGCCGCGTCTGGCATGAACCCGAACCGCTTGCCGAATATCGGACGCATGCCTGGTCGGTGACCAACAGTCTGGGCTTTCGCACCCGCCTGATCGACGGGATGCGTGCCGCTATGCTCAATCTCGATCACGTCGCCGACGAGCGGAAACAGCCGATCCTGACGGCCGCACTCTATCGCCTGATCCGCCGCGAATGGGATCGGTTGTTCCAGCAGACGCCGGAGGTCAACGATATCGCAGGGAAGGCGGCGCTGCTCGAGTTTCTCGTCGGCGATGCACTGAACGAGACGGCGCGAGATGCGCTGATCGCGGCCGTCATCGACCGAACCGCGGCCAAGGGAACGCGGGGCCGAGACCGGTAAATTCTGGCCTTGCCGCTTTCCCGAAACAGTGAGACAGATGGGTGCGGTCGCAATCGCGCGACGCGATGCCCTGCCGTGTAGGATGAAATATGAGCGCCGTTCCTCCTATCTCGCAAAATGCCGATATCCGCTTCCTCGGAAAATTACTGGGCGATGTGATCCGCGCCTATGGCGGCGACACATTGTTTCAGCGGACCGAATATATCCGCGCGGCCTCCGTCGACCGGCATCGCGGCGTTGCCGGGTCGGATGCCATCGAACCAGGGCTCGGTGCGCTCACACTGGACGAAACGCTCGATTTCGTGCGCGGCTTCATGCTGTTCTCGATGCTCGCGAACCTCGCCGAAGATCGTCAGGAACTGCTAACGGACAACGATAAAGGCGTCGCCGAGGCGCTGGACGATCTCGAACGCAGCGGGGTTTCGCGCAAAAAGGTCCGCGCGATGCTCGATCATGCCCTGGTGGTGCCGGTGCTGACCGCCCATCCCACCGAGGTGCGGCGCAAGAGCATGATCGACCATCGCAACCGGATCGCCGAACTGATGCGGATGCGCGATGCCGGGCGGTCGGAAACGCCCGATGGTGACGATATCGAGGAATCCCTCATCCGCCAGATCGCCCTGCTCTGGCAGACACGCCCCCTGCGCCGCGAGCGGCTGTTCGTCGCCGATGAGGTGGAAAATGCCCTGTCCTATCTGCGCGAAATTTTCTTGCCGTTGCTGCCCGGACTGTACAATCGCTGGGAAGAGGCGCTGGGCGACAGGCCGGCGAGCTTCTTCCGGCTGGGCAGCTGGATCGGCGGCGATCGCGACGGCAATCCCTATGTCACGGCGGATTCGCTCGCCCTTGCGCTACGCCGGTCGGCCGAGACGGTGCTCGTTCGCTATCTCGACGATCTGCACGCGCTCGGCGCGGAACTATCGATCTCAAGCGAGTTATCGGATATCGATCCGGCGGTGCGGGCGCTCGCCGATGCCAGCGGCGATGCGGCGCCGAGCCGCCGCGACGAGCCCTATCGCCGGGCGATCGCCGGCATCTATGCCCGGCTCGCGGCAACCCATGAAACGCTGATCGGCAAACCGCCGCCGCGCCCATCGTCGCTCGCGGCGGAACCCTATCGCACGCCGCAGGACTTGCAGGACGAGCTGCGGACGATCGCCCGGGCGCTCGCGGATTCGGGGGGCGAAACGCTCGCGTCGAGCGGGGCGCTGGGCCGGCTCATCCGCGCTGTCCGCACCTTCGGCTTCCATCTGGCGACGCTCGACATGCGGCAGAACAGCGCGGTCCACGCGCGCACCGTCGCCGAATTGCTGCGCCATGCCGGCGTGGAAGACGATTATCAGGCGCTGGACGAGGAAGCGCGGATCGCATTGCTCCGACGCGAATTGGCCTCGCCCCGCCCGCTGACCGTGCCGCGCTTTGCATATTCGGAGGAGACCCGGAAGGAACTGGCGATACTGGAGGCCGCCGCCGAGGCGCATCGGCGCTACGGACCCGGCTGTATCACCAACTATATCGTGTCGATGACGGAGACGGTGTCGGACCTGCTCGAGGTGCATATCCTGCTTAAAGAGGCCGGGCTCTACGTCGCAGGGGACACGCCGGCCGCCCCGATCATGGCCGTACCCCTGTTCGAAACGATCGGCGATCTCGATCATGCGCCGGACATCATGCGCGCCTATTTCGCCCTGCCGGAGATCGCCGCGCTCGTTTCGGCGCGCGGCCATCAGGAAGTGATGATCGGCTATTCGGATTCCAACAAGGATGGCGGCTATCTGACATCGGGCTGGGTGCTGAGCCGGGCGAGCGAGGCATTGGCGCCGGTATTCGCCGAGGCCGGGGCCGCGATGCAGCTGTTCCACGGGCGCGGCGGTTCGGTCGGCCGGGGTGGCGGTTCGGCGTTCGAAGCCATTCGCGGCCAGCCGGCGGGAACCGTCAATGGCCGGATACGGATCACCGAACAGGGCGAGGTCATCGCCGCCAAATATGGGACGCCCGACGCGGCGCGGGCGAATATCGATTCCATGGTTTCGGCGAGCCTGCTCGCCACCCTGGAACCCGAACAGGTCGGTGCGGCGGACCGCGCGCGCTTTTCAGCCGCGATGGACGGACTGTCGGAAAGGGCGTTCACCGCCTATCGCGCGCTCGTCTACGGAAGCGCCGGCTTTACCCAATTCTTCCGCCAGATGACGCCGATTACGGAAATCGCGGCGCTCAAGATCGGCTCGCGCCCCGCCAGCCGGAAAACCTCCGACGCGATCGAGGATCTGCGCGCCATTCCCTGGGTGTTCTCCTGGAGCCAGGCGCGGGTCATGCTGCCCGGCTGGTACGGCGTCGGCCATGCGCTGGCGGATTTCGAGGACAAGGGGCTGTTGCGCGAGATGGCGGCGGGCTGGCCGTTCCTCAAAATGACGCTCGGCAATATGGAGATGGTGCTCGCCAAATCGGATATGGGCATTGCGGAAAATTATGCGGAACTGGTCGAGGATCGCGATCTCGCGGACCGGTTGTTCGGCGATATCCGGGACGCGTGGCAGCTTACCCATGATCGTCTTCTCGACATCACCGGCCAGGCCCGGTTGCTGGAAAAGACGCCCAAACTCGATACTTCGATCCGCCTCCGCCTCCCCTATATCGAGCCGCTCAACCTGTTGCAGATCGAGCTGCTGAAACGGCATCGGGCGGGCGAGGACGATCCCCGGATCGCCGAAGGGATCCAGCTATCGATCAACGCGATCGCAACCGCGCTCCGGAACAGCGGATAGGAAGAAGGATTGGGCATGGCCGATAGGAATGTTGAGATATCGCTCGACGATCGGGGTTCGAAAGGCCGCTATGTCGCGCGAGTGGCGGGCGCGGACGAAGATGCCGAACTCACCTTCTCGCGCGCGTCGGAGACGCTGATCATCGTCGACCATACCGGCGTTCCCGACGGTTTGCGCGGCATGGGACTGGGCAAGATGCTCGCCGAACGCGTCGTCGCCGATGCCCGCGCCGGCGGCTTTAGAATCGTGCCGCTCTGCCCCTTCTTCAAGGCGATAGCGCTGCGCCATCCCGATTGGCAGGACGTGGTGCAGGGCTGATGCAGGACGATTTTACCGCGATCCGCGAAGAGGTCGCGAAACTCTGCGCCGATTTCCCCGGCTCCTACTGGCAGGCGAAGGACAAGGCGCGCGCCTATCCGGGCGAATTCGTCGATGCGCTAACCGAAGCGGGTTATCTCGCCGCGTTGATCCCGGAAGATTACGGCGGGGCCGGGCTGTCCCTGTCGGGAGCGGCGGCGATCCTTGAGGAAATCCAGTATCGTGGCTGCAATGGCGGGGCCTGCCACGCCCAGATGTATATCATGGGTACGCTATTGCGGCACGGTTCGGACGCGCAAAAATCCGCCTATCTGCCGAAGATAGCGAGCGGCGAATTGCGCCTCCAGGCATTCGGCGTGACCGAACCGACGAGTGGAACGGATACGCTCTCGCTGAAGACCGTCGCGAAGCGCGACGGCGATCATTATGTCGTGAACGGCCAGAAGATCTGGACCAGCCGGGCCGAGCATTCGGATCTCATGCTGCTTCTCGCGCGCACCACGCCGCGCGATGCGACCGTAAAGCGCACCGAGGGACTTTCGGTTTTCATCGTCGATATGCGCGAAGCGATCGGCAACGGCCTTACCATCACACCCATCGATACGATGATGAACCATGCGACGACCGAGATATTCTTCGACGATATGCACGTGCCGGCCGAAAACCTCATCGGCGAGGAAGGACAGGGATTTCGCTATATCCTGTCCGGCATGAACGCCGAGCGCATCCTGATCGCGGCGGAATGCATCGGCGATGCCAAATATTTTCTCGACCGGGCGACGGACTATGCCAAGGACCGCCAGATATTCGGTCGCGCGATCGGCCAGAATCAGGGCATCCAGTTTCCGCTCGCCAAGGCCTATGCCCAGATGCGCGCAGCCGAGCTTATGGTGAAGGAAGCGCTCACGCGATACGAGACGGGCGAGAATGCGGGCGCGGAAGCCAATATGGCGAAGATGCTCGCGGCCGATTCCAGCTGGGCGGCCGGGGAAGCCTGTATCCAGACGTTCGGCGGCTTCGGTTTTGCCGCCGAATATGATGTGGAGCGCAAATATCGCGAGACGCGACTCTATCAGGTCGCGCCGATTTCGACGAACCTGATCCTCTCCTATCTCGCCGAACATGTGCTGGGGCTGCCACGCTCCTATTGATCGCCTGACGGCTCGCGCCGGTGCGATTGACCGAGGGCGAGATTCGGTTACGCTGACCGGCGTGTTCACCGAACATCCCCTCCGCCGCGGTCTCGTTCGCGAGATGCATATGCGGCGATTCGCGCCGGTGCCCGACCGGTGCGAGATCGTGCAGATGGTCTGGGTGGTCGGCGACGAGCTTCGCGACCAGGAAAACCGGATGCTCCAGTCCGCGCCCGACGGGATGGAATTCGCGGTGGATGACGAAGCGCGGCACGTCACCTCGTCGACCCGCTCGGGCGCAGCGTTCATCTGGGAACAGCATACCGAAGCTTCGACGATCACGGCCATCATCGCGCCGGATGCGCAGTCAGGCCGGCAGAATCTTGTGGACTGGATGGAGAATTGGCCGGGTGCGGTCGTTCGGGCGACGCGGATTTTCGTCGAACCGACCGAAACGGAAGCGGAACGCAAGATCGACGAGATGGCGTTTACCAAGGACGATCTCGTATCCTGCCATATCAACGAAGGCGTTCGGCTCTGGTCCGATTTCGGTATTCACGAGGGTTATGGCCGGACGCTGATAGCGGCCCGAGATACGTCGCCACGGGATCTCGGGCGGATCGTCCAACGGCTGCAGGAGCTCGGCAATTACCGCAACATGGCGTTGCTCGGTTTTCCGATGGTGCAAGACAAGGCTCCGCGCCTCGATCGGCTCGAACGCCAGCTGGCCGATTACGCCCAAACCCTCGAACAAGACGGCGAAAGCGACGATGAAGCGCTGCTCGATCAACTGACCCGGCTTTCCGCCGAACTCGCGCTGATCCGGGTGGAGACCGGCTTCCGGCTTGGCGCGACACGGGCCTATGCGACGATCGCGCTCGACCGGCTCGAAAAACTCGCCATCGAAAAACTCGCCGGTTTCCAGAGTCTGACCGATTTTACCGAGCGCCGGTTGTTGCCCGCCGTCAAAACCTGCGAATCCTTCGAAGCGCGGCTCAACGATCTGTCGGAACGCGCCGACGGCGTCATCGCATTGCTCAACACACGGATCGATACCCGGATCAAGGCACAGAATCGCGACCTGCTGTCGTCGATGGAGAGCAGTCTGGGCATCCAGCTCAGGCTGCAGCATCTGATCGAGGGGCTGTCGGTGATCGCGGCCACCTATTACGCGGTCGGGCTGATCGCCTACCTCATCAAGGGCGAGCAGTTTTTCGAAGACGGATTGAGCGCCGATGTGATGGTTGCGCTGCTCGTCTTCCCGGTCATGGCGGCGATCTATCTGTTCGTGCGGTGGCAACGGGTACGGATCCTCAAAACCGACGAGAACGGCAAAGCCGACGAGAACCGTTGAGCTTGATGGAAAATCTTTCTACACCCGGTGCGACCGTCTTCGGAGAAAAGGAAGCGATATGAGAAAAATGCACAATGTACTCGGCGCTGTCGCTGCTATGGGGCTTGTTGCCACCGCAGCCTGTTCGGGAGGCAGCGAAGGCCCGCCTTCCGCGGAAAGCGACGACACGGCGGCAGAAGCACCGGCCGAAGATACCGAAACGGCCGATGCGCCGACTGCCGACTCCACCGATACGATCGACGGCACGGTCTATGCCGACTTCACCGGCGATGCGACTGCGGGCGAGGCCGTGTTCGCGCAATGCCGGACCTGTCACGTCACCGATGCGGGCGTGAACCGGACCGGACCCTCGCTGCACAATATCGTCGGCCGCGAAGCGGGTCAGGTCGAAGGGTTCAATTATACGGACGCCAACGCCAATAGCGGTATCGTCTGGACGCCGGAAAAACTGTTCCAGTATCTCGAAAATCCGGCGCGGATCATTCCCGGCACGCGCATGGCGTTCGCCGGCCTGCCCGAGGCGCAGGACCGGGCGGACCTTATCGCGTTCCTGGAAACGCATTCGGAATAGCCGAGAGCATCTTCCGAAAAGAAAAGGGCGGCCCGCGGGTCGCCCTTTTTCGTTGGGCTATCTTCACGTGAATCGAAACATCGTATTCCAGCGGAGGCAGGAATCCAGGGCAACCAGGGAAAGCGCGTGCCGCCCTAGGCTCCTGCCTTCGCAGGAGCACGGGTGTTTCAATCTTGCAGTCGTTCGAACTACGCTGCGATTGCGCCGCGCGCCAGTTCGCATTCCGACCAGATCTCGGTCAGCGCCTCGATCAGCTTATCGATATCCGCATCGCTGTGCACAGGCGATGGTGTAATGCGCAACCGCTCGCTGCCCTTGGGCACGGTCGGATAGTTGATCGGCTGCACATAGATGCCGTGATTGTCCATCAGCCAGTCGCTGATCCGCTTACACTTGTGTGGATCGCCGACCATTACCGGGATGATGTGGCTCGGATTGTCGAGATGCGGAATGCCGAGGCAATTGAGTTTGTGCCGTACTTTGTCGACGCGCTCCTGATGACGGGCGCGCTCCATCTGGCTTTCCTTGAGATGCCGGATGCTCGCACAGGCGCCAGCCGCCAGCGCCGGCGGCAGCGCTGTGGTGAAGATGAAGCCGCTCGCGAAACTGCGGACGAAGTCGCACAAAGCGGTCGAAGCGGCGATATAGCCGCCCATAACGCCGAACGCCTTGCCGAGCGTCCCCTCGATCACCGTGATCCGGTCCATCAGCCCTTCGCGCTCGGCGATGCCGCCGCCGCGCGGACCGTAGAGCCCGACGGCATGGACCTCGTCGATATAACTCATCGCGCCATGCGCTTCGCAGACATCGAGAATCTCTGCGATCGGCGCGATATCGCCATCCATCGAATAGACGCTTTCGAACGCGACCAGCTTGGGCCGGACCGGATCGATCGCGGAGAGTTTCCGGTCCAGATCTTCGGGCGAATTATGCTCCCAAATATGCTTTTCGGCCTTGCTGTGGCGGATGCCTTCGATCATCGAGGCATGGTTACCGGCATCCGACAACACCGCACAACCCGGCATCTTCGCCGCAAGCGTGCCGAGCGCCGCCCAGTTCGAGACGTAACCGGACGTGAAGAGCAAGGCCGATTCCTTGTGATGGAGATCGGCCAGCTCCTTTTCGAGCAGCACATGGTGGTGGTTGGTGCCCGATATGTTGCGTGTACCCCCGGCCCCGGCGCCGCATTGATCGAGCGTTTCATGCATCGCTTCGATGACCGTCGGATGCTGGCCCATGCCGAGATAATCGTTCGAACACCAGACGGTCACGTCCGATGTCCGGTCGTCGACATAACGGGTCGCATGGGGAAAGGATCCGGCGTGCCGTTCGATCTCGGTGAAAATCCGATAGCGGCCTTCGTCGCGAACGCCGTCCAGCTCCTGTTTGAAATAATTTTCATAGTCCATTGCAGGCTTCCCCTTCAGATATTCAACCTCTTGCCCCGACCGGGCAACGCCCAACCCCACAGCGCGCCGTCGCGGAACGGCAGCGCCAAAAACAGATGTTCCAAGGTACCGAGCACCGCGAGCCCGAAGACGAGGCTGGCGCTGACCGCGACAAAACTGTCGGCAGGCGCGGCGAATGCCCGCACGCCGAGCCACACGGCGAGCGATGTCGTGGCGGCCAGCGCGAGCGCCAGCCACAGACCGAAACGGCGCGGCCCGAAATAGCTTTTCAGATAGTCGAGATGCGGCGGCAGCAGCTCGTCGCTCATATTCGGTACACCGGCGAAGATGTTGAGCTTGGTGCTGAGCCGCATGACGAACAGCAGCAGAAACGCCAGAGCGCCGGTTTGATTGGGCGCGCCCCAGCTGGCCGCGACGATCAGGAGCGCCGTCACCGCGAGCGCGATCTCATGGTAAATGAGCACGTTGGTCGCATGAACGAAGCGCCGCCAACCTCGCGCACCTTCCGGACAGGGCTGACGCCGAGGTCCAGCGACCGCGCCCATCAGAAAACTCATTTCATGCCAGGCCCAGACGGCAAGCGCACCGATCAGCGCCACATAGGCTGCGGCGATGGTCGCATACTGCGCGCTGATGGCGAGTGCGACGAGACCGGCGATGCCGCCGAGCGCCGCGAATTTCAGGCTGCGCCCGAACGTGTCGCGTGGCCGATTGTCGAGCCAGGCCACCAATCCGGTACTCAGGAACCAGATCATCAACACCGCGACAAGCGGCAATATATGTCCGAACAGGCTCAAAACGCCGGCTGCAGTCGGATGGTGGCGGGAAGCGTGTTGTGCTTGCCCGGGAGGCAGTAGACCCGTGCCAGCGTTGCGCCGGCGATCATCATATGGCCGAACCGCTTGATCGATCCGACGACACCACCTTGTTCCTTCGCCGCCTGCATGCCGCGCGAGGCGCGCAGCAACCGGTCCATACCTTTGCGGAAGCGCGGATCGTCCGTGTTCAGCTCGACCGGGAAGACCTGGCGGCTGATCGCCGTGCATTTGTCGAACACCGAATAGTCATATTCCGTGGGATCGACGCCCAGCGCCTCATGGAAGACCGGGCGGCCGTGATCGCGCACATACATGGTCGCATAGACCGAAAGCAGGAAGAATTTGATCCAGAGTTTATTCGCGCCCTTCAGCAGTTTCGGATCGGCACGGAGCAGCATCGCGAACGCTTCGCCATGGCGGAATTCGTCATTGCACCATTCCTCGAACCAGCTGAAAATCGGATGGAAACGCAGCTCGGGATGTTTGGCGAGCTGGCGATGGATGGTGATGTAGCGCGAATAGCCGATCTTCTCCGACAGATAGACGGCATAGAAGATGAATTTCGGTTTGAAATAGGTGTATTTCTTCGCCTTGGTCAGGAAGCTGAGATCGACGCCGATCCCCGCATCTTTCAGCGTATCGTTGATAAAGCCGGCATGGCGGCTCTCGTCGCGGGCAAGCAGCTTGAAGAGTTGCTTTACATCGGGATTTTTCGTCCGGCGGGCGATCTCGGCATACAGGATGCAGCCGGAAAATTCAGACGTCAGCGAGCTGACGAGGAAATCGATGAACTCGGCCTTCAGTTCGGGTTTCAACCCCTCGATGATCCCGTCAAACTCCTCGGTGCGCCGGAAATGCCGCTTGTTCGGATCGCTGACCATCTCGGCGATCAGCTCGTCCCATTCTTCGCGAACCAGGGACACGTCGATCTTGTCCAGCGCGTCGAAATCCGTGGTGTAGAAGCGCGGGCTGAGAACCGTGTCCTGCTGCGCGAGTTCCATCACGTCAGGCGTGGCCTCGACCTTGCTATGGGCGTTCATCGTAACCTCCTCGGCGTAAAACTGACTTCGTAAAGTTCGGCGAGATCGAAATAGCTGGCGAGCTTGATCCAGGCGCGGACCAGCGGTCCGGCGCGTTCCACCGTCGCGGTGCGTTCGTAGGTCGCACTCCCGCCGAACGGAATGCTGATCGGCGCGCCATGGACGCGCACCTTGTCGCCCGGTCCGATCGGCAGATTGCCGTCAAGCTCGACATGCGCATGGAAATAGTCTTCGCTCTGCTCGACTTCGATCCGGCAGCCGGTGTCGAATGCGTGGCTGTGCAGCAAACCCATCAGGCGTCTCCGTTCTCGAACAATTGCATGAAGATCGCGCGATTGTCCGGCCCGAACGCGCCCAGTTCGATCACGCGTCCGGTGGCGCTATCGGTCAGCGACAGCGAACCATCCTGCCAGAGCGCAAGCGCGAAGGGCGGCTGCTGGCCGATCCCGTTCATCCTCCGTTCGCGCGCCAGGCCGCGCATCACGCCGCGGATAAAGCCTGCGCCTTCGTCACCGTAGATGGCGATCTGTTCGCCGGTCGCGGCGTCGCCGATCACCACCGCTCCATCGGCACGATCGCTGAAATAGAGCGTGCGTTCCGACACCAACGCGACATTGGCCGCCGATCGCTCCGCCACCGGCGATGCGGCCTGCGGCACGAAGCCGAGCCGGGTCGCCGCAGTGAGCGCCAACGCCAGCGCGATCAGCACCGCCGCCATGACTAGCGCGCCCTTGGGAACCGTCGGATCTTCATGCGCATGGCTCATGCCGGGCTCTCCTGAAGGCCGCCGGAGTGCGGCGCGGTGCGGCGTGGCTCGACCGACCGATCGATCTCGACGACGGCGGCGGACGCTTGCGCCAACAGGCTCGCGACCCGTGCGGCATCGGGCAGCGCGCGCAGCATCGGTTGCGGATCGGAGAATTTCCACGGGCGGGCATGCGGCCAGAGCATCGCATAACCGAGCCGATGCGCACCGGTGAGCGCAAGCGCGATATCCCCATGACCGCCGCCCCGTTCGCTGAGATCGGCGGCGCCGATCAGGGTCAGCGGTAGGTTGATACATTTGTTGAGCGCCACGCCGATCCGCAGTACGACCCGGCGGTTGGTCAGCGTGTAGACGGTCGTTCGCGCGACCAGCCAGGCGAACAGCATCAAAAGGCCGATTGCCAGCAGACCGGCAATCCCCGTCGCCACGGCGCCCGTCACGCTGCCGCTCGCGATACCGAGCGCGATCAGCAACATGAAATAGACGCCGATCAGCCGGGTATGAAAGGCCGTGCGCGCCAAGACCAGCCAATCGGGCGCGCCCTGCCAGATGATCTCTTCGCCTTCAGGAAGGTAGCCGGGAAGACCCCTTATGGGTTCATGATCATATTCGCTCATACGATGGGCTCCTGACGCTCAGGCGTCGCATAGAGATAACCGCCGCCGAAATAGGCCGCGACGCGCTCTTCTTCGTAGCGGGTGATCTGCCCGGGCGTTTCGAGTTGCGGCGCTCCGGCGAACTGCGCGGCGTTGAGGGCATCGATATGCACTTCGCCCTTCTTGCCCTTGACGATGCTCATCGGCATCGGCGCGAGCACCTTGGGCCCGGTCGGCGTCGCCACTTCGAGATAGCGAATGATGTGCTCGGCACGGTCGACCCACAGATCGCTGACCGTGCCGGCGATCTCGCCATCCGCGCCCTTGACGATCATACCGCGCGGATCGGCATCCTCCTTCGCAACGGTGATCCCGGACTCCGTGCCCATCGGTACGATCCGGGGATGGCCCTCGGCATCGAGATCGGGCCAGCGCGAGCGTTCGGCCCAAGCCGCCGGTCCGATGCCGTCGGCCAACGGATTGCCGGTCGGGACAAGCGGGGCGCCGCCCGCGCGAAACAAGCGCTCCGCAGCGATATCGACCGGTTCTCGGCCCTCGGTCCGCGGCAGAGGCGCATCTACCGTCCCCTTGCCGTGCGGTAGGTGGAAGGTCTTGGTCGATGCCGTATGCAACGGCCCGCCGACCGTTTCGACCCGGCCGGTCAATTCATCCTCGAGCGGATAGCCTTCCCGGCGATCCTCGCGCCGCAAATAGAAAACCAGGGCGATGAAGAATAGCACAAAGGCGTAGAACATAAGCTCCGCCACATCGATCGTTCCTACCAGATTGCCATCAGTCATCGGTCTTTCCTCGCTCAGGTTGGAAATTCACTCAGTCCGAACTGTTTCGACGCGCCGGGCGATACGCTCTGGCGGCTGCCGGCCAGCGGGCCGAGAATTACAAGCATGCACAGCAACAAGCCGATTTCGACGCAGTAGACGATACCGTAACCGGTCGTCCGTCCCGCCAAGGTCGAACCCAGCGCATCGGCCAGCGCAAGGTTCGTGAATATGTCCCGGATGATACCGCCCAGCGCGATGCCGAGCCCGGCCGCCGAGGCCTGCACAGCACCCCAGGCACCCAGCGCGAGACCCGCGGTCCCTTCGCGCGACAGAGCCATCGCCGCGATCAGCGTGCCCACCGAGAAAAGCCCGACACCGAAGCCGATCCCAACCGCGCCGATGTAAAGCATTCCCGCCGATGTCAGCGGCCCGGCGAAAATAACGATCATGAAGGCTGCAATGCCGGCAACGCCGCCCAAGCCCGCAATCCGGTGCGGATCGCCGCCATCGCCGAGCCAATGCCCGGCGAGCGCGAATCCCAAAAGGGTACCGAGCGCCCAAAGCCCGGTCAGCCCGGTGGTCGCACCGACCGACAGGCCGAGAATTTCGCCGCCATAGGGCTCCAGCAACGCATCCTGCATGCTGAAGGCGGCCGCGCCAAATCCGATGGCGATCAGCAAGCGCGCGGTGCGCCCTTCGCTCACAAACGCACGCCAGACATCGGCGAACGCCGGACGATGGCGATCGGGCGCGGTGACGGCCTTGTCGCGCGCTTCCTGTTTCCACAAAGCGGCGATGTTGAACAACACGGTCAGAACCGCCGCACCCTGGATCACCTGGACGAGCAATGTCGGCGTGAAATCGACAAGTACCAGCCCGATGACGAGCGCGCTCACCATCATGCCGACCAGCAGCATGACGTACAGAAGCGCGACGACGCGCGGGCGACTCTCTTCGGTCGCAATGTCGGTCGCGAGCGCAAGGCCAGCTGTCTGCGTCACATGCATCCCCGCACCGGTCAGCAGAAACGCCAAGGCGCTCGCCGACACGCCGACGATGAAATCCTCGGGCCGCGACATCAGCAGCAGCGCAAAGGGCATGATCGCCAGCCCGCCGAACTGCAGCATGGTGCCCATCCAGATATAGGGAACGCGCCGCCAGCCGAGCAGCGAGCGATGGGTGTCCGACTTGTGCCCGATCAGCGCGCGGAACGGCGCGACTAGCAGCGGCAATGCGATCAGCAGGGCGATGATCCAGACCGGGACGCCGAGTTCGACGACCATGACCCGGTTGAGCGTGCCGTTCAGCAGTACGACCGCAATACCGACGCTGACCTGGAACAAAGCCAGCCGCAACAGGCGGCTAAGCGGCAGTTCCGCGGTCGCTGCGTCGGCAAAGGGCAGGAAACGCGTTCCGAGCGACGCCCAGAATTGGGTCGAGGCGGGCAGACGGCTCATCCCGCCTCCACCATCAGCGCGTGCGACGTGTAGAAACCGCTGGCGACCCGCTCGCCATGGGCGATGGCATGATCCGGCAGCCGATCGGTCAGCGCGCGGCGCAGGCGCGTTTCGGATACCGGCTTGATGGCTGGAGACCGATTGCTCCGCGGGAACAACTTACCGGTCAAATGCATCGTCTGAAGCAGCGGCGAACTCGGCGCAAAGGTAAAGGACAGCGTTCCGGCGCGTTGGCCGAGTGCACCGACCACATCGACGATGTCGGCCATCGGATAGTGGATCAGCGAATCCATGGCGATCACATGGTCGAACCGGCCGAGTGCCGGATCGAGCAGATCGCCGACCCGCCAATCGATCGGAAGGTGATCGGCCGCTCGCTCGCGCGCCACATCGATCAGCCCTTGCGAGACGTCGATCGCCACAACCTCGGCCCCGCGCTCGGCGGCTTCGACCGCCAGCGCACCGGTGCCGCAACCCGCGTCGAGCAGTCGGCGACCGCTCAGATCATCGGGCAGCCAGGAGAGCAATGTCGCGCGCATCCGATCCCGCCCGGCACGAACGGTCGCGCGGATGCCGCTAACCGGCGCGTCCGAGGTCAGATCGACCCAGGCTTTGCGCGCCGTGCTGTCGAAATAGGTGGTAAGCTGTCCGCGATATTTCGCATAGCGCGTGCTTCCGTTCTCGCGGATGCGCTCAGGCTGTGCGATCGGGGCAGCGCTGGCCATCATTCGAACCCCAGAAAGTCGAAGATATCGCGATCTTTCATCGGTGACGCGTTGAGCGGATCGACACCGGCGTAGAGCATGGCGGCGAGCCGCAGATACTCGTCCTGCGCCTGCTGCACTTCGGGGCTGTCGTCCATTTCGAACAATGTGCATTTCTTGAGCCGCGAGCGGCGGATCGCATCGAGATCCTTGAAATGGGCGAGCCGCTTGAGCCCGGTGGCATCCGCAAAACGGTCGATCTCGTCGGTATCCTTCGAGCGATTGGCGACGACGCCAGCCAGCCGCACATTATAATTTTTCGATTTGGCCCCGATCGCCGCCATGATCCGGTTCATCGCGAAGATGCTGTCGAAATCGTTGGCGGCAACGACCAACGCCCGTTCGGCATGTTGGAGCGGCGCCGCGAACCCGCCGCACACGACGTCGCCGAGGACGTCGAAGATCACGACATCGGTGTCTTCGAGCAGGTGATGCTGCTTCAACAGTTTTACCGTCTGCCCGACGACATAGCCGCCACAGCCCGTACCGGCGGGCGGCCCGCCAGCCTCGACGCACATCACACCATTATAGCCTTCGAACATATAGTCTTCGGCGCGCAGTTCCTCGCTGTGAAATTCGACCGTTTCGAGCACGTCGATGACCGTCGGCATCATCTTCTTAGTCAATGTGAAGGTGCTGTCATGCTTCGGATCGCAACCGATCTGGAGTACGCGATGACCGAGTTTCGAAAACGCCGCCGACAGATTGGACGAGGTCGTCGATTTGCCGATCCCGCCCTTGCCGTAGACGGCGAAAACCTTGGCGCCCTTGATCTCGTCCTTCGGATCGAGCTGGACCTGGACAGAGCCTTCGCCGTCCGGCGGCGCCGTGCCTGCATCGAGAAGGGTCATCGTCTCTCTCCCGTCATTCCGCTGCGACCAGGCCTTCCAGCCGGTCCTCCAGATCGTCGCTCGCCGCGCGCAGCGCCGCGAGGGTTTCCGCATCGGGTTCCCAAAGCTCGCGCTCGCATGCTTCGAGGAGCCGGTTGGCCCCCCGGGCCGAACTCTTCGCGTTGAGCGCGGACAGACGCGCGCGCATCTCATCATCGAGCACGAAGGTTTCGCTGATCTGCTGATAGACCCAGGGAGCGACCGCGCCGGTGGTCGCCGACCATCCCATCGTGGTCGTCACATGGCCCTCGATTTCGCGCACGCCCTCGAAGCCGTGTTTGAGCATACCCTCATACCATTTGGGATTGAGCATCCGGGTGCGGGTTTCGAGATCGATCTGTTCGTCGAGCGTGCGGACCTTCGTTTTACCTTGCGTTCCATCGACGATATAGACCGGCGCCGCCGCACCCTTGGCTTTGGCCACCGAGCGGCTGACACCGCCCAGCCCGTCGACATAATGATCGATATCGGTGATCCCGAGCTCGACGCTTTCCAGATTCTGATAGGTGAATTCGACGTCCTTGAGCGCACTTTCGAGCAATTCGCGGTGCTGGACCGGCGCGCCGTCGCACCCATAGGCAAAGCCTTTATGCGTTTCAAAGGCTTCGGCCAGTTCGTCGGGATCGGCCCAAGCACCGCCGTCGATCATCATGTTGACGTTCGCGCCATAGGCGCCTTCGGCATTGGAAAAGACCCGCAGGCTGGCCGTTTCCAGATCGCAGCCATGGGCTTGCTTGTGCGCGAGGCTGTGCTTGCGGATGAAATTCTGCTCGACCGGCTCGTCGGCGCTGCTCGCCAACCATGCCGCCTCGGCAATCATGCGGGTCTGCAGCGGCAACAGGTCGCGGAAGATACCCGACAGCGTGATCACGACATCGACCCGCGGGCGGCCCAGCTCTTCGAGCGGGATCAGTTCCGCACCGCTCAACCGGCCATAGCTGTCGAAGCGCGGACGTGCGCCGATCAGCGTCAGCGCCTGGGCGATCTGCGCACCTTCGCTCTTCAGATTATCCGTGCCCCAGAGCACCATCGCGATGCTCTCGGGAAACTCAGCGCCGCCATCGACATGCCGCGCGATAAGTTGCTCGGCCTGCGCCGCGCCCAGCTCGCAGGCGAAGCGGCTCGGAATGCGGAACGGATCGAAGCCGTGGATGTTGCGGCCCGTAGGCAGCACTTCGGGATTATGCAGGATATCGCCGCCCGGTGCCGGGGGCACGAACGTGCCGTCCAGCGCATGGACCAGCGCGCCGAGCTCATCGTTCGCCGCGAGTTTCGCCTCGATCTCGGCGCGATCCGATTCGGGATGCGCCTCCATCATCGCGTCGACGAACTCTTCGAGTTCTTCGCCTTCGGGATGGCTACCGAAAACGTGCATGCCATGCGGGATCAGCGCGCGCTCGAGTTCGTAGAGCCGCCCGGCAAGCGTTTCGATATCGCCGCTATCGATATCGAGCGCATCGCATTGTTCCGTGATCATCGCTTCGAGCGCCGCGCGTTCGCCATCGTCGGCATCGGCGGAGCGATAGCGTTCGACCAACGCTTTCAGATCGGCAAAGCCCTTGTAGAGACCGGCCTCGGCGAGCGCCGGGGTCAGATAGCTGACCAAAGTCGCGCCCGAGCGCCGCTTGGCGATAATGCCCTCGGACGGATTGTTCGCGGCGTAGAGATAATAGTTGGGCAGATCGCCGAGCAGCCGGTCCGGCCAGCATTTGCCCGACATCCCCGCCTGTTTGCCCGGCATGAATTCGAGCGCGCCATGGGTGCCGAAATGGAGGACGGCATCGGCGGCGAAATCCTGGCGGATCCAGCGATAGAAGGCGGCAAAGGCGTGGGTCGGCGCGAAATCGCCCTCGAACAGCAACCGCATCGGATCGCCCTCATAACCGAAGGCTGGCTGCACGCCGACAAAGACATTGCCGAACTCGGCGCCGAGCACATGAAGGCTCGACCCGTCGCTCTGCTGCTTGCCGGGCGCGGGACCCCATTGGGCTTCGATCTGCTTGAGATAGGGCTCGGCCCGGACATGATCGTCGGCGGCGATCCGCGCGGCGACATTGGCGTCCGCGCCATAGCGTTCGGCATTGCCCTTGAGGATCGCCTCGCGCAGCGCATCGACGCTCTCCGGCACGTCGACGTCATAGCCTTCGTCCGACAGCCTCTGCAGCGTCGCGTGCAGCGATTCGAACACCGCGAGATGCGCAGCAGTGCCCGTCGCGCCGGCATTGGGCGGGAAATTGAAGAGCACGATGGCGAGTTTGCGCGCCGCGCGCTTGGACCGGTGCAGCGCGATCATCCGCGCGGTGCGCTCGACCAGCGCCTCGGCGCGGTCGGGGCAACCCTGCATCGCGCGGATCGCGCCCTTGGATTCGAAATGACAATGCCGGTCGCAGCCGTCACAGGCCTCACCGACTCCGTCAGACCGGCCGCCGAACACGCTCGGGCAGATCGCGCCGTCGAGTTCCGGAATCGCGATCATCATCGTCGATTCGAGGGGCAGCAAGCCCTGTTTGCGGTTGCCCCATTGTTCGAGTGTCTGGAACTCGATGGGATGGGCCGCGATATAGGGCACATCGAGCCCTGTCAGCGTTTCGACTGCCGCATCGGCATCGTTGTAAGCCGGGCCGCCAACCAGCGAGAAACCGGTGAGGTTGACCATCGCGTCGATGACGGGCTTACCGTCCTTCACAAAAAATTTGTCGATCGCGGGGCGCGCATCGAGACCGCTGGCGAAGGCCGGAATGACGCGCAGCCCCTTGGCCTCCATCGCCGCGATCACGCCGTCATAATGGCCGGTATCGCGGCCGAGCAGATAGGAGCGCAGCATCAGCAGGCCGACCGTGCCATTCTCGCCGCCCCTTTTGGGGAGGATGCGTTCGCTCTCGGACAGACGTTGCCGCGCGCGCGGGTGATAGACGCCGACTTCCGGATATTCGAGCGGCGCTTCGGCCTTCATCGCACCGCGCAGCTCTTCGCGCGCACCGCTCGCATAACGATCGATCAGCGCGCGAACCATCTGCACGACATTGTCGTCGGAACCAGCCAGCCAATATTGGAGCGTCAGGAAGTAAGCGCGTACATCCTGCGCCGTGCCCGGGATGAAGCGCAGGATTTTCGGCAGGCGGCGCAGCATGCGCATCTGCTTCTGCCCCGAACTTGCGCCGGGCTTTTTCGAGCCGCGCAGCTTCTTCAGCAGCGCGAGCGGGCCTTTCGCGGGCGCATCCATGCGATAATCGCCGAGCCGGGTCAGCTTCACGATCTCGCCCGCCGACATCAGGCCGAGCATCGCGTCGCAATCCTCGCGCCGCGCTTCGAGCGCCGGGCGGATCGCGCGAACATGGTCTTCGAGGAACAGCATCGTCGCGATGACGATGTCGCCCTTCGCGATATCGGCCTTGGCGCGTTCGAGCGTTTCGGGATCGCGGTCCCAATCGGCAGCGGCGTGGAAATCGATGCTCACGCCCTGATCGGCGAGCCGGGCTTCGGCGCGTTCTGTGGCAGCCGACAGATGATTGTCGAGCGTCACGATGACGACGCGGACCGCGGGATCGCGCGGGGTGGAGGGCGCGCTACCGTGCATAATGCGCCTTCGCGTCATAGAGCGTTTCGAGATCGATCGTCGCGCGACCCTGCTCGCTCGCGAAGAGCTCCGTGTTCCGCCGCGCCTTGCCACGCACGAAGAAGGGAATTTTCTTCAGTTCGCGTTCGGCATCTTCGGCCCAGGCGATGGCGGCCGCTTCGCCGGTTGCCGCCGGCGCTTCGTCGTTCGACGCGGCAGGCGGCGCGGCATGGCCGGGACCGAGATGCGAAGCGCCCGCTTCGTCCGAAAACTCGAAATCATCGCGGAACATCGTGAGCAGATGTTCTTCCAGACCCATCACCAGCGGATGGACCCAGCTGTCGAAAAGCACATTCGCGCCCTCGAAACCCATTTGCGGGCTGTGGCGCGCGGGAAAATCCTGGACATGCACGGGCGCCGAAATCACCGCGCAGGGCACGCCGAGCCGCTTCGCGATATGGCGCTCCATCTGCGTGCCGAGCACCAATTCGGGCTGGGCCTCGGCAATCGCGTCCTCGACTGCGAGATGATCGTCGGTGATCAACGGCTCGACATCGTAGAGCTTGGCGGCGGCGCGGACCTCGCGTGCGAATTCGCGGTTATAGCAACCGAGCCCGCAGACCTTGAAGCCAAGCTCCTCATGCGCGACGCGCGCGGCGGCCACGGCATGGGTCGCATCACCGAAGATGAAGACGCGTTTGCCAGTGAGATAGGTCGAATCGATCGAGCGGCTCCACCAGGGCATGCGCGATCCGTCTTCGGCCATGGCGGGCGCCGGATCGACACCGGCGATCTCGGCCACCTCGACGACGAAATCGCGCGTCGCACCGACGCCGATGGGCACGGTGCGGACAACCGGTTGCCCGAATGTGCGTTCGAGCCAGCCCGCCGCTTCGTCGCCGATTTCCGGATAGAGCAGGATGTTGAAATCCGCGGCGCCGATCGTCGCTATGTCGGCAGGCGTTGCGCCCATCGGTGCGACGATATGCACGTCGATCCCGAGCTTTTCGAGCAGCCGTTCGACCTCGAGCACATCGTCGCGATGACGGAAACCCAGCGCCGTCGGCCCCAACAGGTTGGCGCAGGGACGGCGGCCTGGCTTGGCTGCCGCCGTGACGTCCCGATCGGCGAGTTGGCGGACGAGCTGATAGAAGGTTTCCGACGCGCCCCAATTTTCCTTGCGCTGATAGCTGGGGAGTTCGAGCGGGACGACCGGGATCGGTAGCGCCATCGCCTCGGCGAGACCGGCGGGATCATCCTGGATCAGTTCGGCCGTGCAGGAGGCGCCGACCAGCATCGCGCCCGGCGTGAAACGGGCATAGGCATCGCGCGCCGCGGCCTGGAACAGCGTCGCCGTGTCGGAACCCAGATCGCGCGCCTGGAAGGTCGTGTAGGTGACGGGCGGCCGCCGGTCTCGGCGCTCGATCATCGTGAAGAGCAGGTCGGCATAGGTATCGCCTTGGGGGGCGTGTAAAACATAATGCACGTCTTCCATTCCCGTCGCGACCCGCATCGCCCCGACATGAGGCGGCCCTTCATAGGTCCAGACGGCAAGCTGCATCGGCTACACCCTCAACACATCGCGGCGCCGCAACGGCCGCGCGAATAGTTCGGCCAGATCTCCGGCCTGGTCGAAACCGTGGATCGGCGAGAAAACGAGTTCGATCGCCCATTTGGTGGACAAGCCCTCGGCCTCGAGCGGATTGGCAAGGCCGAGGCCGCAGACGGTGAGATTGGGCTGCGTTTCGCGCACCCGGTCGAGCTGCTTGTCGACATCCTGACCTTCGCTGATCACCGTTTCGGCTGGCAGCAGCGCAAGTTCCTGCGTCAGATGCGTCTTGTGCAGATAGGGCGTTCCAACTTCGATCGGGTGCATGCCAAGCTCGGTCGCCAGGAAGCGCGCAAGCGGCACTTCAAGCTGCGAATCGGGCATGAAGAAAATACGCCGCCCCTCGAGCCGTTCTTTCTGATGGGCTAGCGCTCGTTTGGCGCGCTCGCGGCCTGGCGCGACAACGGTGTTGAAATGCATCGGGTCGATGCCGAATTCATCGGCCGCCGCTTTCAGCCAGGATGTCGTCCCCTCCGCGCCGAACGGGAACAGCGCATCGAGACGCACCGCACCGCGATCTTCGAGCGCGCGCGCCGTATCGCCGAGAAACGGCTGGGCCAGCAGATAGCGGGTGTTCGGGCCGACGGCCGGAAGATCGGCAGCGCGGCGCGCCGGCAAACATCCGACGCGCTCTATCCCCAGCTCCTTGAACGTGCGCAGGAACTGATCTTCGACGATATCGGGCAGCGACCCGACGATCAGCAATTCTTTCGAATCCATTGCATCGCTGCCCGGCATCTCAGGCACGAGCGAAGCGAGGCAGGCGTCCTCGCCCTCGGTGAAAGTCGTTTCGATACCGCTGCCCGAATAGTTGAGGATGCGCACGTCCGGCGCATGTTTGGCGGCGAGCCGCTGGCTTGCCTTGGCGAGATCGAGCTTGATCACTTCGGAGGGGCAGCTGCCGACGAGGAACAGCGTCTTGATTTCGGGACGGCGGTCCAACAGCCTGTCGACCACTCGATCAAGCTCTTCGTTGCAATCCGCGATTCCGGCCAGGTCGCGTTCCTCGATAATCGCCGTCGCGAAACGCGGCTCGGCGAAAATCATGACGCCGGCGGCCGATTGGAGGAGATGCGCGCAAGTTCGCGAGCCGACGACCAGGAAGAAGGCGTCCTGCATCTTGCGATGCAGCCAGACGATTCCGGTAAGGCCGCAAAACACTTCCCTTTGGCCGCGTTCACGCAGCACGGGCGCACAATCGGTGCGGGTGGGAGCGAGCGCCGTCAGCGTCCCGGTCATGCCGTCACCGCCTTGCCCCGGGCCCCATCCATCCGGGCCGCATCGAGCCGCGCTGCGCGCAGCTTGAGGAGGAACTGAACCGCGTTGCCGATATAGGCGGCATAGGCGGCAAGCGCGACGAACATGCGGGCTTCAACGGTTCCGATACCGCCGAACAGCATGATCAGATAGGCCGTGTGCAACGCCAGCACGAGCATCGAGAACATATCTTCCCAGAAGAAGGGCCGGGCGAAGAGCCAGCGACCGAACACCACCTTCTCCCAGATCGATCCCGTCACCATGATCGTGTAGAGCGCCAGCGTTTTCGCGACGATGGAAACGTCCGCGGCGAAGGCACCCTCGCCGGTTGCGAGATAGCGGAGCACGAGGGCCAGACTGACGAAGAAAATCGCGAACTGGATTGGCGCGAGGATGCCCTGAATCAAAGTCCAGACCGACTCGTCCCGGCGCCGGCGTTCTTCCGCAGTATAAAGCGGCTCGCCCTGTTTCCGATGTTCGCCCTGCTGACGGCCGACCCCGGGTGAGGAGATATCCCCTGTCATCCCTTGCGCTCAAACCTCCACTGGTTCGACCGACAAGGTACGACTCGAATCCCTCATGTGTCAACATTTGTTGACGTCTAGTTTAGTTGACAGATGGCGATTTGCCAGCCTATCTAAAAGCCGATAGCTTTCGACTTGGAGAAACCAGAGTCGCAAAGTGAAAAATGGCCGTGCTCCGAGTTGGGTATGACAGTCACCCACCAGACCGGGAGAGTCTGAATGGCATCAACAATCCGCGAAAGCGCGACGACGCCGAGACCAGCCGCACGAGCCGATGAGCGCACGAAAACACCCCGCCGAAAACGCCGAACCGACAGTTCAAAAAACCACTCCAATCCCGAACGACTGAACCGTCTGATCGAAAGCGAAATCATTCCGCGACTCGTCGCCGCCCATTCCACCCCGGGCGACATCGATCATTTCGATCCGATCTCTGAAAATGAAGCCGCGCATTTCGCACCGCTACCGATCCTGTTGGAAGCCGACGAACTGCTCTCCGAGGTCGAGACGTTTCTCGGCCGCGGGGTGCCGCCTGAAACGATCTTCGTCGATCTGCTTGCACCATCGGCGCGTCATCTCGGCGAGATGTGGGAAGAAGACAGCGTCGATTTCGTCGAAGTCACGATGGGGCTCTGGCGGCTGCAGGAAGTGATGCGCGAGATTGCGGCCCGAACGCCCAGCATCGCCGGCCGGCTACTCTCGCCACGCTCGATCATCGTCGCACCGATGCCGGGAGAGCAGCACAGTTTCGGATCCGTCATGATCGAAGAGTGTTTTTCGCGCGCAGGGTGGGACACCGAACTAATGCTCAACAGCGACGGCCCGAGACTCACCGGTCGGCTGGCCGAGCAGATATTCGATCTGGTCGGATTGACGATCAGTTGCGACTGCCATATCGAGCCGCTTCCAAACTTGATCCGGGCATTGCGCAGCACATCCAAAAACGCCGATATCCGGATCATGATCGGAGGGCGCGTGCCCAACGAACACCCCGATCTGGCCGCCGCCGTCGGGGCGGACGGGACGGCGCGGAACGCCCAATCTGCTATTGAGGTCGCTGACGAACTGGTTGCCGATTTTGCGCCGCAGGAGGCGTTATCCGGCTAACCGAAGGGATGGTCCGGTGTTAAATCCGAGGGATGCTCTCGAAGACAAGCAGGCGTTCATGAAACCGAACGCCATTTTGCGGTCTCTCGACGACGAAGCTGCTGCAAAACTTGCCATGGCGGGCGGCGATATTGCGATCATAGTCGATGCCAAGGGCAAGATCGTCGACGCGTCGGCCAATATCGAGAGTTTCCCGGAACTCGGTAACTGGATCGGGCGCAAATGGGTCGATACGGTCACCGTCGAGAGCCGTGCCAAGATCGAAGAGATGATCGCGGCAGCGCGCAACAGCGAAAAGCAGAGCTGGCGCCAGGTCAATCACGTATCGGATGGGATCGATATACCGATCCGCTATTTCCTTGTCGCGTTAGGCGATAAGAAGCGCATGATCGCCCTCGGACGGGACTTGCGCGATTCGGCTGCCTTGCAACAGCGGCTGCTTCAGGCTCAGCAATCCTTGGAGCGCGATTATATGCGGCTGCGCCAAGCCGAATCGCGATACCGCCTGCTGTTCGAAATGACGCCCGATCCGATTTTGATCGTCGAAAGTGCGACCGGTCGGATCCGCGAAGCCAATAGTGCGGCCCACGAGCTCGTTCATATGAAAGCCGGCAACCTGGTCGGCAAATCGCTCGCAGGCCTGTTCGCGAAGCGCGCGCGCGAACCTCTGACCCGTTATCTGGGATCGGCGATATCCGTCGTTTCGCCTTCGCCCGTAGCGCTGCAACTCGCCGATTCCGAGGAAGAAGTGAGCCTTTCCGCCACCGGTTTCCGGCAAGACGGAACCCTCTTCATGCTCGTCCGCCTGGCCTCGGTCGAACAATCGGTCGACAGCCGGGTCGGCGGGGCGCCGGTGCTCGATATCCTCAACCGGATGCCCGACGCGTTCGTGATCGCGGATAAGGATATGAATATCGTCGCCGCCAATACCGCCTTTCTTGAGATTGCCGGCGCCGCATCCCTCGACCAGCTGCGCAGTGCATCGCTGGACGAATATCTGGGCCGGCCCGGAGTCGATCTGGAACTGATCCAGACGCAACTCGCCAAACATGGAATTGCGCGCAACGTCGGCACTATCATCCGCTCGGGCGGCGGGACCAGCGAAGAAGAAGTCGAGGTCTCCGCGGTTCAGACGACGGACGCCGGCCACCATTACGGTTTCAGCATCCGGCTGGTGGCGCGCCGGCTGCGCGACATGACTCAGATGCCGGCGAACCTGCCCCGGTCGGTCGAGCAATTGACCGAACTGGTCGGCCGGACATCGCTCAAGGAAATCGTCCGGGAGAGTACGGATCTGATCGAGCGGCTGTGCATCGAGGCGGCGCTCGTCCATACTTCCGACAACCGCGCCTCGGCGGCGGAGATTCTCGGGCTCAGTCGGCAAAGCCTGTATTCGAAGCTGCATCGCTACGGGCTCGGCAACCTCGTGTCTCAAAACGATTAGTCGCCGCGCCCGACTGTCAAAAAAGATTGACGCTTTACGCCGTCAGGCATAGCCTTACCGCATGTCCCGCACAGCCGCTTCGACGAGATCCGGCCCGCCTCCGGCGGCGGCGGATATTCTCGAACTGCTCAAGCCGATCACCTGGTTTCCGCCGATGTGGGCCTTTATGTGCGGAGTCTTGTCCTCCGGCGCCCCTCTCACCGATCGCTGGCTCTTTCTGATCGCGGGAATAGCGCTCACCGGACCGCTGGTATGCGGTACGAGCCAGGCCGTGAACGACTGGTTCGACCGCCATGTCGATGCGATCAACGAACCCGATCGACCCATCCCTTCAGGCCGCGTCGCCGGGCGCTGGGGATTGTGGATTGCGATGATCGGGACGCTGGTGGCCATGCTGGTCGCACTGGTGACTGGTGTCTGGGTCTTCGTCGCGACATGCATCGGCCTCGCCTGCGCCTGGGCGTACAGCGCGCCGCCCTTTCGGTTCAAAGTCAGCGGATGGACGGGACCGGCCGTGGTCGCGCTCAGCTATGAAGGGTTGGCCTGGTTTACTGGCGCGGCGGTGATGATCGGCGCGCTGCCAAGCCTCGAGATACTGATCATTCTCGGACTCTACAGCCTCGGCGCGCACGGCATCATGACCCTGAACGATTTCAAGGCCGTCGAAGGTGATCGCCAGATGGGCGTGAGATCGCTTCCGGTTACCATGGGCGTCGATCGCGCCGCCAAATTCGCTTGTGTCGTGATGGCCGCACCGCAAATTGCGATAATCGCCTTGCTGCTCTTCTGGGGCCATCAGATTTCCGCCGCGACGGTCGCGCTTTTATTACTCGCGCAATTCGCGCTGATGCCGAAACTGATTGCCGACCCCAAAGCCAATACGCCCTGGTACAGCGCGACCGGCGTTACACTGTACGTGCTCGGAATGCTGGCGGCGGCCCTTGGTCTCGGAGGATATGTCTGATGGCCGGCCTGGGGTGGTTTTCGATCGTGAGGCTCGGCCTGGTCCAAGCATCGATCGGTGCGATCGTCATGCTGGCGACCTCCCTGCTCAACCGGGTGATGGTCGTGGAATATGCCCTTCCGGCCGCCATTCCCGCAGGCTTGGTCGCCTGGCATTATGCGGTGCAACTGTCCCGGCCGATCTGGGGCTATGGGTCGGACCGGGGCAACTTGCGGACACCATGGATCATCGGCGGGATGGGCGTCTTGGCGCTCGGTGCGGTGATCGCGATCAACGCGACGGTGCTGATGGCCGGCTCTCCGATACTCGGCGGCATCCTGGCGGTGCTCGCTTTCACGATGATCGGAGCGGGTGTGGGCGCAGCGGGGACATCGCTGCTCGCCCTGCTCGCCTCGGGCGTCGCACCCCATCGCCGGGCCGCGGCGGCCGCGGTCACCTGGATCATGATGGTGGCGGGTATCGTCGTCGCCGCCGGCACGGCGGGCGCGCTGCTCGATCCCTTTTCGGAGCAGCGGCTCGCCATCGTCGGCAGCGGCGTGGCGCTCGCCGCATTCCTGCTGCCGCTCGCGGCGCTTGCCGGACTTGAAAAGGCCATGGCTCCCCAACCGGCGGCGACGCCGTCCGAATCGGAGGAATCCGCCAGTTTCGGCGATGCCCTGCGGGAGATTTTGCAGGACTTCGAGGCCCGGCGTTTCACCATATTCGTTTTCGTATCGATGCTCGCCTACAGCATGCAGGATTTGATCCTCGAGCCGTTCGCGGGATTGGTTTTCGCGATGACGCCAGGCGAATCGACCCAGCTTTCCGGCATGCAGCATGCCGGCGTTCTCCTCGGCATGATCACCGTCGGATTGGGTGGTAGCGCCTTTGCGGGGCGGCGGCCCAAGGATCTGCGCCGCTGGATCGTCGGCGGCTGCCTTGGATCCGGCGCGGCCCTTGTGGGCCTTGCCATTGCCGCCGTCACAGGCGGCGATTGGCCGCTACGGGCCAATGTTTTCATCCTCGGTTTCGCCAATGGCGTTTTCGCGGTCGCGGCGATCGGCGCGATGATGGGCCTTGCCGGTGCCGGAACGCGAGCCAAGGAAGGCGTGCGCATGGGCGTATGGGGCGCGTCGCAAGCCATCGCCTTTGGCCTTGGCGGACTGACCGGCGCGATCGGCGTCGACCTCGCTCGCTCGGCAATCGGCGAAGACGGATCGGCCTTTCAGCTTATCTTCGCCATCGAAGCTGGGCTGTTCGTCGTTGCGGCGATGCTGGCGATCCAAGCCACGGCCGCCCGCAAGGTGCCATTGGGCGTTGCAAAGATATGAGCGCGACCACCGATTACGACGTAGTGGTCGTGGGGGGCGGCCCTTCCGGGGCGACAGCGGCCTGCGATCTTGCCCGGATGGGTCGCAAGGTGATGCTGCTCGACCGTGCCGGGCGGATCAAGCCCTGTGGCGGCGCCGTGCCGCCGAAGCTGCTCGAGGAGTTCGAGATTCCGCACAGCATCCTGGTCGGCAAGGCGACCTCCGCCCGGATGATCGCGCCGTCCGATCGCTCGGTCGACATGCCCGTCGGCGACGGTTTCGTCGGCATGGTCGATCGCGATGTGTTCGACGAATGGCTGCGCGAACGCGCCGCGGCGAACGGCGCTATCCGCCAGACCGGAACCTTCGATCATATCGACCGCGATAAGGATGGCGTGGCGACCGTCTGTTATCGCGAGCAGCGCGGCGGCGAGCTCAAACGCGTCCGCACCCGTGCCGTGATCGGCGCGGACGGCGCGCGCTCGCAAGTGGCGCGGCAGAATCTGGAAGGTGCGGAACGCGTACCCTGCGTCTTCGCCTATCATGAAGTGATCAAATCGCCACCGAGCACGCCCGAAGGCTTTGACGGCAAACGCTGCGACGTATTCTACCAGGGCAAGCTCTCGCCGGATTTCTATGCCTGGATATTCCCGCATGGCGAAACGGCGAGCGTCGGCGTCGGCAGCGCGAACAAGGGTTTTTCGCTACGCGGCGCGGTCGAGGATATGCGCCAATCGAGCGGCCTCGCCGAATGCGAGACGATCCGCGAGGAAGGCGCGCCTATTCCGCTCAAGCCGCTCAAGCGTTGGGACAATGGCCGCGACGTTCTCGTCGCGGGCGATGCGGCCGGTGTCGTCGCCCCGGCATCGGGCGAAGGCATTTACTACGCCATGACCTGCGGACGGCTCGCGGCCAATGCGGTCGACGCCTTTGTCGAGAGTGGCGATCCCAAAGCGCTGAAACAAGCCCGCAAGCAATTTATGAAGGCCCATGGCCGGGTTTTCTGGATCCTCGGGATTATGCAATATTTCTGGTACAGCAGCGACAAGAGACGTGAGCGGTTCGTGAAAATCTGCGCGGATCCCGATGTCCAACATCTGACCTGGGAGGCCTATATGAACAAGAAGCTGGTACGGGCGAAGCCGGCCGCGCATGTCCGGATTTTCTTCAAGGATCTGGGACATCTATTGGGGATCGGCCGGGTCGAACGATGAGCCGCGCGTGGATTCCGCCGGCGCTGATCGCGGTCGTCGCCGCCGGCCTGGTCGCCTTTATGGGCGCGACGATCACCGATCTCGACGGCTGGTATCGTACGTTGCAACAACCTGACTGGGCCCCACCGGATTATCTTTACGGCATGGTCTGGACGGCGATCTACGCGCTGATCGCGCTAGCCGCGGTAACGGCCTGGCGCAATGCGCCGACTACCCAGGCGTCAGACATGCTCATTGGTCTGTTCGCGCTCAACGGGTTTCTCAATATCGTCTGGAGCCTGCTCTTCTTCCGCGCGCAGCGGCCCGACTGGGCGCTGATCGAACTGGTCGCGCTATGGATCTCGATCGCCGCCCTGATCGTAGTGTGCGGGCGCTATTCGCGGATCGCCGCGCTGTTGCTGCTTCCCTATCTGATATGGGTGAGCATCGCGGGCGCGTTGAACTGGGAAGTGGTGCAGCTGAACGGCCCGTTCGGCTAGGCGCGTGGGCGCCCTATTTTCCAGCGGCCACGCCGCCGATATCATTTTCGCGATTCTGGCGGTCGAAGCATTGTGGTTGCGGACGCGCGGGCATCGCCTAACCGACATAACCGCGACATTGCTGCCCGCCGCACTGATCGTGCTGGGTTTGCGCGCCGCGTTGACCGGGACCGATTGGCCGTGGATCGCCATACCCCTCGCTGCGGCACTGCCCATCCATATATGGGATCTCTCGCGGCGCGATATGCTGCGGCGGACGAAACATTAGCCGCCACCCATAATCGTCGATCGCCAAGGCTATTCCGCCGAAGCCACCTCTTCACCCGCCATGGTATCGGGCGCCTCTACGGGTATCGGTGCAGCCGCCGTATCGAAGCGCAATGCCGGATAGTCGGCGATCATGCTGGCGCCGCCCATCGGCCGCGCCTGGCCCTGATGGCAGGTTGTGCAGTTGACCTTGTACGGATCGCCTTCCGGGCCGAGCCGGTTGACCGGGAAATCCCCAGTCAGCGGGGTAATATAGCTCTGGTTGACGGCGCGCACCATGCGAATGCCGTACCAAGCCGTCGCCCGCGCTTCGGTGCTGACCTGCCATTCACGGAAGCTCTGCGTATTATGGCAATGGGTGCAATTGACACCCATCGCCTGGGACAAGTGCATCATCAGGCCATAGGTGGTTTCGGTCTCCATCGTCGTCAGCCGATTGGCCTCGGTCGGGAACAGACCGCTTGACGCAACCCGAATCTCGTCGCCGCCGTCACCGGTAAAATATTGCGCGAACACACCCGTCGGAAGCGACGCATAGCCGACGCTCGGATCCGGCGCATTCTGTCCGTTTCGGTTGCCGGCTCGAACCCGGCCGGTGTTGGTCGGGTTCGTCCACACATGTTCGGGTACCGCATTACCGCGATGGCACGTCCAGCAGGTTACGCCGGTTTGCTGAACATGATCGGACCAGTCGGCGTTGATCGTCTGCGTCATCTGGATCATCCGCCGGGCCACGCCCTTGGTATAGACCTCGTCGGACGCGAGATTGGCCGGGTTATGACAATAGTTGCAGCCCGCCCGGGCCGGATCGTCGACCGTTTCGGGCACCACCCATTCGGTGATCGCCGCCATCAGATAGTCGAACTCCTCCACGCTGATATCGGAAAGCACCTGAACATTCTCATAGACCTCGCCCGCCGTCGGGCCGCTCGGCTCTGGTAACTCATAAGGTGGCGCGGGAACTTCGTCCGGCGTCGCCGACGCATCGATCACATCGATCTCCGCCATCGCCGTTCCACGATGGCCGGTCTGGGTCACTTCCTTGCTGCCCAGCTCACAACCCGCGAGCAACAGGGGCGCCAGCGCTACTGCGATAAGGTGATGCGATTTCATCATGATCCCGTGCTCCCAGTTGCAGATGGATCGATCACGCCGGTATCCGGATAGGCGGGCGCATAGCCATGCTGCTGCGCCCAGAGATACCAGTTGTCGACGACCGTGCCCGTCAGCAGGATGCCGATGCCACCGGTCAGCGTGGTCAAGACCGCGAACCACCAGGCCCAGCGATGGATCGATTCCATCGTCGCGTTGAAGCCCATCGTCCAGCGCCAGAACAGCGCGGCGCGTTCCGACGCCGTCCCACGATCGGTGATCTGCTCCAGCTCGCGCTCGCCGCCATAACGGCCAACCGCAAGGATCGTCGCGCCATGCATCGCGAACAACAGCGTCGAACCGTAGAGGAACACGATCGAGAGGCAGTGGAACGGGTTGTAGAAGAGATTGCCGTAGCGGATCGAAAAGGCCGCGGTCCAATCCAGATGCGGGAAGATGCCGAACGGCACCGCCTCGGCCCAGCTTCCCATGAAGAAAGGACGGATGAAACCGAGCACGAGGAAGAGCCAGATGGCACTGAGGAACGCCCAGGATACGTGCGTGCCCATGCCCAGCGCTTTCGCCCGAGTATAGGTTCGTACCCACCAGAGCAGAAGCGAAGCCGTTAAGCAGAAACCAGCGATGATCCACCAGCCGCCCTCACCCAAGGGTACGAACGGACTGAAACCATATTCCGGCGCGGGCGGTTCGAGCGAAAGCCAGAACAGCTGACGGACGAACTCGATCGGATTCCAGTCGACCGAAGCGAGCATATTGAGCCCGACGATCTCGAACCAGAGAAAACCGAATATCAGGGATGCGACACCAGCCCAGCCGAGATAGACCGGTCCGATCTGCGCCTGGCCGATCTTGCCGGCCCAATAGTTGAAGAAGGTCTGCTCGACCCGGCGTTCGCTGCCAGACGGGAGCGGTACGCCCATTTCGGGTGCGCTTCTGAGTTGGACCTGGGTGAAGATATTTTGATAGCGGGCCATCGTGCAAACCTCCTTCAGGACCAGATCGGCAGGTTAAGCCACCAGGTCCACCATTCGGGCCAGCCACGGGTCCACATGGGTCCTGATATGATGATGCATATGGCGCTCCAGAAGCCGGCATTGAGCGCCAGCAGTAGGCCGAGCCGGTGAATACCGAGCGTGCCGATCGAATAGCCGATCAGATCGCGGAAGAAGGTATCCTCATATTCCGGCGTCTTGACTTCCTCGCCTTTGGCCGGGTTGACCGCGGACAGGATGAGCGAGCCGTGCAGAGCGAGCGCGAAGGTCGTGGTGAAGAAGAAGGACACCGCGATCATGTGCGCGGGATTGTAGTGGAAGTGCAGATATTGATAGCCGGTGTTGGATACCCAATCGAGATGGCTGAATATCCCGTAGGGGAAGCCATGCCCCCAAGCGCCAAGCAGCAAGGGCCGGATAACGACCAGCGATACATAGGCGAAGATCGCCACGCCAAAGGCGAAAGGCACATGATAGCCGATGCCGAGTTTGCGGCAGATTTCGACCTCGCGCAGCGCCCAGGACACGAATGCTCCGATCGCGCAGAAGGTGATGATTTGCCAGAAACCGCCCTCGCTCAACGGTGCGAGCCCGAGCCCATAGCTCAAATCGGGCGGTTCGATGGATATCAGCCAGGGATTCCATGTCGCACCCTGCGATGCGTCATAGAATATCAGTGCCGTTCCGAGCACGGCGAACAAGGCGGTCGTCACCCCGAAAAAGCCGACATAGAAAGGGCCGATCCAGAAATCGAACAGGTCGCCGCCGATCAGCGTCCCTCCCCTGACACGATATTTCCGTTCGAAGCTCAACAGCGCCATGGCACTATCCTCCGCCCACCGCGACGGCAGGCACTATCGTTGCATATTCAAACCGCGGGAGGCGCACGGCGCGATCGCCGTGCCCTCTCGCAGAGGCTCGGATCAGGTGACCGCGATTGTCTCGGCCGCGACGGTCTCAGCCGCTGCCGCCGACCCGCCGTCGATCCAATTATATTTGTCTGTGCTCAGCAGGATGAAATGAATGATCAGTGCCAGCACGAACAGGAACACGAAAAGTGCGACCAGCGCTCTGCGCGGGTCAAAGATTAACCAGATTCTCCACATTTTGATTCTCCGTATTTATGGAATGCGTTCCGTTTGCACGGGACCTAGAACCAGGGGTTCCACATCCAGACGAGCAAATGCGCGATCAGCGCAATGATCGTGAACACGATGAAATTCCCCACGAAAATCTTGTGGAATTCCTTGGCTTCTTCGGGCGTCAAATACGTGCCCGGACCGAAGCGATCGTCGCTATTCTCTGTCATAACTCCATCTCCAATTATGCCTCTCAGATGCGAGACGCGGCATGCGCCTCCCGGCGGTATCCCCACGGTTTGCCATGGGAATCTCGTTGCCCGGTGGTGACCGGGCGGAAGTGTGGACGGCGCTCATGCGACCTGTCCTTCAAGCAATGCGTCGGCCAGCCTGTCGGCGGTGACCCGGGTTTCTCCCGCGCGGCGCGTCGCGCGTTCGGCGGTGTCGCGCAGTCTCTTCGCCGCGGAAATGCGGACGAGGACGGGCTGCGCCTCAACCAGCGCATCGAGCTTGGCCTTGGCGTCGATATCCCATGCCAGCTCTTCGCGATTGCGCGCGGGCGTCGCTTCGGTTTTGTCGAGTTCGGTGGACAGCGGCAGGATATGGAAGAGCGCATCGAACAATGCGTTGCAGACTTCCTGAACGAGATAGGTCGCACCCGAATAGCCCATGAAGGGCGTGCCCGTATGGCGGCGGATCGCCGCGCCGGGGAAGGATGCGGGGATGTACATGCCGCGCGGTCCGCCGGTGCCTGGGCACTCGGCCATGTACATGCGCTCGTTATAGCTGCCGAACATCACGAGCGGTGGGTTCGAACGGATCGCCGCGCGCACGGCTTCATTGTCGGGTTTCACGCCGGCGCTGCGCGAGAAGGAAAAGGCGCAAGGCAGGCCCATATCCTCTTCGAGAAAGTGCCGGATGCCGCGCGCATAGGTTTCGGTGGCGACGATGCCGAAATTGGCGGTGGCGAAAAAGTCCTGGGTCACGGACCGCCAGAGATCCCAGAGCGGCTTGATCGTCGTATGTTTTTCGCGCTCGATAAAGGGCTCGGGATCGAGCCCCGTCTGTGCGCCGAGCTCGCGCAGGAACTTGGTGGTCGAACTCAGCCCGACCGGTGCCTGCAAATAGGGCCGTTCGAGCAGTTCGCACAGGTTGCGGCCGAATTCGCGATACATGCAGACATTGACCGACGCATTGGCCAGTTGCCGGATATCGGCCAGGTGACTGCCGAGCGGGAAGACCATGTTCACTTCGGCCCCGATGCCCTCGATCAGTCGGCGGATTTCGGCCAGGTCCGAGGGCATGTTGAACATGCCATAGCTCGGCCCGATGATATTGACCTTGGGCTTCTCGCCCTCCTTCAGCACCTTGAGCTTAGGCATCTTTTTCGGGCCGAATTCGGTCCAGAGCCAGCTCAGCGCGCGGTCTTCGGACTGCCACTGATCCTCGTCAATCGTGCGCGGCAGGAAGCGCTTGATATTGGTGCCCTCAGGCGTCACCCCGCCGCCGATCATTTCGGCGATCGATCCGGTGACGACGACCGCGGGCAGATCCGGGTCGAGCGTTTTCCAGGCGCGCTTCATCGCACCCTCGGTGCCGGTCTTGCCCAGCTCTTCCTCACCCAGCCCGGTCACCACGATCGGCAATTCATGCGGCGGCAGGCCGTCGGTATAGTGGAGCACGGAGGTTACGGGCAAATTCTCGCAGCCCACCGGGCCGTCGATGATGACCTGCAGGCCTTTGACGGCCGTAAAGGCGTACACCGCGCCCCAATAGCCGCCCGCCCGGTCATGATCGAGGACGAGGGTCATGCGATGCCTCCCGAACACAAAACCGTTAGGGCTGAGCCTGTCGAAGCCCGTTTCGCAGACCGAGAGACGTCCTTCGACAGGCTCAGGGCTAACGAGGTGGAGGCGATAAAAGGACTCATGAACCCACCGCCTCCGCGGCCTTTGCGGCGGCGGCGTTTTGCGCGGCGTATTTCTTCTTGAATTTCGGTCGGTCGGTCGGCCTGCCTTCCCAGACGCCGGCCGCATAGCCCTCTCCGATCCCGTCGAAAAATTCTTCCATCCGGTCGAACCGCGCCTTGTTGGCGAGCGCGCCGTTGACGACCTGGGCCAGGCTGCCGGCACCCGCTGGCCCCATCAGCGGCCGGGCGGAGATCAGATTGGTAAAATAGAGGCCGGGCGTCGCATTCTGTTTCGCGTGCTGAACGACCGGTGTCGTGCCGATTGCGAGATCGGGACCATGCTCTTCGACCGCCGCGATATCCTCTTCGAGACTGGCCCGGTAATTGACCGTCACACCCTTGGCTTCCAGCCATTCGCGATCCGGATCGGACCAGCGCGTCCTGGGACAGGCTGTGCCGACATAAGGCACATCCGCACCACTTTCGATCAGGAGCCGCGCAACGAGCAGCTCCGATCCTTCATAGCCCGAGACAGTGATACGCCCCTTGATGGGCATTGCGCCGAGGGCGCCCTCGATCGCCGGGAGCATTGCATTTTTCGCCGTGTCGACTTTGTCTTGGGCGATGCCGCACGCAGCACCGATCGCATCGAGCCAGGCGGCCGTACCGTCGCGTCCGACCGGCGCCGAACCAACGACCGATCGGCCCGCCGCATCGAGTTCCCGAACGCTGGCCGTATAGAAGGGATGGATCGCAGCCGCGACCGCGCAATCCAGTGCGGAATATAACTCGCGCCATTCGCGCGTCGGGACGACCGGGCCGGCCGCGAGGCCCAGGGGCTCGAGCATTTGCCCGATGCCGACCGGGTCAGCGGGGAACATCTCGCCAAGGAGAGTCACCGTCGGCCGGTCAGGTCGTTCCTTCAGCGCGGCGACGGGGCCCTGCTCAGCCTCGCCGCGCGCATAGGCGAGCATCGCGCCCGCCAAGACGTCCTTCGCTTCGGCATGGGTCGGTACGCCGAATCCCGGAACGTCTATCCCGATAATCCGCACCCCGTTAATCTCGTCGGGGAGCAGGCGGAGCGGTACGCCGCTCGCCGTCGGCACGCACAGATTGGTGACGACGATCGTGTCATATTTTTCAGGATCGGCCAGATCTTCGACCGCTTCTTTGATATCTTCGAACAGCTTGCCGGTAACCAGCGTTTCGGAATTGAACGGCACATAGCCGACCGTCCGCCGGGCGCCATAGAAATGGGAGGTGAAGGTCAGGCCGTAGACGCAGCAGGCGCTGCCCGAGAGCACGGTCGCCGTGCGCCGCATTCTGAGTCCCACACGCAGCGAACCGAATGCCGGGCACATGGACTGCGGCTGATCGTGCGGGCCCTTTTCAGGATCGACCGGATAGTCTTGCGCATAGCGATCGAGAATTTCGCTCTGGCCGGCCTTTTTCGCCGCCGCCCGCATCGTCTCCGCGCCACCGTGACAGCCACCGCCGTCGCCCGAATCGACATCGATCCGGTCGGGCGCGCGCACGTCGTCGGCGACGAAGTCGGTCATGACCTACACCTCGTCATAGATCACCTCGAGCGACGGTTTTGGCTCATAGCTGCCGCCGCGCATATCCGCCTGGGTGGCCGGCACGAGCTCGATATCGCCGCCGGTCTCGTCTGCGCTGAACAGATCGAGCAGCCCGTCCTGATCGAGTGGCGCCGGCTGTTGCGGCGGCGCTTTCTCGACATTCACCGCCAGTTCTTCGAACAGACTTCCCCACTGGCTGTCGGGTTTGCCGATAATCTGGTAGTTGGCCGATTTACGGCGGATATCCTCGTCGGCCGGAATCGCGGTCAACACCGGAATATCGACGGCATCGGCAAAGGCCTGCGCCTCGCCGGTCCCGTCATCCTTATTGATGATCATGCCGGCGACGCCGACATTACCGCCCATCTTGCGGAAATATTCGACCGCCTTGCAGACATTGTTCGCGACGTAGAGCGACTGGAGATCGTTCGAACCGACGACGATCACCTTCTGACACATATCCCGCGCGATCGGCAGACCGAATCCACCGCACACCACATCACCGAGAAAATCGAGGAGGACATAGTCGAAGCCCCAATCGTGAAAGCCCAGCTTCTCCATCAGCTCGAAGCCGTGGATGATCCCGCGCCCGCCGCAGCCGCGACCGACTTCGGGTCCGCCCAGCTCCATCGCGAACACGCCGTCGCGCTGGAAGCAAACATCCTCGATCGTCACTTCCTCGCCCGCGAGCTTCTTCTTCGCCGATGTTTCGATGATCGTCGGACAGCTTTTGCCGCCGAACAGCAGGCTAGTCGTGTCGGATTTCGGGTCGCAGCCGATCAGCAGCACGCGCTTGCCCTGCTGCGCCATCATGTAGGACAGGTTGGACAGCGCGAAGCTCTTGCCCGAACCGCCCTTGCCATAGATCGCGATGATCTGCGTTTCCTTCGTGACCTCTCCGGTGGGAACCGGATCGGGCTCGATGGCCGCTTCGGCCCTGAGGGCATCCGTGTCGAGCATGGTCATGCGCACCCACTCCAATCCAAAACCATTTTGAGACAGTCCGGATCTTCGAACGCGGCGGGATAGGCATCCGCCGCTTCGGAGGCCGGACGGACATTCGTGATGAGGCCGTCGAGCGCCAAGGCATCCGAATCGATCAACGCGCGCGTCGCGGCGAGATCGTCCGATCGCCATTCCGCCGCGACGCGCAGACGCGCCTCGCGTTGAAAAGCTTGCGGAAAGGCGAAAGACAAAGGCTGGTGATAGAAGCCGGCAAGAACGATCTCGCCGCCATGGGTCAGCCGCCCGATCAGACCATCGAGACCGTTCGAATCGCCGCTGACATCGTAAATGGCCTGATAGTCGCGCCGCTCATCATCGTCGGGATGGATCACCGCATAGCCGCGCGCACCGTCCTGGCGGTCGCGATTGATATCCCAAACGATCGGGGCGGGTGCGCCAGAGGCGACGGTCAGGCGCGCCAGCAGCCGGCCGAGTACACCATGGCCGACGATGAGATCCGGCGGTTCGCCACCGTTCAATGCGTGAAGCGCGGTGGCCGCCAGCGCGAAGAGCACGCCGTCCCGGCCCAGCGACTCGGATACCGGCAGAGCTCGGGCGGCGGGAATGACGACGCGCTGCGCCGATCCTCCAAACAGTCCGCGCGCGTCCTTGTAGCAACTGGCGCCGGGCACGAAGACCCATTCGCCGACACGCGAATATACGTCGGGCCCGGCATCCACGATTCGGCCGACCGATTCGTATCCCGGCACGAGCGGATAGCCCATGCCCGGAAAAGCGGGCATATCGCCGGTCCAGAGAAGCTTCTCCGTGCCGGTGCTCACGCCGCTCCAGTGAATGTCGACAAGAACGTCGGCCGGGCCGACAGGTTCCAGCGCAAGCGAGCGGAGGGAGAGCTTTTTCGGCTCTTCCAGTATGACCGCCAGTGCGTCCATACGACCTCTCACCCCTTTCCGGGCATTGCGCCCCGGCATGCGTGAAGCAATAGACACGCCTGCCATTTGTCACATTAACTCGACAGTTATAGATGTCAATCTAACCTGACACTTTCAGCGTCATCGAATCTCAGGCGGTGGCGCGGACAAGTCTCGCAATGATCGGCTGGGGCGTTCGCAGGAGCTTCCAGGAGGAAAAGCCGGCTTCGGTCAGCAAGTCGCCAATCTCGTCGGGTCGCCGGGGTCGACCCGATCGCATCGCCCAAAGATAGAGGCCGAAATAGGCATCCCCCATCGCCTCAGCGCCAGGGGTTCCGGCCATCGGCTCGGCGATCAGCAATGTGCCGCGCGGTGGCAGGGTCGCATGGATCGATTTGAGAAGCGCCCGCACCACATCGTCATCATGATCGTGGAGAATGCGTACAAGGGTGACGATGTCGTAGCCGGAAGGCAGCGAATCGGAACGGAAGTCGCCTCGATGGACGGTGCTGCGAACGCCGAGTCCGGCCGCATCGAGCCGCACGCTCGCCAGATCCGTCACCGCCGGCAAATCGAACAAACCCAATTCGAGACGCGGATTCGCACGGCCCACAGTTTCGAGAAACGCTCCCGCGCCGCCGCCGATATCGAGCAGCCGTCGATGCCGGCCGAAGCGATATCCGGCAAGAATCTGATCCGCGATCATCGGCTGGGATGCCGCCATAAGAGCCGAGTAGGGCGAAACCGTCATATCCCCAGCGCGCCCAGCATCGTTTGAACCGGCATAGGCCCAAAAGCGCGACAACGCGCCTTCTTCCTCCCGGTCGCGCCGGAGCAGGGCGATGGGATCGGCAAGGTCGGCATAGAGCAGATGATGATGGCGGATCATCGCGACAGCGCCTTCGTTCCCGGCGAGCGCCGCCCCGTCGCGCCCCAGCGTCCACCAACCGTCGCCCAGCGGTTCGGCCAGTCGCAACGCACCCGCGGCCCGCAACAGGCGTCGCATGGCGTCGATGGATAACTGAAGGCCGTCAGCTAATGCCGACTCATGATGCGGTCTCTCCGCCAGCCGCTCGAGCAAACCGGTTTCGATAAAAGCGTAAAGCGTCTGCGAATAGGTGAAGCCTGCAACGAGATCGAACAAGCCGGCCGCGCGGCGGCGGGCGATCGAACGACTGAGAGGAAAGGCGGCCGCCCGGCGCTGGAACGTCTTGCTGGCAAGAATCCGGTTGCGCCATGCCGTAAATCGCGCCCTCAAGCCTTGCGGCTCGCGCGAACCGGCAAGAGGGTCGGACGGCTCCATATGTCCAAATGATTGGACAGATGCTATGGCCGCGTCAATCGGCTTGATAAGGAGAGCAGATTGCCGGACGGACGGGTAGCGATCATCGGGGCGGGTATCGGTGGACTCGTCAGCGCGGCGCTACTCGCGGCACGCGGCCATGCCGTCACCGTCATCGAAAAGGAGACCAGGCCGGGCGGTAAAGTACGGCGTGTCGCGGTCGACGGCGCCGAGATCGACGGCGGGCCGACCGTTTTCACTTTGCGCGAAGTGTTCGAAGAGATTTTCGATTCGGCGGGCGCGAACCTCGACGATCATGTGACCATGCAGCGAGCGGATATTCTCGCGCGCCATGCCTGGAGCCCCGACGAGCGGCTCGATCTGTTCGCCGATCCGGCGCACAGCGAAGCCGCGATCGGCGAATTTGCCGGCGCGCGAGCGGCGCAGGGTTTCCGCTCTTTCAGTGCCGAAGCCAAGCGCATCTTCGATCTGCTCGACCAGAGCTTTCTGCGCGCCAGCAAGACTTGGCCGCCGGGCCTGATGCAGCGGATCGGGCTGTGGCGGATCGGCGCGCTGATCGCGCTGCGGCCCTATGAAAGTCTGTGGCAGGTGCTGGGAGATCATTTCCGCGATCCGCGCCTGCAGCAATTGTTCGGACGCTATTCGACCTATTGCGGCTCCTCACCCTTCCAGACGCCGGCGACCCTGATGCTGATCGCCCATGTGGAATCCCAAGGCGTGTGGCTGATCGATGGCGGGATCAGCGCGTTGGCCGATGCGCTGGCAACCGTCGCCGCACGGAATGGCGCGGTCTTTCGCTATGGCGCGGAGGCAAAGGAGATCCTCATCGCGCAGGGCCGCGCGGCCGGCGTGCTGCTCACCAATGGCGATCATGTCGCGTCCGACACCGTCATCGCCAATGCCGATCCGGCGGCGATCGCCCATGGCCGGTTCGGCGAACCGGCGCGCACGGCCGTGCGTGGAACACCTTCGCGCCGTCGATCGCTCTCCGCCTTTACCTGGCTCGCGCATGGGCGGACCAGCGGTTTCCCGCTTGTCCGGCACAACGTCTTCTTCTCACCGGACTATAGGCAGGAGTTTCGCGATATCAATCGCGACCGCCTACCACACGACCCCAGCGTCTATGTTTGCGGGCAGGACCGTGACGGCACGGATGCGGCGCGCCCGGCAGGCCGCGAACGCCTGCAAATTATCGTCAATGCGCCGGCGAATGGCGACAGTCACGACTATACCCAAGCGGAGAGAGACCGATGCAGCACCCACATGATCAAGAGCCTCGCCCGGTGCGGGCTGAAGCTGGAACGGCCCTTGCCACATCATCTGGCGACACCGAACGAGTTCGAGGCGCTGTTCCCCTCGACGGGTGGAGCCCTTTATGGACAGGCCTCGCACGGATGGGCGGCCTCCTTCCTCCGCCAGAGCGCCCGGACGCGGATCCCTGGGCTCTATTGCGCCGGAGGAAGCACCCATCCGGGGGCCGGGGTGCCGATGGCCGCCTGGTCCGGGCGGCTGGCGGCCGAGACACTGATGCAAGACCGCGCTTCGACCGCCTCGTCCCCGCGCAAGGCTATAGCTGGTGGTATGTCGATGCGATCAGCGACGACGGCCTCTTCGGGCTGACGATTATCGGCTTTATCGGCAGCGTCTTCTCGCCCTATTACAAGCGCAGCGGGCGCGACGATCCCTACGATCATAGCTGCCTCAACGTCGCCCTGTACGGCCCCGGCGCGCGCTGGACCATGACCGAACGGCCGACCGCGGATGTGGAAACAAGCGCGGACCATCTTGCCATCGGTGCAAGCGCCATGCGCTGGACCGGCGACGGTCTCGTCATCGATATCGAGGAACGCGATGTGCGACTGGGCATCCCTTGGCGGCGGCAGGTCCGCGGGCAGGTGAAAGTCTATCCCGAGATGCTCAATGCGACGGCTTTCGCGCTCGATCCGATGGGCAACCATATCTGGCACGCGATCGCGCCCCGGGCGCAGATCGAGGTCGAGATGGAACGGCCGGACATTCGCTGGCGCGGCAGTGGCTATCTCGATTCCAATCGCGGGAAGGAATCGCTCGAAGACGGGTTTCGCGACTGGCACTGGTCGCGCGCCCATCTCGGTCGGGAAGTCGCCGTCATGTATGAGGGCCGCCGCAGGGATGGATCGGCCTTCGCCAGTGCGCTCCGTTTCGATGCGGCGGGCGTGCCGGAGGACGTGGAGCTTCCGATGGTCGCGCCGCTGCCGAACACATGGTGGCAGATGGAGCGCAAGAGCCGCGCCGATCGCGGCCATGCCGGCGTTATCAAGACCTGGGAGGATTCACCCTTCTACGCGCGATCGACGCTGGCGACCCGGCTCTATGGCGAACCGGTAACGGCGGTGCAGGAAAGTCTATCGCTCGACCGGTTCCGTTCGCCCATCGTCCAATGGATGCTCCCCTACAAGATGCCCCGACACAGCCTCTGAATCCCCGCGCGCCGCCTTCTCCTTGTCCTTGCGGATTTCGCGATTGACTGACCAGAGCTGCCAGAAGGCGATGCCCAGCACCACCGTGTAGGTGAAGGCGATCTCGATCCAGCCGAAATTCTCCATGGGCGCTATTCCTTTCCGCTACCCGTCACTGTCCCATAACATGATCCATAGCCAAGGACCGAATGAGAGTGGCGGCGAGGTCCGGCCGCTCTTCATGAGCGAGATGGCCCAGACCTTCGATCATCTCGGTTTTCGCCCCTGCAATAAACGTTGCCGCCTCGTGCATGGCCGATGGCGGGACGGCAGCATCGTTGGAGCCGTGGATCAGCAATACCGGCACATCCAGTTCGGGCAATCGCCGCTTGAGCGTTTCCAGGTCCCAATGGGCCATCATGCCGATCGCGCCGTCGACATGGCCGGACCGGCTCATAAGACGCGCATAGTGGCGCACGCCTTCGGCATCGATCCGCGATCCCGTAGACCGGATGAGGAACCGCTCGACCTCGCCCGGGCGGCGCGCGATGGCGGCGAATATCCGCGGCGCGAACGGATTGACGAACAGCATCTTGGCCATCGCCGGAAACAGCTTCGCCGCAAGGCCCGGAAAGGGCAGCAGCGCGGCATTGAACGCGACGACCGGCCCACCGACAGTTTCGTCCAGAGCCATCTGCACCGCGATCGCCGCACCGGCCGAATGCCCGACCGTCGCTGCCGGCCGAGCATCGAGCGTTTCGAGCAGGGCCGCCACGCCCCGTGCGACCGCAGGCAAGCTCTGACCGCCGCGCAACCGACCGCGCGTAAATCCGTGACCCGGCAAATCGGGCGCGATGACGGTGAACGACTCAGCCAGAAGAGGCGCCAGCGCGCGCCAGCTATGCGTCGCCGCGCCGGTGCCGTGAAGCAGCAGCAGCGCAGGGCCTTCGCCCATGATCTGGACATGCCAGCGCAATCCGGCCGCCTCGATGAAACGGCTGGCATCGCGATTGGGCCAGTTCCGGCCGTCATCGTCCCAGCTCGGCGGTGTCGTCATGCGGCAACCGCCCGGTCCTGCAGGGTATCGACCGCATCGTGCAGCATCGCGGCATCGGCCCGAGGAAGCGGCAGATAGTCCATCCGCAGAACGGCCGCGAGCTCGGCGGCCTCGGGCCGCGGTCGCGGGGAGATATCGACGACGACGCCCGACACCGCCATCGCCGCGATACGCTTGGCCGATGCCTGGCCGTCTTCGCGCGCTTGCGCCCGCCCCGGCGATCCATCGCGCCCGACATTGGCCTTGCCGTCGGTCAGCAGAACCAGAAAAGGCGTCCGGCCGCGCGACGCGACCAGCTCGCTCAACTCGCGCGCCATATCGAGGCCGGCCGCAAGCGGCGTTCCACCGCCGCCGGGCAGTTCCGCCAGCGCCCGCCGCGCCCGGGTAAGGGATCGCGTCGGCGGCAGGAGCAATTCCGCGCCCTCGCCGCGAAAGGCGATCAGCGCCACCTGGGCGCGCTTTACATAGGCTTGGGCCAGCATCAGTTCGATCGCCCCCTTGGCCTCTGCCAATCGCGCCAGCGCGGACGAACCCGAGGCATCGACGGCGAAGATCGTAACGGCGCCCGTACGCTCTTCGAAGTGGCGAACCCGAAGATCAGGACGGCGGATGCGGATGCGGCGCGGCGCATCCTCGCCTTCCTCTTCGCGACGCAATGTCTGCCAGGGGGCGGCGGCGCGCAACGTGTCGATCAGCGACAGCCGCGCGCCGCCGCGCGGAATACCGGGCCGGGCGCCGAGCGGGCGGCCCCGCAATCGCGATTTGCGGCGTTGACCGGCCGTGCCGCCGCTCGCGCCGCCACGCGACACATCGTCGCCGATCCGGTTCAGTATATCGGGTGGAACCGAGGCCACCGCCGCCGCCAGCACCATATCCTCCAGCGAGGGCGGCTCGGGCGTCGCCTCGTCCGATTCGCGCGCGTCGTCCTGCCGTTCGGTCTTCTGCTGCGGTTCCTCCGGCGGCTGATCCTCGGGCGTTTCGGTTATCGGCAATCGGGTCGCGCGCGGCGCGAGGACAAGCCGCGCCGCCGTTGCGATGTCGCCATCCGCAATCGCCGCGCGACCGGCCAGCGCCGCGCTCGCCCGTGCCGCACGCGCCGCGAACAACAATGCCCGCGCCGAACCCACGCCGAGCGCCATCGCCGTGCCGGCCAGCGCGCGCAGGGCGGTATCGTCCGGTTCCTCGACATGTGAATTCGCCAACGGTTTCGTCCGGGGATCATCGGGAAAGTCGAGCGATTCAATCCCGGTCAGGTCGCAATGAAAAGCGACCCGCTCCGTCAGCGACACCGGCGGGCGCTCCTCCGCGCTAACGCCGTCGTCGAGCAGAAGCAGGCCGATAGAAGCGGGCATCTCCCCTGCGATCCCGTCCCGCTCGATCTGCACTGCGCGCCAATCGAGCGCCTGGCCGATACGTCCGGCAACCCGCTCCGACAGTCTTTCGGCCATCGGCGCCATGATGATGCCGCCATCGGTTTCGGCGAGTAGTCCCGATTGAAGAACCGCCGTGCCCGCGTGCAGGCTCGCGGAAATATCAAGTCCGCCGATCAGGCGGTCGTCGTCGATCGTCCCCGGCATCCGGCGGACCGGCATATCGGCCGGCAAGGCCTTGGCAAGTCGCGCGACCAGCGCATCGCGGACGGGCCCGGCGCCGCGCAGCCATATGCCGCCAAGACCCAGCGGATCGCAGGCGAACAGCCGCGTCGCCGTCAGGGCATCCGAAAGAGGGTCCGGCACGGCGTCCGGCGCGGTCATCCGAACAGCTCTTCGATCGCCCGTTCAATCCGCGCCGTCGATCCCGTTTCATCTAGCACATCGCGTCGCAGCCGGTGCCGCAACGCCATCGGCGCCACGGCGATCAGATGCGCACGCGTCACCTTTCTCTTCCCATCGAGAGCGGCGAGCGCCTTGGAGGCGCGCATCAAGGTCAGTTCGCCGCGCAACCCGTCGGCGCCCACGGCCACGCACAGCTCGGCCGCATCGGTCAGAATGGCGTCGGGGACGACGATCTTGTCTACGGCCTTCTGGCCCCGCGCGATCTGGCGGAGGATCTTGGCGTCGGCCGCTTCCCATTCTTCGGCAAATGCTTCGGGGCTCCGCTCCCGAGCATCGCAGCGCCGCATGATCTCGATCCGCTGCTCGATATCGTCGGGCGTCTTCACCTCGACCGAAAGGCCGAAGCGATCGAGCAATTGCGGCCTCAACTCGCCCTCTTCGGGATTGCCGCTGCCGATGAGCACGAACCGCGCGGGATGCCGTACCGAAAGCCCCTCCCGCTCGACCAGATTTTCCCCCGACGCCGCCACATCGAGCAGCAGATCGACCAGATGGTCCTCGAGCAGATTGATCTCGTCGATATAGAGGAAACCGCGATGGGCCCGGGCCAGCAGCCCCGGCTCGAACGCCTTCTCGCCCCGGCCCAGGGCCCGTTCGAGATCGAGCGCGCCGACCACCCGGTCCTCGGTCGCCCCCAGCGGCAGATCGACGAAAGGCACCGGCACGCGCCTTACCCGTTTGCTGGTCAATTCTTCGGGATAGTCATCCCGATGTTCGGGATCGGCGTTGAACCGGCTGCCCTCGACGATCCGCATCGGCGGCAGTAATGTCGAAAGTGCGCGCGCGGCTGTCGACTTGCCGGTGCCGCGATCGCCGAACACCATCACGCCGCCGATGCGCGGATCGACGGCGGAGATCAGCAAGGCGCGCTTCATCTCGTCCTGACCGACGATCGCGGAAAAGGGAAAAGCCGTCATCCCCGAAGGCTTAGCATCTCGGCCCGATGCGGCAAGTCATCACGCAATTCCGAGATTCCCCGCGACGCAAAAGGGGCGAGCCGCACACCGCAGCCCGCCCCGCATTCGGCAAAAGCCGTGCTCCGCTAGAAATTGATCCCCGCTTCGACACCGATCACCCGGCGCGGACCCGGCGAGATAAACGACCCGCCGAACTCGATCGCCGGAATAACCTCCGCCGGATAGCGTTCGTCGAACAGATTGTCGGCGAAGAACATGATCCGCCAGGTATCGCTCTGGAAACCGGCGCGGAAGTTGAACACCGAATAGCTATTCCGCTGAGTGGCGCTGTTATCGGCGTCGCCGACGAACGCCGGAAGCCCGAGTGCCGATCCCGGCAGCAGCCCCGAGAAGAGCGTCGGCGTGATCTGATCCTGCACCGTGTGGAACCAGGTCGGCCCCACGATCCGATAATCGCCGCGCACGAGAATGTCGAAATCGCGGTGGATCGGCGCAACGATCTGACTGCCGAGATTGATCGTATAGTCGGGCGTATAGGGCGATTCGTTACCGACCGTATCGGGCCGCGAGCTGTTCGCCTTGATCTCCGAATCCGTCCAGTTGAACGAACCGAACACGTCCCAGCCCGGAACGATCTCGACATTGGTGTTGAACTCGAGGCCGAACACTTCGACCTCGTCGATATTCGAAACGACGCGCAATAGGCCGAACGGTCCGACGAAGAATTCGAAGAACTGCATATCGTCGATCTCGGTATAGTAACCGGCCAGGTCGAAGGTCCACGGGCCGGACGAACCGCGGATACCGGCCTCGAACGCGCTCGAGCGTTCCCGGTTGAACTGATCCTCGATCAGGATGTTCGTGCCCAGGAACTGGTTGAAATTCTGATCGACGATAGCGGCGGAGCCCTGGTTGTTGAAGCCGCCCGATTTGAAGCCGATGCCCCATGTCGCGTAGAAATTGATGTCGTCGGTCAGCGCATAGTTGAGGCTGAGACGCGGCTGAATCTGGTCGAAGCTCGCATCCTGCGGCTGGATCGGTCCGAAGGCCTGGCCCGGATTGATCGGACCGCCGGTGATCGGATCGAGCACGTTGGGCACGAGATTTTCGACACTGCGCTCCTCGACATCGTAGCGCACCGCCGCGCCGAGCGTCAGACGGCTCGTCACCTCGGCTTCGATCGAACCGAAAGCGGCGAACACATCGGTCGAGAAATCGTCGCTGAACAGCTGCGACGTCGGGTTGGACGTGTCGGGCCCGTTGAACAGTTCCCGAATGATCCCCTGGCCGAGATCGGCGCCCAGGCTCACGCCGACCTGGCGGTCGATATGGAGGTAATAGCCGCCGACCTGCCAGCTGACGGGGCCATTGCTCGACGAGAGGCGGACTTCGACGCTGATATCTTCTTGATTGCGGATTTGATACTGAGTGCCGTCGCAAGTGGTCGGCGAATAGGGGCCGAAGGTCGAACCGGTCGCCGGCGCGAAGATGAATGGCACGGGCGTCGCACCGATAAAGCCGGGCTGGTTGACCGGGAAGCCGGTCAGCGCCGCCGTGCTCGCGAAACAGGCGTCCGACACGGCGGTCGAGGTCGCGCTGATCGGCACGGGCGACAGCGCCGCGGAGATGTAGCGCGCGAAATCGGCCGACGTGCCGTCGGCGGTCAGGGCATTCTCGATATTCGAATAGAGCGCCCAGGCCGTAAGCTGCACATTGCCGAAATCATGTTCGAGCTTGATCGAGGCCTCGAGCGTATCTTGCGAATTGGTCGGCCGGATATTGCTGTAATAGCGGAACTCGTGATCGTCGACATCCTCGAAAAAGGCCGGGTTCGCGCCCGCGAAATTGGGCAGGTGGAAGGCCGCGTTGAAGTTGATCGACGCGCCGCGCAGCTCGCCATAGCGGATCTTGAAATCGAGTTCGGTATCGGGGCCGACCTCTGCGAGCAGGCGCCCGTTGACGTTCCACACTTCCTGATCGTCGACGACGTTGCGGTTGCCCAAGAACAGGTTCTCGAAAAAACCGTCCGTGGAGCGATAGTCGCCGGACAGGACGAAGCCGATCCCGTCGGACAGCGGGCCCGCGATATAGCCGTTCGCCTCCCATGTGTTCTGGCTGCCATAGCTGGCGCGCACGCTGCCCTCGAGCACATCGGACGGGCGCACGGTCGTGATGACGATCGCGCCGGCCGCGGCGTTGCGGCCGTAAAGTGCGCCCTGCGGGCCTTTCAGGATTTCGACCTGGCGCAGCGTGCCCTGGTCCTGGTTGAGCGCCGCGGTGTTGGTTCTCAGGATGCCGTCGACGACGAGCGCGACCGAGCTCTCCGCGTCGCGCGTCCCGTTTATGCCGCGAATGTTGATCTGGCTGTCGCCGGCCTCGGCGGTATTGGTCACTATCGTGACACCCGGCGTCAGGCCGATGAAATCCTCGGCGCGGCGGATATTCTGCGTTTCGAGCTGTTCGCCGGTGAACACCGTGATCGACGCCGGAACGTCGGCCAGCGTTTCCTCCTGGCGACGCGCGGTTACGATGATCGGCGCGTTGCCCGCGTCAAGTTGCGCGCTCGCGCCATCTTCCGCGGTCTGGGCCTGGGCCGACGTCGCGATGGCCATTCCCGCCGTGGCCGCGAGAAGCGTCGGTGCGATCCGGTTGAACATGATTTTCTCCCTGCTTTTCCCTTCAGACGAGGACGTTGGCCCCGCTCATATAGACATAGACTTCCTGGAACCTGTCGCCCCTGACGCGCCAGAAATTGGTGTTGTAGAGCCGCGTGACCGCGCCATCCGCGTCGGTCAGCACAGCCTCGAACGAGGCCGCGATACGGCCGTTCTTCTCATCGACCGTGCAGGTGAAATCCTGGTGGACGATCGTTTCGTAGCTGCCGAGAAACGTCTCGAACATGGCGCGAATGCCGTCCTTGCCTTCGTGGGTCAGGTGATCGGTCTGGACGGTGAACAGCGCGGTATCGTGAAAGCAATCGAGGATCGCCTCCATATTCTTCGCATCGACATTGCCGAAATATTTCTTGGTCGCCAGTTCGATCAGGCCGTCCCGGTCCAGAGTGCTTGGATACTGCATGGTCTCAGACTTTCCTTCTTTAGCCTTTTTCCGTCCTATTTCAGCAGGTTGTCCCCGCTCATATAGACGTACACATTCTGGAACTTGTCGCCCTTGAGGTAGAAGCGGTTGCAATTCTGATAGATAAGTTCTTCGCCGAGTTCGTTCGGTTCAATCTCGACGGTGAATTGCGAACAGACCGCATTGTCTTCCGGGTCGACGGTATGGACGAAATTGCCGTGCCAGATGCGGCCGTTCGTCGAGAACAGCCCTTCGAACATGGTGCGGATCGCGTCGATCCCGTCATGCTTGGTGTCCGAGGTCATCTCGTGGAGCACGGCATCGGGATGGAAACAGTCGAGCACCTGATCCATGCGCTTGTTATCGACGCCGTCGAAATAGCGCTTGGTGACGATATCGACATAATAGGGATAGGGATTGTTCATGCCGTTATCTCCGCATCTTTGGGCACTTCGGGTGTGGGAAAAGCCTTTTTGCTGTGCGTCAGGCCCAGCTCGATAAAGGTTTCGAGCATCTTGTAAGCGACGACGCCTGGGTTGATCACCGGGATCGGCAGTTTGGCGTCGAGATGCGCGGCCGACTGGTGCATGGTCGTCGAACCGAGCACGATGACGTCCGCGCGGTCTTCCTCGATGCAACGCGTCGCCGCTTCTTCGAGCTTGCCGAAGATCACTTCTTCCTTACCCGCAAGCAGTTCGGTGACGTCGGGGCGCGTCTGTATGGAGCGCATCGAGGCGAGGCGTTTTTCCAGGCCATATTCGGTGATCGTCTTTTCGTAGAGCGGGAACCATTCGTCCCACATCGTCAGAATGGAGAATGTCTTGCCCATCATGCAGGCCGCATAGAAGGCGCTCTCGCCCGGCCCCGCCACCGGGATCGAGAGGCGCGAGCGCAGCGCGCGCAATCCGGAATCGCTGACCGTGTCGATCAGCACGCCGTCATAGCCTTCGTCCTCCGCCTTTATCCCGGCCTGAAACACCGTCCAGTCCATCAGCAGCATGTCGTGATAGCTGTCGCCGAGCGCCGCGCCCCAGCTGACGGCCTCGAAAACCGGCTCGAATCCGTCGCGGACCAGCGGCGGCGGCAATTGCTCGGCGCGGTTCGCGACGCCGACTTCGTCCATCGGGATCGGAACGATGACCTTGATGCGTTTCATAACCCTCCCTTTGCGTCGCGCTTTTGGCTGCTTTACAGGTCCGTCTAGGCGCGATTGCCAGTTTTGTATACAATTATTCGAAAAAGGGAAACCGTCTCTTGATGTCCAGCGCCGCCGATAAAGCCTATACGGGCATCCGTTCGCTGATCCTCGATGGAACATTACCGCCCGGCGAGCAGCTCAAGGAAGAAGAGCTTGCCGAACGGATCGGCGTGTCGCGTACGCCGATCAGGGACGCGCTGAGGCGGCTGGAAGCCGAGTTTTTCATCACACGCAGCGACAGCCAGCGCAGCTTCGTCGCCGACCAGTCGGTCGAGGATATCGACGAGATCTTCACCCTGCGCGCGATGCTCGAGGGCCATGCGGCGGCGCGGGCGGCGACGGTCGGCGGCGCGGCGCTGGCTACGCGGCTGCGCGAAATTGTCGACAAAGCGGGCAATGGCGGCGATGTCGACGCGTTTCTCGATCACAATGCCGATTTCCACGCGGAGATTATCGCCGGTGCGGGATCGGACCGGCTGGCGACCATGCTGGCCCGGCTCGTGAGCCAGCCCATCGTCCACCGCACGGCGCGCGTATACGATAAAGGCCAGTTCGAACGCAGCCTGTTCGAGCATCGCGAACTGGTCGAGGCGATCGAGCGCGGCGACGCGGAATGGGCGCGCTCGGTGATGACGAGCCATATCCGGCGCGCCTTCCACGTGTTCGAGGAAGCCGCTCAGGCGCTCAAGCGCGAGAAATAGGCAAGCGCCGCGTCGACGCTCAGCATATCGGCATATTTGGCCTTGAGATCGAAGATATTGGCGTCGTGCACGCCCTGGTCCCGATCGCCGCAGGCGTCCGGCACGACGAGCGGTATGAACCCATTCTGCAACGCATCCAGGGTCGATGCGCGCACGCAGCCCGAGGTGGACAGACCGGTGACGACGCAGCAATCGACGTTCATGCTGGTGAGCGTTGCCGCCAGCGTCGTCCCGAAAAAGGCGCTCGGATACTGTTTGGTGACGATCAGCTCGTCATCGCGCGGCTGCAGCGATGGCGGGAAGGCCCCGAGCGGGCTGCCGCGCTCGAAAGCCTTCAGCGCCGGAACCTTGCGGTAGAACTGGCCGCCATCGGCCCCGCCGGGCTGGTATTCGACATTGGTCCAAATGACCGGAACCTCGGCCTCCCGGGCCGCCGCGACGAGACGCTCGTTAACCGCCAACTCGTCCTCCACGCCCGCATAAAGCGGTGAATCCGCTTCAAGATAGGCCATGACGAAATCGATAACGAGCAGGACCGGACGCTTGCCGAATCCGAGATTTCCCCCGAATCCGGCTTTTTCATAATCGTCGTCGAGTTCGCCCATGGCCTAGATGATTCCGCGCTCTTCGAGATCCGCGCGGGTCGCCGAATCCATGCCGAGCAACTCGCCGTAAACGCGTTCGTTATGCTCGCCGAGTTCGGGCCCGACCCACTCCACCGTGCCCGGCGTCTCAGACAGTTTCGGCGCGACATTCTGCATGACAAAATTGTCGTGCTTGGGATGATCCATCTCGATCAGTGCCTCGCGCGCCTCGAATTGCGGATCGTGCAGCATCTCGGGCGCGCGGTAGATGTTGCCGGCAGGCACGCCATGTTCCTCGCACAGGGTCAGCACTTCGGCACTCGTTCGCTCCTTCGTCCATTCGCCGATCATCTCATCCAGCTCTTCCTGCCGCTCACCACGCGCCATATGGCTGTTGTAGCGCGGATCGTCGCCGAGTTCGGGTACGCCCATCATCGCCGCCATACGCTTCCAGACGCTGTCCTGATTTCCCGCAACGAGTACGCTGCCGTCCACCGTCGAATAGACGTTGGACGGCGCGACTTTAGGCAGGATCGACCCCGTCCGCTCGCGGATATGGTTGGCGACCGTATATTCGGGGACCGTCGATTCCATCATCGCCAGCACCGCTTCGTAGATCGCCGAATCGACCACCTGACCCTTGCCCGTATTGTGCCGGTGATTGAGCGCCATCATCGCGCCGAGGCACGCATAGGTGGCGGCCAGCGAATCGCCGATCGACAAGCCCGCGCGGCTCGGCGGCCGGTCCGGTTCGCCGATAATATAACGCATGCCGCCCATCGCCTCGCCGATCCCGCCATAGCCGGCGCGCGCGGAATAGGGCCCGGTCTGGCCGTAACCCGACACGCGGATCATGATCAGCGCCTCGTTGATCGCATGGAGTTCGTCCCAGCCGAGATTCCATTTCTCCAAGGTGCCAGGACGGAAATTCTCGAGCAGAAAATCGCTCTTCGCCGCCAGTTTCTTGACGATTTCCTGGCCTTCCTTCTCTCGCAGATTGAGCGTGATCGATTTCTTGTTGCGCGCGACGACCGAGAACCAGAGCGGAATGCCCTGCCCCCAGGCGCGCATGGCATCGCCCACCTTGGGCGGTTCGATCTTGATCACCTCGGCGCCGTGATCGGCCATCAGCTGACCGCAGAACGGTCCGGCGATCAGCTGTCCCATCTCGATGAGCCTGAGCCCGTCCAATGCGCCGTGCGCCATGCCCCAATTCTCCTCCAGCAATCTGGCGGCTATACAAGCCGATACCTGCTTTGTATACAAAAGCGATGTCCAAAATTGTCCGCCTGGTGGAAGTCGGCCCGCGCGACGGGTTGCAGAACGAGCCCGAGATCATCTCGGCGGCAGACAAGATCGCGCTCGTCGAAAAAATGTACGAGGCTGGGCTGCGCCGTTTCGAGGTGGCCAGCTTCGTCCATCCCAAGCGCGTGCCGCAAATGGCCGATGCCGAAGAGGTGATCGCCAGCCTGCCCGACCATCCGGACGCCAGCTATATCGGCCTCACTCTCAACAAGCGCGGCGTGTTACGCGCGTTGGCAACACGCGAAGGCGGTAAGCGCGGCGTCGACGAAGTGGGCTGCGTCGTCGTCGCCAGCGACACGTTCGGCCAGAAGAATCAGGGGCAGACCATCGCCGAAGGGATTGCGGAAAATCGGGAAATGATCCGGTTCGCGAAAGCGGAAGGCATGACCGCGCAGGTGACGATCTCGGCGGCGTTCGGCTGCCCGTTCGAGGGCGACGTGCCGCAAAATCGCGTCGTCGATATGGCCAAGGCGATGACCGAGGCCGAACCCGCCGAAATCGCGATCGCAGACACGATCGGTGTCGGCGTGCCCCAACAGATGACCGATCTCGCCGGTGCGATCCGTGAGGCGATACCGGCCTCCATCCCCATGCGCGCGCATCTTCATGACACGCGCAATACGGGGATCGCCAATGCCTGGGCGGCGGTCGAAGCCGGCGTCGAAACGCTCGATTCCTCGCTCGGCGGATTGGGCGGCTGCCCGTTCGCCCCCAAAGCGACCGGCAATGTCGCAACCGAGGATCTTATCTACCTGCTGGATAATTCGGGCGTCGACCATGGCATCGATCTCGACAAGGCTATTCAATGCAACCGCTGGTTCGCGACCGTGATGGGCCGCGAGCTGCCATCGCTCGTGGCGCGGGCGGCGTAGAATCAATGAGGGGAAATCCTGCATGAGTTATCGTCTGGGCTGCGATGTCGGCGGCACCTTTACCGATCTGCTGATCATCGACGAGGAAAGCGGCCGCGCCGTTCGCGACAAGCTGCCCTCGACCCCGCACGATCCGTCCGAAGCGGTGGTGACCGGCGCCAAAACGCTGTGCGAGCGCGAAGGGATCGATCCCGGATCGCTGTCGCTCTTCCTACACGGTACGACGGTGGCCACCAACGCCGTGCTCGAGGGCAAGATCGCGCGGGTCGGGCTGGTGGTCACAGAAGGCTATCGGCATATCCTGCAAATCGCGCGCAGCCTTGTCCCGGGCGGGCTCGCGGCCTGGATCGTCTGGCCCAAGCCGCAACCGATGGCTGCGCTCGAATGCACGATCGAGGTGCCCGAGCGGATCGGCGCGGATGGCGCGATCGTTCGCGAGATCGACGAGGCGGCGCTGCGACACCGCCTCGAAACGCTGAAAGCCGACGAAGAGATCGAAGCACTGACGATCTGCCTCATGAATTCATACGTCAACGACGCGCATGAGCGCCGCGTCGCCGAAATCTGCGGCGAGGTCTTTCCCGATCTGCCGGTATCCATCTCCGCCGACATCCTACCCGAGATGCAGGAATATGAGCGGGCGCTGACCACTGTCGCGAACAGCGCCGTCAGGCCGACCGTCGCGCGCTATGTCGGCAATCTGAAGACCGAACTCGATGCCTGGGGCTCGAACGCCAAGCTCAGCCTGTTGCGATCGGACGGCGGACTGATGTCGGCCGAGAAAAGCAGCGCGGCGCCGGTGAACCTGCTCATGTCCGGCCCGGCCGGCGGTGTTGCCGGCGCGGTCTGGGTCGCCAAGAACGCCGGTATCGACAATGTGCTGACGCTGGATATGGGCGGCACCTCGACGGACGTGGCGCTGATCGAGGACGGCCAGGCGCGGCTCCAGCGCGAAACCTCTGTCGGCGACCTCAATGTCCGCGCATCCTCGATCGACGTCAAAACGGTCGGTGCGGGCGGCGGCTCGATCGCCTTCGTGCCCGAGCTCACGGGCGCCCTGCGCGTCGGCCCGGAAAGCGCCGGCGCCGTTCCGGGTCCGGTCGCCTATGGCAAGGGAGGCGAATCCCCGACGGTGACCGATGCCAATGTCGTGCTCGGCTATCTGCCCGAATCGCTGCTGGGCGGCAGTTTCGAACTCGATCGCGAAGGCGCCGAGGCGGCCGTTCAGACTATCGCCGATGCGCTCGGTATCGACTTGATGGAGGCGGCCGCCGGCATCATCGATATCGTCAACGAGAATATGTTCGGCGCGCTCCGGCTCGTCTCCGTCCAACAGGGCTACGATCCTCGCGATTTCGCGCTTATGGGCTTTGGCGGCGCGGGACCGCTCCATGCCAATGCGATGGGCAAACTGATGGGCAGCTGGCCGGTGATCATCCCGCCCTCGCCCGGCGTGCTCTGTGCCTATGGCGATGCGACAACCCGCCAGCGTGTCGAGACTCAGCGCAGCTTCAACACGCTCGCCAAGGATACGAGCGATGCCGAACTCAAGGCGCTGCTCGATGAACTCGGCACGCAGGTGAACAACGAACTGGTCGCCGAAGATGTCGATCCCGGCGATGTCGAACTGCGCTACGAGGTCGATATTCGCTATTCCGGCCAGGCGTTCGAAATCCCGCTGTCGCTCGACGCGGCAGATTTCGCGATTGCCGCACTGACCGGTGAATTCGATACCGAGCATGAGCGGCTCTTCACCTTCAATCTCTCACTGCCGCATGAGCTGGTGAATATCCGGGCCGTTGCGCTCGGCAAGGCCGCCAATGTCACTGCGGAGACCATCGACGACGGCGACGGCGATCCATCGCAGGCCAAGCTGCGCGATCACGAACTGTACATGGACGGCGAAATGCGGTCCGCGGTGATCTACGACCGGGCCAAGCTGGAGGCCGGCGACGTCATTCCCGGTCCGGCCATAATCGTCGAAATGGATTCGACCACACTGATCCACCTCAATCATCGAGCCAGGGTCGACGATCATGGCAATCTGCTGATCAACCCGGCTTAGGAGCGCGACCATGCCTGCACAGATACTCGAAACCAACGCCGCGCCCTTCGCAACGGTCGATGTCGATCCGGTCACGCTGGATATCATCGAAAACGCGCTGCGCAACGCCCGCATAGAAATGGACGCAACGCTCGTCCGCACCGCCATGTCGCCGGGCATTCGCGAACAGGGCGATGCCTTTCCGCTGATCGCCGATCGCGCCGGCAAGATGGTCGTCGGCCAGTTCGGCAGCTTCATCGACGGGTTCTTACGGAGCTATGACGGGGAGATCGAAGATGGCGACATGATCTTCCTCTCCGATCCCTATAGCTGCGACGGGGCGGTCAGCCACAATAATGACTGGCTCGTTTTGCTGCCCGTATTCCGCGGGGGAAGACTGGTGGCCTGGACGGCAATGTTCGGCCATCAATCGGACATTGGAGGCAAGGTTGCCGGTTCGATCCCGATCGACAGCCGCAGCGTCTTCGAGGAAGGCGTTCGCATCCCGCCGGTCAAAATCTACAAACAGGGCGAATATAACGAGGATCTGGTCAAGCTGGCGCTGCATCAGAGCCGCAAGCCCGATTGGTGCGCGGCCGATCTCAACGCGCTGATCGCCTCCTGCCGGGTCGCCGCCCGCCGCGTCGACGAGATGTGTGCACGGTTCGGCGAAGACGTCTTCGCATCGGCTACCGATCTCCTTCTCGCCCGCAACCACCGCGCGATGAAAGCGCTGATCGAGCAGTCGATCGGCGTGGAGCCGGTCAGCTTCACCGATTATCTGTGCGACGACGGCGTCGGCAACGGGCCCTATAAGATCAGCTGCACCATGTGGCGAGAGGGAGACAAGGTGATCCTCGATTTCGAGGGCACCGACCCGCAGGCACCAAGTTCGATCAACTTCCTGCTGAACGAAAACATGTTCAAGATGTTCTTCGGCATCTACATGATCATGGTCTTCGATCCGCAGATCCTGTTCAACGACGGCTTTTACGATCTCGTCGAGGTGCGCATTCCCGAAGGCTCGCTGCTCAAACCGAAATACCCGGCGGCTCTGGCGGGGCGTACACATGCACTGGGCCGGATTTTCGATATTCTCGGCGGGCTGCTCGGTCAGCGGGCGCCGGAATTCCTTTGCGCCGCCGGCTTCTCCTCAAGCCCCCATCTCATGTATTCGGGCTTCGACAAAGAGGGCGAATGGTTCCAGCTGTTCCAGATCGGATTTGGCGGCATTCCGGGCAAACCCTTCGGCGACGGGCCGGATGGTCATTCGCTTTGGCCCGGGTTCACCAACGTTCCGAACGAGTTTCTCGAACGCTATTTCCCGATGCGGATCGAACGCTATGAAGCGCTGGCCGATACCGGTGGCGCGGGGCTGAATCGTGGCGGCAACGGCATTCATATGACCTACCGGTTTCTCGAACCGGGCATCATCGCCATCCATGACGATCGCTGGTTCACCTATCCCTGGGGCGTCAATGGCGGCGAACCGGGCAGCCGCGCGCGCAAGGTTTTGGAGCGCGCCGATGGCACGACGGAGGTCGTGGGCAACAAACAGGATGATATCGAGATCAAGGAAGGCGATCTGCTGCACTTCATCACCTGGGGCGGTGGCGGCTGGGGCGATCCGCTGGAACGCGACCCCGAACTGGTCGGCCTGGAAATCCGCCAGGGACTGGTGACCGTCAACGGCGCCCGCGACTACGGCGTGATTGCCGATGAAAAGGGCACCGTCGACGAAAGTGCGACCGCAAAAATGCGCGAAGAGATGCGCGCGGCCCGCAGCGAGAGCGACGGCCCGTTCAACACCGGCCCGGACATCGAAACGCTGCGCGCCAACTGCGAAGACGAAACCGGCCTGCCCGCGCCGAAACAGCCGGTCTGGGACGCGCATGTCTATGCCGAGGCCGCCGAGTAGCGGTCAATCCCATCCGGCATAGGCGCGCAGAAAGGCATCGACGGCCCGCTTGACCCGGCGTGTCCGCGTCTCTGGGGATATGTCGGGCGACTGACCGAAGCGCAGCTCGACATCCAGAAAACCCTTGATCATGGCGCCGAGCTGTTCGGCGGCCGCCTCGGCGTCGTCCAGCACCAACTCGCCCCGATCGGCTGCGTCGGACAATATCTCGGCGAGTGTTCGTCGCATGACTCTCGGTCCGGAAATCAAAAACCGTTCGCCGATTTTGGGGTCGCGTCCCGCCTCCGCCGCCAATATGCGCTCGAAACGCACCACTTCGGGGTTGGTCAGCATCATCAGCATCACTTCGCCGAACGCGCATAAGGTTTCGCGCAGCGGAACGTCGTCAGACAATTGCCCTATGATAACCGCCCGCATCCGCTGACATTCGGCATCGATGACTTGCGAGAAGAGGGCGTCCTTGCTCCCGAATTGATTGTAGATCGTAACTTTGGATACGTCCGCCCGCTTGGCGATCGCCTCGATCGTCGCCTCACCGAGCCCGTTGGCGAAAAACTCCTGTTTCGCGGCGCCCAGAATCGCATCGATCTTGCGCCGCGACGAAGGCCGCAGCGGATTGTCCTGCGCAAGTTCGGGCGTGTCGGTAATCGCTAATCCCTCCAATTGCGTTCATTTAGTGAACGCTTGCGTATTTTTAAACGTTGCCGTTCAAAATCGGATATGGCACAGGGTGCCGCTGTGTTTCAATGCGCATATGAGTTCCAAGGTGTGAGAAGGTATTTTCCCAGTATCGGTTTAGTCATGCTGGCTGGCACACTCACCGCCTGCGCTGACTTCTCGCCGCCGGAAAGATTGCCGACACCGGTTGCCGAGCTGCCGTCGGACTATGATGAAATCGACGGGCTGACGGCACGGGCGCCGCTTCACTGGTGGCATGATTTCAACGATCCGACGCTCAACCGGCTGGTCGAGGAAGCGTTGATCGCCAATCTCGACATCGCCGAAGCGGCGGCGCGGGTCGAAGAAGCGCGGGCGCAAGCGCGAATCGCGGGCGCGGATCGACTTCCGACGCTCAATGCGACGGGCGGCGCCAATTATTCGGATACCCCGCTCGCCGGCACCAACTTCGGAGCGATCGGCGGCAACGGCCCGAGCCGGCTGACCAACGAAACCTACTCGACGGGCCTCGACTTCGCCTATGAGCTCGATTTCTGGGGCCGGGCGCGCAACGATGCCCGCGCCGCGCGAGCGGATCTGATCGCGGCGGAGGCCGATTTGCGGGCCGCCCGGCTCAGCGCGCTCGCCGAAACCATCTCGACCTATTTCGAAGTGGTCGATCTGCGTGCCCAAATCGCCCTTTCGGTCGCAACGATCGATATTCTTCAGGATCGCGTCGAGAGTACCGAACGGCGTTACGATCGGGGCCTCGCTTCATCCTTCGAACTGTACCAGCTTCGCCAGGATTATCGGAATACCCAGGCAGGCCTGCCGCAGCGCGAGAGCCAATTGACGGCGGCCGAGGGACGACTGGCGGTCTTGCTCGGCCGTTATCCCGGAACCTTGCGCGCGGAAATGGGCGATCGGCTGACCCCGCGCCTCATCTTCGATCCGGTGCCGACCGGGCTTCCGGCCGAGCTTCTCGTCCAGCGGCCCGATGTCGCGGCGGCGGCCCAGCGATTCGAAGCCGCGCGGTTTCGGGTCGGCGCGCGCCGCGCCGAAATGTTTCCGTCGCTATCGCTCTCCGCGACGCTGGGATCCCAGAGCGACACCCCCTCCGGCGTGTTCGACATTCTCGACAATTGGGTGATCAATCTCGGCGCCGGTCTGACCGCGCCGCTCTTCCAAGGTGGCCGGATTCGCGCGAATATAGACGTCGCCGAAGCCCGCTATGCTCAGCAGACCGCGAGCTATGCACGGACGGTGCTGACCGCCTATCGCGAAATGACCGCGGCGCTCGAAGATTATGAAGAGCAACGGCAACGCTATGCGCTGTTTTTTGCGCAACTGGAGGAAGCCGAAGCGTCGGCGAACCTTCAGGCGGAACGCTATTCCGGCGGCGTTTCGGCCTTCACCGACTATCTCGATGCGCTGCGGACCGTGTATCAGGTGCGTTCTTCGCTCTCCGCTGCAGGACGCGATGTCGCGCTGGCGCAGCTCGCCGTCTATCGCGGGCTGGGCGGCGGATGGACCGAGGCGGACACGGTGCCGGACGTCCCGCTCGTCGATCGCCCGGAACCCGGAGACGACGCTGGAGGCAATGATGATTCGTAAAGCGGAGACAGACGCGTGACCCGAAACCGCCTCATCGCCATCGGCATCGTGCTCGGCGCGGTCGTCATCGCGGCGCTGCTCATACTCGTCAGGCCATCGCCCGACGAACGGCCGCCCGATCAGCGTGCACCGCTGGTCCAGACCGTAGCCGCCGAAATCCGCACCGGTCGACTGACCGTCGAGGGAGCCGGCACCGTCCAGGCACGCGAGGAACTGGTGTTGGCCGCCGAAATACCCGGCAAGCTCGTCTATGTGAGTCCGAACCTCATCGAAGGCCGCGCGGTCGGCCGAGGCGAGGTGTTATTCCGCATCGATCCGACCGACTATCGCAATCAGGTGGCGACGGCGCGGGCCGATGTCGCGCAGCAGGGCGTCGCGCTGCTCGAAGCCGAAGAGGAAGCGGTTCTTGCCCGGCGCGAATATGAGCGGTTCCAGGAGCGCGAAGCCCGCCGCACACCGAATCCCTTTGCCGGCGTCGATCCCGACGATTTCGCGGCACAGATACTCCCGCCCGAGCGGCTGGCGGCCAATCGGCAGACCGCACCATCGGAAGCCGGCGACGGAGAACCGGCCAGCCTGACGCTGCGCCTGCCCCAGCTCCAAGCCGCGCAGGCCGCGCTGCAACGCGCCCGGGCCCAGCTCGGCGATGCGCAACTCGCGCTTGGCCGAACCACGGTTCGCGCGCCTTTCGCCGGGCTGGTCCGATCCGAAAATGCCGCGCGCGGCAGCTATGTTTCACCCGGTCAATCGCTGGCCGAAATCGTTGCGTCCGGAACTTTCGACGTCGTCGTCCCGCTGACCCAACGCGAGGCGGCGCTGATCCCCGGCCTTTGGCAGCGCGGCGGAGAACGGATCGAAGCGTCCGTCTATGCCGATTATGGCGGCCGGCGCTATCGCTGGCAGGCGTTCGTCGACCGCGCCGATCCGGTGCTCAATCCGGAAACCCGCACGATCGACGTGTTCCTGCGCGTGCCCAATCCGATGCAGCGCGGCCGGCTGGCGGCGGAACAGCCCGACGGCGAACCGGGCGCCGACGACGAAGGTGCGGCGACGGGTCCCCCATTGCTGGTCGGCAGCTTCGTCCAAGTCGCGATCGACGGTCTCGCTTTGTCGAGATATGCGGCTATTCCGGTTGCCGCGCTTCGGCCCGGCAACCAGGTCTGGCTCGCACGGGAAGGCCGACTGCGTGTCATCGCCGTCGAGGTAATCCAGCGCACGGATACCGAAGTCTTCGTCCGCGCGGGCCCACTTGGACGCAATCCGCGGGTTATCATCGGCGATATCGGCGTCGCGACCGACGGGATGCGCGTGCGCACTGCGGATGACGAAGACGAGCCGATCGAGGACACCGAAACCGAGTGAGCCGCTATGCTCCCCCTGGATCGACCCATGTCGACAATACGCAGGGCGGCGGGGCCGTCGGCTACATGGCGCGCAACGGCGTCGCATCCAACCTGCTTGCCGCCTTTCTGCTAATCGCAGGCCTCATCTCCTATGGAACCATCGTCCAGGAGGTTTTTCCCGAAAGCAGCCTCGACACGGTCCAGGTCAGCGTCATCTATCCGGGCGCGACGCCGGAGGAGGTCGAGGAATCGATCATCCAGAAGATCGAGGAGGCGGTCGAAAGTGTCGAGGGGGTCAAGGAGGTCCGCTCGACGGCTTCCGAAGGACTGGGCAGCGTGCTTGTCGAGCTCGAACTCGGCACGGAAATCGCCCGGGCGCTCGACGATATCAAAAGCGAAGTGGACCAGATCCAGACCTTTCCCGCCGATGCCGAGGAGCCCGATGTCCGCGAGCTGACGACGCGGCAGAGTGTGATGCAGATCGCACTCTATGGCGATGTCAGCGAAAGCGCGCTCAAAGCGCTGGCCTATCAACTTGAGGATCAGCTCTCCGCACTCAGTGAGGTATCCTATGTCGAAACGAGCAGCGTGCGCGACTATGAGGTGTCGATCGAAGTGCCGCAGGATACGCTGCGCGCCTATGGCCTCTCGCTGACCGACATATCGCGAACCGTCGCTGCAAGCAGCCTCGACAGTCCTGCGGGCTCGATCGACACCGCGTCCGAAGAAGTGCGGATCCGCACCCTCGGCCAGAATTACGGCCAGTCGGATTTCGAAGAGATCGTGCTGATCAGTCGGTCGGACGGTACGATAATCCGGCTCGGCGATGTCGCCACCGTGGTCGACGCGTTCGAGGACAACGATCTGAGCGCCTTTTACAACGGTACGCCGGTGGCCTTTGTCGAAGTCTTCCGGACGAGCGACGAGCGTGTGCTCGATATTGCCGAACAGGTGGAGCGGTACCTGGAGGAAGACTTCGCGCGGACCCTGCCCGAGAATATCGACTATGCGATCTGGAACGACGATTCGGAAGTGTTCGAGGACCGGCTGAGCCTGCTGGTCAAGAATGCTGCGATCGGCTTGGCGCTGGTGCTCGTCGCACTTACCCTGTTCCTCAACATCCGGCTTGCCATGTGGGTCGCGTTCGGCATCGCGATCACCTTTGTCGGCGCCATCGCGGTGCTCGATGTGGTCGGATCGAGTATCAACATGTTCTCGCTGTTCGGATTCATTCTCGCGCTCGGCCTGGTCGTCGACGATGCGATCGTGGTCGGCGAGAATATCTATGCCGAGCGCGAACGGGGGCGCCGCGGCCTATCCGCCTCGATCCTCGGCGCGCGGCGCGTGACCATGCCGGTGATCTTCGCGGTTCTGACGACCGCCGCGGCTTTCTCTCCGCTATTCGCGATCGGCGGCGTATTCGGAAAATTGCTGTTCGATATCCCGCTCGTCATCGTCACGGTGCTGGCACTGTCGCTGATCGAGAGCCTGCTGGTTCTGCCCAATCATCTCAGCCATTTGCCGCCACCCGGCTATCAATCGAAATCGCGTGTGACTGTGTTCTTCGATCGCGTGCAAAAAGCCGTGGACGCGCGCTTCCAATGGTTCGTCAACGGCCCGCTCGATCGGGCGTTGCGCTTTGCGGTCGATGCGCCGGCAATCATCCTGGCCGGTGCGGTCGCACTTGTGATCGTCTTCATATCGCTCGTTCCGGCCGGGATTCTGAAAGTCGAATTCTTCCCCAATGTCGAAGGCGATATCGTACGGGCGACGCTCGAAATGCCGGCCGGTACACCGGTCGAGCGCACCGAGGAAATCGCACGCTTCATCGAACAGCGCGGCCGCGAAGCCATGGCCGAAATCGAGGCCGAACGCCCCGAAGACGCGCCCGATCTGGTGCGCGGAATCTATACGACTATCGGGCAGACCACCGCCGGCGGCGGCCCCGATGGCGGTACGAGTACGACCGGCGCGAACCGGGCGGCCGTCCAGTTCAGTCTGCTGCCCGGCGACGAACGCGATATCTCCTCCGCTCTGTTCGAGGATGCCTGGCGGGATGCCGTGGGCCCGGTTCCCGAGGCGCGATCGCTGGTCTTTGCATCGGACCTGTTTTCCGCCGGGGCGCCCGTCAGCGTCGAATTGTCGCATCCCGATACCGCAACGCTCACCCGTATATCCGACGATCTGATGCGTGATCTCGCCCGGTTCGAGGGTGTGTTCGATATCGAGACCGATCAGGACGCCGGGCTGGAAGAGATTCAGCTACGCCTCAAACCTTCCGCGCGAACCCTTGGCCTGACGCTGCAGGATGTCGCGGCCCAGGTGCGCGCCGCCTTTTTCGGCGATGAGTCGGTGCGCGTACAGCGCGGCCGCGAGGATGTCCGGGTCTATGTCCGCTTGCCGGAGGACGAGCGCAACTCGATCATCGATGTCGAGCAGTTCCGGGTTCGCGTGCCCGGGGGCGAGGTGGCGTTGAGCGAAATCGCCGATGTCTCTTTCGGCGAGTCGCCATCGGTAATCCGGCGGCAGGACGGCCGGCGGGTCGTTACCGTCAGCGCCAATGTCGATACGACCGTCGTCACCGGTCAGGAGATCACGCGCCAGCTCGAGGAAGACGTGTTGCCCGCGATGCAGCGCGATCACCCGCAGCTGCTGTTCGATTTCGGCGGCGAACAGGCTGAACAGGAAGACAGTTTCGGCGATCTGGGCACCGCCTTTCTCGTCGCATTGCTATTGATCTACATTCTGCTCGCGGTGCCGTTCCGATCCTATGTGCAACCGCTGATCATTATCGCGGCGATCCCGTTCGGCATCATCGGCGCCTTGATCGGCCATCTGATCCTCGGCCTGTCCGTGGGCATTTTGAGCATGTTCGGCATCATCGGTCTGTCGGGGGTGATCGTGAACGGGTCGCTGATCCTGATCGATTTCATTAACGAGCGTGTGGAGGAAGGCGACGAGATCAGGACGGCGATCATTACCGCGGCCAAATCGCGCTTTCGCCCGATCGTACTCACCTCGGTCACGACCTTTCTCGGCGTCGCACCGATCACTTTCGAAACGAGTTTGCAAGCGCAGTTTCTGATCCCGATGTCGGCCAGTCTCGGCTTTGGCGTGCTGTTCGGCACGATCCTGCTGATGCTGTTGATCCCGGCACTCGCGATCCTACAGCACCGCGCCAGTGCCCGGATCGCACGCTTTCTATCCAAGGAGGATGAGGCACCGCAACCGGCAACGGGCTAGTTCCATCCCTTCGATCCGTGTCATGATGGGTATGGAAAAGGGGGCGGCATGATCAAGAAAATCCTGGTCGCAATTCTGGCTGTGGGCGTGATCGGCGGTGGAATCGCCTGGTTCAACCGGCAGGCCATCATCCTCTATATCGCATCCAACAGCGGAAAGGTGGAGGTCGCCGAAAACCGCCCTGTAACATGGGCCGCAGGACCTGAAACCGCCGAGATGCCGATCGGAGATCGGCCGCCCAATATCGTATTCATCCTGGCCGACGATCTCGGCATCAACGATATCTCGACCTTTGGCGGCGGTGTCGCCGGCAGGCGTATGCCGACGCCCAATATCGATCGGCTGGCGGCCGAAGGCATGATCTTCGAGCAGGCCTATGCGGGTACGGCAAGTTGCGCGCCGAGCCGGGCGATGTTGATGACCGGCCGCTATCCGACCCGCACGGGTTTTGAGTTCACACCGACGCCGGACGGCATGGGCAGGATCGTCAATATGCTGTCGGACTCGGAGAGTTCCGGCCTGCCGCCGCTCGAATGGGATCGCGCCCGGGCGGAAAGCGCCCCGCCCTATGCCGAGCAGGGCTTGCCCGGATCCGAAGTGACCATCGCCGAAGTGCTGGGCGAAGCCGGCTATCACACTGTTCATATAGGAAAATGGCATCTCGGGCGCGGCGGGGAGTTCGAGCCGAATGCCCAGGGCTTCGACGAGAGCCTGTTGATGGCGAGCGGACTGTTTCTACCCGAAGATCATCCTGATGTCGTGAACGCGCGGCTCGATTTCGATCCGATCGACCAGTTCCTCTGGGCGCGGATGCAGTTCGCCGCCTCGTTCAACGGTTCCGAATGGTTCGAGCCCGGCGGCTATCTCACCGACTGGTGGACGGAAGAGGCGATCAACGTCATTCGCGCCAACCGCAACCGGCCCTTTTTCCTCTATCTCGCCCATTGGGGCGTCCATACGCCGCTCCAGGCCACCCGCGCCGATTATGAGGCCGTCGGCGATATCCAGCCGCACCGGCTGCGCACCTATGCGGCGATGGTCCGTGCGCTCGATCGCAGCGTCGGCGAGATCATGGACGAGCTCGAGGCGCAAGGCCTAGCCGACAATACGATCATCGTCTTTTCGAGCGACAATGGCGGCGCGGGATATGTCGGCCTGCCGGATATCAACGATCCATATCGCGGTTGGAAACTGACATTTTTCGAAGGCGGTATTCGCGTACCGCTCTTCATCCGCTGGCCGGCCCGGATCGCACGGGGCAGCCGTGATGCAACACCGGTTCAGCATATAGATCTTATGCCGACCCTGGCAGCCGCCGCAGGTGCGCCGTTGCCCGAAGGCGTCGTAATTGACGGTGTGAACTTGCTGCCGCCATCCGGCGACCTCGAACGCGCGCATGACGCGCTATACTGGCAGAGCGGCTATTATCGCGTCGTGCGGCAGGGCGACTGGAAACTCCAGATCAGCGAACGCCCCGATCGGGTGTGGCTGTTCAACCTTGCCGAAGACCCCACCGAGCAAGCCGACCTTGCGGATCGCCATCCCGAGCGGGTGGCGCAAATGCGCGCGCTGCTGGATAGACACCGGGACGGCGGCCGACCCGCCCTCTATCCCTATACGATCGAAGCGCCGATTGCCGTCGACCGGACTTTGGCCGAGCGCGCCGGCCCCGACGACACGCTTATTTACTGGCCCAATTGACGATGGCGGTTCGCCGGTCGCTCGAGCCCGAGTTGCGCAGAATCATAAAGCCCGATGCCGAGTCGCAGACCGGCTGAAACATTGCGATAATCGGATGGATGAAACTGGCGTGAGTAGCTATTTCCACGCCTGATCCGCCTGCCGAATAGTCGTCATACCGATACCGGAAATATTATTAATCCACCCAGCCCCAAAAAATTTTCGAGTCCAGATAGACAGTTATTTTGCATTGGAGAATTGGACGCTCGGAATTTTGAAGAGGATATGTACATGACGGTACAAGAGCAAAACTTTGTGGCTAACGAAGCTCATGACGTCGCCCGCCAACATTTGGGCGACCGCCGCAATGCGGTCCGTCATCGCGCAGTATTGCAACAGGCGCGCCATGTCGGGCAATATTCCCAGCAATTGTGTATCGTAAAAAACATCTCTCGCTCCGGAATGATGGCGCGCACTTTTGCGCCGCTACAGAAACGCGAAAAACAACTCATCGAATTCCGTGGCGGAAAGTCCGTCTTGGGCCGCATCGCCTGGACGAAGGACGATTGCGCCGGTTTCGAGTTCGCCGAAAAAATCGATCCGGATACGATCTTCCAGCCGCCAGTCCCCAGCATCGTTCCGCGCACCCCTCGGCTGGAGGTCGACATCATAGCCCGCCTCGAAACCGAGCATGTCATGATCATGGCTCCGGTTCTCGACATCTCGCAAACGGGCGCCAAAATCGAGTGTCCGGAGATTGCCCGAACCAGTGGGCCTGTGCCAATACATTTCGAAAATCTTGCCCGATTACCAGCAATCGTCCGCTGGGCCGGCGATGGCAGGATGGGCCTGTGCTTCACCGACAAGATACCGTTGGCAACATTGGCGAAATGGGCGGTGGAAAAACGGCCAAGACGAAGTCTGACCGATTATTGCCTCAACCAGATACCCTTGCCGTCGGCCGCCGATCTCGACGAAGATTGGCAGCAGTTACTCTATCAGATCGATGCCCCGACCCAGACGCATTATGACAGTTAGGGGCCGATCAATCGCGATAATCGCTCGAAAGCGGTGACAAATTCTTCTTTGAACTGCTGGACGACCTGGCCCGTGGACATCGGCTGGTCCATCAACCCGACCCCTTGGCCTACCCAATAGGTCGCCAGATCCTTGGCGCCCTGATGTCCGTTCTGGCTGAGTTTGTCGATCTTCTTGAGCGCGGGTTCGGAGACCATCGACTGCATCGGCATCGGCAGCGGTTTCGGGGCGGTTTCGGCCTCCCAGGCATCGGTCCAGGGCGATCGCAACTGCCGCGAAGGCTTGCCGGTCCGCGAACGCGATCGCACGGTATCACGCGAACTGGCCGCCAGCATCTTCTCCTTCACCACGGGATTGGTTTCGGCCTCGGCCGTGGTCAACCAGACCGAACCGCACCATGCGCCCGCCGCGCCCATCGCCATGGCGGCCGCCATCTGTTCCCCCGTCGTGATGCCGCCCGCCGCAAGGATCGGCGTATCGGCGCCCATATCCCGCACGGCCCGTGCCACTTCGGGAATCAGCACCATCGTCGACACGTCGCCGCAATGGCCGCCCGCCTCGCCGCCGGCCACGACGAGAATATCGACGCCGGCGCTGACCTGCGCCACTGCATGCTCCTTCGCCCCGACCAAAGCTGCCACCGGAACGCCATGCTGTCTGCCCAGATCGAGCATTATCCGAGGCGGAACGCCAAGCGCGTTGGCGACCAGCTTGATCGGATATTCGAAACCGACTTCGAGGCTGGTGCCGGCGCCATCCTCGCTCAGGTTGCGCGCGAAGTTGCTCGATATACCGCGTGATTCGACGACGCCTTCGCTATCGATATCGTGATCGGCGAGAATATCGTTGACGAACGCGGTATGCGTGTCGGGAATGGACGCGGCGATCTTACCGGGATCGACCTTCCGGCCTTTGCCCTCGAACCGATTCGGTACGATCAAGTCCAGGCCATAAGGCTTGCCGTCGACATGCGCGTCGATCCAGTCAAGCTCTTCGCGTAGGCGATCCGGACCCAGACCGACGGCACCGAAAACGCCCATTCCTCCGGCTTTCGACACCGCCGCTACGACATCCCGACAATGCGAAAAGGCGAGCAGGGGAAAATCGATATCGAGCATCGAACAGATCGGCGAATTCATCATGCGACTGTCTCCCGTTTCGCGCACCTTATCTCAGCCGAGCCGACGCGCAAGCGATGACGGCGCTATCGGTAGGCGCCGTCGCCGGTAAATTTTCCGTCTGTTGAAAATGGGCTGAACTCGGCTAGGCTATCGCCATGAGAAACGGGGTCGATATCGCCATAGTCGGCGCGGGGCATGGCGGTGCGCAAGCGGCCATCATGCTGCGCCAACAAAAATTCGAAGGTACGATTGCGTTAATCGGCGACGAACCGGAATATCCGTACGAACGCCCGCCGCTTTCCAAGGAATATTTCGCCGGCGAAAAGCCGTTCGAGCGGATCATGATCCGGCCCGAAAAGTTCTGGGACGAACGCGATATCCGGATGATACTCGGCCATCACGTCGCGAAGGTCGACGCGGGACGGCATGAATTGACGTTCGAAGATGGCCAGGCACTCGGCTATAGCCATCTAATCTGGGCCGCCGGAGGCGTCCCGCGCACGCTGAACTGCCCGGGCCACGATTTCAACGGCGTTCATGCGGTGCGTACGCGGGCGGACGTCGATGCGATAATGGCGCAGCTCGACAGTGTGGACCGGATCGCCATTGTGGGCGGCGGCTATATCGGCCTGGAGGCGGCCGCGGTTCTATCCAAACTTGGCAAAACGGTCATATTGCTCGAAGCGCTCGATCGGGTGCTGGCGCGGGTCGCGGGCGAGGAATTGTCAGCATTCTACGAAGCCGAGCATCGCACCCATGGCGTCGATCTGCGGACCGGCGTCACGGTAACCGCTATCGTCGGTGAGAGCGGTCAGGCGACGGGCGTGGAGCTTGCGGATGGCGAAACCGTTGCGACAGACATGGTGATAGTCGGCATCGGCATCGTTCCGGCGACCGAACCCCTGATCGCCGCGGGCGCGGATGGCGGCAACGGCGTGCTCGTCGACGCGCAATGCCGAACGAGCCTTCCCGACATCTTCGCGATCGGCGATTGCGCGGCCCATGCCAACCCCTTCGCCGACGGCGCGACTATCCGCCTCGAATCGGTTCAGAACGCCAATGACCAGGCCGGGATCGTTGCGAAGACGATATTGGGCCAGTCGGTCGCCTATGATGCGATTCCCTGGTTCTGGTCGAACCAATATGATCTGAAGCTTCAGACCGTGGGCCTGTCGATCGGACATGACGCGACCGTCGTACGCGGCGATCCCGACGCTCGCAGCTTTTCAATTGTCTATCTTAAAAACGGTCGCGTCATCGCACTCGACTGCGTCAACGCGACCAAGGATTATGTGCAGGGGCGCAAACTCGTCATCGGCCGAACCGCCCCCGATCCCACCAAGCTGGCCGATGCGGCAATACCGCTCAAGGAACTGGCCGAATAAGCCTTCGAGGAACAGGAGCATCGCTTTGACTACCGACAAAAAAGGGCCGCTCGCCGGATGCAGGATAGTCGAATTCGACGCGATCGGACCCGTACCGCTCGCCGGAATGATTTTGGCGGATATGGGCGCCGATATCGTCCGGATCGGCCGACCGGGCAGCGGCGCGATGGCCAATATGCCGGGCAATGTCGTGTTGAATCGAGGACGGCAGACTGCGGAGCTTAACCTGAAGGAGAAGGCGCAACGCGATCAGGCGATGGGCTTGATCGCCAAGGCGGATGCCGTGCTCGAAGGGCAACGCCCCGGCGTTATGGAACGACTCGGCCTGGGGCCGGAAGATTGCCATGCTCGTAACCCAAAGCTCGTTTATGGCCGGATGACAGGCTGGGGTCAGGATGGCCCACTCGCCCAGAGCGCGGGCCATGACATCGGCTATATCGCCATCACAGGCGCGCTTGGTTCAATCGGTCGGAAAGGTGCGCCGCCGCCGCCGCCGCTCAACCTTGTCGGCGATTATGGTGGCGGGACGATGTTTCTCGTCTCGGGTGTACTGGCCGCCATTCTTTCGGCGCGCGAAACCGGCAAAGGCCAGGTCGTCGACGCGGCGATGACCGACGGTGCGGCAATCCTAATGAGCATGTTCTACGCCTTCCATGCCGGGGGCTTGTGGAAGGCCGAACGCGAGGCCAATCTACTGGACGGCGGTGCGCCCTGGTATCGCTGCTATGAAGCGGCCGATGGCGGTTACATGGCGGTCGGCGCGATAGAACCGCAATTCTATGCCGAATTGCTCGCCAAGCTTGAGCTCGATCCCGACGAATTTCCACAAGGCGAAAAGGCCGGGTGGCCAAAGATGATCGAGACCTTCGCGGCGAAGTTCGCCAGCCGGACGCGCGAGGAATGGGCAACCCATTTCGAAGGTAGCGACGCCTGCGTCGCACCCGTGTTGTCGATCGCCGAGGCGCCGTCCCATCCGCACAATGTGGCGCGTGGAACCTTTGCCGAGCGCAACGACATCATGCAGCCGATGCCCGCGCCGCGCTTCTCCGAAACCCCGGCGCAAATCGGCGATGCAACCGGCACGGTGCCAGTCGAGGACGTGCTGGTGCGCTGGGCCTAACTTTCCCGTTTGAAGGTCAACCCCGCATTGGCTTCGAGCCGTTCGATCAACGGCGCGGCCATAACCGCGCCCGGCGTCAATATGCCGCCCGGTGCGTTGGGAACGTCGCGAACGAGGCAAATCGCGCTTTCGGCGATCATTTTCGATGTCGAGCCATAGCCCGGATCCTTGTCGCCCGTCACACCGGCGGTCACCCGCCCGCCATCCGGACCTTCGGCTACGAACAAAACATCGTAGAAACCCGCCTCGCGTTCTTCCTTGCTGGGGCCTTCGCCGGGCTTCGGACCGTCTTCGCTCGCCAGCGAATTATCGCTTGCCACGGCTTTCGCCGCCGCTTCGCCGCTGTCGCCCGGCCCGGTGAGCATCATCTCGTCATAGGCGAAATCTTCGCCATAAGGGTGGCCAAGCAGGAAGTTGGTACGATGGGCGTTGCGCGTGTTGATCGCAGCCATGATGAAAGGCGCGACCCAGCTATCGAGATCGGCTTCATAGTCGACCACATTGCCCAGCGGCTGCTCGGGGCCCTGAAAGCCCGGCGTCAGCGAGAACGGGTTCATCAGCAGTTTGACGACTTCCGGGTCCTTCGCGGCCGCTGCCATCGTCGCTTTGAGGCTGGCGGCCGTGCCACCCGAAAATGTACCCTGCATCCCGCGTACCCGGCCCCGAATGCGCGCGGCCGGGCTGCCGAATGTTTCCTGGGCTGCTTGCTGGACGAACCAGATGCCGAGATCGAAAGGGATAGAGTCGAAGCCGCAGGAGAAGACGATCCGTGCGTCACTTTCTTTCGCTTGTGCGTCATAGCGGTCGATCATCTGGCGCATCCAGGCCGGCTCGCCGCATAGATCGACATAATCCGTGCCGGCTTCCGCGCAAGCCGCGACCAGCGGCTCTCCATAGAGCTGATAGGGCCCCACCGTGGTGGCGACGCATTGGGTACGCGCGACCATCTCCGCGAGCGATTGCGGATCGTCGGCATCGGCGACGACCAGCGGCGTATCGGCCGGCGCGCCAATCTCGTCGCGCACGGACGCCAGTTTGTCGGCGCTGCGCCCGGCCATCGCCCAGCGCAGATCTCCGGCATAGTTTTGCGAAATATATTCGGCGACCAATCGGCCGGTATAGCCGGTGGATCCATAGACGATGACGTCGAATTCGCGGGCGTCTGACATGGCGATGCTCCTCAATCTTTGGTGTCGCAATCCCGGTTTTGCAGCCGGAATCGGCAATCGGACATTCTCTTTTCTAAACGCACGAAAAAGGGCGCCACGTCAAACGCGGCGCCCTTTTTTTCGCAAATGATTTCGCTCTAGAAATTGAAGCCGGCGGCGATGCCGTAGCGGCGCGGTTCCAGAGTGAAGATGTTGGTGAACAGCCCCGAGGACGGGTCTGTCACATATTGGCCGGTGACGGCGTTGTTATCGAAAATATTCTGGATGAACGCCCGGACGAACCAGCGATCGTCATTACCATTCAGTTGCACCTGCGCATTGGCGATGCCGAACGACGGGATCCGATCCACCGGGTCGTTAAAGGCCCGGGAGAACTGCCGACCCGTAAGCGCATAGTCCCCGCGAAGCACAAGGCTCATCCCGTTATCGAAATCGGCGGTATATTGTCCGCCGACCGAGAATTTGAGATTAGGCGCACCAGGGAGCTGATTGCCCCCGATATTGACCGGCGCACCATCGGAAACGGTAAAGCTGCCAAAGCTGTCGAGCAATGGCTGCAGCGCTGCGAGCGCCGGGTTGAACGCTCCGATGTTACCCGCCGCGGCGGCCTGAAGGGCGCCGCAGAAAGAGAAGGCACCGGTTGTCGAGGTTCCCGGAACCGGTGTGGTGGGTTGCAACAACCCGCCGCCAACTGCACCGTTGATCGTATTGACGAACGCATTCGAACCGACCGAGTTACCGGCAACGTCCGGGATAACGGCACAGTTCGCCGCGGATGCCAGATCCTTGATGATCACGGTATCGCTGCGACCACCTGACGGATCCCGCGTGTTGGTCCTGAAACCGTCGGCGATGCTCGTTTCGAGGAAACTGGCCCCGAAGTTGAACAGCCATGCCGGGTGCGGCGAGATCACCGCCTCCAGCTCGATACCCCAGACTTCGGCATCGGTATTGTCGTTAAACGAAGTCCGGTTAAGGATGCGGCTCAGCTGCAAGTCCGAATAATCATAATAGAACAGAGTCGCGTTGAGCTGCACCGCCCCGTCGGCAAGCGTATTCTTCGAACCGATCTCGAAGGAGTTGATGATCTCCGGCGCAAAAGCCTGCGGCACATTGAAAATCGGATCGAACGGCGGATTGATGCCGCCCGATTTGTAACCGCGCGCCCAGGACGCGTAGAGGAGATTGTCGGGCGACCATTGCCAGTCGAGTACGACACGACCGGTGATTTCGTCGAACGTCACACGGTCTTCGCGGAAGGCCTGCTGGCCTGCGGTTTGGCCGTCTCCATCGAAATTATTGCTAAGGAAGCCGTTCACATCGGCGGTCCCGAACGGTATCTGCACGGCCAGCAGCGGCGAGCGGGCGCGAACGAATTTCTCGTCGTTCGAATAGCGCGCACCGGCAGTCAGCCGGAGATTATCGGTGATGTCGATATAGACTTCACCGAATATGCCATAGGATTCCAGCGTAAAGGAATCCGTTTCACTGTTGAAGAATGTCGGTCCTTGAAAGGTCGTTGGAACCGCCGCGGCGGCGGCAGCGGCTGCTGCTGCATCGCCCGTCGCTGCAAAAACGGCATCGAACGTGCCTTGTGCGGTGGCTGCACTGGTCAAACCGCCCAGAATGCCGCCAGCATAGTCGAGACCGAACGCGTTGACGAAATAATCGCCACCACGGTTGCGATGGTTGAAATAGATCGCGCCGAGCAGGAAGTTGAACGGCCCGTCGAGATCGGAGTCGATATGCGCCTCTATCGAATATTGCCGCGATTCGCTACGCGACCGGTCAAATTCGATGCTGTTGTTCGCGCAACCGAAAACATCGCCGCCGAATATACCGGCATAGCTGAGATTGGCATTCGACGTACAGGCGGCACCGGTCGGCCCGTTGGGCAGCAGTGCGTTGAAGGCCGGTGCGAAAAAGCGCGAGGTCGCCGGATTGGCGGCAAAACCCGCGAGAGTTGCAAACGCTGTGCGCGCCGTCGCGTCGAATGGGCTTGCGTTGGTCAGATTGTAATCGGTCTGGGTATCAATCGATGTTTCCTGATACCCGCCGATAACGGTCAGCGCGATCGGGCCGAAATCATGCTCCAACCGGCCTTGAATATACCATTCATCGGCGAAATAGGTCGGATTGAAGTCGATATTGACCTGCCGGACGTCTTCCGGAACCACCGTATTGGCATAGGTATCCGGCCCATAAAGACTACTCAGGCCAAGCGGCAGAAACGCTGCGCCGCCCGAAATGCCAAGCAGTTCCTGCGAGGCGAATATCGAGGCGAGCGTCGCGTTACCGTTCACTGGCTCGGCACGCAAAGCGTTGGGCGCACAGCCGAGAACGCCGGTCGGGTCGCGGGCGCAAAGCTGTTTCTGAATGCGCGAGCGATCGTCATCTTCTTCGAAATAATAGCCGATAATGTCGATCACCGTGTCCGGACCCGGCTCGAGTCGCAGAGTCCCGCGCAGTGAATAGAGATCGCGGCCGTCAATATCCGAGCCGTCGAACAGATTTTCCGTGTAGCCATCGCGATTTACATAGACGCCGGCGACGCGAATGCCCGCCCAGTCGGCAAGCGGCACGTTGACCATGCCTTCGAGGCGAATCGAATCGAAATTGCCATATTCGAATTCACCGCTTGCGGAGAAAGTGCTGAGATCGGGGCGTGCTGTGATGGTGTTGATTACGCCGCTGGTCGCGTTGCGACCGAACAGCGTACCCTGTGGGCCGCGAAGCACCTCGATCCGTTCCAGATCGTAAAATTCCGTCTCGAACAGGCGCGTAGCGAGTATAGGCATATCGTTGATATGAATGCCGGTCGCACTGTCGCACGAAAATCCGACGCACAAATCACCGACACCGCGAATGGCGAAGCTCGACGCGGTAAAATTGCCTTTGGTGAATGTGATATTGGGTAAGGTGAGTTGCAGATCGCTGGCATTCTCGATCTGTTGACGCTCAAGGGTCTCCGCCGAAAAGGCCGAAACGGCGATCGGAACTTCCTGCAGGGACTGCGCCTGGCGCTGGGCGGTCACAATGATTGGCGCATTTGCCGCACCGAGGCTATCCAGCGGGCTATCGCCATCGGCTTGAGCCATGGCGGGCGACACCATGCTCGCACCGAGCGCTGTCGCTATCAACAACTCAATCTTTTTCACAGCATTCTCTCCCCATAATGCATGCCGGTTGTCCGGCTTTTCTTGCATGGCTCTCGCCAATTTCGTCTGGAGATTATGCTGTTGAGGCAATGCGTAACAACGATCGTAAGACGATCGCTGTCCGCAGCATTATTCGCCCCGTGGGCATCTTCTCCGACATTTTATTTTTCTTTGAGGCTAAGCCTCGCCGGAATCTGCGTCAACCGCAATTGACGTAAAGGGAACGCATATCCGGGGCCCTGTGCATCATTGCAACAGTCGGCGAGCCCACTGGGCTACCGATTTCCGCTACGTCAAGCTCGCCTTACACCATCTCTGCGGCGATCTTTTCGGCGATCATGATCACCGGCGCATTGGTATTGCCGCCGATAAGCGTCGGCATCACCGAAGCGTCGACGACGCGCAGCCCATTCATACCGCGCATTTTCAACGATCCATCGAGCGGCGAGTCGTCGTCCGCGCCCATCCGCACCGTTCCGACCGGATGATAGATGGTCTCCGCACCCTCACGGATATGGCGATCGATATCCTCATCCGTCACGATATCGCTTCCGGGAACCAACTCCGGACCGCGCAAAGGCGCCAGCGCCGCCTGGGCGCAAATCGCGCGCATCATCTTCACGGATTGCCGCATGACCCGCCTGTCTTCGTCGCTGTCGAGATAGTTGGGATCTATGCACGGCGGCGCAAACGGATCCGCCGATCGGAGCCCGATCTCGCCGCGGCTTTCGGGACGAAGCTGGCACGCATGGACGGTGAACCCGTCCCTTTTCACTTCCTGAAACCCATGCTCGATCATAATCGCATTTACGAGATGGAGCTGGATATCAGGCCGATCGAGCCCCCCACGCGATTTCAGGAAAGCACCGGTTTGCAGAAAATTGTCGGTTCCCGCGCCCTTGCGCCGTATGAGAAAATCAAGCGCGACGGCCAGCTTCTTCAGGCCCGCTTGTTTGGAATGCGCCGACAGCTTCTGCGTCATCTCATGGACGACGACGACATCGAGATGATCCTGCAGATTCTTGCCGACCTGCGGTGAGGCATGGGTAACCGCAATCCCGTGATCCTTCAACGCTTCGGGATCGCCGATACCGGACAACATCAAAAGCTGCGGCGATTGCACTGCGCCCGCGCAAACAATCACTTCGCGACGCGCTTTGATGACGCGCCTGTCCTGGCCCTTGCCGGAAACGGCCTCGACGCCGGCCGCGCGCTTGTCCTCGACGAGAATCTTCGTGACCAAACCGGTCGACAGGATGGCCAGATTATCGCGCTTGCCCGCCACCGGATGCAGATAGGCGCGCGCGGCGCTGAACCGCTCGCCATCGGCAATGGTCCGCTGATAGGGGCCGAGTCCTTCTTGTTGTTCCCCATTGAAATCGTCGGTCGTCGGGTAACCCGCCGTGACGCCCGCATCGACAAACTGCCGATAGATCGCGTCCTCCATCCGGCTGTTAGTGACGCCGAGCGGCCCCTCACGGCCATGATAGGCGTCATCGCCTTCGTCATAGCGTTCGGATTTCTTGAAATAGGGCAGCACGTCGTCATACCCCCAGCCAGTGAGTCCCATCTGCCGCCACTGGTCATAGTCGCGGGCATGGCCGCGAATATAGATCATGCCGTTGATGCTGGACGAACCGCCCCAGCCTTTCCCGCGCGGCCAGTATAGCTTGCGGTTGTTCAGATGTTTTTGCGGCTCGGTCCAGAAAAACCAGTTTTGCGGATTGGGTTTCTTGAGGAGCGCGCCGACTCCGGCCGGCATCTTCACGAGCAAGCTCTTGTCTTCCTTGCCCGCCTCGATCAGACAAACCGAAACCGTGGGATCGGCCGACAGGCGATTGGCCATGACGCAACCCGCGCTTCCCGCGCCGACAATCACATAATCGAACTCGGACGTTTCGATGGCCATGCTCAAATACTCCGGCCGATCACTTCCTTCATGATCTCGGACGTGCCGCCATAGATGCGCTGTACACGGGCGTCACGCCACATGCGGGCGATCGGATATTCGTTCATATAGCCGGCGCCGCCATGCAGCTGCAGCGCCGCATCGCAGGCCCGCCATTGCAGCTCGGTATGCCAGAGCTTGGCGGCAGAGCCTTCATCGGCCGTCAGTTCGCCGCGCAGATGCTTCGACAGCGCCCAATCGATATGCGCCCAACCGACCTGGAGCTGGGCGGCGAGATCGGCGAGCGTAAAGCGCGTATTCTGGAAATCGAAAATGCGTTGCCCGAAGGCCTTACGGTCCTTGGTGAAACCCACCGCCTCGTCGAACGCGCGCTGCGCGCCGGCCTGCGCGCCGATGGCGATGCTGAGCCGCTCCTGCGGCAGCTGACTCATCAGATAGATGAAGCCGCGGCCCTCTTCACCCAGACAATTGGTGATCGGCACGCGCACATCGTTGAAGAACAGCTCGGACGTATCGGCGGAATGCTGGCCGATCTTGTCGAGATTGCGGCCACGCGCAAAGCCTTCGCGATCCGCTTCGACGAGAATCAGGGAGACGCCCTTCGCGCCCTCGGCCGGATCGGTCTTGGCGACCACGATCACGACATCGGCATTCTGGCCGTTGGTGATATAGGTCTTCGAGCCGTTGATGACGTAATGATTGCCGTCCTTCTTGGCCGTCGTCTTCACGCTTTGCAGATCCGAACCGGTGCCCGGCTCGGTCATCGCGATGGCCGTTACCGCCCCGCCAGAGACGAGCTTGGGAATCCAATGCTGCTTCTGCTCCTCCGAACCATAGGCCAGAAAATAGTCGGCCGTGATGTCTGATTGCAGCGTGATGCCGGCCGACGATCCGGCATAGGCGAGTTCTTCGTCGATGACCGCATTATAGCCGAAGTCGAGACCCAGCCCGCCATATTCTTCGGGCATGGTCGGGCACAACAGGCCGGCTTCGCCGCAGGCCGACCAGAAATCGCGATCGACGATCTCTTCCTTTTCCCAACGGTCGAGATTGGGATGCAGCTCCTTGTCGAAAAACTTGCGGACCTGATCGCGGAAAAGCGCGTGGCTTTCGTCATAGGCGGTGCGGTTGGCGGTCTGGAGCATTGAAATATCCTTTCGTCTCGACACCCATATGCGCGAAAATCCATCGCAATCGAAATTCGCCATCGCTATCTGTGTTATGCAGGTTGACGCGAACGTCAACCATAATGCACAAGGGCTTGGTGAACGCGGGGTCCCGCGACTCAATGGAAATCAAGGAGACTATCGATGGCAGCCGCCTATATTGTTGATGCAGTGCGAACCGCCGGCGGACGCCGCGGCGGCAAGCTGGCCGGGGTTCATCCGGTCGATCTCGGCGCGGCGGTGTTCGATGCCATCGCCGATCGCAACGATTTCGATCCGGCGGCGATAGAAGACGTCATCACCGGCTGCGTCATGCAGGGCGGCGAGCAGACTATGGATGTCGGCCGCAATGCCGTGCTCGCCTCGAAGCTGCCGGATTCGATACCGGCCGTCTCGATCGACCGACAGTGCGGTTCTTCGCAGCAGGCGATGCAATTCGCTTCGCAGGCGGTGATGAGCGGCACCCAGGATGTGGTGCTTGCTAGCGGCATCGAAAGCATGACTCGCGTGCCGATGGGCTCGACGGCGACGCTCTACATGAAGGAAGGCATGGGCAACTATAAGAGCCCGCGTCTCGAGGAAGCCTATCCGAAGGTGATGTTCAGCCAGTTCATGGGCGCGGAAATGGTCGCGAAGAAGCACGATCTGTCCAAGGAACAGCTCGACCAATACTCGCTGGAATCGCATCAGAAAGCATCCAAGGCCGAGGCCGATGGCGCGTTCGACAACGAGATCGTACCGATGACAGTGGAAACACCGGAAGGCGAGGAATTGCACAAGACCGACGAAGGCATTCGCCACGACGCGACCCTCGAGGGCATCGCTTCGGTCAAGCTGATCCAGGAAGGCGGCGTTATTACGGCGGCCAATGCCAGCCAGATCTGCGACGGTGCCTCGGCGGTGCTCATCGTCAGCGAACAGGCGCTCAAGGATCACGGCCTCACGCCCCGCGCGCGCATTCACAATGTGACGGTCACGGCCGGCGATCCGGTGATCATGCTGGAAGAGCCGCTGTTCGCCACGGACCGCGCTTTGGAACGCGCGGGCATGAAGATGGACGATATCGATGTGTATGAGGTCAACGAGGCCTTTGCTCCGGTTCCGCTCGCCTGGCTCAAACATACTGGAGCGGATCGGGACAAGATCAATGTCAATGGCGGCGCGATCGCACTTGGCCATCCGCTCGGCGCTTCGGGCACCAAGCTGATGGCGACCTTGCTCAACGCTCTCGAACAGCGCGAGGGCACATATGGCCTGCAGACGATGTGCGAAGGCGGCGGTCAGGCCAATGTCACGATCATCGAGCGGATGAACTAGCCTTTCGCATTTCCGTTAGCGCCCGCCCCGGATGGCCCGAGGCGGGCGTTTTCATGTAAGCCTGCGTCCGATCGACGCGCAAACTTTATGAGGAATATCATGGAACTCAATGACTCCATCTCGGCCGTCGTCACCGGCGGCGCATCGGGACTCGGCGCGGCGACCGCCCGCCTGCTCGCATCCAAGGGCGTGAAGGTCGCGCTGTTCGATCTGCAGGAGGAAAAAGGCAATGCGGTTGCCAGCGAAATCGGCGGTATCTTCTGCGAAGTGAATGTTACCGAAGACGACAGCGTCGATGCCGGTTTCGCCAAGGCCCGCGAAGCGATCGGCCAGGAGCGTATTCTGGTGAATTGCGCGGGCACCGGCGCGGCAATGAAGACCGCCAGCCGCTCCAAGGAAGACGGATCGATCAAGCATTATCCGGCAGATGCCTTCAACTGGCTGATCCAGATCAACCTGGTCGGGACCTTCCGCTGCATCGCCAAATCCGCCGCCGGCATGATGACCCTCGATCCGCTGACTGAAGGCGGCGATCGCGGTGCCATCGTCAACACTGCTTCGGTCGCGGCCGAGGACGGTCAGATGGGCCAAGTCGCCTATAGCGCGTCCAAGGCCGGCGTCGTCGGCATGACCTTGCCGATCGCGCGCGACCTGATGCGCGAGAATATCCGCATCAATACGATTCTGCCGGGGATCTTCGATACGCCGCTATTGATGGGCGCGCCGCAAAAGGTCCGCGATGCGCTGGCCGCGTCGGTGCCCTTCCCGAAACGCCTCGGCAATCCGGATGAATATGCGCATCTCGCTCTGACGATGATCGAGAATGAGTATTTCAACGGCGAGGATGTCCGCCTCGACGGCGCTATCAGAATGGCCCCGAGATAAAAGTCACTCCTCTCCCGCTTGCGGGAGAGGATACGAGACTTGCGAGCGTAGCGAGATAGTCGCAGTTGGAGAGGGGTGCAGCGGTGCACAACGCTAGTGCCTTTCAGCCTGCACTCTCCAAGTCCGGCTAGAAAATCGCGCGCTTCGCTTGCGATTTTGCAAGCCTTCCTATCCTCTCCCGCTTGCGGGAGAGGATTTAGGCGGCCGTGTAACGCAGCGGCAGCGTCTTCAGCCCGCCGACAAAGGTAGAATTGGCGCGCTTGGGTTCGCCTGCCAGCTCCACCGTTTCGATCCTGTCGAGTAGCTCTTCGAACAATATCCGCATTTCGAGCCGGGCGAGATGGAGGCCCAGGCACTGATGCGCGCCTGCCCCGAAGGCGAGATGGCGATTCGGCGATCGGCTCGCATCGAACCTGCGCGGTTCCTCGAACTGCGCCGGATCGTGATTGGCAGCGACATAGTTGATCATCAGCCAGTCGCCCTTCTTGATCTTCTGGCCGCCAACCTCGGTATCCTCGGCCGCAGTGCGCATGAAATGCTGGACCGGCGTCGTCCAGCGGATCGCCTCTTCGACGATGCCGGGCAGCAACGACCGGTCCGCCTTGACCCGGGCGAACTGTTCCGGGTCCTGTGCCAGCGCCAGCATCGCGCCCGCGGTCGAAGCCGATGTCGTGTCATGGCCGGCGCTCGCGACGATGATGTAATAGCCGGCCATGTCGCGATCGTTGAGCGGCTCGCCATCCACCGTCGCGTTGGCGATCACGCTCGCAACATCGTCGGTCGGGTTGGCGCGACGGTCGGCGGCGAGTTTTGCAAAATAATCCTCGAACTGTTTGACCGCGCCAGCGACGATCTGGGTGATCTGTTCGGGCGTCATGTCGTTCATGCCGCTGCCCGAGAGATCCTCATCCTGTCCGCCGAACATCTGCTGCGTCAGGAACAGCATCTGCGGTTCGTCTTCCTCGGGTACGCCGAGAATCTGCATCACGACATGCAGCGGATAGGGCGCGGAGACGAGCGTGACGAAATCGCCCTCGGGCCCATTATCCACGAGCCGGTCGACCGTGCGCTTGGCCAGCGTGCGAACCTCGTCCTCAATTTTCCTGAGATTCTTCGGCATGAACCAGTCTTGGGTCAGCCGGCGATATTTGGGATGGATCGGCGCATCGAAGACGACGAGCGAATCGACGAGCATCTTGCTGCCGGTCGCCTTCAGCGAGAATTCGATCGCCTCGCGGGTCGAAAGCACCACCGGACGCGGGTTGTTCAGGAACGTCTTGTTGTCCTTGCTGATCCGCATCACGTCTTCGTAGCGCGTGACCAGCCAGAAGGGGTCGAAAGCGCTGTCCTCCGCGGTGACGAGGCCGACCGGCATAGTCTCGCGCAGCCAGTCGAACGTATCGAGCAGACCATTCCATTCGGCATAGGATTCCGGGGCGATTACCTGGCGCGCGATATCCTGCGGTAGCGTCGGGTGGCCGTCAGCCGTCATAGTCGCCATCTTTCGCCTTCCCTCAGCCCGCTGGCTTGGTGTCTTTCCAATATTCGTCGCGCAACAGCCGCTTGTAGAGCTTGCCCGTCGGATGGCGCGGTAATTCTTCCAGGAAATCGATCTGCCGCGGCACTTTGACGCCCGACAGATGGTGCCGCAGCCAAGCGATAATCTCATCGCCGAACTCAGGGGTCGCGTCCGCCATATCGAGCGGCTGTATGATCGCAACGACGCGCTCGCCCATATCCTCGTCCGGCGCACCGATCACCGCGGCATCCGCGATCTTGTCATGCGTTACGAGCAGATTCTCGATCTCCTGCGGATATATGTTCACCCCGCCCGAGATGATCATGAAACTCTTTCGATCCGTCAGATAGAGAAAGCCGTCCTCATCGACCCAGCCGACATCGCCGAGCGTCGTCCAACCATGCTTGTTGGTCGCATCCTTCGTCTTTTCGGGATCGTTGTGATATTTGAACGGCGAACCGCCTTCGAAATAGACGGTGCCTTCGGTGCGTGGCGGCACTTCGTCGCCGTCTTCGTCGCAGATTCGGATCGTGCCGAGCAATGCCGTGCCGACCGAGCCCTTGTGGGTCAGCCAATTCTCCGAATCGATAAAGGTGAAGCCATTGCCTTCGCTGCCGGCATAATATTCCTTCAGCACGGGGCCCCACCATTCGATCATCCGTTCCTTGATCGGAACCGGGCAAGGCGCCGCTGCGTGAACCGCGCATTGCAGCGATGAAACATCGTACCGTTCGCGAGTTTCGTCGGGCAGCTTGAGCATGCGTACGAAATGGGTCGGCACCCATTGGCTGACATCGGCCTTGTACTTTTCGATCAGCGCCAACGAATGCTCGGGATCGAATTTCTCCATCACGATGACCGTACCGCCCATCTTGTGGACCGTCAGGCACCAGCGCAGCGGCGCGGCGTGGTAGAGTGGCGCGGGCGACAGATAGATGCTGTCCGGCGTGAACCCGAAGGCACCGCTCGCGAGCATGATCAACGCATTGCCCTGATCGATACGCGGGTCTTCGGGCAGCGGCAATTTGATACCCTTCGGCCGGCCGGTCGTGCCCGAGCTGTAGAGCATGTCGACACCGGCACGTTCATCCGCGATCGCCGTATCCGGCAGATCGGCAACCACCGCATCGAGGCTCTGATATCCGCTGCGCGGCGCATCCACGGTGAACCGATCCAGTGGCGGCCCGAAATCGGCAAGCTCGTTCAAATGATCGCCGAGATAGTCCGAGGTTATCAACACCTTGGCGCCGCTATCCTCTAATATATAGGCGATCTCAGCTGCCGTCAGCCGGCAGGAAATCGGCACGAACACATGCCCTGCGCGCAGCGCCGCCCAGGCGATATCGAAAAAGCGCGCGCGGTTATCCATGCAGATTGCGATCGGATCGCCGTGGCCGAGCCCGAGTTTGCGGAACAGATGCGCGATCTGGTTGGAGCGTTTGTCGAGCTCCGCATAGCTGATCGTTTCCCCGGTCGACCCCATGATGATCGCGGCTTTGTCGGGATGGGATTGGGCATGGATATAGGGGTGCATTGGGGCCTCTCCGATTCTGTTTTGCCTTCAAGGTTACGCGAACGGAAAGCGGAAATCGAGAGGAACCGCCTTTCCAATACCTTCTAAAAGAAGGCGAAGCGCAATCCGGCCCAGAATGTCTGCGGGGTAGCCCGTTCGATCAGGCCAACGCCGGAAACGGCAGCGTCGACCTGCGCATCGAAGATATTCTCCGCTCTGAGCTCGACCTTGAGAGGTCCGTAGAGCGGGATCAGCGCCCGCGCACCGACCGTCAGCGCATCGTCCAACCGGCGCTGGTTCAGATCGTCCTCGAACCGGCCGCCGATATAGCGCAGCGTGATCGCCGCCTCGCCGCCCATCTCGCGAGCATAGGCAAGCGTCGCCGAGCCGTTGTGCCGCGCAACCTGCACCGGCCGCAACCCATCCAGCGCGACCGCTGCGCCGGACGCTTCGACCTCGGCATCGGTAAAGGCGTAAGAAAAGGCGATGCTCCATTCGGCAAAGCGTGCGCGGGCATCGAGTTCGACCCCCACCGCTTCGATCGCCTCGAGATTCTGGCGCTGCCGGGCGAGCCCGCCGCCAGGCACGAAACCGATGCCCGGGAAGAAGCCAGCACCCTGGCCGACCGTGACATTCGCAATCGCATCGTCGAGCCTGTTATAGAAAATCGTCCCGCTCAGATCGAGGATCGATGCCGGCCTATAGTCGAAACCGATCTCGACACCGTCCAGAGTCTCCGGACGCAACAGCGCGTTGGCGCCCGTTACGTCGCTGCCAACGCGGAATGGGCGAAACAGTTCGTTCAGGGTGGGCAATCGCCACCCGGTATAGCCCGCCGCGCGGATCGTGATCGGATTGTCGGGCTGCCATGCCAGGCCCGCGCGACCCGTGAAGCGCCAATCCCCGCGATCGGCGAACACGGTCTGATCGTTGAGCGGTCCGCCGAGATCGCCCTGGCGGAAAAAGCCATTCTCGATCCACCACCGATCCGCACGGCCGTTGCCGGTCAGCGTCAAGCCGGGCGCAGCGCGCACCGTGAGTTCCGCGAAACCGCCGACGGTGCGCGTAACGCCGCCCGCTTCGCGTTCTCGGGTCGGGGCTCCGCCGACGAAAAAGAAGCGCTCGCGCGTTCGACCCTCGGTTTCGCGATAATCGCCGCCAAGCCTGAGTTCGACCGCGTCGCCAGGCAGCGCCGGCCGGATCTCGAACCGCCCGCCGAACCCGGTGGAGGGCACGCTGAACTGATCGAGCACCTGATCGGCGGTCGTGCGCGCTGCATCGACACGAGCGAAGCTGCTGCGAAAGCCGCGATCCTGATAGTAGAAGAGCGCCTCCCACTGCCAGTCGCCCCGGCCAACGAGCCGCACGCTGCCGTCCAGTCCGCGCGTCCGGTTACCGCTGAACGGAAAGCCGCGATTGCGCTCGTCATGGAAGAAGCGGCCGGTGACCTGAATCTCGGTATCGCCGATGGGCGCGGCATAGCGGATCGCTCCGCCATATTGCTCATAGGCCGCCGGCTCGTCGACCGGGCCCTGCTGGGCGGAGACGATGGGAATGAAGCCATCGCCTTGCGCATAATGCCCCGAAACGTCGATCAGCGTATTTTCGCTGGGCGGCAGCATGACGCCGAAGCCCATCTCCATGGCATCGCGACTGCCATAGGACAGGCTGGCGCGGGCCGGCTGGAAATTCTCGGTCGACAGGCTCTCCATCTCGATAGTGCCGGCGAGCGCTCCGGGCCCGAACACCCCGCTCCCGCCGCCCCGCGACACGCGGATGCGGCCGATATTGTCCGTGTCGAAAGCCGGCCAGCTGATCCAGCCGCCGAAGGGATCGCTTTGGGGAACACCGTCGAGGATCAGCAACGCCCGGCTCGATGCATTGCCGCCAAGCCCCCTTAACGTTGCGCCCTGGCTTGTCGGATTGGCCGACCGCGAATCCGACGCCCGGAACAATTGGAAGCCGGCAACCCCGCCGAGAATGGTTTCCAGCCGGCCGCTCGGTTCGCGCGCCAAATCCTCCGCGTCGATAGTGACCATATTGAAGGCGGCCTCGCCGATCGGATCTTCAAGTCCGCTCGCCGTGACGACGATCGGGTCGTTTTGAGCAATTGCAGGAGCGGCGGTCGCGGCGAGGAGGAAAGCTGTCAGCGTGCGCATAGATTTACTCAAACATGGAAAGCGCCCGATGCGCTAGTCAAGATTGTCAGGATGGGCCGCCCGAAAGGCGTGCAGGGCATTGGCCTTGGCGTCATATGCCACCAGTATCGGATAATCGTCGAGTGCGATTTCGAAACGACGGGCATTGTACATTTGCGGAACGAGGCACAGATCGGCCAAGCCCGGCAGATCGCCGGACAGATACTCGCCGCCATGTCGCTGCGCGAGCTGTTCGAGCGCTTCGAAGCCCTCATGCACCCAATGCGCATACCAGCGCGCACGCGTTTCCTTGTCATGCCCCATCACATCGGTGACATAGTTGAGCACGCGCAGATTGTTGAGCGGATGGATATCGCTCGCGACCAGTTGGGCCATGGACCGGACATGCGCCGCGGCGACGGGATCGGATGGGGCAAGAGGCGGATTGGGATAGACGCCGTTCAGATAGTTGACGATGCTCAGCGATTGCGTGAGCTGCGCGCCGTCGACCTCCAGCATCGGCACGAAACCCTGGGGATTGCGCGCGCGATAGTCGTCGCTCTTCTGGCCGTTCTCTAGCAGGTTGATCGCAATCCGCTTATAGTCGAGACCCTTGAGATTGAGCGCGATCCGGACGCGATAGCTCGCCGAGGACCGGTGATAATCATAAAGCCGTATCATGACGCCCGCCGGACGGATGCGCGATTTGCCAGCTCTTCGCGGATTTCGTCGCCATGCTCGTCGAGCCGCGGCGCGTATCCAAGTTCGGGCTCCGGGCGGGCGCCGAACCGAACCGGTGGCTGCATCTCGAAATAGCCGCCCTCGCTCGGATGCTCGCGCCGCTTGAAAAAGCCTGTCGCCTTCAAATGGGGATCGTCGAAGATATCGTCGATATCGCGACACGGCATGCAGGGGATCCGGGCGTCGTTGAGGAGGCGGGTCCATTCTTCGCTGGTCTTGGCCGGTGTCAACTCGGCGATCCGCACGAACATGGCCGGCTGATTGCGAAACCGGCCAATCGGTGTGTCGAAAGGCTCTTTATCCACGAAAGTCGGATCGCCCAAAACGGTCAGCAGTTTGCCCCAATCGGCATCGGTATAGGGCACGATCGCGATATGGCCGTCGGCCGTCGGAAAAGGCTGGCGCGTCGGTTCGGCCTGGCGCTTGTAGACGATGCTCTCGACCGGCGGATCGAAGGTCGCGCCGTAGAGATGCTCTTCGAGCGAAAAATGGGTGAAGCTTTCGAACATCGGCACTTCGACGAACTGCCCCTCGCCCGTACGCAATTTATGGATGACCGCCGCCAAAGTCGCATAGGCCGCATGCAGCCCGGACACCTTGTCGGCGATCGCCGCTGGCACGAAGCGCGGTGCGGGGTTCCCATCCACACGTGGCGGCATCGACGTAACGCCGCTCGCGGCCTGAATGACATCGTCATAGGCCTGGAGCGGAGCATAGGGGCCGTCGGACCCGAAACCGGTACAGTGCACATAAGCGATATCCGGGGCGAACTCTCTGACCGCGTTGTAGCCGAAGCCGAGCTTCTCGATAGCGCGAGCCCGGACATTATGGATGAAGACCTCTGCCGTCGCGAGCAGATCGCGCATGACGGCCCGGTCGGCCTCTTTTTTCAGATCGAGCACGATCGATCGCTTGCCGCGATTCAGCGTCATGTGGCAGGCGCCCATGCCGCGATTGTTGGCGGGCTTGCCGGCCGAGCGAAACTGGTCGCCGGTCGGCGATTCCACCTTGATGACATCCGCACCGCAATCGGCCAGTGTCTGCGTCGCATAAGGGCCGAAAATCACGCTCGTCATATCGACGACGCGAATACCTTCGAGCAGCTTGGGATCGTTCATCGGCGACTCCTCTCGGAACGCTGCATATCCGAGCCGGAAACAATCCGCCATGGCCAAAAGAGCGGGCTGATATCAGGCAATATGGTCGCGATACGACTCTATGTTCGGCCTTCCATAACTTAGAATGAATTCTCTTTAGCTTAATAGCAAAGAATTCTTAACCACTTTACTATTCGCTAACTATAAAGAATAAATTCCCGATTATTTCGCTTTTATTGGAACTTTTATTGTATGAGAGTGTTTATAGCGCGGATGACTGATTAGGGGATGCATTATGCTGAGCGAAGCCGGACTGACCGAGTTCACGACGATCTCGCTTTCGAGTACGACGCCGGAATCGACCGACCGCCGCTCGGGAGAACGCTATATGAGCGTCCTGCAAGCCGGCAAGATCATGACCGATACGCTCCAGGAACTGTGTCTTATCCGGAATATCTCGTCGCGCGGGGTTATGGCCGAAATTTTCGCACCGCTGAAGATCGGTACCGCGGTACAGATCGAATTCAAGGCCGGCGCCTCGGTCAGCGGCTCGGTGCGCTGGATCAAGGATGGCCGAGCGGGTATCGAGTTCGATGAAGAGATCGACGTTCATCATGTGCTTGCACCGCACACCGGCCGGATGGCGCCCAGGGCTCCGCGGCTGAATATCGACGGGATGGCCAAAGTTACGGTCGGCAATGCGCACGAGCGTTTACAGGTCTTCGATATATCCCAAGGTGGTATCAAGGTTGCAGCCGGCATGTTTCTGGAAACCGGCCTCGACGTCGTCGTCGAGATCGAAGGTCTGCCCGTCCGAGCCAGCGTCGTCCGCTGGGTCGGAGACCGCTGTGCGGGCATATCCTTCAATCGCGTCATGCCGCTCGATCAAGTCGCCTATTGGGCGGCCCAACAGGGCATCACCGCGAACGGCACGGAGTGCGCTGAAGCGAAATTGGCGGTCGGCCACTGAGCCTGTCGGAGGATCGGCAGGCTCGTCGGCCAAGCGTTAGGCGGCGCGATCCTCATCTACATAGTCCGGCAGCCGCACCTCGGCAGCGCCGGCTTCCCATCTATCGAGCCGAACCATCGCCATCGCGAACAGCGACGATTCAAGGTGCCGATCGAGCCAGTTCCTAAGGTCCGGCCAAGGCTGCGCATCGAACCAAGCCCGGTCGGTCGCGGCGAACTGCCGGACGAAGGGAAATAGTGCGATATCGGCAAACGACCGCGCATCGGCGAGAAGATTGTCGCGGCCATCGAGCCGTCGGTCGAGATCGGCGAGGATCTCAGCGGCCGCCGTTCGGTGCTCAATCGGATCGCTATCATGACGGGACGCGTATTTGTACCGGTCGAGATGATGTTTGAACGGGCCGTCATTGGTCGCAACCAGATCTTCGACAACTGCCGCGTCGCCACCCAGCCAGGCTTCGGGATCCCGGATGGCAAGCGCCCAGCGCATCACATCCAGGCTTTCGTCGATCACCATGCCATCCGGCAACACAAGCACAGGCACAGTCGCCTTGGGCGAAGCCGCAACCATCTCGGGTGGCTTGTCGCGCAGCAGAACCTCGCGAACGGTACAGCGTTGGCCGGCGACAAGTAGCGCCATCCGCGCCCGCATCGCATAAGGGCATCGGCGAAAGCTGTAGAGGATGGGCAGTTCAGTCATGATCGGACAGCCTTGCGCCGACATGCGCCACGCCCCGAGCCGCGGCAAGCTCGCTCTGTCGCTGGCGTTCGGCATAGCCTCTCCGCTGTTCCGCGGACCGGCGCTCGTAACAGGCGGGGCAACTGATACCCTCCACATAATAGGGCGACGCTTGGCCGGCAGGCCCGACCGGCATACGGCAGGCGCGGCATAAAACATGGCTGCCCTGCTCGAGCCCATGGGTCACCGTTACGCGTTCGTCGAACACGAAACATTCGCCTTCCCAACGGCTGTCCGCCGGATCGACTGTCTCGAGATATTTAAGGATCCCGCCTTTGAGATGATATACCTGATCGATCCCCTCGGCCTTGAGCAATGCCGTCGCTTTTTCACAGCGAATCCCGCCCGTGCAGAACATCGCAACCCGGGATTCCTCCCTGCCGGCCAGCAAGGCATCGCGATTGTCGCGGAACCAGGCCGGAAAATCCCGGAAGCTCGGTGTTTTGGGATCGATGGCGTTCGCAAATGTGCCGGCTGCCACTTCATAATCGTTGCGCGTATCGATGAGGATCGTATCGGGATCGGCGATCAGCGCATTCCAGTCCTCCGGGGCAACATAGACGCCGACATCGCCAACCGGATCGATACCGGGTTCGCCCATCGTAACGATCTCACGCTTCAAGCGCACCTTCATGCGATAGAATGGCATCTTCGAAGCGCCGGAATATTTGACTTCTATGTCCGCGCATCCGGGAAGCGTGCGAATATGCGCAAGCGCCGTTTCGATGCCCTTCGGAGATCCGGCGATGGTGCCGTTGATACCTTCCGCCGCCAACAGGATCGTACCCTTGACGCCCGATGCGTCGCACACCGACAACAAATCCTCGCGCATCGCATCGCGATTGTCCAAAGACGTAAAGCGATACAGCGCGGCAACGCGGAAAGGCGCGACATTTTCGACCATGCCGCCTTCAACAGCGGGATTGGCGGCAGGACGCAAGCGTTTTTCGCGGCGAGCGCCCTGAGCGTACGCCCAGCAACGGCCGAAACCCTTCTACTGAAAAACCTGTCGATTGCTCGCGATCAACAGCCGCGCGCCCGCCAGACTGACATGATGGGAATCGAAATATAGCGGCTGACCTCCGTCGATTATCGCGCATGTCCCCGAACGGCAGAGTGTGTCGCTCGGTTCGATAATCGTCACGCCGAGCGCCCGCCAATGAGCATAATAGGGCCGCAACCACGCGGTTCGCCGTCGGACCTCCTCCACGCGAACACCCGCCGCATCCTCCAATCCGCCGTTTCGGGCGAGATGCGCGAGGCGACGCGGAACTTCGAAACGCTGATCCGGCACCGCGCCGATCAGCACCACATTGCGATCCGCCGCGATAAGACGCTCGATCGTATCGTTCAGCTTTCGGCCATTTTCCGGCGACGCATAGGCTTCGCTCATCCAGAAGCCCGACAACACGATCGTTCCGATACCCTCGTCGCTTTCGATCATGGACAAGACATTCCGATTGAAAACACGGCATCCAGAATCGGTCACCGGACCGTAATAATCCAATATCGGCGGACAATTGCCACGCGTTCGCTGCGCCAGGGATCGACCGGATTGCTCGAACTGTTCACCGAGCGCCCATGCTACCTCCACGCCGTGGCTATCGCCCCAGAGCAGTACACTTGGCAGGGTGCCGGCACCCAAAACGCAATCGCCACGATCCATCTCGACGACATTAGTGATGCACGCCTCGCGTACCGGGCTGATATCACTGGTCGCGTTTGCAAGCCGGACGACTTCGGCATTGAAGCGATTCGGCCATCCATTGCCCGCCATTACGATACCAGCGACGGCACAGGTCAGGCCCATCGCCATACCGGTGGTCGCGAAAATCGCTTTCCGGCTAATCCTGTTTGGCTGTCGGAACGGACGCTCGATGACGGCCCAGGAGAATATCGCCAGCACGAATGACGCGGCCAGCACGGCGAATCCGTCAACCGCACCGAGCGGGGCATCGATAGCATATTCGGTAAACACGATTATCGGCCAGTGCCACAGATAGAGCGAGTAGGAGATCAGGCCAATCGCCACGAACAATCGAAAGCTGAGAAACTTGCCGCTGAGGGTCCCGGGTGCGCAATGAATAAGCGCGGCGGTTCCCAGGACAGGGAAAAGCGCATTCACGCCCGGGAATACCGTTCGTTCATCGAAGGTCAGGACTGCCCACAAAATTGCAGCGAAACCCGCAACGCTCAAAACCTCCCGCACGATCCTCGATCTGATCTGCGGTATCACGCCAAGCGCGAGCAGCGCCCCGACAAACAACTCCCATGCGCGGGGCGGAAGCAGATAGAAAGCAAACTCGTCCCGATTGGCTTGCGTGACGAATGCGAGAATGAACGATATCGCGGCGATCGCGCCAATGATCAGGGCGCGGGATTTCGGCGCAAATCTGGCGATCAGCAGAAGCAAAATCGGGAAGCCCAGATAGAATTGTTCTTCCACCGCAAGCGACCATGTGTGCAGTAGAGGTGCCGTCTTCGCGCTTTCGGAGAAATACCCGTTTTCCAAGAAGAAGCCGACATTGGAGACGAACAACGTTGCCAGCAAAGCCGAATCGGCGACGCGATCGAATTCGTTCGGCAGAAACACTATGCTGGCCGCCACGAGCGTCGCGAGGATAACGGCAATGAGCGCCGGCATGATCCGCCTTGCTCGCCGTTCGTAGAAATGCACGATCGAGAAGCGACCCGCATCCATTTCGCGCGCGATGATCCCGGTGATCAGGAAACCGGAAATGACGAAAAATATGTCGACCCCGACATATCCGCCCTGAAAATAGGGATTGCCGATATGGAAAAGCAAAACGGGCAAAACGGCGATCGCGCGCAGCCCGTCGATATCTCGACGATATTGTATCGTAGATGTCATTAGTCCCGCCGCCCCGATGCCGCCAAATGGCTTTCCGGCGGGACTAACCGAATATACCTAATATTATCTTGATCTTAGCGACATACTTCGTACGTTGGATGGCAGCAGCGACGGGGCGGCAAGAAACCCTGAAATCGCCGTCGGAATTCTCCGCTCTTTCACCGCATGGCGTTCAAGACTTGGCCGGCGCCAGCATTGCGTTGATTTCGTCCTTCAGCTCCAGGCGACGCTTGCGCAGATCGATGGTTCTTTCGTCCGTCGCCGGTTCCACACCGCTTTCGATCCGGTGAATTTCCCGATTGATCGTATGATATTCCTCGGCAAGCTTTGCGAAATGCGCGTTTGAGACTTTCAACTCGTGGAGCGTATCGACATGATCCGGAAATTCTTCAGCCAATTCATGGGGCGTGTGCGACATTGATGCCTCTCCTGCTGGGCGCGGGCGAATGCCCGTCGATTCGATTGCCTGTATAGGGCGCTGCGAAGGTCGCGAATTTGATTTCGCGCAAATCCGTGCGCTGTAGACGGTCCCGTCATAGCGGTTCCATCAGATAGCAGAGGCAATCCTGCCGGATCACATCCGGGTCGCGGGTAATCATCGCCGGGGTAGCGGAGCGACGAAGCCGGATCGCATTGCCGTCAAACGCAAAGAATTGCGCGGTGAGGTCATGGCCATGCTCGTCGACAACCGTGAGCGCCCTTTGCGGGGATCGCGCGGTCGCCCATGGCGTATCGGCCGGAAGATCCGCAAAATTCAGAGCTTCCAGATCGGGCCGCAGATTGAGATCCGCTGCGTTACCGCCAAAAGCAAAATCGCAATCGGGGCCGATCACCACAGATCCGAGCGTATGATAGAGACGCACGGCATCGCTAGCCGGCGCCGTTTCTGGAAAGCTGTCGAGGTGCATGATCCGCTCGACCAGATCGACAGCACGGGCGATTCCCGCGGCATCGCCGCTCTTGCCGCATTCCACGGTGACGGCCGGACAGAAGCTGGAAAATGCGATCGACTGCGTGGTACTCGGGTTGCGATAATAGACGCCTAGGCCCGCGAACATGGCGGCGAGGTGGAGGTCGGCAGGCCGTAGCGCATTGATGCAGCCATAATGCGGATTGTTCCCGCTATTGTTGTGAATATCGATGCTGGCAAACGGGTTTTGCGACCGCGCCGTATCCGCCACTATGCGCACCAGATCATGATACGGCCCGTCGCCTTCGGCCCATATTCGATTGAAGTCAGGCTGATCGGGAAGATAACGAATGCCTGCCGCCGTCGCCTGCACATTGCCGACAAAGATCGTCAGGCTACGCGGTGGCGGTGCGTTCCCATATCGCTCGGCCAAGGCGCGCAGAACGTAAAAGCTTGTCGTCTCGTTACCATGCAGCAAGGTCGTCAGCCATACCGGCGGGCCGCTCTCGCCGGTGAGCGTGATCAGGGTTGGGTTGGGGAAGATGCCCAATATATCCGTCGGCTCCGCGCCAATCAGCGCTGCGGGCAGATAGTTCATTCTGTCCAGTGTGAGAGGCTGTGTCGCCCGGCTTAAATCGGCCATCTATGCACCGGTTCTCCGCTTGCCTGCAATTCCAGATAGCGTTCGGTCAGCGCCTGAAAGTTGCGGCCGTTGTTTCGATAGAAACGACGCTGCCACTGCGTGCCCGTCTGGCCCGACGCGATCCGTTCGTGCAAAACGGCATCGAAATAATGATCCAGGCTTTCGGGACTAAGCCCTTCTCCTGCCAGCGCGGCTTTGGCGGCGGGCAGCATTTCGTCGAGCAATACCGTGCGAATATCGGTGGCTTTGCCGGCCCAGCGGACACGCCCGGCCAATCCATGTTCTGCACAGGCATAGAAATTGGCCCGTGCGTCTTCGAACGGCGTTTCGGATTCGGGCGGAGTTTCAGCGCGGCCCAGCGCGAGCGCAAGACCGTAATACAGGGCCAGATTGGCAATCATGTCCGTCATCGTCGGGCCGGACGGCATCACCCGCTGCTCGACCCGCAGATGCGGCGTGCCGGTTCCGTCGAAACCGACGATCGGCCGGTTCCAGCGCCAGATCGTGCCGTTTTGCAAACGCAAATGCGGCAGATCTTCGGCCGCTTCGACGAGCATCGGCAGCAAGATCGGATAGCTGAGATTTTCCAGAAACAGCTCGAGCAACGAATGGCGCAGATAACCGGTGCCCAATGTCACGCGCAGCACTTCACGGCCCTCCACATCGGGAAAGGCATGAACCTTGGTCGATTGTTCGAAGGCCGGTATGCGCGTCTCCGCCCAAAGCGAATTGCCGTACAGAAAGGGCGAGTTCGCGCTCGCGGCCACCAGCGGAGCCGATGCGATGATGGACGCGTTGTAAAAGCGCGTGGCATCGTTTTGATTGACCTGCAGATGAGCTTGCAACGACGTACATGCCGCCTCGAGCATGATATGATTGCAGCGATAGTCGAGCGTATCCACACCGCGGATATCGATATGCAGGGGCTTGGATTCCCGAGCGCTGAGCAACGCCTTGTTGAGAGCCTTGTACCGATTGGCGCTGGCCATCCATTCCGGCTGCAGCATTTCGTCGCGAATCGTCGGCAGCATGCCGGTCGCAAGCGGCTTCAAACTGAGCGTCTCGCCGGCGCGCGTACAGCGATCCCACAATGCGTCGACATCCCGGTAGGTCGCATCGAGACAATCATCCCGCAGCCGCCGCGGATCGGCATTCATTTCGAAGTTGAATTTCGAAAGCTCCGGTACGACGCGATCGTCATTGGCAGTTGCGATGAACTCGTCGGCTTGCGGCGACGGCAGGCAGTTCTGATCGACCAGCCACGCCTCGATCTCGAGCCCCATCGTAAAGCCGTCCGATTCTTCGAACCGGTGTTCGTCGAACCAGCGCTTGAGCGTCTTGGTTTCCCCGCGAAGCCGATCTCGAAAGGCGTCAAAGTCGGCAGGATCGAACGCGGTTTGCTCGATATCCTCGCCCATGCAGATCCTCCATCCGTTTCACGTTCGGATCGTTCGCGTCGACCTCTTCCCGATATTCTAGCAGTATCGGGCATAGCATTGGAAAGGCGTATCGTTTTGATCGGTATCAAACGCAAAAAGCCCCGCTGGAAAAGGCGAGGCGATGGATGATCGGAACGGAGAACGGTTGGTTGCGGGGGTTGGATTTGAACCAACGACCTTCAGGTTATGAGCCTGACGAGCTACCGGGCTGCTCCACCCCGCGCCAACTATGGGCCGGTGAGGCCGAAAATTTGAAATCGTAAATGGGTTTCCCTGTTCGTTTCCACGCCGGCTGCAAAGCCTGGCGGCGACCTACTCTTCCGCGTCTTAAGACGAAGTACCATCGGCGCAATCAGGTTTCACGGCCGAGTTCGGGATGGGATCGGGTGGGTCACTGACGCCATAGCCACCAAGCTATGGAGCCGGCGTGAAAAGGGAAGAAATCGATGCCCGTCATGGGCTGCGACTAAAGATCATCCACATTCGCGGACAATGCGCGGTGCCAAAGCACGGCATTGTCGTTGATGGCGGGACTCTCGAAAGTGTAATAAGAGCTATTAGTACCGGTAAGCTTCACGCATTACTGCGCTTCCACACCCGGCCTATCAACGTGGTGGTCTTCCACGGCTCGATGATATCTTATCTTGAGGGAGGCTTCCCGCTTAGATGCTTTCAGCGGTTATCCCGTCCATGCATAGCTACCCTGCTGCACCGCTGGCGCGATGACAGGTCCACCAGAGGCATGTTCACCCCGGTCCTCTCGTACTAGGGGCAACTCCTCTCAAATATCGACGCCCACGGCAGATAGGGACCAAACTGTCTCACGACGTTCTGAACCCAGCTCACGTACCACTTTAATCGGCGAACAGCCGAACCCTTGGGACCTGCT
>JBCDDN010000002.1:0-123254 GCA_039180285.1 Pseudomonadota bacterium | reverse complement strand
TTCATTGTACCCTGTGGGAGGTCGGGAGGGGGAGTGGGCCGGTGCCGCGCCTGAGGCGAAGCCGAAGGTCTGGAAAAAAAGACCCTGACAAACGAAACCTAGCCCGGACTCGAAAAATTCCGCGCATAACCCTTTCGACATGCGACCGCTCAGCGTCTAGTCTCCGCCCATGTCCGATTCCCAAGATATGATGGAGTCCGCTGCCGATCCCGGGCCGGGCCTCGGCCTGGACGAGCCGGCTCAGCCATCCCCGCCGGAAGGCGCGCAGCCCTATCGTGTGCTCGCCCGCAAATACCGGCCGCAGAGTTTCGCGCAGCTGATCGGCCAAGATGCGATGGTGCAGACGCTGGGCAACGCCATCAAGCGGGACCGGCTGGCTCATGCCTTTCTGCTGACCGGCGTGCGCGGGGTCGGCAAGACGTCGACGGCGCGGCTGATCGCAAAAGCGCTCAACTGTATCGGTCCGGACGGGGAGGGTGGTCCGACGATCGATCCGTGCGGGGTGTGCGAGCCGTGTGTCGCGATCGCCGAGGGCCGGCATATCGATGTCGTGGAGATGGATGCCGCCTCGCATACCGGGGTCGACGATGTGCGCGAGATTATCGAGGCGGTGCGCTATGCGGCGGTCTCGGCGCGCTTCAAAGTCTATATTATCGACGAAGTGCACATGTTGTCGAAAAATGCGTTCAACGCGCTTCTCAAGACGCTCGAAGAGCCGCCGCCGCATGTAAAATTTCTCTTCGCGACGACCGAGGTTAACAAGGTGCCGGTGACGGTACTCTCGCGCTGTCAGCGGTTCGATCTGCGCCGGATCCCGGCCGATCGCCTGGCTGAGCATTTTCGCTGGATCGTCGAGCAGGAAGAAGCGGAGGCCGAGGACGAGGCGTTGGCGCTGATTGCGCGCGCGGCCGAAGGATCGGTGCGTGATGGGCTGTCGATCCTCGATCAGGCGATCGCCCATGGCCCCGAGGGTGTCACCGCCGCGCAGGTGCGTGAGATGATCGGTCTGTCGGATCGCGGAGCGGTGCGCAGCCTGTTCGGTCACTTGCTGGCCGCCGATGCGCAGGCGGTGCTGGCCGCAATCCAGGAGCAGCACGATCTGGGCACCGATCCCGCGTCGCTGTTCCGCGGCCTGCTCGAAACCGCGCACGGCATCGTGCGTGCCAAAGTGGGTGGGGCCGACGATCCGGCGCTGTCCGCCGAAGAGCGCGAGGCCTTCGCCGATTGGGCGAGCCGGCTTGGTTTTGCGGCGCTCCACCGTATCTGGCAGCTTTTGCTGAAGGGTCTGCACGAGGTCGAAACCGCGCCGATGCCGCTCGAAGCGGCGGAGATGGGATTGCTGCGGATCGTCCATGCGGCAGGCATGCCCGATCCGGGCGACCTGGCGCGCAAGCTCGACAGCGGCGAGATCGCAGCGGTGCAATCATCGGCGGCCGTGCCGGCGGCACCGGGCGGGGGCACACAGGCTGCGTTTCCGGCCGATTATGCCGCATTGGTCAGAACGATTGCCGAAAGCCGGCATGACGACGAAAGCTGGCGCATGGCCCAGTTTCTGGAACGCGACGTACGGCTCGTCCGCTATGCACCGCCCGAGCTCGTGCTGCGGCCGATGAAACCGCGCGACGAGGAGTTTTTTCGCGATCTCGGCCGCCTGCTGCGCGCCGAAACCGGCGAAACCTGGACGATCGAAACGAGCGACGAGCCCGGCGAGCCGACCCTGCTCGAACAGGAACAGGCGGCGGCGAGCGCGGAACGCGAAGCCGTGCTACAATCGCCCATGGTCAAGGCGGCGTTCGAGGCCTTTCCCGACGCCGAACTGATCGACTACAAGCTTGTCCAAGGCAGTTAGGAGCGGATCCCCGTGCAGAATCTGGAAGACATCATGAAAGCCGCGCAAAATGTGCAGGAAGAGCTGCAAAAGGCGCAGGCGAGTCTCGAGAATATCGAGGTGGAGGGCGTATCGGGCGGCGGGCTCGTCAAGGTTCGCGCCAGCGCCAAGGGCACGATCAAGGGCGTCGAGATAGACGATTCGCTGATGACACCCGATGAGAAACCGGTGCTCGAAGACCTGATCGCCGCCGCTCTTAACGATGCGCGAACCAAGGCCGATGCCGCGAGCCAGGAAGAGATGAACAAGATGACCAGCGGCCTGCCGTTGCCGCCCGGTTTCAAATTGCCGTTTTAGATTGCGTTTTTCGCGAAACGTGTAGCGGAGCGCCCCGATTTTTGTCAGACTCGACCTGACAGGCCGAGCGCCGCACCAGCCCGTACCCCCTCCCGACCTCCCACGAGAGTACCCTGAAATGGGTGGTCGGGAGGGGGTACGGGCTGGTGCGGCGACATTGCGATAGCAATGTTCCGACAAACCAATCCCGCTGCGGCGTTCGACCTATTGGTCGATTCTGACAAACCGCCCCTTCAAATACAATCATCCAGCGGACTCGCGCGCACCTGCCGCATGCGCCCGACCAACCGGTTCGCATAGCCGGCCGTCCAGCTGCCGGGGCGCATGGCGTCGCGGGTCTTGGGTGCGGGCAAAACTGCCGCTATGCGCGCGGCCTCCAGCTCGCGCAGCTGGCTTGCATCATGGCCGAAATAGCGCTGCGATCCGGCATTGGCGCCATAGGTCCCGATGCCCGTCTCCGCGACATTCAGATAGACTTCCATGATCCGGGGTTTGTCCCACAGAAATTCGATCAGCACGGTGAAATAGGCTTCCAGCCCTTTGCGGAACCACCCGCCGCCCTGCCAGAGAAAGACGTTCTTCGCGGTCTGCTGGCTGATCGTGGAGCCGCCGCGCTGCCGCTCGCCCGATTGGCGCTCCTCCCAGGCGCGCTGGATCGCTTCATAGTCGAACCCGTCATGGATGCAGAAATTGCCGTCCTCGGCCGCGATCACGGCGATCGCCATATCCCGGTCCATCGTCTCCAGGGCCATCCAGTTCCGCCCCGAACCGTTTTCGTCGAACACCATGGTCGCCGTGATCGGCGGCGGCACGAAACGATAGAGCAGCACCCAAAGGATCGTGACCAACAGGAACCAGAGGATCGCCTTGAAGGCGAATTTTAGAATTGAAACCATGATCGCGGTTTAGCCGGCGAACCGGAAAAGGCCAGCGAGGCTATGGCCCGAAACGCCGCTCGAGCTGCATCCCGACATCCTTATCCGGCTATGACGAGCCGATAGCCGAGATCGCACTCGCTCCGCTCGAGAAGGTCGCCATATCGGCGCTTCCACGCACCGGTTTCGAGGTCGCCGGCGAGCCTGGCGAGGCCCGCTTCGACATCGTCGATCGCCCAGAAGGACGACATGCCTTTGCGGATTTGCGAATCGAGATAGGCCGCCGGGCGGCGCCAATAGGCGTAGAGGAAACCGTCCGTGCAATCGTGCGGAATGGGTACCGGCACGATATCTACCGGGCCCAACCACTCGGCATATTCGGCCATGCGCGGCATTTGCGCCTCGTCGAGATCCACCAGCTCCGGGAAATAGTCGTTGAGCCATGCCGAGCGAAAGGCCGGATCGAACGTCAGCAGGACGACGGGGCCCTTGGCCGCTCGGCGCATTTCGGCGAGGCCTCTCGCTTTGTCGGTCCAGTGATGGATGGTCAGGATCGCCATTGCGGCGTCGAAATTGTCGTCGGGGAAGGGGAGGTCTTCTGCTTTGCCCTTTGTCGCCGGTGCCGCCCCGGGCGGGCGCTGGCGGATCATCTCTTCCGACGGTTCTATCGCCGTGACGTCTTTGTCCGCAGGCTCGTAGGACCCTGCGCCGGCGCCTACATTAAGCACTGTTTCGGCAGTATCGAGTGCGCCTGCGATCTGCGCGGCGATCCGTGCATCGGGTCTGCGCAAATCCGCATAGTCGATACCGATCAGATCATAGGTGGCATCCATGGTTCCGCATAACGGGTGGTATCCGCGCGGTCACCCTCCAAAAGCGATCCGCCAAGCTGGAACGGGCCGGTGCGCTGCGCCCAGCGTCCGGCCCGATCATAGTTGGTTTGAAACTTTTCGGCTTAGCTGGCCGGAAGCAGTTTCTTCTCCTCGGCGATCCGCATCATCGCTTTCTGGATCTTTTCGAAGGCGCGAACCTCGATCTGGCGGATGCGCTCGCGCGATACGCCATAGACCTGGCTCAACTCCTCGAGTGTTTGCGGATCGTCGGTCAGCTTGCGCTCCGTCAGGATGTGCTGTTCGCGCTCGTTGAGCTCGCCCATCGCTTCCATCAGCATTTCACGGCGGACATCGGCTTCCTGCGCGTTGGCGATCGTCTGATCGTGCAGCGGCTCGTCGTCGACCAGCCAGTCCTGCCACTGGCCTTCGCCGTCTTCGCGCATCGGCACGTTGAGCGACGTATCGCCGCCCATCGCCATGCGGCGGTTCATGGACGTAACCTCGTCCTCGGTCACACCGAGATCGCTGGCGATCTTCTCGACATCTTCGGGTTTCAGATCGCCGTCCTCGAACGCGTTGAGGCGCGCCTTCATCTTGCGCAGGTTGAAGAACAGCTTCTTCTGCGCCGCGGTGGTGCCCATCTTCACGAGGCTCCACGAGCGCAGGATATATTCCTGGATCGAGGCGCGGATCCACCACATCGCATAAGTGGCGAGACGGAAGCCGCGATCGGCTTCGAATTTCTTCACGCCCTGCATCAGGCCGATATTGCCTTCCGAGATCAGCTCGGCGACCGGCAGGCCGTAGCCGCGATAACCCATGGCGATCTTCGCGACCAGCCGCAGATGCGACGTCACGAGCTTTTGCGCGGCTTCGCGGTCGTCATGCTCTTCGAAGCGCTTCGCGAGCATATATTCCTCTTCCTGGGACAGGATCGGGAACTTCTTGATTTCGGTCATGTAACGATTGAGGCCGATTTCGCCTCCAATCGCCGGAATTGTCGCAACGGCTTTGGCCATTTCGTTCCTGTGCTCCTTGAACCTTGCGTTCGCGGGAAAATATCCCGCAAAACCTTACAATATCTATACGTTTAATGCCCTGAATAGTTCCTGTATGTCGACCGGGAGTTCGCTATCAAAGGCTAAAGCGTTACTTGTGACGGGGTGGATGAATCCAAGATGGCCAGCATGCAGTGCCTGACGCTTGAAATCCAGCCTTTTCAGCATGTCCTTTAGGGCAGGTTTGGGCCGCCCATAGACCGGATCGCCGACCAAGGAATGGCCGATATGCGCCATATGGACCCGAATCTGGTGCGTCCGGCCGGTTTCGAGCCGGCATTCGATCAGGGTCGCATCGTTCAACGCCTGAATCCGCCGGTAATGCGTAATCGCATATTTACCGCGTGGCGGCTCGACAACCGCCATCTTCTGGCGATTCTGGGACGACCGCGCCAGACGCGCATCGATCTTATCCTCAGACTTATTCACAATGTTATACACTATCGCCTTGTAAACACGATCGATGCTGTGCGCGGCGAACTGTTTGGCAAGGCCCTCATGCGCCTTGTCGGTCTTGGCCGCGACGATCAGCCCGGACGTACCCTTGTCGATCCGGTGGACGATGCCGGGGCGCGCCACGCCGCCGATACCCGACAGATTCCCCGCACAATGGTGGAGCAAGGCGTTGACGAGCGTGCCGTCCGCATTGCCGGCCGCCGGATGGACGACCAAACCCGCCGGTTTGTCGATTACGATCAGATGATCGTCCTCGAACACCACGTCGAGCGGGATATCCTGCGGCTTGGCCTCCGCGGGCTCCGGCGCGGGCACCGAAACCTGGAAATTCTGCCCTTCCGCAACCGAACTCTTGGGATCGCGCGCTTCCGAACCGTCCGGCTTGCGGACATGCCCGGAGGCGATGAGCTTTTTGAGCCGTTCGCGGGAAAATTGGGGCAGAGCCGCCGCCAGCGCCCGGTCTAGACGCCAACCGTCGGCATCGGCCGGGATACGCGCTTCCAATGTCGACAAATCCCCCGTCATTGCGTACCAATTTGGGGGTGATCGTCACAATATCAAGGGCCGCAAAGCAGCGGATTCTCAACCATTGCGCCGAATTTCCGGGCGTCGAAGCCTGTGGGCTGCTGTTCGGCTCCGCCACGCATATCGAGGCGGCCTTGCCGACGCAGAATGTCGCCGAAAACCCGTCCGACAGTTTCGAGATCGACCCGGCCGCACTGTTCGCCGCGATCCGCGCCGAGCGGGCGGGCGGCGATCGCATGATCGGTCATTTTCACTCGCATCCGACGGGTATCGCCGAACCCTCGGCGCGGGACAATGCGATGGCGCTCGACACCGGCCGGCTATGGCTGATCGTCGCGAATGGGGAAATGCTGGTGTGGCGCGCGGTTACGCCCGGCCGCCTCGCGCCTGTGGAGCTCGCCCTTGCCAGCCCATCGCCCAACGGACATTAGAGGCTTGCGCATAGGCAAGGAACGGGAAACTGCGGAATATGGACAGTAAGAGCGTTGAATTTGCGAGCCTTTTGGCCTCGCGCCTGTGTCATGATCTGTTGAGCCCGATCGGCGCGCTCAACAACGGTATCGAGCTGCTCGCCGACGAACATGATCCGGAAATGCGCGAGCGGTGTATGGAATTGCTTGCCGAAAGCGCGAAAACCTCGGCAACCAAGCTCAAATTCTTCCGCCTCGCATTCGGTGCCGCCGGTGGCTTCGACGACGAGATCGACAGCCGCGAGGCGAAAACGGCGATCGAGGGGCTGGTCGGCACGCAGGGCCGGGTGGAACTCGATTGGATGGTCGAACAGCCGTCCATGTCCAAGGCGAAGATCAAGATCCTGCTCAATCTCGCGCTGATCGCGGCCGATGCGCTGGTCCGCGGCGGCGCTTTGCTGGTCGGTGCCGAGGGCGGGGAGATCGTCGTCCGGGCGGAAGGCGAGCGGATCGTGCTCGACCCGGAACTGAAGACCGCATTGCTCGGTAAGACCGATGCCGATGCGCTGACGCCGCGCGCGGCCGCCGCCTGGCTCGTTCACGTGCTGGTCGGTGAAGGCGGCGGCGAAGTTCAGGTCTCCGAACCGGAGGATAATGTGCTGTTGTTCGGCGTTACGTTCGCGAGCTGACCTACCCGGTAAACACATTTTAACCAACGAAGCGCATCAGGGCAGTCGAGCGACTTTCCTGGATGGGCCCGATGGACGATCTTCTCGCCGAATTCATTGCCGAAACACGCGAAATGCTGGGTACGATCGCCGGCGAAATCGTCGCATGGGAGGCCGATCCCACGGACCGCAAGCGTCTCGATGCCGTGTTTCGCTTCGTCCACACCGTAAAAGGCAGTTGCGGCTTTCTCGATCTGACCCATCTCCAGCGGGTCAGTCACGAAGCCGAAAATGCTCTGTCCGATCTGCGCGACGGCAAGCGCGAACCGACGCCGCAGCTGGTCGGCGCCATCCTCGCCATTATCGACCGGATCGGGGATATGGCCGACGCGCTGGAGCGCGGCGAAGAGATCGATGAGTCGCTGGACGATCCGCTGATTGCGGCTCTCGATTCCGAAGCCTCCGAGAGCGAACCGATCGTCCCCGCACAGTCCGGCTCCGAATTGCGCAATCCGGCGCGCAGCATCCGGGTGCCGCTGGAGCTGCTGGATCGATTGATGGGCGGCGTTTCCGATCTCGTCCTCGCGCGCAACGAGCTTTCCCGGCAATTGCGCCGCGCGCAAAGCGACGATCAGGTCGAGACGGCGTTCGATCGCATGTCGGTCTGCGTCGCCGAGATGCGCGACGCGATCACCTGGGCGCGTATGCAGCGGATCGAAAGCCTCTTTGCCGCGTTGCCCCGCTTGGTGCGCGATCTTTCGGCGGAGCTTGGAAAGTCCGTCACGCTTGAGATCGACGGTGCCGATGTCGAACTCGATCGCGAGATGATCGAGATGCTGCGCGATCCGCTGACCCATATCGTCCGAAACGCTCTCGACCATGGGATCGAAGACCCGGACCGGCGCCGCGAGCTCGGTAAGCCGAAAGACGGCGCGCTGCGGATCGGCGCCCGCCAGTCGGGCAATCGGATCCAGATCACCATTGCCGACGACGGCCACGGCATCGATCCGCAACGGCTGAAGGAACGGGCGGTCGAAAGCGGAGCGATCACGGCCGACGGCGCACGGGCGATGGGCGATTCCGAGCTTTTGGAGCTTATATTTCAGCCGGGACTGTCGACCGCCGACGCCGTCAGCGCGATTTCGGGCCGCGGGGTCGGCATGGATATCGTCCGCTCCAATGTCGAGCGGATCGGCGGTACGATCGAAGTCGAGAGCGAACCGGGCAGAGGGACGACGCTCTCGCTGCTTGTGCCGCTCACCCTGACCATCATTCCGGCGCTGGTCTTCGGTGTCGGCGCGGGGCGGTACGCGATACCGCGCGCCAGCATCGAAGAGATCGTATCGCTCAAAAAGGATCGGGCGCGGCTCGAAACGATCGGCGGAACCGATATCGCCATCGTCCGCGACAGGCGCCTGCCGGTCGTTCGGCTGGCGACGATATTCGGCGGCGATGCGCAGCAGGAGAATCCGGCGGACGAGCACCATCTCGTCATCGTCCGATCCAGCCGGCGCGAACGGTTCGCCATCATGGTCTCGGCCGTGTTCGACCATGAAGAACTCGTCGTGAAGCCGGCCGCGCCCTGCATCATGGGAACGGGTGTCTATGCCGGAACCGCCTTGCCCGACAATGGCATGCCGTTGCTCCTGCTCGATATTGCGGGACTGGCATCCGTCGCCGGGCTGCGGCTGTCGATGGCCAGCCAACCGGGCGAGGCGAAAGCGGATTCCGAGGTCGGCCGGACACGGCCCGATGCGCTGACCTTCGAGGATCTCGACGGGCGTCGCCGCGTGGTGCGCATGGGGCTGATCGAGCGGATTATCGACGCGGACGTCGCGACGATTGGCGAGCGGGCCGGGATTCTGCGGCTCGTCAAGGATGGCGAGACGATCCCGGTCGTCGCAAGCGGGCCATTGCCGGAGAGCGGCGTGGTGCGATTGTTGCGGCTCAGCGACGGTAAAGTGGCGATCGCCTATGCAATTGCGAGCGGAACCGCGGATGTCGCGCCTCTGCCGGACGATTTTGAGCCGGCGGCAAGGCCCGGCCGGGTGGCTGGCGTTACGGTGCAGGCGGGCGAGGCGGTCGAACTCCTGGACGCGCACTATCTGTTCGCCGAATTTGCCGGTGTTGCGAAGCCCGAAGCCGGGAAGCCGCGATGCCTGGTCGTCGGCGGCGACGATCTGTGGCGGCATGAACTGCTGGCGCCCCTGATCGAACTGGCCGGTTATGACGTGACCTTCGACGAAACCGCGGATGCCGCAGTCGTGATCGATGCCAGCGATGCGGATGCCATATCGACAGAAAACCGGGGCGCTGTTGTCCGGCTGACCGCCGATCCGTCGCCGGGCCAGGGCAAACTGTATCGGTACGATCGTACCGCGATCGTCGATGCGCTCCACAAAGCGAGAGGCCGGAAAGCCAGAGGATAATCGATATGGATCAACTCTATCTCATTGCCGAAGCCGGAGGTGAAAGATTCGCCATGCCGACGGACATGGTAGAGTCGGTCGTGACGGCGTCGGATGTCATTCCCGTGCCGCTTGCCGATCCGATGGTGGCGGGCGTCGCGGCGCTGCGGAGCAAGGTTATCACGGTAATCGACACGATGGCGGCGATTGACGGCCGTCCCGCGTCGGTCTCTGCGGGTCACACGCTGGTCGTTGTTAAGGTCGAGGATTTTCTTTACGGACTCGCGGTCGACGATGTGCATGACGTCGCCGAGTCCGCGGCTCGTCCCGAGCAGCTGGGCGCGGCGTTCGAGCCAGGCTGGCGCCGGGTATCGACCGGGGTCATTGCGCTCGGGGGCACAACCGTTGTGGTAGCCGACCCGGCCGCGTTGGTCTCGCCGATCCAGGCGCAGGCAGCGTGACCGGGATTCGCGGGATTTCTATCGTTAACGGCAAAGTTACCGGACGATGCTACCCGCTTTAACGGCCGTTTGGGGCCAGGAGCGATCGCGTGAAAAAATGCCTTGTCGTCGATGATTCGAAGGTCATTCGGAAAGTCGCCTGCCATATGCTGGAAACGCTCGATTTTTCGGTGATCGAAGCCGAGAATGGCGCGGAAGCCCTGGATATGGTCAAGCAGGACGTGCCCGATGTCGTGCTGCTCGACTGGAACATGCCGGTAATGGACGGAATGGAGTTTCTCCATGCCATGCGCGAGCTTCCTCTCGATGTGCCGCCCAAGGTGATTTTCTGCACCACCGAAAACGATGTCGAGCATATCCGGGAAGCCATGGATGCCGGGGCGGACGAATATATTATGAAACCGTTCGACCGTGCGACACTCCAAGGCAAGCTCGAACTCGTCCGGATTGAGACCGGCTGTGGCCAGTCGGCCTGACGCTGCTCGGCCCGTCGCACGCGCGCGAAACGACAGCCGCAACGTTCTCGTCGTCGACGATTCCGCCGTTGCACGGCTAATCGTTCAACGGGTGATCAACGAAACCGATCGCTTTTTCGTGGCCGGCCATGCGGCAAGCGCCGAAGATGCACTCGATCAGTTGATGCGCACGTCCGTCGATCTCGTCGTCCTGGATATCGCGATGCCGGGCATGAACGGGATCGAGGCCATTCCCCATATCATTCGCAAGAGCGGCAACGCGCCGATCCTCATCGTATCGTCGCATTGCCGGGAAGGGGCAGAACTGTCGGTGCGCGCCATGGCCATGGGTGCGAGCGACCTTATTCTGAAGCCAGAAAGCCGGGCCGAGAACGAACAGTTTGCCAGTGCGTTGCGGGCGGCGATGATCCGTCTGACCGAAGGCAGAGCCGAACCGTCCCCGCCCTTGGTGGGCCCGAACGGCACAGATACTGCAGGTGCGGCTGCGACGACGCAGATTCATCGCCCCGTGAAATGCCTGGCGATCGGTGCGTCGACCGGCGGCATTCACGCCGTGTCACAACTTTTCGCCGCCTTGCCACGTGATCTCGCCATCCCGATCCTCGTGACTCAACATCTCCCGGCGGACTTCATCGTCTATTTTGCCAAGCAACTGCAGGTGACGGCCGGACGCCGTGTGATGCCCGCGCGCGATGGGCAACGTGTGTCGAACACGGATGTTCTGATCGCACCTGGCGATGCGCATCTGACCGTGGTTCGCGGCGATGGCGACTTGTATGTCAGCTTCGACCGGGCCCCGGCTTCCAACGGCTTCTGCCCGTCCGTCGATCCGATGCTGTCAAGCGTCGCCGAGGTCTTCGGCGATGATGCGATTGGCGTGGTGTTGACCGGCATGGGCAGGGATGGCGTACTCGGCGCAGCCGAACTGGCCGATGCGGGTGGCGAGTTGCTGGTTCAGGACAGCGAAAGCTCGGTGATATGGGGCATGCCCGGCGCCGTCGCCAATCAGGGTATCGCAAATCTGGTGGCCCCGCCCGCCGATATCGCCGACCATATTGCACGGCGGGCAAAGGCATTCGGATGCAGCTGAATTCCGCCGCCTTGCATGTCCTCTCCAGCCTGTTGGAGGCCCGTACCGGACAACGCCTGTCGGAGGGTCGGCACTGGCGGGTCGAGATGGCGCTCAACCCGATATTGAAGCGCCATGATATCTCTAGCTGCGAAGCGTTGGTCAGCCGGCTGGCGGAACCGGGCGAGGCGGGTTTGTGCGACGAGACCGTCGATGCCCTGTTGAATAACGAGACCTATTTCTTCCGGGATAACGAAGCCTTCTCGCATCTGCCGCGGGTACTCGAAGCGATTGCGGAAAATCGCGGAGACAACAAGAAACTCCGAATATGGAGCGCCGGCTGCTCGACCGGCCAGGAAATCTATTCGCTCGCTATGCAGTTTCGCGAGAATGAGGCGCGCTGGCGGGGCTGGACGATCGATCTGCTGGGCACCGATATCTCCCGAACCGCGATCGATCAGGCACGGCTCGGTAACTATAGCCAGTTCGAGATTCAGCGCGGCTTGCCGACGGGCCACATGCTTCGTTGGTTTGCGCAATGCGAGGATCGCTGGATAATCGACGATCGGCTGCGAGAGATGGTGCGCTTTCGGCGGCACAACGTGCTCGATGCGCCGCCTGCCGGGTGCTTCGATCTCGTCCTGTGCCGCAATGTCCTGCTCTATTTCCCTGCGGTCAACCGCAGCAGGGCGCTCGCCAACGCGGCCGGCGCCATGGCGCAGGACGGCGCCCTGATGCTCGGCGCCGGCGAGACGGTGCTCGGCTATAGCGACCGTTTCGAAATCCTGCCGGGCGTGAGCTCGGTTTATCGTCTTACGCCGACGGTGCCGACGCGGAATTTGCAGGTCGCCTAGGTGCCGAAGCCGGTCCCGGCTCTTGACCTTTGCGGATAATTTGGGCGGTATCCGCGCAAGGGTCCCGTTTCTCGCGGTGTCCGATGCGCATGAGGCACGAAGCTTGACGATAGTCGATACGCCATCGCCCAATTTCAACGACCGCGCGTTGCCGGTGTCCATGCTCGTCATGCACTATACCGGTATGGTGGACGGCGCCTCGGCGATCCGGCGGCTAACCAGTTCGGAGGCTGGCGTTTCGGCCCATTATGTCGTCAACGAGGATGGAACCGTGCTCCAGCTCGTCGATGAGGGGAAGCGGGCCTGGCATGCCGGCGTCTCCTATTGGCGCGGTGTTACCGATGTAAATTCGGCGAGTATCGGCATCGAAATCGTCAATCCCGGCCATGAATTCGGCTATCGGCCGTTTCCACCCGATCAGATCGCATCGGTCGTCCGACTGACGCATGAAATTCGCAAACGGCACGATATACCTCGCGCCAATGTCGTCGGGCATTCGGACGTCGCGCCGGCCCGGCGGCAGGATCCGGGCGAGCTGTTCCCCTGGGACAAATTCGCCCAGCTCGGTCATGCGCTGGCCAAGCCCGAAAACGCGACGACCGATCCTGGCTGGACCGACAGCGCGTTTCTCGTCGCGCTCGAGCGGTTCGGCTACGATATCGAGGACAAGCTTGCGGTCGTCGTCGCCTTTCAGCGTCGTTTCCGGCCCGAGCTCATCGACGGGACTATCGACGGCCAGTCCCGCGCCATTCTTTTCCGCTTGCTCTTGGATCGCGAGCAGGGCGAGGCTAGATAGGGCTTGCCAGAGGGCCGGGCGGCCGCGGGGCTTCACAGCCGCGAGGAAAGTCCGGGCTCCATGGACCTACGGTGCCGGATAACATCCGGCGGGCCTTGAATTTTTTTGGATTGGCTCAGGGAAAGTGCCACAGAGAGCAGGTCACCCACGGTTTCGGCCTCACAGTCCGAGCCAGGTGAAAAGTGAAAGGGTGCGGTAAGAGCGCACCGCGCGCATTGGCAACAATCGCGGCACGGCAAACCCCACCGGGAGCAAGACCGAATAGGGATGGCATATAGGCCTGGGTCCGGCCTGTTGTCCGGGTTGGTTGCTTGAGGACGGGAGCAATCCCGTTCCTAGAGGAATGGCCGCACAGGCGGAGAGATCCGCTGGACAGAACCCGGCTTACAGGCCCTCTGGCAGCGATATTTTGTGATCTGGGACACAGTGCCGAACCCGCGCATTTGCTTTACGAATCGAGCTTTTTGGTTCACATGAGCGCATGGAAAAATAGGGGAAGACATATGAGCTTGATCGATCGCGCGAAGAATATTCTGCTTAACCCAAAGGATGAGTGGAAAAAAATCGATGGCGAAACGACGACTATCGGAAGCCTGTTTACGGGCTATGCCGTCATTTTGGCCTTGTTGCCGGCTGTCGGCACATTGCTGGCCGTGCTGCTGTCGCTCGGGCCGTATCGCTATTTCGGTTTCAACTATTTTCTGATCTCGGCGGTCGCCGGCTATGTGATCGGGCTCGGTATCCTCTATCTTATGGGTATCATCGCCAACGCGCTCGCTCCGAGCTTCGACGGAACGAAGAGCGATATCAGCGCCATGAAGCTCGTCGTCTATTCGGCGACGGCGACCTGGGTGGCCGGTTTCTTCTCCTTCATTCCGATCCTCGGCGGTTTGATCGGCCTGGTTGGCTTCGGCTACGCGGCCTATCTGCTGTATCTCGGCAGCCAGACCGTGATGAAGGTGCCGGAAAACAAAGCGATTGGGTACACGGCTGTGACGATCATCATCTGGATCGTGCTGGCGATCGTGATTTCCGCCGTTATCGTCGGTGCCCTGATTTCGGCGTTTATCGGTACGGCCGCTCTGACCGGAGCAGCCCTGTACAGCTAAGCTTCGGCGTTGCCGGGCTGAAAAATTGGGCGGGTCATGCCATTGGCATGGCCCGCCGCCGTTTGAGGAGTTAGACTGAGCGTCCATGGCAGGTGCACGACGATCGAACGATTGGGGCTTTCCCCGCTGGCGTGGCTATGAGTCTTCGCGCGAGACGGTCGAGGTGCGCCTGTGCGACCGGCATGGCTGCGAAGAGCCCGGCATCTGTCCCGCGCCCAAAGCTCCGAACAGCCCGGAACGCTGGTATTTCTGCGAAAAACATGCAGCCGAGTACAACCGCAACTATAATTATTTCGAAGGTCTGAGCAAGGAACAGCGCAAGCAGCGCGCGCACGACGAACAGCGCGATGCGAGCGGTTTCGGTCAGGCGTCCCATTATGGCTGGGGCGGGCCGGGAGACGGGACCCGCAGCGCCGACGAGATGCGAGCGCTGGAAGTGTTCGAGCTCGACAGCGATGTCGATTTCCCGGCGGTCAAAAAGGCCTGGCGGGCACTGGCCAAGGCGAACCATCCCGATGTGAAACCCGACGATGCCGAGGCCGCCAAGCGGTTTCAGGCCGGGCAGGCCGCTTTCGAGGTATTGCGCGCGGCCGAGGAACGCCGCGAATGGAAGGGCGCCTGATCAAGACCGTCACATCCAACTGGGAAAGCGCCGTCCTTGTCTGCCGCAAATGTACGAAACGTGCCGGCGGTGGCTTCGGTCCGAAGGGCAAGACTCCGCTCGCCAAAGCGCTGCGCAAGCATCTCGGCGGGAAGAAGGGGCGCAAAGCGAGGATCGCCATTCTCGAAACGAAATGCCTGTCCGCTTGTCCCAAAAACGCGATTACCGTCGTGCGTACCGACGATCTGTTCAACTGGCGGTTGGTGAAAACCGGAACTCCGGTCGATAGCGTCGCCGACAGGCTCGGCCTGACACCGACTCAGGAATAACGGTTTGCGGTTTCGCGGATCAGGGCGATCATGTTGGGAATGCCTTGGGTGCGGTTCGAACTCAGCTGATTTTTGAGATCGAAGGCCGCCAGCCCATCCTCGATATCGGTCGCCAGGATATCCGCCGGCGTCCGGTCCTGCACCGTGAGCAGCACGAGCGCGATGATGCCCTTGGTGATGGCTGCGTTGCTGTCCGCCAGGAAATGGAGCCGGCCGTCGTCCGATCGCGTCGGATAGACCCAGACGGCGGCGGAACAGCCGCGCACCAGCGTCGCATCGGTCTTCAGGGCGTCGGGCATGTCTTCGAGGGTCTGGCCGAGATCGATCAGCAGCCGATACCGGTCGTCCGCATCGAGAAATTCATATTCCTCGCGGACATCGTCGAGAGAGGAGATCTGGGTCATGCCCGCCATTTAGGGGCTGTCCGGCCGGTCGTCACCCCGGCACGGATGCCGGGGCCTTTTCGGCGGGAGTTTCTGGCCGGACCGAAAAGATTCCGCGGGGCTGGCGGAATGACGAAACGTGAGGAGCGTCTAGAGCTCGATGCCGGCGGCGATCGCTTCCAGCTTGCGGACGCGTTCCTTGAGGTCGGCGACCTCGATCCGCGAACCCGTGCTGGGCGCCGGAACATCGCCGGACATCGCGGCTTTTTGCTGGAGTTCGAGCCGTTTCAGTTCCAGCCATCCACGCCATCCTCTCAGGCCTGCGTAGCTGGCGATTATCAGCCCGATCAATCCGGATGCCGCGAGGGCCAATGTCGGTATCTGATCCTGCATGATTATACCTTTCTTTCCTGAACCTATCGTCTTGGTTTAGCTATGCGTTCTATCGCGCAATGCTTCGATTTCATCTTCGAGCCGGTGGCTCTTGTCGGTTGCGATCCGCTCGAGAACCGCGATGCGCTCCTTGAGCTGTTTGATCTCCTCCCGCATCCGGCCGGCATCGGGGTCGACGATGCGGCGATCATTGCCGTCTTCATCCTCGATGATGCCTTGCTCGGCCTTGTATTTCGCCCGTATGACGCTGGCGATGGCGGTGATGAGGACGATCGCAACGACCATTGAAAACGGATTGTCGAACATCGATTATTCTCCCTGAACCTTGTCCTGTATCTAGTTGAGCGGCTTGTCCCGCAGATTTTCGATTTCGTCGCTGAGCGTCGAGGATCGATCGGTGAGGATCCTCTCCAGCGTCGCGACCCGTTGCTCCAGCCGCTCGGTCTTGGCGACATATTGCGCGGCCTTCTCCGCCGCTTCATGCGATGTTACCTCCATCTGAAACTGTTTGAATTTCGTCCAGCGATCGAAGGCGATATAGCCAAAGACGATCGAGACCGGGACGACCACGACCAGAAAGAGGATTGCGAGTGTTTCCATCATATCCCTCCCTTAGTTTGTCGTGTCCCGGAGACGGTCGATCTCCTGGTCGAGTGTGTAGCCGCCGTCCGTCACGATCCGCTCGACATTGGCGAGCCGGTCCTTCAGCCCGGCCAGCTCATCGCGCAACTGCGTATTCTCCTGGCTGAGCAACTCGATCTGATCTTTGCTTTCACGGTCGATCTTCGGCTGGATCGATTGGCCCCAACTATTTTCCAGCGGATAGCCATGCTTGATCCGCATCCAGGTCGTCACGATCCAGCCAATAACGCCGACCGTGACGATCACGGCGATAAACGGCGCCAGTTCGCTGAGCAGTTCGGGATTATCTGAAAACATCGTCTATCCTCCTATTCAGCCGCGTCGCGGAGATTTTCGATCTCGTCCGCGAGCCTGGTGCTGCCGTCCGTCGCAATCCGTTCGAGGACCGAGATACGCTCTTCCAGCCGGACGATCTTGTCTTTCAATTCGCCATTCTCGTTCGAGAGCAATTCGATCTTCCGACCGTTCTCAGGATCCTGTTTCTGCGTCGAACCGCCCCATTCATTCTCCAGCGGATAGCCGTGCCTGGCGCGAATGGCCGTTGTGATTATCCACGCACCAAAACTCATCGCGATGATTGCCAATGTGAACCAAGGACTTGCCCAACTCATTGTGATTTCCTCCCTGAACCTTTTCCCTGAACCCCGTTCCCGATTTCTAGCGTAGCGCGTCGATTTCCTGGGCGAGGCGCGTGTTGCGGCTCGTCACCATCAGCTCGACATCCGCGAGCCGCCGATCGACATCGCGAAAGCGCGAGCGGATCTCGTTGACCGAGCGCCGCGGATTGGCGCGGGTGCCCTGCCAGAATTTCTCTTCTTCCTTGTCCTCATAGAGACCCAGCGGCTTTTTGGGCGCCAGCCAGCCGACAACGAAATAGACGATGAACAGCGGCGGGAAGGCGAAGAGCGTGGTGAGCACGAACCCGACCCGGACCCAGAGCGTATCGATGCCCGTATAGTCGGCGACACCGGCGCACACGCCCATGAACTTGCCATTCTGCTTGTCGAGATAGAATTTCGTGCGGCGGTCATGCATTGTCGGTCTCCTGTTCCTCTGTCGTTACCGCCGGCGTTCCGCGCGGGCAGTGTCTGTTTCCGGTATCCGGCTTTCGAGCCGATCATCCGGTTGCGGCTCTTGGCGCAGTGCGCGTTCGCGGGCCCAGTCGGGATTGTCGGCGGCTATAATCCGTTCGATCGTGTTCATCCGCTCGTCCAGTCGGCGCGCAGCGTCATAAAGTTCATCCAGCAGATCTTCGTCTTCGCGGCTGATCGAACCGGCGCGTTTCCACTGGGTCGAATAGTGGAGGATCAGCCAGGGAAGCCCGATGAAGAGCATCCCGACGACGCCGATGGGTACGAGGATGTCTTCCATCGTTTAAGCTTCCTTCGTTTCGGTGGGTTTCTTGCTGGCCTTTTTCATCGCGGCCAGTTCGGCTTCGACCTTATCGCTGGTTTCCAGCTCATCGATTTCTTCTTCCAGCGTTTTCGGCTGGCTGCCCAGCGCGAGTGCATCGGCGCGGCCTTCGGCCATATCGACATGGCGCTCGAGCATTTCGAAGCGCGCAAAGGCGTCCTGCACGCGATCGCCATTGTAGAGATCGCGCAGCTTGATCTGGTTTTCGGCGGTTTCGAGGCGCGCCGAGATACTGTTCTGACGGCTGCGGGCTTCGCGCAATTTGCCCTGAAGCTTGGAGATGTCCTGTTCATAGGCCTGGAGCGATTCATCGAGAATTTCGATTTCGCCGTTCAGCCGGGCGGCCATGTCGGCGGCCTTCTGCTTCTCGACGAGCGCCTGTTTGGCGAGATCTTCGCGATCCTTGGAAAGCGCGAGTTCGGCCTTGTCCTTCCAACTTTCCTGAAGCTGCTCCAGCTTGGCGATCGACCGGCGCATTTCCTTCTGGTCGGCGATCGTGCGCGCGGCGGAGGCGCGAACTTCCACGAGCGTTTCCTCCATCTCGAGGATGATCATGCGAACCATCTTGGCCGGATCTTCGGCCTTGTCGAGAATGTCGGTAACATTGGCAGCGATAATGTCGCGCGTGCGGGAGAAAATTCCCATGGTAGCTACTCCTAATGTCCCTCTTACTTTGTGGGGCCGGGGAGGGAGAGGGGCTGCCGCCTCCCCGGCCTGACTGACGGCCTAAGCGATGTGGCCGGTAACGATGATCATGCCGTCCTGGCCCGACTGCAGCTGGACCGGTTGGGCCGTGTCGCCGGCTTGAACCGGACCGACGGTGCCGAGGACGCAGATGCCGGTGACGGCGAGAGCGGCCATTGCGGCGAAGATATTCTTGCTGATTTCATGTGCGTTGGTCATCTCTGGTCTCCTGAACCTTGGCCCAAAACGGGCAATGAATTTCGTGCTATCGTCTTTGTGACTGTTAACACCCCATTCATAGCAGGGAGTGTGCCAGTTTTGATTTTAATAACAATATCAGATAGATAAGAGAAATGCAGCTATAATTGACGCGGTGCGTATTGCTATTTTTTGGGATATTACGCTAAAGAATGGGAATGGAGCGCGAAAGCCAATTTGTCGGAGAGTCCGGCGCTTTTCTCGACGCTGTCGAGATGGCGAGCCGTGCGGCCGGGCTGGATCGCCCAGTACTCGTAATCGGCGAACGCGGCACCGGCAAGGAGCTTATCGCGGAACGTCTTCACCGGCTCAGCCAGCGTTGGGAAGGGCCGCTGATCACACTCAACTGCGCCGCGCTGCCCGAAACCCTGATCGAGGCCGAACTGTTCGGCCATGAAGCCGGCGCCTTTACGGGTGCGACCCGGGCGCGGGCCGGGGCGTTCGAGGAGGCCGATGGCGGGACGTTGTTTCTCGATGAGTTGGCCACGCTCTCCGCCGCCGCGCAGGAACGGCTCCTTCGGGCGGTGGAATATGGCGAGGTCAGCCGGATCGGCTCCAACACGCCCCAGCGCGTCGATGTGCGCATCGTCGCCGCGACCAACGAGAATCTGCCTAGCTTGGTTGCGCGGAACCGGTTTCGCGCCGACCTACTCGACCGGCTGTCCTTCGAAGTCGTCACTCTGCCGCCGCTTCGGGTGCGGGAAAGCGACATTTTGATCCTCGCCGATTATTTCGGGCGGCGTATGGCGGTCGAGCTCGACTGGCCGGGCTGGCCGGGGTTCGGCGACAATGCGGTGGCCGCGCTGATGGCGCATGATTGGCCGGGCAACGTCCGAGAATTGCGCAACGTGGTCGAACGGGCTGTCTATCGCTGGGACCGGCCCGACGATCCCGTGGACAGCATTCAGCTCGATCCGTTCGATTCCCCATGGCAAATCCCGGCTGCGCCGGAACCCGATGCGAAACCGGCGGCGGGCGGGACACCACCCCGAAGCGAAGCGCCCAAAGCCGTGGTCTCGGATTTCAAAGCCGCGATCGAAACCTATGAAAAAGAGATACTTGAAGCGGCACTGGAACGCGCCCGATACAATCAGCGGCAAACGGCCAAGTCTCTGGGGCTCAGCTATGATCAGCTCCGCCATGCGCTCAAGCGGCACGACATGATCGGCTGACTCGCCAAAATCGCGCAAATGGCGTATATTCTCGCTAAGACAGGGAGAATTGCCATGCGTCGATCATCCATATTCGCGGTGCTTGCCGTCGCCGGGTTTGCCGCCGGATCCGCCCAGGCTGCGGTCAGCGTTATGGGCAATACAAGCGCGCGGGCATGCTATGAATCCGCGCTCAACGAGCGCGCCCGGGCCAGCGACATCCGGATGTGCACCGACGCGATCGAGGATCGCATGATTACCGGGCGGGACCGGGTTGCCAGCTATGTCAATCGCGGTATCCTTTACGTGCAGAATGGCGACTATGAACGCGCGATAGCGGACTATGACCGGGCGATTGCGCTCGATGACGGCGAGCCCGAAGCCTATTTGAACAAGGGACTGGCGCTTCTGCATCAGCGGGAAGCGCTGCCGGAGGTCGTCTCCCTGCTGACCATCGCCATCGAAAACGGTACGCGCGAACCGGCTCTCGCTTATTACGGGCGCGGCGTCGCGCATGAGATGAACGGGGATGTGTCGTCGGCCTATTACGATATCCGCCGCGCAACCGACATCGCTCCCGAATGGGACGTCCCGGCCCGCGATCTTGCGCGATTCCGCGTCGTCGGCGGGCGCGGCGGCTGATCGCTTTCAACCGGGCTCTGCCGTTCGTCGTCCCGAATTGGCGGTTCGGCGAAATCTGTGGTTCATTTTCGCCGTTTTTTGTGCGGACGATCCCTTTTGATGCATAATGCGCATACCTACAGGAGGATGCCATGACGATGACGCTCAAACTTGCCGTCGGCGCGCTCGCTATGACGACGATCGCCGGCACGGCCAACAGCGCGGTGCATGTTGCCGGAAACAGTTCGGCAGAGACGTGCTACACCGCCGCCGCGCGCCAGTCGGATTCCCGCGGGGATCTGCGACCGTGCGATTTCGCGCTGCGCGAAGAAGCACTGACCCACCACGATCGTATCGCCACGCATGTCAATCGCGGGATCATCCAGTTCCATCGCGGCCGATACGACCTCGCGCTTGCCGATTTCGATCGTGCACTCGAGATGGATACCGAACAGCCCGAAGCGATGCTGAACAAGGCGATCGCCCTGATGCGGCGCGACGAGCGCGGCGAAGAAGCACTACCCTATTTCACGCGCGCCCTGGAGCTTGGCACCGAACAACCGGCCGTCGCCCATTATGGTCGCGGCCTCGCCCATCACCTTACCGGCGATCTGACCGCCGCCTATATGGACATCCTGACGGCGACGGAGCTGGCTCCGGAATGGGAGGCGCCGCGCAACGATCTGTCCAACTATATCGTTGAACCGAATAGCTAGAGCCGCAGCCGCCATATATCATGGGCGCAAGAAGAGCCGACTTCCTCGACGGTCGAGGAAGCCGGCTCTTCTCGTTTCAAAGATCAACTGCTCCAAAGACCGGCGCGGCGACGAAAAATTCTCGCGATCGGTCGTGGACACTCTTGAAGAGGTCATGCGTTACGGCCATGACAGAGGAGATCAACAGGAGACCACGCAATGGCTTTCGAACTGCCCGACCTTCCCTATTCCAGCGAAGCTTTTGGCGAACTGATTTCGTCGAAAACCTTTGATTTCCACCATGGCAAACATCACCAGGCCTATGTGACCAAGACAAATGATGCGATCGAAGGTGGCGATCTGTCGGGAGCAAAATTGTCCGAGGTGATTCTGGCCGCCAAGAACAGTGGCAATCAGGGTCTGTTCAACAATTCCGCGCAGATCTGGAACCACAGCTTTTATTGGCAGTGTCTGAGCCCGGAAAAGCAGAATCCGTCGGGCGCGCTCGCGGCGCATATCGAAGACTGTTTCGGATCGAAAAGCGAAATGCTCGACGCGCTTAAGACCGAGGCGGTCGGCCATTTCGGCAGCGGTTGGGCCTGGCTCGTCCTCAACGGAGACAAGCTGGAAATTACGTCCCTGCATGATGCCGACACGCCGGTCGCGCATGAGGGTATGAAGCCCCTCCTCACCATCGATGTGTGGGAACATGCCTATTATATCGACTATCAAAATGCGCGCCCCGACTATGTCGATGCGATCCTCGAAAATGCGATCAACTGGGAATTCGTTGCCAGCAACCTCGATGGCGAAGGGGTTTCGCGCGCCGATCAGGGCTGACCCGCGACAATTTTGAAGTTTGACCCGTGCCTGAGGCGCTATTCGTGCGCCTCGGGCATCGGCGGTTCGTCCGCCTTTTCGAGGTTGAGGCCGTTCTTCAAGAGCATCGGGACATTGGCGAAGGCGAAGATCAGGGTCAGCGGGATCGCGCCCCATAGCTTGAAACCGACCCAGAAATCGGTGCTGAAATTGCGCCACACGGCTTCGTTGATTACCGCCATGGCGAGAAAGAAGATCGCCCAGTTGCGCGATAGGAGATCCCAACCCCGATCGCTGAGCCCGGGATAGGCGCTGCCGAGCAGTGCCTTGAGCGTCGGACGCTTGGTGAGCAGCCCGAAAACGAGTATCATCGCGATAAATACATAATAGATGGTCGGCTTTATCTTGATGAAGGTCTCGTCGCGCAGGAACAGCGTGACGCCGCCGAATATGAGTACCATTACGCCGGAAAAGAGCAGCATCGGCGATATCGTGCCGACCTTCATCCAAGAATAACCCATGGCCGCCATCATCGCGACCATGAAGGCGGCGGTGGCATAGAAGATGCCGAGCGGTGGCGGAGCGAGGAAATTCACGACGAAGAATATGATGACCGGGCCGAAGTCCAGCGCCATGCGCATGCCGGACGGCAGGTCCTTCGCCGGTTCTGTCTGCGCGTCGCTCATTACCTTATTCTCCATCAAATTCGTCGGCCGCGGTGATCGCCCGGGCAACCGCGCGCGGGTCGAAGGGCCGCAAATCCTCCAGCGTCTCGCCGACGCCGATCGCATGAATCGGCAGGCCGAACTTCTCGGCCGCCGCTACCAGCACGCCGCCGCGCGCCGTGCCGTCCAGCTTGGTCATAACAAGCCCGGTGACATTGGCCACCTCTTTGAACACTTCGATCTGCGACAGGGCGTTCTGCCCGGTCGTGGCGTCGAGCACGAGGATCACATTATGCGGCGCCTCCTCATTGAGCCGGCCGAGGACGCGACGGATCTTCGACAGCTCGTCCATCAGATGGCTTTTGTTCTGGAGCCGGCCCGCCGTGTCGACGATCAGCACATCGGTGCCGATCTCAGTTCCGCGCTTGACGCCCTCGAACACCAAGCTGGCGGCGTCGCCGCCTTCGTCTCCGGCGATGATCGGCACGCCCAGACGGTCCGCCCAAATCTTCAACTGGCCGATTGCGGCGGCGCGGAACGTATCACCGGCCACCAGCATCACATTGTAATCGTCCTCAAGGAACAGGTGTCCAAGCTTGGCGATCGTCGTCGTCTTGCCCGAACCGTTGACACCGATCACCAGCATGACCTGGGGCCGGGGGAAAGCATCGATTTCCAGCGGCACGGCGACCGGACGGAGTATCGCCTCGAGCTCCTCGGCGACAATCTCACGGATATCGAGTTCCGAGAGATGCCGGTCGAAGCGGCCGCTCGCTAGTCGATCGCGCACGCGCGCGGCGACCGAGGGCCCAAGATCGGAAGCGATCAGAGCCTCCTCGATCTCATCGAGCGTGTCCTCGTCGAGCTTTTCCTTCGTGATCAAGCCGGTCAAGTTGCCGCCCAGCCTGTCGGATGTCCGCTTGAAACCGAAGCGCAGTTTCTCGCCCCAGCTTTTCTGTTCGCTCACAAAACCTCCCCGGCCAGTGTACCGTCTTCGATCCCGGTAATCCGCGCCTCGACAACCTGACCCACTCGATCAGCGTCGCCCGGTCCGGATCGATCATCGATCGTCACTTCGGCGAAATTCTCAGCATGACCGATTCCGTCTTCCCGTTCGACCAGAACGCGTTGCCGGGTTCCCACAAGACTCCTGAACCAAGCCTTTTTCTGTCGCGCAGTCGCTTCGCGCAGCCGCTGTGCCCGTTCCTTGCGCGCCGAAACCGGAACCTGCGGCATCTTTGCCGCCGGTGTGCCGCGCCGGGCCGAATAAGGGAAGATATGGCCGAAGACGATCTGACAATCGCCGACCAGCGCCAATGAGTTCGCCGCCATCTCTTCCGTCTCGGTCGGAAAGCCGGCGATGATATCGGCGCCGATTGCGATCTCCGGTCGTTCTGCCTTGAGTTTCGCGACCATCTCGACGGATTGCGCGCGGCTATGGCGGCGCTTCATGCGTTTGAGGATCATGTCGTCGCCGGCCTGGAGTGAAAGGTGAAGATGCGGCATGAAGCGCGGCTCGCCAGCAATGATTTCGAACAACCGATCGTCGATCTCGATAGAATCGAGCGAGGACAGGCGCAGGCGGGGCAGGGCGGGCACACCCCTCAGGATGCGCTCGACCAGCAGGCCAAGGCTCGGACTGCCGGGGAGATCGGGACCATAGCTCGTGACGTCGACGCCGGTCAGCACGATTTCCTGAAAACCCTCGTCGACCAATGCCTGGATACGATCGACGACGAGCCCCGCGGGCACCGACCGGCTGTTTCCACGTCCATAGGGAATCACACAGAAAGTGCAGCGATGGTCGCAGCCATTCTGCACTTCGACAAAAGCACGTGCGCGTTCGGAGAAACCGGTGACGAGATGCGGCGCCGTTTCGCGGACCGTCATGATATCGGAAACCAGCGACCGGTCCGACGCGAAGCTTTCCGGCAGCATCTTTTCGCGATTGCCGAGCAGGCGGCCGACCTCCGGCATCTCGGCGAAGGCTTCAGGTTCGGTCTGCACCGCGCAGCCGGTGACGACGATCTCCGCATCCGGACGTGCGCGCTTGGCCTTGCGAATCTGCTGTCGCGTCTTGCGCACCGCTTCGGCGGTCACGGCGCAGCTGTTGACGATCACCAGATCGTCGCGATCCGCTGCCATCGCACGCATCGCTTCGCTTTCGGCGAAGTTCAGCCGGCAGCCTAGCGTGATGAGCTCGGGCCCGCTCATGCGAAGTCTTCCGTATCGATCTCGCCGGTAAAAACATGCGTGGCCGGTCCGGTCATCCGGATAGTCTCGCCCGGTGCCCAGGCGATGGACAGATCGCCGCCCGGCAAATGGACGAGGGTTTCTCCGCTCACGAGTTTGCGGTGCGCGGCGGCCACTGTCGTGGCGCAAGCGCCGGTACCGCAGGCGCGGGTGAGCCCGGCGCCCCGCTCCCAAACCCGCAATAGGATGCTGCCATCGGCCTCGACACTCGCGACGTTTACATTGATGCGTTCGGGAAAGAGCGGGTCCGTCTCGATGATCGGCCCCAGCCGCGCGAGATCGACCGCTGCGGCGTCGTCGACGAAGAATATGATATGCGGGTTGCCGACATTGACCGCGATCGGATCGTCCAGATCCTCCCAACTCACCGGCATATGGGCAGTGTCCATCGCATAGGCGAGGGGGATGGCATCCCAGTCGAGCCGCGGTTCGCCCATGTCGAGCATCGCTCCGGCTCCGTTCGGCGTTCCCGAGATCGTACCGCCCGACGTTTCGATCCGCGCTGCATCGCCGATCAATTGGGTGACGCAGCGGGCTGCATTGCCGCACGCCTCGACTTCGCCACCATCGGCGTTGAATATCCGCATTCTGAGATCCGCGTTGTTCGCGGGTTCGAGCAGGATGACCTGATCGCAGCCGATACCCGTCCGGCGGTCCGCCAGAGCGCGCGCGAAAGGCTCCGTCATGGCGACGGACTGGTCGCGCGCATCGATAATGACGAAATCATTGCCGAGCCCGTGCATCTTGTGAAAGGCCAATGTGCGAGACGATGAGCGCATGGCGCGCGATTTAGGGTCGGGGGAAGGCGCTGTCCACTTGTGCGGCGCTTTCTCGCTGGGCGATCTAGCCCGTGCGGCGCAGCTTGCGCAGATCGTCGAGCGCCTCTTCGGCGACTTCTTCGTTGGGCCGCGAGGTCAGCATATCCTTGTCCGCGAGCAACCGGCGGGTTTGGCCGATCGCCATAGGTTTACCGAAATACCAGCCCTGACCGGCCATCGAACCGAGATTTTTGAGAGTCGCTTCGATCTTCTCATTCTCGATGCCTTCGGCCGTGACCGGGAGCCCCAAGCTCGAGCCAAGCCGCGTGATCGCGTCGACGATCGCCGCGCTCTCGTTATCGTCGTTGATCGAGGTGACGAAACTCCGGTCGATCTTGATCCGGTCGAACGGCAGGGCGCGCAGATGCGCCAGGCTCGAATAGCCGGTGCCGAAATCGTCAAGTGCTACACGAATGCCCTGATTCTTGAGGCTCGATATAATCGATTGCGCGATGCCAAGATTGTCGAACAGCGCGGTTTCGGTGATCTCGATTTCCAGCCGGCTCGACGGGAAATTGGTTTCGGTAAGCAGTTTGATGATCTTCTGCGCCAGCCAAGGGTCTTTCAGCTGCGCTGGTGAGATGTTGACCGCAAGGGTTAGGCTGGGGTCCCAGTCGCGCGCTTCGATAAAGGCCTGGCGCATTACGCATTCGGATAGTTCGGCGATCAGGCCGCATTCCTCGGCCACCGGAATGAATTCTTCGGGCAGGATGACGCCGCGGGTCGGATGTTCCCAACGCGCAAGCACTTCGAAGCCGTGCAGCTTGCCGGTCAGCAGGTCGATCTGCTGTTCGTAATAGGGTGCAAATTCGCCGGCCGGGATGCCCTTGCGCATGCCTTCCTCGACCCGGTTCCGTTCCTCGAGCATCCGCTCCATGCTGCCGTCGAACCAGACGGCGCGGTTCTTGCCCTGATGCTTGGCGGCATACATGGCGATATCGGCGCGGCGCAGCAGCGTTTCGACGCCGTTACAGTCATGATCGGACCGGGCAATGCCGACCGAAGCACTAGTCTGGATCGACTGGTTTTCTATCTCGAAGGGCATCGAGATACGTTCGATCAACTCATCGGCAACCGCATCGACCGCCGCCGGATTGGATGGATCGAACTGAAAGGCGGCCGCGAATTCGTCGCCGCCGAGTCGCGCACCCAAGGCCGATCCGGGAAGCGCGCTCATGATCCGCTTTCCGACTTCGCGGAGCAGGATATCGCCGATATGATGGCCGTTCAGATCGTTGATATATTTGAAGCTGTCGAGATCGATAATGAACATGGCGACGACACGGTTCCGGTCACCCGCGCGGCCGATCATCCCGCTCGCTTCAGTGCTCAGCGCGCGGCGGTTCAGGAAACCGGTGAGTGGATCGCGCAAGGCCAGCTGTCTGGCCCGCCTTGCAGCTTCCTTATGGGATTTGATCTGCGTCGCCACTTCGTTGTGATGGCGCCAGCCGATAAGAATCAGCGCGATATTGAGGATCAGTGCCACCGCGAGCACCGGATCGCGCTCCGATGCCGTACCGGCGATGATGTTGGCGATGACTTCGGCGCCCAGCGTGGCGAACATGAAGATGGCCGTCAGCGCGACCGCGCCCGAAATCAGGGCGCGTGGAACGCTGCCGGTCGCGGAAGACCGGTCCGTCGGATTGGAAGCCGAAGCGATGGTCTCGCTCTCGCCCATATCATATACCCCGTAGCTAGATTGTGGGTGTGGCACGAACGGAGTGAAGACCGGGTTAACTCTACCCATTTTAGCGAGCCCTTGTAAAAGTAGCGCTCGCACAGTATCTGGCCGGCAGTTCCGTGAGGAATGCAAAGCAATGCGCCGAAAACGGCGTCCGCTGGCCGGCGAGGTTTCGCCCGCCGGCGTTTTTTGCGTTACCCTTGCATTTGACGCGGAACAGGAAGGATTTGAGCGATGTTCGACAGTCTCAGCGACCGGCTCGGCGGCGTATTCGACCGTCTCAAGGGCCGCGGTGCGCTCAGCGAGAGCGACGTTCGTGCAGCGATGCGCGAGGTACGCATCGCATTGCTCGAGGCCGACGTCGCGTTGCCCGTCGCCCGCGAGTTCATCGAGAACGTCACCGAACAGGCGATCGGCGAGCAGGTTCTGAAATCGGTCACGCCGGGCCAGCAGGTCGTCAAGATCGTAAACGACGCGCTCGTCGAGATGCTGGGCGCCGAAGCATCCGAGCTCAATGTCGGCGGAACGCCGCCCAATGTCATCATGATGGTTGGCCTGCAGGGTTCGGGTAAGACGACCACGACCGCCAAGATCGCCAAACGGTTGACCGAGAAGGGACGTAAGAAGGTGCTGATGGCGTCACTCGACGTCAATCGTCCGGCTGCCCAGGAACAGCTGGCGGTGCTCGGCACGCATACCGAGGTCGCGACACTGCCGATCGTCGAGGGGCAGCAACCGGTGGATATCGCCAAACGCGCGTTGCAGGCGGCGAAGCTGCAGGGTTTCGACGTCGTGATGCTCGATACCGCAGGCCGTCTCCATGTCGATCAGCAGCTGATGGACGAGATGAAGGCGGTTTCGGATGCCGCGACGCCGGAAGAAACCCTGCTCGTCGTCGACGCGCTGACCGGTCAGGACGCGGTCAACGTCGCGCAGAACTTTACCGAGCAGGTGCCGCTGACCGGCACGGTGCTGACCCGAATGGACGGTGATGCGCGCGGTGGCGCGGCGCTTTCGATGCGTGCGGTGACCGGTACGCCGATCAAGTTTGTCGGTGTCGGTGAAAAGCTGGATGAGATCGAGGAATTCCATCCCGAACGCGTCGCCGGCCGTATTCTCGGCATGGGCGATGTCGTCAGCCTCGTCGAGCGCGCGGCTGAAACCGTCCAGCAGGACGAAGCCGAGGCGTTCGCGAAGAAGATGGCCAAGGGCCAGTTCGACATGAACGATCTGCGCACCCAGCTGTCGCAGATGCAGCGGATGGGCGGGCTCGGCGCGCTGGCCGGGATGCTGCCGGGCATGAAAAAGGCGCAAGCCGCGATGGCCGCGAGCAATATGGACGACAAGGTGCTCGTCCATATGGACGCGATGATCGGCTCGATGACCAAGGAGGAGCGTGCGAAGCCCGGCCTCCTCAACGCCAAGCGCAAGCGGCGCGTGGCGATGGGCTCGGGTACGACCGTGCAGGAGGTTAACAAGCTCCTCAAGATGCACAAGGAAATGTCGACCGCGATGAAGCGCATCAAGAAGATGGGCGGCATCAAGGGGCTGATGAAGATGTTCGGCGGCGGTGGGCCCGATGGCTTGCCGCCCGGCGAAGGCGCGATGCCGCTCGGGGGCATGCCCGGGCTGCCCGGAATGCCGGGGCAGGGAATCCCGCCCGATTTGGACAAGTTGTTGAAGAGGTGAGTTTCGTGCTCCTGCCCTTCGACGCCGCCTGCGGCGTCGCTCAGGATAAACTTCGCCTTTGGCGAAGGCAGGAGCCTAGAGCCGAGAACAATATCGTTCTTGGCCCTGGGTTCCGGCCTGCGCCGGAACACAAAAAACGATTTTTGATTTACGAAAGAAGGAAATATCAATGCCAGTAGCAATTCGGCTGTCGCGCGGTGGCGCCAAGAAGCGGCCTTATTACAAGATCGTCGTGACCGATTCTCGCAAGGCGCGGGATGGCAAGTTCATCGAGCGGATCGGCAGCTACAACCCGCTGCTCGCCAAGGACGATCCCGAGCGCGTGAAGCTCGACGAAGATCGCGCCAAGCATTGGCTGTCGGTCGGCGCGCAGCCGTCCGACCGCGTGATGCGCTTCCTCGACGCCGCCGGTATCATGGAGCGGACGCCGCGCAACAATCCGCAAAAGGCGGAGCCGGGCGCGAAGGCCAAGGAACGCGCTGAAGAGAAGGCCGAGAAGGAAGCCGCCGCCAAGGCCGCGACCGAAGCGCCTTCCGAGGAAGCTCCGGCCGAAGACGCCGAGGCACCCGCGGAAGAGGCTGCCGCCGAGGAAGCACCAACTGAAGAAGCCGCTGCAGAAGAAGCACCGGCCGAAGAGGCTCCTGCCGAGGAAGCTCCGGCTGAGGAAGCCACCGCTGAAGAGGCTCCGGCGGAGGACGCCGAGAAAGAAGAAGCCAAGAGCTAAGCTTTGGCCAAAAAGCGCATTACCCTCGCCGCCATCGCCGGAGCGCACGGCATTGGCGGTGAGGTGCGCCTCAAGATTTTCTCCGAAAGCCTGGACAGCTTCAAACGCTACAAGACGTTCGAGGCAGCCGGGCAGTCTCTCACGCTCAAATCCGTGCGCGAAACCGGCAAGATGCCGATCGCGCGCTTTGCCGAAATCGCGGACCGCAACGCAGCCGAAGCCCTGCGCGGCGAGGAACTGACCGTGCCGCGCTCGGCACTGCCACCGCTCGACGAGGGCGAATATTATCACGCGGACCTGATGGGCCTGCCGTGCATCACCGAAAACGGTGAGCCAGTCGGCGAAGTGATCGGTGTCGAGAATTTCGGCGCGGGCGACATCGTCGAGATCCGCAAACCGGACGGTTCGGATTTCATGGTGCCGATGAAAGCGATTACAGCGTCGGAGAGCAAAATTATCCTGCATAGCGATTTCCTGCCATGACCTTCGCCGCCACCATCCTTACCCTCTATCCCGAGATGTTTCCGGGGCCGCTTGGCCATTCCATCGCCGGCCGCGCGCTGGACGAAGGGAAATGGGCGCTGGAAACCCTGCAAATCCGCGATTTCGCGACCGACAAGCATCATACCGTCGACGATACGCCGGCGGGCGGCGGGGCCGGGATGGTCATGAAGGCCAATGTGCTGGCCGCCGCCATCGATGCGGCGCGGGAGCGCCAGCCGGATGCGCCGGTACTCGCCATGTCGCCGCGTGGAGCACCGCTTAGTCAAGCGCGCGTGCGGAACCTTTCGGCGGGCCCGGGCGTCACACTATTGTGCGGCCGATTCGAGGGGTTCGACGAGCGAATTTTCGATGCGCGCCCGGTTGAGGAAGTGTCGGTCGGCGACTATATCCTTTCCGGCGGGGAAATCGGCGCGCTGGCGCTGCTCGACGCTTGCATTAGGCTGCTTCCCGGGGTAATGGGCGCGGCTTCAAGCGGTGATGAGGAAAGCTTCGAACAGGGGCTTCTCGAATATCCGCACTATACCCGGCCTGTTGAATGGGAAGGGCGCACGATCCCTGAAGTGTTGCGATCGGGGGATCATGCGAAAATCGCTTCGTGGCGAAAACGCCAGGCGGAAGCGATCACACGGTCACGGCGGCCGGATCTGTGGGAGCGCTATAGTGGCGCTTCGGGTCAGTCGCCCTCTGGCGCGCAACGCGATAAAGCAAAGGACGAATGAGATGAATCTCATCGAAACGCTCGAGGCGGAAGCCATTGAGAGCATTACGAGCGACAAGAAACTCCCTGATTTCAAAGCGGGCGATACGCTGCGCGTGGGCGTGAAGGTCGTCGAAGGTGATCGCACCCGCATTCAGAATTTCGAGGGTGTGTGCATTGCGCGCACCAATCGCGGCATGGGATCGAGCTTCACGGTTCGCAAAATCTCGTTCGGTGAGGGCGTCGAGCGCGTATTTCCGCTCTACAGCCCGAATGTCGACAGCGTCACCGTGCTCAAGCGCGGCATCGTGCGTCGCGCCAAGCTCTACTATCTGAGGGGCCGCACGGGTAAAGCCGCACGCATCGCCGAACAGCGCGACGATCGCGAAACGGAAACGATCAAGACCGAAGCGCCGGAAGCCGCAGAGGCAACCGAGAGCTAGGCATCGGCGAATAGGGAGGGGGAGGCCTTGGCGACTTCTCCCGTCAATCGCTCTTTCTCGACATTTTAGCGCTCCGATATCGCTTCCGTTTTGCCGGGAGCGCGATTATCGTTGCGTATGCGCTATCTCCTCCTCCTCGGGCTCGCAGCCTTTTCGACCGCTCCGGCGACTTCCCAACCTCTTACACTGGAGCGTGTTTTCGCCGATCCCGCGCTCGACGGACCGTCTCCGCGCGAACTGCAACTGTCGCCGGACGGCGCGCTCGCGACATTCCTGCGCAATCGTGACGACGATGCGCAGCGGTATGACCTATGGGCCGTGGATGCCGCGACCGGCCAGTCGCGTATGCTCGTTGATTCAGAGGCTTTAGGCACAGGTGCCGAACTTTCCGAAGAGGAACTGATGCGCCGGGAGCGCGCGCGGCTGAGCGGCGTGCGCGGCATCGTCAGCTATCAATGGGCACCCGATGGGGATACGATCCTCGTGCCGCTGGACGGCGATATCTATCTGGCGGAGCCCGATGGCGATGCGCGCCGGCTGACCGAAACCGAGGCGACGGAACTCGACGCGCAGGTATCCCAAACCGGGCGCTATGTTTCCTTTGTCCGCGACAGCAATCTCTACCGCATCGACGTTGAAAGCGGCGACGAGTTGCGGCTGACGCCCGATGGCGGAGACGCGATCAGCTGGGGCGTGGCGGAATTCGTCGCGCAGGAGGAAATGTCGCGGACCGTCGGCCATTGGTGGTCGCCGCACGACCGCTATCTGGTTGCGGCCCGCGTGGACGAAACGCCTGTGGAAATGGTGACGCGTACTGCGATCGGCGCGGAAGGCACGCGCGTGTTCGAACAGCGCTATCCGGTGGCCGGCTCGGCCAATGCGATTGTCGATCTGTTCGTCCTCACGCCGGACGGCGAGACGCGGACGCCGATTGATCTGGGCGAGGACGACGACATCTATGTCGCCCGTGTCGACTGGTCGGCAGATGGATCGACGATCTTCGTCCAGCGTCAGAGCCGGGACCAGCGCCGTCTCGACATCTTGGCGGTCGATCCGGCTACCGGCGCGTCCGAAATACTGTTTACCGAGACGGCCGAAAGCTGGATAAACCTGCATGACAATCTGCGTCCGCTCGAAGACGGCAGCCTGATCTGGTCGTCCCAGCGCGACGGTTTTTCGCATATCTATCATTGGCAGGGCGGGGACTGGCGGCAGCTGACGCGCGGCGAGTGGGAAGTCGAGGACGTTCTCGGTATCGATAGCGAGCGCGGCCGCATCTATTTCACCGGCAATCGCAACATGCCGATCGAGCAGCATGTCTATTGGGTGGATATGGCCGATCCGGGCGATCCCGTGCAGATCACCGAAGACGGCTGGTGGAACGAGGCGGCGATGAATGACGGCGCGACCAGTGCGCTCATTTACCGCTCCAACAGCAATCAGCCGCGTCAGGTCTATCTGGCCAATGCGGAAGGCGAGGCGCTCGCGCAGATCGAAGAGAATGCGCTCGATGGCGACCATCCCTATGCGCCCTATCTCGACAGTCACCGGACGCCGACCTTCGGGACGATTGCAGCCGAGGACGGCACGCCGCTCTATTATCGCATGATCACGCCGGAACTGGAGCCGGGTCGCCGTTATCCGGTGTTCGTGCAGGTCTATGGCGGCCCCGGGGTCGGACGGCAGGCGCGACAGATCTGGACGAGGGATGCGCCGCTGCAGCAATATCTGGTCGATCAGGGCTGGATCGTCTTCTCGATCGACAATCGGGGATCGCCGAACCGCGGCAAGGTTTTCGAAGACCTTATCAACCGCGCGATGGGGACGGTTGAGGTCACCGATCAGCTGACGGGGCTCGACTGGCTACAGGCCCAGCCCTTCGTCGATCCCGAGCGCATCGGCGTCTACGGCTGGTCCTATGGCGGCTATATGGTGTTGCATTTGCTACAGGCCGCGCCGGGCCGATTTGCCGCAGGCGTGTCAGGCGCGCCCGTCACCCGGTGGGAGCTTTACGATACCCATTATACCGAGCGCTATCTCGGCAATCCGACGATCGATCCCGGTCCCTATGACCGCGGTAATCCCGTCACCAATGCCGAGGCTCTGGCCGATCCGCTTCTGCTGATCCACGGAATGGCGGATGATAATGTCATCTTCGAGCATTCGACGGTGTATATGGGGCGCCTGCAGGAAGCGGCCATTCCTTTCGAGTTGATGGTCTATCCGGGCGCCACGCACCGCGTGAGCGGCGAAGAGCGCCAAGTGCATTTGTGGCAGACGATTGGCGATTTCCTCAATCGCCACGTGCGGGGCGAGCGCTGACGGTTTTCGCGGTTAGCGCCCCATAGCGCCGATAGCATCCCGATCCACGAGACGTGTGTAGAGATGCCAGGTTGCATAGCCGAGCACTGGCAGCGCCACTGCCAGCCCAATGAGCAGCGGGATCGCCGCGACCGTCAGGATTACGCCGACCATGACGCCCCAGCGGATCAGCACGCCGGGATTGGCGCGGAAGGCGGCGAGCGAGGTGGAAACGGCGCGTTCGGCGCTGACCTTGCGGTCGACGAGCAGCGGTAGCGATACGACGCTGATCGCCAGCACGATGATGGCGAATCCGATACCGACGAGATTACCGACGACGATCATTCCCCAGCCCGCCGGAGTCGTCAGGACGGTTTGAAAAAAGTTGCCGATCGTTCCCGGTGACTCAAGGCCGAAGAAAAGCGTGTAGATCATCGCCGCAGCGGCGAGCCAGGCACCGAAGATCGCAAGCAGACCGATCCCGACCGCGGCGACGGACAGGATCGACTGGCTCTTCAACACACCGAAGAAATGCCACCAGCTGGAATTCCGCCCGGCTTCGCGACGCTTGGCCAGTTCGTAGAAACCCGTTGCCACGAGCGGGCCGAGCAAAGACAGACCGGCAAATAGCGGAAAAAGCATCGATATGTTACTGCCGGTCATCACCACTGATGCGATCGCGCCGACCAAGGGATAGAGCAGGCCGACGAAAATAAGATCGCCGCGCTTCGCTTTGAAATCGGCATAGCCTTCAGCCAGACTCGCGTTCAGATCGGTCGCCGTGATCGTGCAAATGGGCAGGGGTACCGTGGCCGGTGTGGTGCTGAGCGAGGCTTGCTGGGACATAACGATCTCCGTCGGCAGAAACGCCTGCCGTTCGCGGCCCCCGGACTTCGATAGATGTAATCGTACGCCGAATGGGCCGGTGACGCAATGACGCTACGGAAAGGGCATGTATTGCGGTGCAGCAAGTTTGTCTTGGCGAAAGCAGGAACTCGCGCTAGTGCCGCATGTCTGAACAGAGGAATGATGCGATGGGTTATCGGGTAGCGGTTGTCGGAGCGACGGGGAATGTCGGGCGTGAAATGCTCGCCTGTCTCGCCGAGCGTGAGTTTCCGGCTGATGAAGTCGCTGCGGTCGCTTCGCCGCGGTCGCAGGGCATGGATGTGGAGTTCGGCGAAACCGGCCGGATGCTCAAATGCCGGAATATCGAGCATTTCGACTTTTCGGATTGGGACATTGCGCTGTTCGCTGCGGGGTCGGGGCCGGCCAAGGAATATGCGCCCAAAGCGGCCGAGGCGGGCTGCACGGTCATCGACAACAGCTCGCTGTTCCGGATGGATCCGGACGTGCCGCTGATCGTGCCGGAGGTGAATCCCGAGGCGATCGACGGATATCTGGTGAAGAACATCATCGCCAATCCGAACTGTTCGACCGCCCAGCTCGTCGTCGCGCTGAAACCGCTGCACGACGCCGCGACGATCAAGCGCGTCGTGGTCTCGACCTACCAGTCGACGTCCGGCGCCGGGAAGGCGGGTATGGACGAATTGTTCAAGCAATCGCGCGATATTTTCGTCGGCGATGCGCCCGAGGCGGAGAAATTCACAAAACAGATCGCCTTCAACGTCATTCCGCACATCGACGTCTTTCTGGACGATGGTTCGACCAAGGAAGAGTGGAAGATGATGGTCGAGACGAAGAAAATTCTCGATTCCAAGATCAAACTGAGCGCGACTTGTGTCCGCGTGCCGGTGTTCGTCGGCCATAGCGAGGCGGTCAATATCGAGTTCGAGAATGAGCTATCTGCCGAAGAAGCCCGTGGCATTCTGCGCGAGGCGCCGGGCATCATGCTCGTCGATAAGCGCGAGGATGGCGGCTATGTGACGCCGGTCGAATGCGTCGGCGACGGCGCGACCTTCATCAGCCGCCTCCGCGAAGACCCGACCGTCGATAACGGCCTGGTCCTGTGGTGCGTATCGGACAATCTGCGCAAGGGCGCGGCGCTCAACGCCGTGCAGATCGCCGAGCTGCTCGGCCGGCGGCATCTGCAAAAGGCGGCCTGACCGGAAGTTCGCAATGAACGCGTGTTTCGAGGCGTGGCGCGATCTAACTTCAGCGCAAGCGTTTATGATCGTGGGTCTGGGAATTGCGATCGGGCTGGCGCAAATCAATGGACCATATCCCGAGGTCGCCATCCTGCATCACGCGCCCACGGTCTTCGCCATAGTAATCGCGCCCTTGTTGCTTCGGCGGTGGCCGATCACCGACGCTTCGCTGCTGTGCATTGTGCTGTTTCTGCTCCTCCACACGCTGGGTGGGCGCTACACTTATACTGACACCCCTTACGATGCTTGGGCCGAGACAATCTTCGGCACTACCATCAACGAGATCTTCGGTTGGGAACGCAACCATTACGACCGGCTCGTCCATTTCGCATTCGGTGTGCTGGCCTTCGTGCCCTTTTCCGAATGGGGGCGACAATATCTCGGGCTATCTCTTCACAAGGCGGCTCTTGTCGCGCTGCTATGGGTGTTCTCCATCGGCGCATTGTACGAGATATTCGAATGGGGACTGACTCTGGTTGCCGGAGGCGCGACTGCAGACGCCTACAATGGCCAGCAGGGCGATATCTGGGATGCGCAAAAAGACATGGCTCTGGCCGCTTTAGGTGCGCTTATCATGTGGATGCTTCTCGCGTTTCGCAGCCGTAGGGCGGTCCGCTAGAGCTACTCCGCTGGCTTCAACTCGCCGTCCGTCTCTTCTTCCCCCACAGTTGCCGTGCCTGTTGTGGGCAGCTTCTTGAGCAGCATCGATGCGGGCACCGCGATGATGCAGCCCCACATGATCAGCCAGAAATTGTTGACGTAGCCGATCATCAGCGCCTGGCGGCTGATCTCGCCTTCGAGCAGCGCGACGACCTGCTCGGGAGGGAGGTTCAGCCGCTCCAGGCCCATGGACGGTATCGTTGATGGTGTGATCGCCTCGGCCATGTCCGCATGGCTGATCTGCAGATTGCGCGCGACGTTGCTTGCCGTAACGGAGATGCCAATGGACGCGCCGACGTTCCGCAGGAGATTCATCAGCGCCGCACCCTCGGGCCGCAGGCTTACCGGCAAGGTCGCAAAGGCGATCACGTTGAGCGGCACGAAGATGAAGCCGATGCCGACACCCTGGATCACCCCGACCAGGATGATCGGACCGGAGTCCATCCCGATCATCCAGTTGGTCATCATGTAACAGGACCAGGCCGTGATGGCCCATCCCACCGCCAGTATCACGCGCGCATCCATAACGTTCATCAGCCGGGCTGCGATCCCCATCGCCACGATAACCCCCAGCCCGCGTGGCGCGAGCAGATAGCCGGCGGTGATTACCGGATAGTCCAGAACACCCTGCAGCATCGGCGCAATGAGCGCGATGATCGCGAAGACGATCACGCCGACAAAGGCGACGAAGATCAGCGAGCCGACGAGATCGCGGTCGGTGAAGATGGCCGGTGTCAACAGCGTATTCTTACCCGTGAGCATATGGATGATGAACACCCAGAAGCCGATGATGACGCAGCCGATGCCGATCCAGATTGCGGTGCTGTCGAGCCAATCCAGCTGTTGTCCGCGATCGAGCACGAGTTGAAGTGCCGCCAGCCCCAACGCGAACATGGAGAAGCCGAACAGGTCGAAACCGCGTTTGGCGATCGGCCGGCTCGGCAACAGGAAATAGAGCATCGCGAGGATGAGCGCGCCAAGTGGCAGATTGACGTAAAACACCCAGCGCCAGTTGTAATATTCGGTGATATAGCCACCGATCAGCGGCCCAAGGATCGGTCCCATCACTGCGCCCAGGCTCCAGATCGCCATCGCCTGGCCATGTTTGTGCGACGGATTGATATCGAGCATCGCGGTCTGCGAGATCGGTCCGATAAAGGCCGCTGCGATCCCCTGCATGATGCGGAAGGTGACCATCTGCTCAAGGCTCGTTGCGGCGCCGCACAGCATCGAGGTGACGATGAAAAAGGCGACGGCCCAAAGGAACAGGTTGCGCGATCCGATCCGATCGGCGAGCCAGCCGGTGATCGGGATCGCTACTGCTGTGGCGACGATATAGCTGGTCAGCACCCAGGCGATCGTGTCGATCGTCGCGCCGAGACTCGTCTGCATGTGCGGCAGGGCGACATTGGCGATCGTCGTGTCGAGGATCTGCATCATCATCGCCATCATGATGGCAAAGGTCAGCAGGCCCTTGTAACGGACAGGGAGCAGGGCGTCGCCGTCGGGCGTTGCAGCGGCGGCGGGATTGCTAGCCACAGTTCACACCGTTAGCCCTGAGTCTGTCGAAGGGCCGTTTTCTTTTGTCAGAATTTTCCTGTCGGACAATCGCCGCACCGCCCTCCGATGGCATCCAACGACGCTTCGCGCCGCCGGAGCCTTTTGCCATCTCCGCCCGCACCCCCTCCCGGCCTCCCATTCAGGGTATACTCGTGGGAGGCCGGGAGGGGGTGCGGGCCGGTGCGGCGCTCGGCCGCCAAGTCGAGTCTGACAAATCCTAGTGCTCGCCATCGTCGCGGATATCGACGCGCACATCGGCGCTGAGGCCGGTGATCATTTGCCGCGCGGGAGTGCCCTGGATCTCGATGCGCACGGGCACCCGCTGGGTAACCTTGACCCAGTTGCCGGTCGCATTTTGCGGTGGGAGGATCGAGAATTCGGCGCCGGTCCCCGCGCCGATGCTACCGACACTGCCCTGCACGACGAGATCCGGATAGGCGTCGAAGGTGATCCGTGCGGGTTGGCCTACCCGCATCCTGTTGAGATCGGTTTCCTTGAAATTCGCTTCGATCCAGGTTTCATCGCGTGCCACGATGCTGACGACCGTCGTTCCGGGGCTCGCCATCTGGCCGATCTGCAGCCGGTCGACCTCACTGATCGTGCCGCTGACCGGCGCGCGAATTACGGTGCGCTCCAGGTTAAGCTGCGCTTCCTCGCGCATCGCGCGGGCAGCCGCGATGGCAGGGAATTCGCTGCGCCCGCGGCGCGTACGGGCGGTACCGACAGCGGCGCGGGCATCCTGCTGCGCTGCGCGTGCGGCGTTGAGCCGGGCCTGCGCGTCGTTGAGTTCGGCGGTGAATCGGTCAATCCGCGCCTGGGTATTGAAACCGCGGTTCATCAATTCGCGTTCACGCGCCAGGTTGCGACGGGCGAGCTCGACATTGGCCTGTGCGGTCGAGATATCGACGCCGCTCGTGGACACCGCCGTTTCGGCCTGACTCAGTGCCAGTTGCGCATCGCTGATATCGGCTTCGGCCTGCTGGACGGCTATACGATAGGGTTCGGGATCGATGCGGAACAGAATGTCTCCAGCTTCGACCTGTTGATTCTCCTCGACCAGCACGGCAACGATCCGGCCGCCGACTTCGGGGCTGATCTCAACGATGTCCTGCTGGACATAGGCATTGTCGGTCGAGACGTAGCGGCCTGACGTGATGTACCAATAGAGGCCCAGCCCGATCACCAGCGCGGGTACGATCAGCATAGCGATCAGCTTGACCGGAGATTTTCTGGTCTCCGCCCTCCCGTCGCTAGCCATGGTGTCCGCCCCTATTTGCGGGTCCTGTTCGGCCACTGTGCCCCATCCTCTCAGACGAAAACACAGAATCGCACAGACTCAGCCTCTTGGCGAGCCATTTTGGAAAAAGAGAAAACGGGTGAGTCTTTTGAGTCACAGTGGCTCTATCGGCGTTTTCCGCTTATCAGCCAGTTAATGCCGGATTTGGACCGGGGAACACCGTTGGGGGAGCTTGCCCAGATGACCTTGCGCGCCGATCTCTATTGGTCCTTTCGCAGTCCCTATAGCTATCTCGCGACCCGGCGATACAGGGCGCTGACCGGCAGTCACGATATCGATATTGCCCTGAAGCCGGTGTATCCGCTGGCGCTGCGTCAGCCTGATTTCTTCGAGCGCAACCACCCCAACTGGCTGCGGTACACGCTGGTCGACATCATGCGCTTGTCGCAATTTCTCGACATTCCAATGACGCCGCCGCGACCCGATCCGATCGTCCAGGACATGGCGACGCGTAAGATCGCCGAAGAACAGCCCTATGCCTACCGACTGACCCGGTGCGGACAGGCGGCTGCGCGGCGGGGGAAAAGCCTGGCCTTTGCGGATGAGGTTTCCCGGCTGATCTGGGGTGGCACGGAGAACTGGCATGAAGGCAACCACTTGGCCGGGGCTGCGGAGCGAGCCGGGCTCGACCTCGCCGAGCTCGATGCCGAAGCGCTGGCCGAGCCGGAGGAGCTCGACGCCGAGATCGCCGGCAATCAGGACGCGCTCGAGGCGGCTGGCCACTGGGGTGTCCCGACCCTCGTCTTCGAAGGCGAGCCCTTTTTCGGGCAGGATCGGATCGATGTCGCGGTCTGGCGCCTCAAGCAGAAAGGGCTCCAGGAAAGATGAGTATCGAAGGCGGCTGCCTGTGCGGCGCGGTGCGATACACGGTGAATGCCGAGGCGATGCCCAACTGCTATGCGTGCCATTGTACGGACTGCCAGACCCAGTCGGGAAGCGCGCTGGGGCTGCAAATGCCTCTGTTCGCTCCGATGCTCACCGTCGAAGGCGAACTTCGCGAGGGTGAACGGGAAACATTGGACGGTATCGCCGTTTCCTATTGGGCCTGCGCGCAATGCGGCAATCGAATCTACGCCGAAAACAGCGCACGCGCCGGTATCGTGGTCTTGCGGGCTGGTACGTTGGACGACAGCAATACGCTCGTTCCGCGCGCGCATTTATGGGTGAAAAGCAAGCAGCCCTGGGTCGATATTCCGGACGATGCCATCATCTACGAAGAACAACCGGAATCGCAGGACGAATGGGCTAAGATTTTGGGTCTGGGAGGCGGCGATGACTGAAACGGTGACTGGCGGATGTCAGTGCGGCCGCGTGCGCTATACCGCGAGGATCGAGAATCATGACGCCTATCTCTGTCATTGCCGGATGTGCCAGCGGGCGACCGGCGGCGTGTCGATCGCGTTCAAGAATGTGCCTAAGGCGGATATTCGCTGGGACAGCGAGCCCGACTGGTATGCGAGTTCGCCGATCGCGCGCCGACCCTTTTGCGCGCAATGCGGCACGCCGCTGGGTTTCGAATTTCCCGATTCCGATTATGCGGATCTGACCGTTGGATCGTTCGACGATCCCACGCCCTACAGACCGACCCATCATTTCGGTGCCGAATCCATGCATGAGGCCTGGCTCGATACCGGCGCGCTCAAGCGGATGCGCACCACCGATTATGAGCCGCTCGTCCAACGCTGGAAGGAAAAAGTTGGCAAAGCCCCCGATTGATCTGCCGATCCACTGTTTCGACAGCGATGACGGCCATCGGCTTGCCTGGCGCGAAATGGGCGAGGGAAGGCCGGTCGTACTGCTCCACGGCTTCTTCTCCAACGCTACCACCAACTGGCTTCGCTACGGCCATGCCGAGAGGATCGCTGCAAAAGGCTATCGCGTCATCATGCCTGACCTGCGCGCGCATGGCGACAGTGCCAAGCCGCATGATCCGGAAGCCTATCCGCCCGACATTCTCGCTCGTGACGGGCTGGCGCTGATCGCGCATCTCGGACTGACGGACTATGATCTGGGCGGCTATTCGCTTGGCGCGCGGACCGCGGTGCGGATGCATGTATCGGGCGCGCGGCCCGGGCGGATGATCATCTCGGGCATGGGACTGTCGGGGCTGACCAGCCTGGCGTCTCGAGCCGATCATTTTCGCCATGTACTGACCAATCTCGGCAACCACCCCAAACATTCGTCCGAATGGATGGCCGAAGCGTTTCTGAAGACCACCGGCGGCGACCCCGAAGCGCTGCTGCAGGTTCTCAACGTTTTCACCAATACGTCGCAAGAGGCGATCCGGGCGATCATGGCGCCGACGCTGATCCTCGCCGGCGAAGAGGATCAGGATAATGGCAGCCATGAAGATCTCGCCGCGCTGATCCCGCATGCGAGCCATGTGCAAGTCCCCGGTGGCCATATGAGCTGCATCGTCAAACCCGAATTCGGAAAGGCGCTGGCGGACTGGCTCGGGGAATGGAATTAGGCCGGAAATGTGGCTGGTCGGTCGAGTAGGGCGTGAAACGGGGAATGTCCCGGCAAACAAAAAGGGGGCGGTAGCCCGATCGGCCACCGCCCCTCTTTCTTACCTGTAATCGACCGGCTTACTTTGCCGTGGGCGCGACCTTCGGCGCCTCGGTAGGCGTGTCGCCGGCGCGCACCTTGGGTGTGTCGATCGCTTCGACATTCTCTTTCGCGGTTTTGCGCTTGTCGTAATATTTCTTGCCGGCCACAGCGCCCGCTGCGGTCGCTGCAACCCCGCCGACTATAGCGGCCGTCTTCCCCGGGTGCTTTTTCACGGTTTCGACGACCTTCTTCGCACCGCCGCCGATTTTGCCCGATGCGGTCTTGGCGCTCTCACCCACCTTGCCAGCCGCGCCTTTCGCCCCATCGCTGAATTTCCCAACGACAACTTTTGCGCTGTCGCCGATCTTGTCGATGGCGCCGGCTTTTTCGGTTGTGTTCTTGTCGGTCATGGAAACTGTCTCCTCTGCCTCTTGTTTAACGAAATGATCAGGAAACCAATGCACGGCGGCACGGGAAAGTTCCCCCATCCGTTGTGGACATCGGTTTTCCGCCCATATCCGCAAGGGCATTGCGCTTCGGCGCAGCCTAGCGGAAGGGCGGTTCGTCGAAGGCCCGCAGTTTCCGGCTGTGAAGCCGTGATCCGAATTCGCGCAATTCGTCGACCGCCGTGATCCCGATCTCGATATGCTCGCGTACCGCGCGATCATAGAACAGATTGGCCTGACCAGGCAGTTTGAGCTCGCCATGAAGCGGCTTGTCCGAAACGCACAGAAGCGTTCCATAGGGCACGCGATAGCGATAGCCCTGCGCCGCGATGGTCGCCGATTCCATGTCGATCGCCACCGCGCGGGAAAGCGAGAAGCGCAGCGCCGACTGGCTGTAGCGCAGTTCCCAATTGCGGTCGTCGGTCGTAACCAGCGTGCCCGTTCTCATGCGCCGTTTCAGGGCGTCGGCTTCTTCCCCGGTTACGCTGCGCGCGGCGGCTTCCAAGGCCTGTTGCACTTCCGCGATCGGCGGAATCGGGATTTCCGGTGGGAGCACGGCGTCGAGCACATTATCGTCGCGCAGATAGGCGTGCGCGAGCACATAGTCGCCGATCCGCTGGCTGGGGCGAAGCCCGCCGCAATGGCCGATCATCAGCCAGGCTTCGGGGCGGAGCACCGCCAGATGATCGGTGATGGTTTTTGCGTTGGACGGGCCGACGCCGATATTGACGATCGAGATACCCGCACGGCCCTCGGCCGTCAGGTGATAGGCCGGCATCTGATGCTTGCGCGCGGCAGCCGCGGTTTCCATCATTGCCGGATCGGCATCGTCCGCCGTCAGCTCGATGCCTCCGGCGCCCGACAGCGTCTGATATCGATCGCCGTTCTTCAGCTGCGCACAGCCCCATTCGACGAACTCGTCGACATAGCGCTGATAGTTGGTGAACAGGATATAGCGTTGCACATGTTCGGGCGGCGTGCCGGTATAGTGACGCAACCGCGCAAGGCTGAAATCGGTGCGCAGTGCATCGAAAAGCGCCAGCGGCCGATATTTGGCGAGCCTGTCGTCCCAGGTCCCGTCGGCCAGTTCGTCGCCGATGTGAGAAAGTTCGGTCGCCGGGAAATGCCGCGCCAGCTCTTCGGCCCTGAGTTCGCCCAGTTCGATCCCGCTGCCGTCAAGAACATAGGGGAAGGGGATGTCCTGATGGCTTGGCCCGACATCGACCTTCACCCGATAATCGGCGATTAGCATGCCAAGCTGTTCGGTCAGATAATCGTGATAGATTTCGGGGCGGGTTACCGTGATCGCATAAGTTCCCGCCTCGCCGAGCCGACCATAGGAGCGCGGCGGACGGTCGTCGACCGGTCCCGCTCCATCATAGTTTAGCCGGATCTCGGGATAGGCGAAGCCACCCGACCGGCGCAGGCTCGGATCCGGTAACGTCCGGTTGTCGATATAGGCGCGCAGCGCCGCGCGCAGCCGATCGATGCTCTCGCGATAGTGTCGGTCGAGCGCCTCGATGACCGCGGCGACGGCTTCGTTTCGGTCGGATTCAGTCAAGCTGTGCGAGCATATGTTCGGCGGAGCTGACTTTGTATTCGCCCGGCGCTTCCACGTTCAGCTTTTCGACCACGCCGTCATTGACGATCATCGAGAAACGCTGGCCGCGCTTGCCCATGCCGAAGCCCGTGCCGTCCATCGTCAGGCCCACCGCTTCGACGAAATCGCCATTGCCGTCCGCAAGCGCCGTCACCTGATCGGCATCCTTGGTCCATTCGCCCATCACGAAGGCGTCGTTGACCGCGGTGGTCGCGATTTCGTCGATGCCCTTGGCTTTCAGCTCGTCGGCTTTTTCCACATAGCTCGGCAGATGCTTGGCCGAGCAGGTTGGCGTGAAAGCGCCGGGGACCGAGAATAGCGCGACTTTGCGCCCGCCGAAAAATTCGTCATGGGCCACCGGTTGCGGACCGCTTTCGGTCATCGTCACGAAATTGGTCTGGGGAAGCGTATCGCCTTCGCTGATCGTCATACTATGCTCCTTTTGTCTGGGGGAGATATCGGTATTGCCTGATATCGATCAACCATGAATGTTTGCGGACGTCCAGCGCTATTCGCCGCAAAAAGCGCATCGTTGCGCGCGATCTGCTATGGCGGCTATGGCGATTCCGGATATCGGACGGGCTTGGCTCGATCAGGAGAGTAAGATGCGTATCATGATCGCGACCCTTGTGGCGCTGCTGCTCAGCGGCTGTATCGCGCGAACGGCGGCCAATGTCGTGACCGCGCCTGTGCGGGCCGTCGGCCAGGTCGCCGATTGGGCGACGACGAGCCAGGACGAAGCCGATCGCAACCGCGGGCGTGAGATTCGCGAAGAAGAGGAGCGGCTCGGCCGCCAATATCGCGAGTGTCTGGACGATTATGACCGCGACTATTGCGACGAGGTGTTCGGATCGCCCTATGGCGCCGACGATGATGAAGAGCGCTGAACCGGTTTGAGTGATTCGCCGCCTTTCTATTCCGGTCAGTTGCTGCTCGCGCTTCCGGGCATGGGCGACCCGCGGTTCGAGCGGGCGGTGATCGCGATGTGCGCGCATGACGAGCAAGGGGCGCTCGGCATCGGCATCGGGCATATCATCGCCAATGTCGGCTTCCACACGCTGCTGAAACAGCTTGAGATCGATGCGGGCGAGGCTCCCGATGCGCCAGTTCATATGGGTGGACCCGTCGAGCCGCAGCGCGGTTTCATCCTGCACAGCCTGGACTGGGGCGGGGAAGACAGCGTTCAGGTCGGCGACAAATGGGCGCTGACGGGTACCCTGGATATCCTCCGCGCGATTGCCGAGGGGAGGGGCCCGGAACGCTGGCTCTCCGCGCTTGGCTATGCCGGCTGGTCGCCGGGGCAGCTCGACGAGGAGATGACCCGGCACGGGTGGTTCACGGCGGATGGCGATGCCGAGATCCTGTTCGGGACGCAACCAGCCGACCGCTGGGCCGAAAGCTATCGCAAGGCGGGGGTCGATCCGGCGCTGTTGGCCCATGATGCGGGGCATGCCTGAGAGGATTTGATGTGCCTGTGGGTGTCGATTTCCGGAAACGCCCGCGTTCGGTGGAAACGCATCTCGCCGACGGCGCGCCGATCTGCCTGCGTCCGGTGCGCCCCTCCGATGAGCAGGCGATAGAGCGGGGTATCCGGGAACTGTCAGACCGGTCCCGTTATCTGCGTTTTTTCTCGTCTTTCAAAAGCGCACCGCCCTCCGTGATCGAGCGTCTGTCGGCGGTCGACGGGTTCGACCATATCGCATGGGGCGCCGTCATGACCGGCGAAAAGGGCGATCCGCCGGTGGCCGCCGCCCATGCGATCCGCCGCGGCGGCGGTTCGGAATCAGCCGATCTGGCGATTGCTGTACTCGACGATTATCACCATCGGGGTATCGCGCGCCTGTTGCTCGCGGCGTTGGTGCTCGATTGCCGGGTGGCCGGGCTTACGGAACTGACCTTCGACATCCTGTTCGCCAACAAGCCGGCGATAACACTCGTCAAATCCCTCGGCGCGGAGACCCGATCGAAGGCGTCTACCGTGATAACCTATAGTCTCGATGTGGAAGAAACGCTCGTGCGTTTGGAGAAGATGGCCGAACCGAGCGGCCTGCGCGACGTGTTCGCCGCGTTCGAATGATTGGGCGGTAACAAGCGGACGACGGCCCTGTCGCTTTTCTCCTATACATCGAACCCTACCGCGCCGATCCTCGCGAAAGAGGAGGGGTGCCATGACACAATTCGTTGCCGACGATTTCCTCAACCTGCGGCGTGCGCCTAACAGCCGCTCTAAAGTGGCGATCCAGCTGGCCTTTGGCGACGAAGTCGAACTGCTCGAAACTCGAGGCGACTGGCAGAGAATGCGCGCGCTCACCCATTTTTCCGGCACCATGACCGGCTGGGCGAAAAACGATCCGCCGGTCAATCTGCGCGATACCGGCATTCTCAAATTCTCGATGGTCGATGTGCAACAGGGAGACGGGCTGATCTTCGAAACGCCGTCGGGCAAGATCATGCTGATCGATGCCGGCGACAACAAGCTGTTCGCCCGGCACGTCGCCGCCCGTTTCCGCCATCGCGACCCGAGTCGGGCCAACCCGCTCTCCGTCGAAGCGATCGTCATCACCCATGGCGATGCAGATCATTTCGACGGTCTCAACGATATCAAACGCTCCGAAACGCAAAGCGGTCTGGCCGGCCGCAAACGTGTTTTCCTGCATCCGAAGCGCATCTACCACAACGGCCTGGTCAAGCTTCCGGGCAAGCGACCAGATCGCAGCAACCGGCGCGATGCGGAGATGTTCGGCGAGACCGAGGAGAGGGACGGCCTGATTTTCGCGACAGACCTGCATGACGATCCGAGCGCGCTTCCCGAAGCGCGGATGAACGCGCCGTTCAAGCGCTGGGCAAAGACGGTGACGCACTGGAAGACACGCGGTGCCATCGATATCCGCCGCATCGCTTTTGGCGACGATGAAAGCGCGCTGTTCGATTTTCTCGAGGACGAGGGCGTTACGGTCAAGCTGCAGGGGCCGTTCCCCGAGCAGGTCAACGGCAAAACCGGCTTCCGCTTTTTCCGCGCGCCGTCAAAATCCGCAGAGATGCATTTGAGGTCCGACGAAGGTTCGATCTCCGCCTCGCATACGATCAACGGTCATTCCATCGCGATGTTGATCTCTTACGGCGCGGTGCGCTTCAACCTGACCGGCGATCTCAATCGGCCTGCCATGCGGCTCGCGCTCGACAATCTCGATGCGCACGAGTTCGAGGCGGAGATCGTCAAGGCACCCCATCATGGCTCGGGCGATTTCGATTTCGATGGGCTAAAGGCGATGCGTCCGGTCGCGGCGATCATATCGTCGGGCGATGAGCATGCGGGCAAGGAGCATATCCATCCGCGTGCGACCCTGATGGCGGCGCTCGGCAAGGTGATGCGCGGCAATACGGGGCTCATCTTCAATACCGAACTCGCCGCCTTCTTCGCGACGCGCGACTATTCATACCGCCGCGCCGACCTAAAAAAATTCTTCAAGGACCGGCGCGACGAACAGTTCAGCGGCGCAGACGTCGAAAAGCTCTTCACCGGCAAATTCGATCCGGGCGATCCTGAGCCGAGTTTCTACGCGTTCGAGCGGACCAATTTCGGGATCATCCATGTGCGCACGGATGGCGAGCGGGTATTGATCTTCACCCATAGCGGCAAGGCGGGACTCAACGAGGCGTATCGGTTTACCGTGAAGATCGGCGCGGACGGGAGACGGCGCGTGAAGTTCGCGGACAAGGTGAAGACGGGGTAAGGGCGACTTTCATCCACATATAAAGAATTCTTTATATTCCATTTGCAATCAGACGATGGCGGTTGTAAATGGGATGGCATGACGGCCGCCGTTGCAACGCGCGGCTTTTCTTTTTGACCTATTCGAACAGGAGCCTTTCATGGCCACGGACGTGCTTGAAGCCACACAGGATTATATCGTCGCTGACATCAGCCAAGCCGATTACGGGCGGCGCGAGCTCGATATCGCCGAGACTGAAATGCCGGGCCTGATGGCGACGCGCGAGGAATATGGCCAGGAGCAGCCGCTCAAGGGCGCGCGGATCGCCGGCTGCTTGCACATGACGATTCAGACAGCGGCGCTGATCGAGACCCTGACCGCGCTCGGCGCCGAGGTGCGCTGGGCATCGTGCAACATCTATTCGACGCAGGATCATGCCGCCGCCGTGATCGCGGCCTCGGGCGTACCGGTTTTCGCCAAGAAGGGCGAAACGCTTGCCGAATATTGGGAATATGTCGACCATATCTTCCAGTGGGGGGGCGAGCCCTGCAACATGATCCTCGACGATGGCGGCGATGCCACGATGTACATCATCTGGGGCGCGCGCGTCGAAGATGGGGAGGAAATGCCGGCGCCGACCAACGAGGAAGAAGAGGAAATGCAGAAGGTGCTCAAACGGCGCCTTGAGCAGAGCCCTGGCTTCTTCACCAGGACGCGCGATGCGATTAAGGGCGTGTCGGAAGAAACGACGACGGGCGTGCTCCGCCTCTATGAACTCGCCAAGCAGGCCAAGCTGCCGTTCCCGGCGATCAATGTGAATGACAGCGTCACCAAGTCGAAGTTCGACAACAAATATGGCTGCAAGGAATCACTGGTCGACGGCATTCGCCGCGCGACTGATGTGATGATGGCCGGCAAGACGGCATGCGTCGCCGGATATGGCGATGTGGGCAAAGGCTCGGCCGCGTCGCTGCGCGGCGCCGGCGCCCGCGTCATGGTCACCGAGATCGATCCGATCTGTGCGCTACAGGCGGCGATGGACGGCTTCGAGGTCGTGACGATGGACGAGGCCGCGCCGCGTGCCGATATCTTCGTCACCGCGACGGGCAACAAGGATGTCCTGACGATCGACCATATGCGGGCGATGAAGGACATGGCGATCGTCGGCAATATCGGCCATTTCGACAATGAGATTCAGGTCGGCGCGCTCAAGAATCTCGAACATGTCGAGGTCAAGCCGCAGGTCGACATGTACACCTTTCCGGACGGCAAGCGGATGCTGCTGCTCTCGCAGGGGCGTCTGCTGAACCTCGGCAACGCGACCGGGCATCCCAGCTTCGTGATGTCGGCCAGCTTCACCAACCAGGTGCTCGCCCAGATCGAACTGTTCAACAATCACGGCACCTATGGCCACCAGGTCTATGTCCTGCCCAAGCATCTCGACGAGAAGGTCGCGAAGCTGCATCTCGACAAGCTGGGCGTGCAGCTGTCCGAGCTTTCCAGGGAACAGGCCGAATATATCGGCGTCGAGCCGCATGGCCCGTTCAAGACGGACCAGTATCGCTACTAGGCGATACCGGTAGGCAAGATTGCCGGGCCCGGGGCGGCGATAACCGCTCCGGGCCTTTTTGCTGTCGCCCTTTTTCGGTTCGATCAACGACCCTAAACTCTCGATAAATGGACCCTGGAACAGGCTTGATATGATGTATCATTGCGCCTAGGACGCGGCCATTCACGAAAACGGAAGAAAGTAACATGCGTCACTACGGAATTCTTGCTGCCAGCGCGGCACTTATCGCAACACCTGCCATGGCGCAGGATCCGTCGCCAGAGACCCGCGATAGCCGGTTTCACACAGATGCCGATTCCGGGATCGTGGTCACGGCCGACTATCTTGAGGATCTCAGTCTCATCGCCGGCGCCTCGACACTATCGGGTACGGAGCTCGATCTGAGCGTACGCCCCCAGATCGGCGATACGCTGACGGCGCTGCCGGGCGTGTCCGCCACTTCTTTTGCACCGGGTGCGTCGCGGCCCGTGTTGCGCGGTTTTCAGGGCTTCCGGATCCGTACGCTGACCGATGGGCTCGGTGCACTGGACGTATCCAATACATCTGTCGATCATGCCGTAACGATCGATCCGATCACGGCATATCGCATTGAGGTTCTGCGCGGGCCGGCGGCGTTGCTGTTCGGCAGTCAAGCGGTTGGCGGCGCGGTCAACGTGTTCGATCGGCGCATTCCGGTGGAAGTGCCGCGCGATGAACCGATCCATGTCGATGCGATCACATCTTACGGCTCCGCTGCCGATGAGTGGAACATCGCGGGCGGCGTCGACTTGCCTTTGACCTCGAAGCTCGTCCTGCATGTCGATGGCAGTTATCGGGACGCCGACGACCTCGATATTTCCGGTTTCACCCTTTCGCCCGAATTGCGCGCCGAGCAACTCGAAATCGTCGCGGAAGAGACGGCGGAAGGTAATCTGGATGAGGCCGCGGAGGCGCAGGAACTGGCCGATCTGCGCGGCACCGTGCCGAACAGCGCGATCGAGACATGGACGGCCGGGGCTGGTCTCGCCTGGATCGACAGCTGGGGCAGCATCGGCGCCTCGATCGGCTTTTACGATACGGTTTACGGGATTCCAGCCCGCCCCGGCGCCGAACATGCCCATGAGGACGGCGATCCCGCCGATCCTGCCGACCCTGACGGCGGAGAGGAGGAAGAGGAAGGCCCCGTCACCATCGATCTCCACCAGGTGCGCGCCGATCTGCGCGGTGAAATCCTGACAGGCGGCGGCTTCTTCGAACGTATTCGGTTGCGTCTGGGCTATTCGGACTACACCCATACCGAGTTCGAGGGCGACGAAGTAGGCACGCTATTCCTCGTCGAAGGCGTGGAAGGCCGGCTGGAGCTCGTGCAGACCGAACGGAATGGTTGGCGCGGCGTGATCGGCGGACAGCTCTATGTCCGCGATTTCAACGCGATCGGCGCGGAGGCCTTCGTGCCGCGTAACGATACCGAACAGGTGGGCATTTTCACGCTGCAGGAATTTACCTTTGGCCAGCTGGGGCTGGAACTTGCCGGGCGCTATGAGCATACCAGCGTGTCGTCCCCCAGCCAGGCGATCGATCGCAGCTTCGACTCCTTCTCCTTCGCCGGCGGCCTGCATTATGATTTCGAGAATGATGTGCGGATTGGCGCGAACCTCTCGCGGTCTGAACGCGCTCCTTCGGCCGAAGAACTCTATTCGGACGGTCCGCATATCGCGACCCAGGCGTTCGAGATCGGCAATCCTAACTTCACGACCGAAAAGAGCATCGGCCTGGAAGCCTATGTCCGCGGCGATGTCGGCGGGGTCAGTTTCGCGCTGACCGGCTTTGCGACATGGTTCGACGATTACATCTTCGATACTGAGACCGGAGAGGAAGAAGACGATCTGCCGGTCTTCCAATATTTCCAGCGCGACGCGACCTATTATGGTTTCGAGGCGGAAATCTCCGCGACACTGGCGGAAACGGGCCCGTTCCAGATCAATGCCGATGCCGTGGCCGATTATGTGCGTGCCTCTATCGACAATGGTGGCGGTCCCGTACCGCGCATCCCGCCATTCCGTCTGCGCGGCGGTCTGGAAGCGGTGTCCAACAATTTCGACGCGCGCGCCGAGGTCGAGTGGGTGGCCGAGCAAAATCGCGTCGCCGCGTTCGAAAACCCGTCCGACGATTTCACCATGGTCAACGCTTCGATCGCCTGGCGCCCCTGGGGTCGCACGGCGGGCACGGCGATTTTCGCATCGGTGAACAATCTGTTTGATGTAAATGCGCGGCGCCATGCGTCGTTCACCAAGGATTTCGTGCCGCTGGCCGGTCGCGATTTCCGGATCGGGGCGCGCTTCCGCTACTAGGCGCCCATAGAGCGAAAAGACGCGATCACTCCCAAGCCGGGCGTGATCGCGTCTTCCCGAACCCCCTTGTGACGGTCTAGAAGCGCTCCCATGGTTCCGGGCAGCGCGCAATGATTACGATTTCGACGACCGCCGCCGTCGTGACCGGTATGCTGCTCGCTGCTTGGCTCGGCATCGCGGTGTGGGCGACCGTGACGGGACAGCGGCGCAAAGCAGCCGGGGAGCGGGCGGCTGCGGCGGCGCGGCGCGGCGGCATGCTGCTCGAAAACGCGCCGACCGTGTTTATGACCGTCGATGGGAAGGGGCGGATCGATTCCGGTCCGGGCCTTGCCGAATGGCTTGGTTTCTCGACGCCCCCCAAACGCCTCACCGATCTGAAAGCCATACTCGACGACCAGCGGTTCACCGCCTTTTCCGAAACGGTGACCGCAGCGTGCAAGGCCGCCAAACCGTTCGGTATGGAATTGCGTTTGATCGGGTCCGACCGGATCCTGTTCGCTCAGGGCGGCCCGGCACCCGACGAGTTGGGCGGCAATCAGGCAGCGATGATCTGGATCTTCGACGCAACCGAAACGCGCGCCGAGATCCTCTCGCTCACCAGCCGGGCCGATCGTGCGAACGAGGCGCTCGAAGCTTTGTCCGCGCTGATCGAGGCCGCGCCGTTTCCGATGTGGCACCGGAGCCCCGACCTCAGGCTGACTCTCGTCAACCAGGCCTATGTGCGCGCTGTCGAGGCGGACAATGCGGCCGAGGTCGTCGCGCGCGGTCTCGAGCTCGTCGAGATGTCGGGGCGCGACAGCGCTCAGGCGGTGGCGGCGCGGGTTCGGGAGGACGGAGAGACCCATGTCCGCACGGTTCCCGCGACGTTGCACGGCGAGCGGCGGATGATGCAGATCGTCGATGTCCCTTTGGGCGAAGCCGGCGTTGCCGGTTATGCTGTGGATGTCGAGCAGCTTGAACAGGCGCGGGCCGAACTCGGCCGCTTCTCCCGCGCGCAGCGCGATATGCTGGATCTGCTGTCGGCCGGCGTCGCCCAGTTCGGGCCGGACCGGTCGCTCGTTTTCTCCAACCAGCCCTTCCAGCGCATCTTCGCGATGAAGACCGAATGGCTGTCCGATCGCCCCGAGTTCGATCGTGTCCTCGATCGGATGCGCGAAACGGAGCGCGTGCCCGAAGTACGCGATTTCCCCGAATGGAAGGCCGAGCGACGTCAGTGGTTCCAGTCCGGCGACGAGCCGGCCGAGGAAAACTGGCTGCTCGCGGACGGTACTCATCTGCGTGTCGTGGCCCAACCGCTGCCCGATGGGGGGCTGCTGTTGATTTTCGAGGACCGCACCGAACAGGCGCAGCTGGCAAGCGCGCGCGACATTTTGCTGCGCGTCCGCACCGCCACATTCGACAATCTGTCCGAGGCGATCGGCGTGTTTGCGGCCGACGGGCGGCTGCACATCTGGAACCGTCGATTCCGCGAGATCTGGGGACTTGCCGAGGCGATGCTTGCCGCCCATCCGCGGGTCGACGAACTCACCCAGGCGATCGCCGATCAGTTTCTGGGAGCCGGCAGTACCGATGCGATCCAGAATGCCGTCCGTGTGGCGACCGGCGAGCGGCGCGAACAATCCGGCAGGCTGGCGCTTCGGGACGGCCGCTATTTCGATTTCGCCGCCGTACCGCTGCCCGACGGAAATGCGCTCTTCACATTGCTCGACATATCGGACAGCAAGCGGATCGAGGCGGCTCTGCTCGAGCGCAACGAGGCGCTGGAGGCGGGCGACCGGCTCAAAACCGCCTTTGTGTCGAACATCAGCTATGAGCTGCGCACGCCGCTAACCTCGATCGCCGGTTTCGCCGAGATGCTCGATGGCGGATATGCGGGCGACCTTCCGGACCAGGCGCGCGAATATGTAAAATCGATTCTCGATTCCGTGGCGGCGTTACGCGTCCAGATCGACGAGGTGTTGGATCTCACCCAAGGCGAGGCCGAAGATCTGCCGATGGAGAGCGCGGAGGTCGATCTTCAGCTACTCTGCGAGGAAGCGGCCGCCGACGCCCGGGAGCGAGCGACGGCACGCGGCCATGAGTTCGCAGCCGAGATCGACTGGTCGGTCGGGAGCTTGACGGGAGACGCGCGCCGCCTGCGCCAGTCGCTCGACCATCTGTTGCGCAACGCAGTCCGCTATACGCCGGAGGGTGGCCGCATCCTGCTCCATGCCGAGGGAACGACCGGCGAAGCGCGGATCACGGTGTCCGACAATGGTGTCGGGATCAGCGAAGAGGACAAGGCCCGCGTTTTCGATCGCTTCCATCGCGGGGCAGGCGAACAACAGTCCCGCGCATTGGGCCTGGGATTGCCGCTGACCAAGCAATTCGTGGAAGCACATGGCGGAACATTGAAACTGGAGAGCGAGCCGGGTCAGGGCACGTTCGTGACGATAACGCTGCCGCGAGCCTAATGTTGGCAATGTCGCATTGAACAACTTCGTTCTGCGGAAACATATTTCTCCGGTCCGGGGGCGCAGCCGATCATGAATGCGCTTGTGGATGCTAAAAATATGCGAGAATATTGATTCCCAGACATGCGCTCCGGCATGCCGTCGCAACAGTGCACTGACTGCTGCTGGCGATCCTATTATCTGTCCTACATAAGTCCTGCCATGTTAACATAGCGCCAGCGGTTACTTCCGCTTGGCTCTTTCATTCCGTCGATCCCTTACCGGTGCGTCCTATTGGACACGATTGCTTGCTCTGGCGTGTCGAATAGGACGCAGCTTTCGCCCCGCCTGTGTCAACCAGTGTCAACCGGGTGTTGGCTCGATCGGTCGCTCAGTGTCCAACTTGTCAACTTAGTGGATGGTCGTCGTCCGTTCCGCCACCGAATCAGGCTTCCGCCGTGCGCGCATTGCCTTTATCGCAACGACCATGAGTGAGGGGCTGATACTGGAAGGTGAAACGGCTACGCTGAAGTTCGGCGCCCGCATCGCATCCATCCTCGGACCTGGCGATGCGATCGCGCTGTATGGCGATCTCGGCGCGGGGAAGACGACGCTCGCACGCGGTGTCTTGCAGGCGCTTGGCCTCGAAACTGAAGCGCCCAGCCCGACTTTCGCGATCGTTCAGCCCTATGAACCGCCCGAAACCCGCATTCCGATCTGGCATATCGATCTCTATCGGCTCGAGGACCCGGAGGAGGCACGGGAGCTGGGGTTGGACGAGGCACGGAGAGATGTGGCGATGTTGATCGAATGGCCCGAACGGCTTGGCGCGAGGCTGTGGGCGGACGCGCTGCGCCTTCAACTGCGCATCGAGCCGCAGCGGGAAGGGCAATCCGCCGCTCGGCGCTTGACAGCGACGGTTCCGCAAGCTTGGGAGAAGCGATGGCCACCAGTATGAAAAACCCCGAGTCCGCGCCCGATTTCCTCGCCGCCAATGGCTGGGCGGACGGCGCTTTGCTGCCGCTTGCCGGCGATGCGTCTTTCCGCCGTTATTTTCGCGTGGTTGCGCCTGGGCGCACGGCCGTGCTGATGCACGCGCCCGCCGATATGGAGAACAGCCAGCCCTTTATCGATGTCGCCGACCATCTGAACCGGCTCGGCTTCGCCGCGCCTAAGATCATGGCGAGCGATCTCGATGAAGGCCTGATCCTGTTAGAGGATTTCGGCGATGCGCGGATGCGCGAAGTGGTGGATGCTGCACCGGAAAGCGAGGCGCGCATCTATCGCGACGCGGTGACGCTGCTCGGCGTGCTGCATCGATCCGGATCGGGCGAGCTGCCGAGTTACACGATGGCCGAATATCTGCGCGAGGCTCGTCTCTTCACCGAATGGTATGCCCCCGCGCTCGAACTCAATGTCGACGAAACCGGTTTCGATGCGGCATGGGAGAAGGTGCTCGCCCCGGTCGTCGATTTTGCCGATCCGGTTACCGTTCTGCGCGATTATCATGCGGAAAATCTGATGCTGTTGGAGGGACGTCACGGGATCGGGTCGCTGGGCTTGCTCGATTTCCAGGACGCATTGGCCGGGCATCCGGCCTATGATCTCGTCTCCCTGCTTCAGGACGCGCGCCGCGACGTTACGCGCGAATTGGAAGAGAATATGCTCACCCATTACCGCGTGACCAATCCCGTCGTTGGCGGACCGGAATTCGATGCCGCCTATGCGATCCTCGGCGCGCAGCGCAATGCCAAGATCCTCGGCATCTTCACCCGGTTATGGAAGCGCGACGGTAAATCGCGTTACCTTTCCTATCAGGCGCGCGTTTGGAAATATCTGGAGCGCGACCTGCGCCATCCCGCCCTTGCACCCGTAACTGCCTGGTTTTCGGCGAACGTACCGAGCGGCAAACGGGCTGAAGCCTGGCAGGGAGGGTCTCCGCGATGAACAAGTTCAGCGCGCCGCTCGCCATTCGTCCGGCCGCCGAAGGGCCCGAGATCGATACCGCGATGGTAATGGCCGCGGGGCTCGGCAAGCGGATGCGACCGTTGACTGCCACGACGCCCAAGCCGCTGATCCAGGTACAGGGCCGCGCGCTGCTCGATCATGTGCTGGACCGGCTGCGCGATGCCGGGATCGGCAAGGCGATCGTCAACGTCCATTATCTGGCAGACGCTGTCGAAGCGCATGTTGCGCGCCGGGGCGGCGATATCAACATCACCGTGTCGGACGAGCGTTCCGAACTGCTCGAAACCGGTGGTGGGGTGACGAAGGCGCTGCCGCTGATCGATGCGGATCCGTTTTTCGTGCTCAATTCCGATGTGATGTGGATCGACGGACCGAGCGATACGTTGCGGCTGATGGCGGCTCGCTGGGACCCGGACACGATGGACGCACTCCTCCTGCTCATTCCCCAAGCCCACGCCCATTGTCATAAAGGCCGTGGCGATTTTCACATGGACAGTGTCGGCCGGATTACGCGGCGGGGGCGCGGCAAGATCGCGCCGTTTGTCTATTCCGGCATTCAGCTCGTCTCCAAAACACTCTTCCAGGACGCGCCGTCCGGACCCTTTTCGACCAACATTCTCTGGGATCGGGCGATCGAGGCGGGCCGCGCCTTCGGCCTCGCGCATCAGGGGCTGTGGTTCGATATCGGCACGCCGCCGGCGATCAAGAAGGCTGAGGCCATGCTCGTGGATGGCTAAGGCCGTCCGCCCCGCAGTCTTTACTATCCCGCCACATCGGGCTTTTGCCGACGCGCTGGCGGCCGGTCTGCTCAAAATGCACGGAAAAGGTCCGTTGGGTCTTGCCGGCGGAATAATCCTCGTGCCCACCAATCGCGCGGCCCGCGCCATACAGGACGCCTTTGTCCGCCGCGCCGAAGCGGGTCTGCTGCTTCCGCGCCTCGTGCCCATCGGCGATCCCGAGATCGCCGAAACTTTGGGCAGCGCGCTCGATCCGATGGGCGCGGGCGAGCCCGTCCCACCCGCCATATCGACGCTGGAACGCACGATGCGCCTTGCCGCTCTCGTCCAGCAGGTTCGACGGAATATGGGCGAGCCGGTCGATGCCGGAGAGGCAATCCGCCTTGCGCGCGATCTCGGCTCGACGCTCGATCAGTTGCTGATCGAAAAGGCCGATCCGCAATCGCTGGCCGAAAGCGTCGAGGCCGATCTGTCGCATCATTGGCAGATCTCGCTTGATCAGCTCTCGGTGATCCTGGAGAAATGGCCGGCCGAACTGAACCGCCTCGGCAAAATCGATATGGCCGAACGCCGCAACCGCCTGCTCGATCATGTCGCCGAACGCTGGAAGGATACGCCGCCGTCCGGCTTCGTGGTGGCTGCCGGAATCGCCGCGACGTCGCCTGCCGTCGCCGGCGTTCTGCGCACCGTATCGCGAATGGAAAACGGCATGGTCGTGCTGCCGGCGCTCGACATCACGATGCCGGACGCGGAATGGGAGGCGTTGGGCCCGCACGAACCCGATCCCGAAACCGGTTTTCGTGCAAGGTCTATCGAGACCCATCCGCAGTTCGCGCTGAAACTGCTGCTCGGCCGGATGGGTATAGCGCGAGCCGAAGTTGCGCGCTGGCGCTGGGGTGGTGGTCGCGATTCTCCAGCCGTGCGCACGCGCGCTATCGGCAATGCCATGGCCCCCGCCAATTTCACCGGCAAATGGAACGACCTGCCGCCGCGTGAACGCCGCCTGTCCGGCGTGCGCGGCCTCGAACTCGCAACGCCCGCCGAAGAAGCACAAGTCATCGCCATAGCAATGCGGGAGGCGCTCGAAGAACCGGCCCGCACGGCGGCACTGGTTACTCCGGATCGCGCGCTCGCCCGGCGCGTTTCGGCGCATCTCAAACGCTGGGGAATCGATGCCGACGATTCGGCAGGCCGTCCGCTATCTGAAGAGCCGCCCGGCACGCTTATAGTGGCATTGGCCGAAGCCGCCGCCGAGCGCTTTGCGCCCGTGCCCCTGTTGGCATTGCTCAAACATCCGCTCGTGCGGGCCGGCGAAGGGCGCGGCGCCTGGCTTAACGACGTCCGCCGTTTCGATATCGTGATGCGCGGCCCGCGCCCGCGACCCGGCCTCGGGGCCGTCACCGAGCATCTCGGTGTGCTCCTCGCCAATGCTCGCGATCACGCGAAACCAGCCATCTCGGCGACGCTCGCTTGGTGGAAGGAGGTCGCCCAGCTACTTGTTCCTTTTGAAGAAGCGGGGCGCTTGGCCAAAGACCTTCCAGGTCTCGTTTCCGCTCTTCGCGAGGCGGCGACGCGGCTTTCGGGCGAAGCCGTCTGGTCCGGCCCGGATGGACGCGAAGCGGCGCGGTTTATCGCAGATTGCGAAACTCAGTCCGCCCTGGGTCCCGTGGACGCGCAAATCGCCGATCTTGCGCCTTTACTGGCCCATCTGATGGCCGATATCGCGATCCGGCCCCCGCAGGGCGGCCATCCGCGCCTATCTATCTGGGGTGCTCTCGAGGCGCGGCTGCAACAAGCCGACCTGATGATTCTCGGCGGCCTCAATGAGGGCGTCTGGCCGAACCTTCCTGCGCCCGATCCCTGGCTTGCGCCGCGTCTTCGGGCCGAACTCGGCTTGCCGGGGCTCGATCGCCGGATCGGCCTTGCCGCCCATGATTTCGCGAGCGCTCTCGGCGGGCGTCAGGTGCTCGTCACCCGCGCGCGGCGTGATGCCAGTGCGCCGGCCATCGCCAGCCGTTTCTGGCTGCGTCTTGAGGCGATGACCGGTGGACTGACTCGCGCGCCGCGCTTCAAGGCCTGGGCGCAATCCATCGATCGGCGCGAGGGCGATTTGGCGCCGATTGAGCGCCCCGCGCCGCGTCCGCCTTTGGCCGATCGTCCCAAACAGATCTCCGTCACGAGGGTCGACCGGCTCAAAGCCGATCCTTTTGCCTTTTACGCGCAGAGTATGTTGAGACTGTCGCAGCTCGATCCGGTCGATGCCGACCCCAGCCCGGCCTGGCGGGGCTCCGCTGTGCATGCGATACTCGAGGACTGGTTTCGCGAAGACCAGTGCGATCCGGACAAACTGGTGACGCGTGCCGAAGCATTGCTCGATGCGAGCGACGCGCATCCCCTGATGCGCGCCCTGTGGAGACCTCGACTGATCGAGCCGGTTCGCTGGATGGCCGAGCGGGTGCGCGCACATGTGGCGGCAGGACGCGTTCCCATCGCCGCGGAGGTCGATGGGAGGACCGAAATCTCCGGCGTCACGCTGACCGGCAAAGCCGACCGGATCGATCGCCTCGACGATGGCTCGCTGGTTGTTATCGACTATAAAACCGGTCAGCCGCCCAGCCCTGCGGCCGTCGAGTCTGGTTTTGCGATGCAGCTCGGCTTGCTTGGCCTGTTAGCGGATCGCGGCGCATTCGAAGACATCGAAGGCGACGCGGCTGCGTTCGAGTATTGGTCGCTCGGCAGGGATGGCGACGGATTCGGTTATGTGAAAGAGCCATTCCGCAAACGCGGCGATATCGAGATTACTCCGGAGAATTTCGTCGCGCATGCCGCATCGGTCTTCACGACCGCTGCGGAAAAATGGTTGATCGGGGACGAGCCTTTCACGGCGAAACTCCATCCCGAATATGCGCCCTATGGCGAATATGACCAGCTGATGCGGCTCCAGGAATGGTATGGGCGCGGCGATGGGTAAGCGGCTGTCGCCCCTTTATCCGCTGACCGGCGAACAGCGCGATGCATCCGATCCGGCCGCTCTCGCCTGGCTTTCGGCTTCGGCCGGCACCGGCAAGACGCAGGTGCTGACGGCGCGCGTGATGCGGTTGCTGTTGTCGGGCGTCGATCCGGCTTCGATCCTGTGCCTGACATTCACCAAAGCGGGTGCGGCCGAAATGGCGGATCGCATCCATGCCCGGCTTGCGCATTGGGTGCGGCTGAAAGGCCCATTGCTGGCTGCCGAGCTGATGGCGCTGGGCGAAGTGCATAATCCGGAGGCCGTTGCCGAGGCCCGCAAGCTGTTCGCGCGGGTGCTCGATGCGACGGGTGGGGGGCTCCGCATCCAAACGATCCACGCCTTCGCGCAAAGCCTGCTCGCCGCCTTTCCGGCCGAAGCGCGGATCGTGCCCGGATTTCGGCCGATCGAAGGCCGCGAGCAATCGTTGCTCATTCGCGAAACGCTGGCAGCCATGCTCGTCGCGGCGGAAGAGCGGAATGACGATGCCTTAATTGCCGATATCCAGCAATTGAGCCGGAGACTGGGCGAGGGCGGGGCGGAAGGCTTTCTCCAGCGCTGTGCGCACTCGCCCGAGGCGATGGTCGGGCTGGGCGCGCCGGAGCTGTTCGGCGACGTGCTGCGGCGCGCGCTCGATGTGCCCCTCGGCGATATCGACGCGGCGATTGTCGAGGCATGTTCGGACGAGGCGTTCGACATGGCCGCGCTCCGTCGGGTTGCGAAAGCCAATATCGCCTGGACCAGTAAGACCGGCCTGGCAAATGCTGATCTCATCGCCGAATGGACGGCGTCAACTCCGGAAACGCGCGCCGCGCGGCTGCCCGAGTTGCGCAATATCTGGGCGACGAAAGCCGGCGATTTTCGCAAATTCAGCGCAAAGCTGATCGATGCGGAACCGGATTACGCGCATATCTGCGCCGAACTCGAAGCCGCCGTTGCCCGGCTATTGGGTATGCGCATCAAGGGAGAGTTCGCGGATTTCGCCGCTGCGGCGCTGCGGGCGGGCCGCCTGTTCGCGGAGGATTATGCGATTGCCAAGCGGCAGACGGGTGCACTCGATTTCGAAGATATGATCCGCCTGACGCGTTATTTGCTCGGCCAGCCGGGGATCGGCGATTGGGTCCGCTACAAGCTCGATCAGTCAATCGATCATATTCTGGTCGATGAAGCGCAGGATACGAATGTCGCTCAATGGTCGATTATCGAAGCCTTGAGTGCGGAGTTTTTCGAGATCGACCCGGACAGTGCCGACGCCATACACCGGACGATCTTCGCCGTGGGCGATTTCAAACAGGCGATTTTCGGCTTCCAAGGCACCAATCCGCAGGCCTTCGAGGATGCGAAACGGGCCTTCGCCGCCCATATCGCCGAGCGCGAGCGGGAGTTGCGCGACCTCAGCCTGGACAAGAGTTACCGCTCGTCTCCGGCGATATTGGAGCTTGTCGATGCGGTTATGGACAGCGTCGGCGGGGAGGCGATTGGCCTGCCCGGCGAGCTGCGGCCACATGTCAGCGCGCATGACGGTCGGCCGGGGCGGGTGACGCTTCTGAGTCCGGTGCGCGGTGAGGCGGCGGGTGATCTCGACCCTGGGGAAGAAGGTTGGCTGGCCGATGCCAAACTGGCGCTGGCCCGCAAGATGGCAAGGCAGATCAAGGCGTGGATCGCCGGGGGATCCGAACCGCTATGGCTGGCTGGCAAGGGCAGAGCGCTGCGTCCCGAGGATGTACTGATATTGGTGCGGAGTCGCGGCGAACTCGCCTCATTGCTCGTCGCGCGTCTACATGAGGAGGGTGTGCCTGTGGCCGGCGTCGATCGGCTGATGCTTACCGATCCGTTGGCGATCCAGGATCTGCTTGCCGCACTCCGCTTCGCGCTCCAGCCCGAAGACGATCTCAATTTCGCAAATCTTCTGGTATCGCCGCTGATCGGCTGGTCGCAAGACCGCCTCTATGCTCTTGCGAAAGACCGAAAGTCCAGTCTGTGGAGTGCTTTGCGAGATGAATTTCAAAATGGCGATCAGCGATCTGGAGAAGTGGAAGATGCCGTCCTGATCGTGAACGAGATACTCGACCGGACCGATTACGTCACCCCGTATCAACTCCTCGAATCTATCCTCTCCGGTTCGATCCAGGGCCGCAAGAAACTGCTCGCCCGGCTCGGCGAGGAAGCGCGCGATCCGATCGAGGAACTGCTCAACGCCGCCTTGTTGTTCGAAGCTGAAAATCCGCCGTCACTTCAGCATTTCCTCGACTGGTTCGATCGCGGCGACGCCGAGATCAAGCGCGATCCTGCCGCGCCCCTGGATGCGGTTCGCGTGATGACGGTGCACGGCGCCAAAGGCCTGCAAGCGCCGCTCGTCATCCTTGCCGACGCGACCTTCGACCCCAGCCTCGCCCGCAGTCGAACGGTCGATTTTTCGTTTGCCGACGATCGACCCGCCATCCCACTCCCGCATCCCCGCAAGACCGAGCAGGTCGACGCTCTTGCTGATGCCGTCGAGCGGCAGAAAACAGCCGATCGGGAAGAGCATTGGCGGTTGCTCTACGTAGCCATGACGCGGGCGGAAGAGCAGCTCGTCGTTGCCGGGTCGCTCGGGCCTCGTGCCAAAGACGGTGCTCCGGAAGACAGTTGGTATGGCGCGGTCGAGCGCGCGATGGAGGGGGATTGGCTCGACAACGATCTATGGTCGGCAGTTAAAGTATTCGCAGGCAGCGCGGAGGCCACCCAGCCATCGGCCAGGGTTGCTACCGGCCGCTCGCCACCGCCTATGCTCGCCAAGCCGGAATGGCTGCAGCATCCCGCGCCGCGGGAGGAGCGGCCGCCACGTCCGCTTGCGCCATCGTCTCTCGGCGAAGATCGCGTTGCCGATCCTCCGCCCGGTGCCGGGATGCGCGACGCGGCCGATCGGGGATTGCTGCTGCACAGCCTGTTCGAGCGCTTGCCCGATATCGCGCCCGCCGGACGGCGCGATGCCGCACTGGCCTGGCTTGAAAAATCGGCGAATGTCGAGGACCTTGCGGCACGCGAGACGCTCGTCGAGGATGCGCTCGCGATTATCGAGAATCCGACTTTTGCCGACATATTTTCGACCGATAGCATGGCTGAAGTGCCGGTTGCGGCGGTCGTTGGCGAAACGGTGGTATCGGGTACCGTCGATCGGCTGTACATCGGCGAGACGGTTGTCCGGGTGATCGACTTCAAAACCGGCCGATATGCGCCGGAAACGACCGAGAAAATTCCCGAAGCGCATATGCGGCAGATGGCGGCCTATGCGGCGGCGCTGAGCGTGATTTTCCCCGGACGGACGATCGAGGCCGGTTTGTTGTACAGTTCGGGCCCCAGCCTGGTAATGCTGTCCGATCGGGATTTAGCGGCGCACAAGCCCGGCTTGTCCCTTGCAGAGCAAAGTTTGTCGTTGGATGGTTGAGCCGTGCGGGGCGGCACTCTACATGGCCCTTAACCGATAAGGAGATTTGTATCATGGCGACCAAGCCCGTGACCGATGGAAGTTTCGACCAGGACGTTCTCAACGCTGAAGGCCCCGTTCTTGTGGATTTCTGGGCCGAATGGTGCGGTCCGTGCAAGATGATCGGACCGGCTCTTGAAGAACTGTCGGACGAAATGGCCGGGCAGGTGACGATCACCAAGATCAACATCGACGAAAATCCCGAAGCCGCCGCCAAATATGGCGTGCGCAGCATTCCCACGATGCTCATCTTCAAGGGCGGCGAAAAACACGCTGAAAAAGTCGGCGCAGCACCGAAGATGCAGCTCAAACAATGGATCGAAAGCGCGGTCGCCGCCTAGTTAACCGAACAGGATTTCCGCAGCCCGATCCCATAGCCGCGGCGTGGCGGCCGAGAGCAATCCCGGTCGTCTGTCTGCCGGGCTATACGGTGTACCGTCCGGGCGCGCCGTTTTGCCGCCTGCTTCTGCAAGAAACAGTTCGCCAGCTGCGTGATCCCAAGGAAGCACGCGTTCATAGAGCGAGATATCGTTCTCGCCGAGTGCGAGCCTTGGGTACTGCTCGCCGGCACAGCGCGGAATCGCGACGATTTCGAGTTGGCCCTCCGCGCGCGTCTCGAGTTTTGCACGCCGCTCCGCCGGCAAAAAATGCATGCCGAGCGCCGCGATCGGCAAAGCGCCGGCAGTTTGCCGTGTACGGGCCCGCTCGCCGTCAGCATAGGCGCCATGGCCGCGATGGGCGTGGCACATCCGTTTGCCGACCGGGTCGTAGATCCACCCGGCTTCGACTTGCCCATCGGCCAATAGCGCGATCATGATGGCAAATGGCGTCTTACCTTCGGAAAAGTTGGTCGTTCCGTCGACCGGATCGATCAACCAGACCAGCCCATCGCCAAGCGTGTCGAACAGCGCGGGATCGGCCGCTGCCGCCTCCTCGCCGACGATGCGCGCTTCGGGCAGAATCGCAGCCAGCCCTTCGCTCAAACGGTCTTCACTCTCCGTGTCCGCTATCGTGACGATTTCACCCGGCGACTTTTCCGAGATTTCATGCGCCGCCAGCGATTGGAAACGCGGCATCACGACGGTGCGCGCGACGTTCTCCATCAGTCCTGCGACTGAGTCATGAAAGCGATGCATTGTCATGTGCGATAATCGGCGTTGATAGTGATATAGCCATGCGTCAGATCGCAGGTCCACACGGTGGCTTTGCCATCGCCGATCCCAAGATCGATGCCGATTTCGATCGTATCGTCTTTGAGGTGCGCGGCCACCGGAGCTTCGTCATAGCCGTCCACCGCGCGGCCGTTTTCGGCGACCTGCGTTGCGCCGAAGCGGATCGCGAGCGTGTCGCGATCGGCCGGTTCGCCGGCTTTGCCGACGGCCATGACGACCCGGCCCCAATTGGCATCTTCGCCCGCGATGGCAGTCTTCACAAGCGGCGAATTGGCAACTGAAAGCGCCACGCCTTTTGCGCTTTCATCACTTTCAGCGCCCGTAACTGCAATCTCGATAAATTTGCTGGCCCCTTCGCCGTCACGCACGACGAGCTGTGCTAAGTCACGACACAGGCTTTCCAGTGCCGCGGCGAAGGCGTCGGCACCCGGATCGTCCATCGACGATAGCGCCGCATTTCCGGCTTGTCCGGTGGCGAACAGCAAAACCGTGTCCGACGTGGAGGTATCGCTGTCGACCGTGATGCAGTTGAAGGTTTTCGCAACCGCTGCGCCTAGCAGTATTTGCAGGAACCCGGCATCGATTTCCGCATCGGTGAAGATGAAGCCGAGCATCGTCGCCATGTCGGGTGCGATCATGCCCGATCCCTTGGCGATGCCGCTGATCCGCACCTTGGCCTCGCCGATCATGGCGCTGGCCGTTGCGCTTTTGGGGAAAGTGTCGGTGGTGCCTATCGCGCGCGCGGCATCTTCCCATGTCGCTTCGGGGCCAGCAAATGCTTGAGCCAGTCCGGCCTCGGCCTTTTCGACCGGCAGCGGTTCACCGATCACGCCGGTGGAAGCGATGAATATTTCATGTGATTTGCAACCCAGATGAGCGGAAACCTTAGCGGCAATCGCGTCAACCACCGCGCGTCCGCGATTGCCCGTAAAGGCGTTGGCATTGCCCGCGTTGACGACGAGCGCGCGCGCTTTGCCGTGCGGGAGTGCATCCCGGCACCATTCGACCTCGGGGGAGGGGCAGCGAGACTGGGTCGTGACTCCCGCAACCGTGGTTCCTTTCGGCACTTGCACGAATGTGAGGTCGCAACGGCCCCAATCCTTGTAGCCTGCTTTCGATACCGTCAAAACGACGCCATCGACGGCTTCCGGTTCAATAAACTGCGCTGGAGCGAGGGGGGATTGGTCGGCATTCATTGTTCGTAATCCATGATTTTGGCTTGCCTTACCGGGTCATCCTCCAATTGACTATCCTCCCCTCGATCCCTACATCGCGCGCCTAGGATTTTCGGGGATTTCGGGCCGTTTCTCACGGTCTTCCCAGCAATATGAACGTCAGGAACGCCCATGTTTGGCGGCATTGCCAAATCGCTATTCGGATCGAGCAACGATCGGTATCTCAAGAAACTCGACAAGATCGTCGCGCAGATCAATGCACTGGAGCCGGAAATCCAGGCACTCGGCGATGATCAGCTCAAGGCGCAGACGTCGAAGCTGAAGGACCGGCTCGCCAGCGGCGAAACGCTGGACGATATTCTGCCCGAGGCCTTCGCCACGGTGCGCGAGGGCGCCATGCGTAAACTCGGCCAGCGCCATTACGATGTGCAGATGGTCGGCGGGATCGTGCTGCACCGCGGCGAAATTGCCGAGATGGCGACGGGCGAGGGCAAGACGCTCGCGGCGACGCTGCCGGTGTATTTGAACGCGCTGGAAGGCAAGGGCGTTCATGTCGTGACGGTCAACGATTACCTGGCCCGGCGCGATGCCGAATGGATGGGTGAGGTCTATCGTTTCCTGGGTCTCGAAGTCGGCGTGATCGTGCCCAATCTGCCGGAAGAAGAGCGGCGGGCGGCCTATGCCGCAGATATCACCTATGGCACGAACAACGAGTTCGGCTTCGATTATCTGCGCGACAATATGAAATATTCGCGCACGCAGATGGTCCATCGGCCGTTCAACTACGCGATCGTCGACGAGGTGGATTCGATCTTGATCGACGAAGCGCGGACGCCGCTGATCATCTCGGGCCCGACCGAAGATAAGTCGGAACTCTATATGGGCGTGGACGCGGTCGTGAAGACCTTCGATGAGGACGATTACGAACTCGACGAGAAACAGCGGGCGGTTACGTTGACGGAGGACGGCACGGAGAAGGCCGAGCGGATGCTCGAGGAAGCCGGGCTACTCGAGGGCGCCAATCTCTATGATTATGAGAACACGCTGGTTGTCCATCATCTTCAACAGGCGTTGCGGGCGAACACGTTGCAGAAGCGCGACAAGGACTATCTCGTCAAGAATGACGAGATCATCATTATCGACGAATTCACCGGACGCATGATGGAAGGGCGGCGCTGGTCCGATGGTCTGCATCAGGCGGTGGAGGCCAAGGAAGGCGTGCCGATCAAGCCGGAAAACCAGACGCTCGCCTCGATCACTTTTCAAAATTACTTCCGCATGTATCCGAAGCTGGCGGGAATGACCGGCACCGCACTGACCGAGGCGCCGGAATTCTATGACATCTACAAGATGAACGTGACGACCATCCCGACCAATGTCCCGATCCAGCGGATCGACGATACGGACGAATTCTACAAGGACGAGATGGATAAGTTCGCGGCCATCGCGAAGGCGATCGGGGAAGCGAGCAAAAATGGACAGCCTGTACTCGTCGGTACGGTGTCGATCGAGAAATCCGAGTTACTTTCCGAGTTTCTCAACAAGGAAAAGGTTGAGCACGCGGTTTTGAACGCCCGGCATCATGAGCGCGAAGCGCATATCGTCGCGCAGGCGGGCCGGCTCGGCGCGGTGACCATCGCGACCAACATGGCCGGCCGCGGTACCGATATTCAGCTCGGCGGCAATGTCGAATTCCGGATCGAGGACGAGCTTTCCGAGATGGAAGACGGGCCGGAGCGCGACAAGGCGATCCAGAAGATCACTGAAGAAGTCGCGGCGGAAAAGGAAAAGGTGAAGGAAGCGGGCGGTCTATTCGTTCTCGCTACCGAACGGCACGAGAGCCGCCGAATCGATAACCAGCTGCGCGGCCGTTCAGGCCGTCAGGGCGACCCGGGTCTCTCCCGTTTCTATCTCTCGCTCGACGATGATCTGCTGCGCATTTTCGGGCCACAGACGATGTTCGCCAAGATGGTGCGCAGCAATCTGGAAGAAGGGGAGGCGATCGTCAGCCCCTGGGTCGCCAAGGCCATCGAGACCGCGCAGAAAAAGGTCGAAGCGCGCAACTACGATATCCGCAAGCAGGTCGTCGAATATGACGATGTCATGAACGACCAGCGCAAGGTCATTTACGAACAGCGTGGCGACATCATGGATGCCGAAGAGGTCGACGATATCGTCGTCGATATGCGCCAAGAAACGGTTAACGGGATCGTTGCCGATCATTGTCCGCATGGCACCTATCCAGAGCAGTGGGATGTCGACGGCCTGAAAAAGGAAGTCGACGATATTCTGGGTCTCCAGCCGCCGATCGACGACTGGATGACGGAAGATGAAGTCGCGCCGGATTTGCTCGAGGAGCGGCTGCTCGAACTCTCGGATCGAAAGATCGAGGAAAAATCGAAAGACATTCCGGCCGAGGATTGGATCGATATCGAGAAGAGCATTCTGCTGCAGAATCTCGACGTTCAGTGGAAAGAGCATCTCTCGACGCTGGATGCGTTGCGTCAGGTCGTGAATCTGCGCTCTTATGCGCAAAAGAAGCCAATCGACGAGTATAAGCGCGAGGCTTTTGCGATGTTCCAGCATATGCTGGTGAGCATTCGCGAAGAGGTCACCAAAACACTCGCCTTTGCGACCTTTACCCGCGCCGAACCACCGCCCCTGCCGGAGCTTCCGGATTTCATCACAACGCATATCGATCCGCTGACCGGCGAAGATAACAGCGCAGACATCGATGGTGGGAATCTGGGGCTCGTTACGACCAAATTGCCGCCGCGTCAGTCCGCCGCGCCACGTCTCGACGAGATGGCGGCGGGCAATCCCGAGGAATGGCAAGGCAAGGTAAGCCGCAATGCGCCATGTCCCTGCGGATCGGGCAGAAAGTTCAAGCATTGCCACGGCGCGCTGAAATAGCAGGCGCTTCCTTGCGGTTTCCGGCCGGTCGGAAATGAGCAACGGCGAGGACCCCCTCGTGCTGGCAAGAGAAGCGCGTACGAATGGCGATTTCCTTGCCGCCTACGATATCGCCCTAACCGCCAAAGCGGATGGGCATACCCATCCCAAGCTCGATTATTACGCGGCCTTGGCGCTGGCCGATATGGGAGAACCGCGACGCGCTGCCGAGCTTTACGAAAGAGCCGGTCTCGGGGATGAACAGGATAGCGATATCCGTGCGCTCGGAGGCCGACTCAAGAAAGAACTGGCCCAGCGCGCGCCCGGCGATCACCAATCGCGGCTTTTCGCCGAATCGAGCCGGGCCTATCGCGATCTTTACGACGAAACGCAGGCATATTTTCCGGGTATCAACGCGGCGACAATGGCGCTTCTCTCCGGTGAGGAAGACGATGCCAAAAGCCTTGCGCGCGAGATTCTGCGCCATCCGGAGATAGCCCAACCGACAGGCTATTTCGCCGTGGTTACGGCTGCCGAAGCCCATATCATCCTCGATGATGGCGCGGCCGCGCTCGCTGCGATGGCGGGCATGCCGGGCTTGCGAGACGTTCAGCTCGGCCAGAGAGTTTCGACGCTCCGCCAGATGCAGCTCATCCTGCGCATCGTGCCCTCGCGGGGGGCTGCCATTTCGCCGCTGCTCGATCTGTTGCGGCCATCTCCCGTATTGTATTTTTCGGGACATATGTTTGTCGAGGGCGATGCAGCGGAAGCCTCGCTGGCCCAAGAAATCGCTACAGCCTTCGATGAGATCAAGCCGGATTCCGCATATGGCGCGCTTGCGTGCGGCGCGGATATCATGATCGCGGAAGAGGCTTTGAAACGGAATTGCGAGCTCAATCTCGTCTTCCCGTTCGATATTGAAGATTTTATCGAACAGTCGGTTCGGCCTGGCGGCGCCGGTTGGGAACGTCGTTTCGAGTATTGCCGCACCCACGCCAAGCGCGAAAGCTTCGCGACCGATTCGGAGTATATCGGCGATCCCAAGCTGTTCACCTACGGATCGCATATCGCCATGGGTTTGGCGCGGATCCGGGCGCGGCACTTGCATACCGAGGCCATTCAACTGGCGATTTTGCAGCCGGGCGCCGTAAAACGATCGGCGGGAACGGCACGCGATGTCGAGAAATGGCAGAGCTTCGGTCAACAGGTCAGGATCATAGATCCCGGTTCGATCGATCGCGATATTCAACGTCCGCCGAAAGCCGTAATGCCAGCCGATGTCTCGCGCGGCGCCTATTCGCTGATATTTGCCGATTTTGCCGGATTTTCAAGCCTGACGGAAGGCGTTTTACCATTGTTCAACATGACGGTACTCGGCCGGATGGGTGAGGTGCTCGATGAGCATGCGGACAAGATTCTATACCGGAACAGCTGGGGCGATGCGCTCTACGCCGTCATCACCGATCCCGTGCACGCGGCGGGCATAGCGTTGGAGCTCCAGCAGCGGCTCGGCGATCTACCACAGGAATTGCGCGATTGCGCAGGCCCGCATTGTGGCATGCGCGTCGGGGTCCACCACGGCCCCATCTATCGCGCTTTCGATGCCGTCATGCAGCGCGAAACCTTCTTTGGAACGGAAGTAACGCGTACGGCCAGGATCGAGCCTGTTACGCCGACCGGTGAAGTCTATGTCACGGAGGCTTTCGCCGCGATGCTCGCCGTGCAGGGCGAGCAGCCTTTTGCCTGCCAATATGTCGGCCAAGTTCAACTCGCCAAAGGTTATGGCGCGCTAGCGATGTACAAGCTCAATCGCCGGAATTCGGGGCTGGAGTAAGAAGTGGCTCCCCGGGTCTGATTCGAACAGACGACCGATCGGTTAACAGCCGATTGCTCTACCACTGAGCTACCGGGGAATGCCCTTGAAATCTGCCGGACGGTTACGGCACCGCTTGGCAGACGCGCGCCTATAGCAACGCTTTATGGGCCGATGCAAGCGTCTCAAACGATGAATTGTTCGCGCGCTATGCGTTCGTCGAGCGCATGCTCGGGATCGAACATAAGCGAAAGGGTGAGACTGGTGTCGAGATGGACCTCGACGGTGGCTACATCCCGCACTTCGCGCTGGTCGGCTACGGCGCTGACGGGACGTTTGAGGGGCTCCAGCACCCGGAACGAAATATGGGTGGTATCGGGCAGGATTGCACCTCGCCAGCGCCGCGGACGAAAAGGGCTGATCGGCGTGAGGGCCAGCATATTCGAGCCCATCGGTAGGATCGGACCGCGCGCGGACAGATTATAGGCAGTCGACCCGGCGGGCGTCGCGACTATCACGCCGTCGCAAACCAGTTCGTCGATCACCACATTGCCGCTCGCCTTGACCTCAAGCTTCGCGGTCTGTCGGGTTTCGCGGAGCAGAGATACCTCGTTGATCGCGGGGCTCGAGACCGTTTCGCCGTCGATCGTCACCGCGTCCATCCGTAACGGCGTGACGGTAAACGTCTTCGCTTTGACGATCCTTTCGGCAAGATCGTCTGGGCGCCACTCGTTCATCAGGAAACCCACTGTCCCGAGATTCATTCCGAAGACGGGCTTGATCCGATGTTCGGCTAGCATTTGGTGCAGAGTTTGCAGCATGAAACCGTCACCGCCGAGCGCGATTACGCCTTCGGCTTCTTTGAGACCGACAAATTCGTACCGCTCCCGCAATTCCGCTTCCGCCGCCTGGGCCTCGTCGGTCGGTGAGGCGACCAGTGCGTATTTCCCGTCGATCGTCATCCGCCGGTCACGCTCATGTGGCGCGATACGGCGGGATCCGATCGACCTTCGGCAATCGAAAAATCGTGACGGCGGGGTTTGAGGACCATCGCCCGGTCGAGTGCTGCGTCCAGCGCCTCACGCCCGCCTTCGCGCAACGCGGCTTTCAGATCGAGATGATCGTCATGGCCAAGGCACATATAGATTTTCCCCGATACAGTAACTCGGACGCGATTGCATCCGTCGCAGAAATTGTTGGTCAACGGCGTGATCAGGCCAAGCCTGAGGCCCAATTCCTCGACATTCCAATAGCGGGCAGGCCCTCCCGTCCGCGCGAGCAGCGGGGTGAGGGTAAAACGCGTTTCCAGATCGCGCTGGACGGCATCGAGCGGCAGATAGCGGTCATGCCGATCATCGTCGATCCGGCCGAGCGGCATGGTTTCGATCAACGTCAGATCATGGCCTTCCGCGGCGCACCAGCGCATCATCGGAACGATCTGATCGTCGTTCAGTCCTTTGAGGCCGACCATGTTGATCTTGACCCTGAGGCCTGCTGCTTTGGCGGCTGCGATCCCGTTCACCGTTCTATCGAGCTCGCCCCAGCGCGTGATGTATCGAAACGTTTCGGAATCCCGCGTATCGAGACTCACGTTGATGCGTTCGATCCCGGCATCGACCAGCGCTTCGGCGTGATCGGCCAGCCGGGTAGCATTGGTCGTCATCGTCAATTCGTCGAGTTTGCCGGTACCGAGATGGCGGCCAATCATTCTTACGAGATCGACAGCGCCCTTGCGCACCAGCGGTTCGCCGCCGGTCAACCGGATTTTGCGTACGCCGCGCTCGACGAAAGCGCCGGCGATTGCATCGATTTCCTCGAAGGACAGAATGTCGCGGCGTGGCAGGAATTGCATCTTTTCCGCCATGCAATAGCGGCATCGCAGGTCGCATCGATCAGTGACCGAAATCCGCACATAGCTGATCTGCCGGCCATGGGCGTCGGTCAGCTGCCGATTATGCGGGAGTGTGTCGAGGACCATGTCTCATGCCCTAAAACGGGGCAGTTGCAGGGGCAAGTGTGGATCGGAACATTGCACCGTCCTTGGCGCGCTCTAGAGTAAGGGTGTTTTTTGCGCGCACGATCGCACAGGGGAGGGCCGGAATATCGACCTTTGCATCTTCGACGGGTAACCCGCTCTTCCTTCTGTCGTTTCGACAGCGAAACGAGATGGCGGCGATTGTCGAGCGATCCGGCTGGACTCCGATAGCGGCGCGCAGGGTCGAGAAGGCCGAGCGTCGTTTCATATTGTCCGGCGCGCGCATTGCGCTCGTCGATGCGCGCGGCGCGTTCGAGGACGGCGTCGAAGCGATCCGTTTGCTGTCCGAACCGGTAGAAGCGAATGCGGCCGCCCTCGTGGCGCTGGTCTCGAAGACGGATGTCGCGCGGATCGATTCGGTGCTGGCCGCGGGGGCGACGCATTATCTGGCGAGCCCTTTCGGTGAGCAGGAACTGATCCAGGCGCTGCGCTTCGCCGATCGCTATACGGTGCGGGTCGGCGGGCGCTATCAGCATGGCGCGCGACAAATATCTCCAAAGGCCCTCAGCCTGGGTTGGCATCTCGATCGCGGATCCGATGAGGCTATCCTTACACCGGCACTTCGCAACCTGCTGGATCTGCCGGGCGAGGCGGACGAGGTCCTGCCGTGGCCGGAGCTTCTCGCAGCGCTCGGTGAGACCGCGGGTGAGGAAGCAGAGCGCGCGATCCAGAAAATGGAGGCGAACGCAGAGCCAACGGCATTTGCACACGATATTCCCCACGCCAACGGTGGACGGATGATCCATCATCTGACGCACGGCCGCACGGCCGATCATATCGATGCGTGGATCGAACTGCCCGATGACGATACCGACACCCGGATGCTTGTGGAGCGCGACTATCTGACCGGTGTCGGCGATGTTCGAAGTGCGTATCGATGGATCGAGAAACAGCTCGAAGTCGGCGATGATGGGGCGGAATCCCAATTTGCACTGCTGCTACTGTCGCTGCATCGCTTCGAGCGGATCAACCAGGCCTATGGCAGCGCGATCGGCGATGCCGCGCTTCAGGGTATGGCACGCCGGATAGAACGGCTCGTGCTCGGCATGCCGATGGCAAAGACGCTCGTCGCGCGTCTCGCCGGCGCGGAATTCGCGATCGGCTTGGCACCCGGCATTTCGCTAGAGGAAGCCGAGTTTGCGGCTCGTCAACTCGCCAGCGTCATCGAACAGCCCTTTATCACGGATGGCCAGGTGATTCGCCTCAAGGCGCGGTGTGGCATCGTGACGAGCCGAAAAGACGATAAGGGTGCGGCCGGGCTGTTACGGCGAGCCAGCGTGGCGCTGGCCGACGCGCGCGACAGCGACTCCAGTCCCATACGCGTGTTCGGGGAAGACGAGGAGATCGAAGCCGCGCGCGATAGCCGTCTCGAAATCGATCTGCGTCTGGCACTCGATCGCGACGAGATTGAGATCCTCTATCAACCGCAGGTATCGGTTACGTCCGGCGCGATTATCGGTGTCGAAGCGCTCGCACGCTGGCAGCATCCGGCCTATGGCGAACTCGGTGCAGTCGCTCTGTTCGCGGCCGCCGAACGCTCGGATTATCTCACCGAACTGTCGACGCATGTGCAGAAGAAAGCGGTCGGAATAGCCGCAGGCTGGGGCGGTGCTTTGTCCGGCTTGCGCCTTTCGGTGAACGTTACGGTTGCCGATATGGCGGAGCCCGATTTCGTCGATCGATTCTCGGCGATGGTCGATGCCTCGGGTTTCGATCGATCCTTGCTGACTGCCGAGGTGACCGAAAGCGGGCTGATCGAGGATTTGGGCGTCGCGGCCGAGCGGCTCGCGCACCTTCGGGCCGGCGGGTTTCGCGTCGCCATAGACGATTTTGGCACGGGATATTCGAGCCTCGCCTATCTCAAATCCCTGCCGTTAGACTATCTTAAGATCGATAGACGGTTGAGCCAGGATATTGCCGGCAGCGCTCGGGACCGGATCGTCGTTACCGGCGTGATCGAGATGGCTCGTTCGCTCGGCCTGTCGGTCATCGCCGAGGGCGTCGAAACGGAAGAACAGCTGACCCTGCTCGCCGAGCAGGGATGCGAACTCTATCAGGGGTTTCTATGCTCGCCACCTGTATCGCCGAGTGCATTGTCGAAACTTCTGGATCATTCGGCCTGAGAGTTGGCCGTGGCGTGCTCAATCGGCACCGTCATTCGCCAGAACGCGCTGTGCGAGCATCGGCGTGTCGGGTGAACCACCGGACGGCAGCTGCAGCCGTAACCGGCGGTTGGCGAAATCGATAAGGACTCGGTCGAAGACCCTGAGGGCATTCATGCCGAGCAGCACGGCCGGCCGCTCGAGCAGATCGAGCTCGCGGAACAATTCGGTATCCGCGAAGGCTATCGGCAGGTTGTTGAGCCGGACCCCACCGATGTGCAGTTCATCGACAAAGGCATAGTTGATGCTCATCGTCGATCCGGTGACGGATGTGACCAGGAAGGATTGTTCGGGATCCATCTGGCCGCGCCGGATCAGGCGGTCGCGCAGGGCGGAATTGCCCAGCGTGATCGCGGATCCCGTATCGACGATTGCGTGGATTCGCGTCCCCTCGACATTCGCCCGGGCCAGAACCAGCCGGCCGGCCCGCTGGCGGGCCCGAACGACGATCACCTCGCCTTCCGACCATTCGCTCTCGTCGATCCGCGCCTGGCTGAATGTCATTTCTTCTCGTTGGAAATCGAACAATACCTGCTGATCTTCGAGCGCATCGATCCCGAGGACACCCACGGCTCCGAGATCGGTGCGCGCCAGAGCCGGGGCCTGGATCTCCTCCACCGTACGACGGCCGGCGGCAAGCCGGGGAATAATCACGGTCGGCACCTGTTCGACGTTAAGAATCGTTGTCAGCCACACATCGTCGCTCGCATCGAGCTCGAGCGTGTCGGCCAGCTCGCGCGAAATGACCGTACGCTCGGCGCCGGTATCGACGATGAAATCGAAAGGGCCACGACCATCGACGCTCACGGGTATCGTGACGCGATTGTCGACCGTGCGTTCGGATTCGACCGTTTCGGCGTCAGGGGGCGGGATTTCGGGGGGCGAGCCGATAGCTATACCCGTCGTCGCGGCCGCCACGCAGGCAAGTCCGATCCAGGACATTTTCATCATGCGCTCCCCCAATAATCGAGAAGAACATACACGAATCGCCGTGCAAGACGAAATTGACCGGATCATGCGGGTCAACGGTTCGTATCGAATGTTTAGCTCGCAGCTTTGGCAAGTCCCTTCGAAAGCTGGAGCGCGCCGTTGAGCCGCGCCTGCGGATCGCCCCAATTGCGCGTGATGACCATCTTGTGATCAGGCCGCAGTTTCGCGGTTCCCTTCAGCCGTTCGACATAGGCGATCAGCCCTGCCGGATTGGGGAAGCTGTCCTGGAAGAAGCTGACCAGCGCGCCCCTAGGCCCCACATCGATCTTCGATACATAGGCTTTCTTGGCGTTGAGCTTGGTTTCGATGATCTTGAGCATATTGGCCGTCGGCGCCGGTATCTTGCCGAACCGGTCGATCAGCTCCGCGGCGAACGCCTCGACCTCCTGCCGGTCTTCCAGATCGTTCATGCGGCGGTACAGCCCCATGCGCAGGTCGAGATCGGGGACGTAATCGTCGGGTATGAGGATCGGGGCGTCGACGGTAATCTGCGGCGAGAAATCGGTCTCGATATCCTTCAGTCCGGCATCCCCGGCCTTCGCGGCGACGATCGCGTCTTCGAGCATCGATTGATATAGTTCGAAGCCCACTTCCTTGATATGCCCGGACTGTTCGTCGCCGAGTAGGTTGCCGGCGCCGCGTTGATCGAGATCGTGGCTGGCGAGCTGGAAACCGGCGCCCAGCGATTCCAGGTCGGAGAGCACGCCCAGGCGCTTTTCCGCTGCTTCCGTGACGATCCGGTCTGCCGGGGTCGTAAGATAGGCATAGGCGCGCTCCTTGGACCGCCCGACACGGCCGCGTAGCTGATAGAGTTGAGCCAGGCCGAACTGGTTTGCGCGATGGATGATCAATGTGTTGGCGGCGGGAATATCGAGGCCGCTTTCCACGATGGTCGTCGAGAGCAGCACATCGTAGCGCTTGTCATAAAAGGCGCTCATCCGTTCCTCGACCATGGTCGGCGCCATCTGACCGTGAGCGGTAATGAAACTGACTTCCGGTACCTCCTCGCGCAGAAATTCCTCGATGCCGGTCAAATCGGAAATGCGCGGAACGACGAAGAAACTCTGTCCGCCGCGATAATGTTCGCGCAACAATGCTTCCCGCAGGACGACGGGATCCCAAGGCATGACATAGGTGCGGACGGCCAGTCGGTCGATCGGTGGCGTCTGGATAACTGAAAGTTCGCGCAGACCCGACATTGCCATTTGAAGCGTGCGCGGGATCGGCGTGGCCGTGAGCGTCAGCACATGGACGTCGGCCTTCAGCGCTTTCAGCCGCTCCTTGTGGACGACCCCGAAATGCTGTTCTTCGTCGACGATTACGAGGCCGAGCCGTTTGAACGCGACCGATTTGGCGAGCACGGCGTGCGTGCCGATCACGATGTCGATCGAACCATCGGCAACGCCTTCGCGGGTCGCCTTCGCTTCTGCGTTGGGCACCAGTCGCGACAGTCGGCCGATCTTCATCGGAAAGCCGGAGAACCGCTCGACGAAATTGCTGAAATGCTGGCGGGCGAGAAGGGTGGTCGGGCAGACCAGCGTGACTTGCATACCGGCCATGGCTGCCACATAGGCGGCTCGCAGCGCCACCTCGGTCTTGCCGAAACCGACATCGCCGCATACCAACCGGTCCATCGGCGTTCCCTTGCCGAGATCGGCGATCACCTGCGCAATTGCGCGATCTTGATCTTCAGTTTCCGCATATGGGAAACGGTCTACGAAACTGGCATAGCTGGAATCCGGTTCGGCGATATCGGCTTTGCGCAGAGCGCGTGCTGCGGCAGTCGCGATCAGATCGCCCGCGATCTCACGGATCCGGTCTTTCATCCGCGCCTTGCGTCGTTGCCAACCCTCGCCGCCGAGCTTGTCCAGGGTGACGCCTTCGCCATGCGCGCCGTAGCGCGACAGCACGTCGAGATTTTCGACGGGAACATAGAGCTTGTCGCCGCCCGCATATTCGAGCGCGACACAATCATGCGGCGCATTGCCGACCGGAATAGAGGTCAGGCCTTCATAACGCCCGATGCCGTGTTCGCTGTGAACGACGAGATCGCCGGGAGAGAGCGTTGCGAGTTCGTTGAAGAAGGCATCCGCGTCTTTCTTCCGGCGCGTTCGGCGACGAAGCCGATCTCCGAGCATATCCTGTTCGGTGAGGATCGCGACATCGGCAGCGGTGAATCCGTGATCGAGCGGGATGACCGACAAGGCGACATCGGCGCCCAGCGCACTCTGCCAGTCGCCGGCCATGGTGGCATCGTCCAGCCCATGCTCCTCGAGCAATCCGGAGAGCCGCTCGCGAGCGCCGTCGCTATAACTCGCGAGGACGACGGTCTTTCCGTCACGTTTCAGGGCGCCGATATGCGCGACGACGGCCTCGTACACATTCGCGTTGGCCTTGCGCTCGGGCGCGAAGTCGCGGGCGCTGCCAACGTCCAGATCGAGCGTCGTGTCGCCATCGGGTTCGCGGAACGGACTGGTCAGATGGATCGGCGTTTCCGCGATCCGCACCTGCCAATGCGCGTCCGTCAGATACAGGGTTTCGGGTGTCAGCGGTCGATAGCTGCCCGGATCGGACGACCGCACATCCTCACGATTCCGATAATAGTCGGTGATCGCTTCGAATCGCGCCTCGGCAGCCGCGGGCGTCCCGCCATCGCACACGAATATGGCTCCGGGATCGAGATGATCGAACAGCGTTGCCAGCTTGTCCTCGAACAGCGGCAGCCAATGTTCCATTCCGGCCAGTCGCCGGCCTTCGCTGATCGCCTGGTACAGCGGATCGCCGGTTGCCGTCGCGCCGAACAGTTCGCGATAGCCGCTGCGGAAGCGCTTGATATGCTCTTCGTCGAGTAAAGCTTCGGACGCTGGCAACAATGTAAAGCTATCGGCACGACCCGTCGTCCGTTGATCGGCGGGATCGAAGCGGCGAATGCTTTCGATCTCGTCACCGAAAAAATCGAGGCGCAGCGCCTCTTGCTCGCCCGAGGGGAACAGATCGAGCAGGCCGCCGCGCACGGCAAACTCGCCGGCATCGGCGACGCTTTCCACCCGGATATAACCGTTTGCCTGGAGTCGGGCGGTCAGCTCGTCCCGGTCGACCCGTTCGCCCGGGGCCAGATTCGCGACAAGCTGGCGGATGCGAAACGGCGTCAGCGTGCGTTGCGTGATCGCATTGATGGTCGTGACGACGAGGCGCGGCTTCGAGGGCTCACGTTGCAGAGCATTGAGCGCGGCGAGGCGTTCAGCCGAGATCCGCAGGCTCGGGCTGGCCCGGTCATAGGGAAGGCAATCCCAGGCCGGAAAGGCGACGATCTCGAGCTCCGGCGCGAAATAGCCCGCGGCGTCCGTCAACCCGCGCATTCCGGCATCGTCGGCAGCGATATAGACGGCCGGGCGATCCTCGAACGCCCCGCCGCGCGCGAGATCGGCCATCAACGAGGGCAGGAAACCCGCTGGGGCGCCGGCCAGCGTCAACGGTTCGCCGGCGTCGAGGATCTGCTGGATGTCGGTCATTTGGCAATCGGAATATAATCCAGAGTCTGCATCCGTCGCATCATCGGCCCATCGATTTCGGCGGGCGGTGTTTCGGTGCCGATGGCCCATGCCATGATGGTGACGTCGTCGATCTCGAGCAGCCGCTCGAACCAGTCTGCCTCTTCCATACTCCAGTCTGCGGAAAAGCGATCGAAAAACCCGCCGATCAGCAGGTCGGCTTCCTTGGTTCCGCGATGCCAGGCGCGAAACCTCAGGCGTTTGAGACGATCGGTGCGATTCATTTCGGCTCCAACAGCAAAAGGCCGACAGGCGCTGGCGCGGCCTGCCGGCTTCGGTATAGAACGCACTTAATCATGCGCCCCGAAATTCTCAATCCGCTCTTTGCCGAAATCGAAGCCCTGAAGGGCGTCGGCAAAGGATTGGCGAAACCGCTCAGCCGTTTGAAGCTTGAACAGATTGTTGACCTGTTGTTTCACCTGCCGACCGGCTGGATCGATCGCAAACGCATCCAGACGCTCGATATAGCCGATGCCGGACATGTGGTGACGGCCGTCGTCACGCCGATCGACTACAAGGCCGGCGGGCCGCGCAGTCCATTGCGGGTCCAGGCACAGGATGGCGAAGGGAATGTCGTCAGCCTCGTCTATTTCAACAATCCGGGCTGGGCGAGGAAACAGCTTCCACTCGGCGAAGCGCGGGCGATCTCGGGGCGGATGGAACTCTACGGCCAGGAGCTGCAGATCGTGCATCCCGACATGGTCGTAAAACCCGATGAGATCGACGGGATTCCGCAACGCGAACCGGTCTATGCCCTGTCGGAAGGATTGACCAACAAGCGGATCGGCCAATTGGCCGCACAGGCGCTGGACCGCGCACCGGAGCTTCCCGAGTGGATTGAACCTGGGTTGAAAGGGCGCGAGGAATGGCCGGATTGGCGATCAGCCGTGGCGAAAAGCCATAGCGATCCCGCCGACGAAAGCGCGAGACGGCGGCTGGCTTATGATGAGGTTTTCGCCAACCAGCTGGCGCTCGCGCTGGTCCGGCAATCGGCGCGCAGCCGGCGCGGCGAAGCGCTGGCACCGGACGCTCGGCTTCGCGATCGGTTGCACCTTCCCTACGAGGCGACAGGCGCGCAAAAACGCAGCATCTCGGAAATTGACGCCGATGTGCAGCAGGACAAGCCGATGCTGCGCCTGCTGCAGGGGGATGTCGGCTCCGGTAAGACTCTGGTCGCTGTCAACGCGCTGCTCATGGCTGTCGAGTCCGGGGCGCAGGGGGCATTGCTGGCGCCCACCGAGATTCTCGCTCGGCAGCATTACGACACGATTGTCGCGATGCTCGCGGGGTTGCCGGTCAACGTTGCGGTGTTGACGGGGCGGGACAAGGGTAAGACGCGGGAATCCACGCTGATGGGCCTTGCTGACGGGTCGGTCGACATATTGATCGGTACGCATGCGATCTTTCAGGAGGCCGTGCGCTACAGGAAACTGGGTCTGGCGGTGGTCGACGAACAACATCGGTTCGGCGTCGCGCAACGAATGATGCTGGCGCAAAAGGCCGAAAGGCCGCCGCATCTGCTCGTAATGACCGCGACCCCGATCCCGCGTACGCTGACGCTGACTCATTACGGCGAGATGGACGTGTCGCGCCTCGACGAGATGCCGCCGGGGCGCCAACCGATCGAAACGCGCGTCTTGTCGGCTGCCCGGCTGGACGAGGTGGTCGATGGCCTTGGCCGTCACATCGGCGCCGGCGGCCAAGCCTATTGGGTATGCCCGCTGGTCGAAGAAAGCGAGCTTTCGGATCAGGCCGCTGCCGAGGAGCGGGCACGGCTATTGCAGGCGCGCTTCGGCGAGGGTCGGGTGGGCCTCGTGCATGGCAGGATGAAGGGGCCGGAGAAGGACGCGGTGATGGACCGGTTCCAGCGTGCCGAACTGGCGGTGCTGGTCGCCACGACGGTTATCGAAGTCGGCGTCGATGTCCCCAATGCCACGCTGATGATCGTCGAAGGAGCCGATCGGTTCGGCCTTGCCCAGCTTCACCAGTTGCGCGGGCGCGTGGGGCGCGGCGATGCCCGGTCGGTCTGTTTACTGCTCCGGGGCGACATGCTCAGCGAAACGGCGCGGGCGCGCCTGAAACTGCTGCGCGAAACCAATGACGGATTTCGTATCGCCGAAGAGGATTTGAGGTTGAGAGGGGCGGGCGAGTTGCTGGGCACGCGTCAATCGGGCGAGGTCGGTTTCCGGATCGCTCCTCCCGAGCTGGTGGCCGAGCTCGCGCCGATCGCCAATGACGATGCTCGTTTACTGATCGAAAATGAAGGCGGTTTGGAAAGCGCGCGGGGCGAAGCGGCCCGGATCGCGCTGTATCTGTTCAAACGGGACGCTGCGGTTCCCTTGCTGCGCTCGGGCTAGTCTTCGTCGTTCTGCGCTTTGTGCGGCGTCGAATCGAGCAGTTGGCGATAACCCCGGGCGTCGAACGGTCGGATGAATTCGGCACCGATCCGGTCGCTGAGCGACCAGACGATCCGGGCATTCACTTCGCCGATCAACGGAAGATCGAGGCGAACCAGCGTGCCTTCGCGATACCCTTTCGGCGAGATAGCCATGAAGCCGAAGGGCGACAGATTGCCGACGAGAATTTCGTGACTGTCTTCGCCGGGTTCATGAAGGGCGGCACGGATCGAAACCGCATCACGCGCAGCGCGACGCTTTTCGACGTCGAAGATATGCTGGGCAAGTGGTTGCGCGTTCATGCTGGCTTCTCCCAATTCACTGGAAACACTGCATGCTAATGTCAGAAACTGTTTAAGCGGCCCCAAAACAAAGTGGCTAATTTCCCGTTTACCATCGGATTTTCGGGACGGACGGGAAATTCGATAAATGGCACTTGCCAGCGGCGCGGCGGGTGATCAAAGCCCTGCAATGGTCGATAAGCGCGATCTTACCCGAGGTTCGGTTCACATGCAGCTTGTGCGGCTGTCGACCCCGTTGTCGATCGGGATCGTCGCGATGTTCGCAGTTACGATCGTTGATACCTATTTTCTGGGCCAGCTGGGCACCCAGCCGCTCGCCGCGATCAGCTACGCTTTTCCGGTCGCTTTTGCGGTGATGAGCCTCGCCATCGGCCTGGCCGCCGGTACCGGTTCGGTCCTGTCCCGGGCGATAGGGAAGGGCGATCGCAGCCGGATCGTCAGCCTGACGACGCACAGCCTCGTACTTGCGCTTATCCTCGGGATCATCGTCGCCGCGCTCGGGATGGTGTCGATCCGCCCGCTCTTCAGTCTGCTAGGCGCCGAGGGTGGCGTGCTGGACGATATCGAAATCTATATGCGCATCTGGTTCTACGGACTGCCGTTGCTCGTGCTGGCGCAGGTCGCCGGCAGCATCCTGCGCGCCAATGGCGATGCGTTGGTGCCCAGCAGCTTGATGATCGCCGGTGCCGCGGTCAACATTGCGCTCGATCCGATACTCATCTTCGGCGGTTTCGGCATTGCCGGTATGGGGATCGAAGGCGCGGCCTGGGCGGCATTTGCATCGCGCATCGTGATGCCGGTGGTGATCATTCCCGTCCTACTGTTCCGCGATCGGCTGATCAATCTCAAGCGCACCAGCTGGGGCGAGGTGCTGGAGAGCTGGAAAGAGATCGCCCGGATCGGGGTTGCCGCGGCCATCGGCAATGCGGTCAACCCGGTTGCCGTCTCCATCGTAACAGCCATTCTGGCCGTTTACGGCGACCAGGTTGTGGCCGGTTTCGGCGTGGCGGGCAGGCTGGAAGGCTTGGCGGTGATACCGATGCTGGCGTTGTCCGGTTCGATCGGACCGGTGGCCGGTCAGAACTGGGGTGCCGGCCAATATGGCCGGGTGCGCGAAGCGATACGGTTCGCCTTCCTGGTCTGTGTCGGCTGGAGCGCTTTCGTCGCAATCATTTTCTGGATCGGCGGCGGATGGTTCGCCGATCAGTTCAGCGACGCGGTGGTCGTGGGAGCCGAAGCGTCTGAATATCTCTGGATCGTCCCGATCACCTTTGCGGGCTACGGCATTACGATTGTCGCAGCCGGGGCGTTCAACGCCCTGGGACGACCGGTTCTCGGTCTCGGGCTTTACCTCGTCCGGTCGGCGATCTTCTATGTTCCGCTGGCCTTCGTCGCGACCGCTTTGTTCGATACGACCGGGGTCTATGTCGGCATCGCGATCGCCAATGTTCTGGCCGGCGTGGCGATATTATGGCTGACGTTCCGCTGGCTGGATGGCATGATCGAAAGCGAGCGGGCGGCCGCCTAATCGCGGATCAGTACGCCATGCTTCTTTTTCCCCGCGGATATCCGGACCGGCGTTTCGCCGACGCTGACCATGGCGCTCACGTCGCCGACCTGTTCACCGTCGATCCGCGCGCCGCCGCCTTTGACCAGGCGCTTCGCTTCCCCTTTTGAGGCAACCAGGCCGAGTTCGACCATTGCATCGAGCAGGCCTATCTCGCCTGACGGAATCGCCATCGTCGGCAAGCCCTCGCCGACAGCGCCTTGCTCGAAAGTCCGCTCGGCTGTCACGGCCGCATCGGCCGCAGCGCGTTCGCCCCGGCACATTGCGGTTACTTCGTTGGCAAGCAGTTTCTTCGCTTCGTTGATCTCGGCGCCCGCGAGCGTTTCGAGCCGCGCGATCTCCTCGAGCGGCACATCGGTGAAAAGGCGCAGGAAACGTCCCACGTCGCGGTCGTCCGTGTTGCGCCAATATTGCCAGAAATCGTAGACCGGCAGCTGATCCTCATTAAGCCAGACAGCGCCGGTAACCGACTTTCCCATCTTCTTGCCATCGGCCGTAGTGATGAGCGGGGCGGTCACGCCATAAAGCTCGCTTCCGTCGATCCGTCGACCGAGCTCGATACCGTTGACGATGTTGCCCCACTGATCCGATCCGCCAAGTTGCAAGCGGCAGCCATATTCGCGCGACAGTTTCAAGAAGTCGTACGCCTGCAGGATCATGTAGTTGAATTCGAGGAAGGTCAGCGGTTGCTCGCGGTCGAGCCGCAAGCGAACCGAGTCGAAGGTCAGCATCCGGTTGATCGTGAAATGCTGGCCGACATCCCGCAGAAACTCGATATAGCCGAGTTCGGAGAGCCATTCGTCATTATTGATGAGCAACGCGCCGGTCTCGCTGTCATCGAAGCGGAGGATCTTCGCAAAACTATCGTGGATCGATGCGATATTGGCTTTGAGCAGGTCATCGGTCAGCAGTTTCCGTACATCGTCCTTGCCGGAAGGGTCGCCGATCTTCGCCGTGCCGCCGCCCATGATCACGATGGGCCGGTGCCCGGCTTGCTGTAAGCGCTTGAGCAGCATGATCGATGCAAGATTGCCGATGTGGAGTGAGGGTGCGGTGGGATCGAAGCCGACATAACCGGTCACCGTCTCCCGCTGCGCGAGTGCATCGAGCGCTGCGGCATCGGTAAGCTGGTGAATATGCCCGCGTGCTTCGAGCAGATGCAGCAGATCGGATTGGTATTCGGTCATGTTGGGTCCGTTACAGCGTGGGTCCGGGCTGTGCAATTCCGGCTATCCCGCAGCGGCGGAACTTGGCAGAAAGATGTCATGACTTTTATGCTGACCTGCCATCCCAACACGCCGACCGACATCGTGGATGGTATAGAGGTTTCCCACGAATGGCGGACATCGAACCGACTGTGGCTGCGCTATGCGGTCCGGTCGTCGCCGCGTGACCTTTTCATCCCGGATCTCGCACCGCCGGAAAGGATGGACGATCTCTGGCATACCACATGCTTCGAGCTGTTTCTTCGGGAACCGAGCGCTGCGCCTTACTGCGAGTTCAACCTGTCGCCGTCGAGCCGCTGGGCAGCATATGGTTTCACCGACTTTCGCGAGGGGGCGCACGATATGAATGTTCCCAACGCGCCGGAAATCGGGCTCGATGCCAGTGAGGACCATTTCGCACTACAAGCGATACTGACTTTGCCAGACGACCGGGTTTTTCCGGAACTCGCTGCTGCAATATCCGCGATTGTCGTGACCGCCGACGGGCACAAATCCTTTTGGGGGTATCGGCATCCCGATGGCGATCCGGAGTTTCACCATACGGATTGCTTTGCCGCGCGGCTTCATCCACCGGAGATCGCATGAAATTCGGAATCGACCGCCTGATCGAAGACAGGGCCTTACGCGCGCCGCTCGAAGGGCAGCGCGTTGCGCTGCTTGCGCATCCGGCCTCGGTGACCGCCGACCTGACCCACTCGCTCGATGCGCTGATCGCGTCCGGCCTCAATGTCACCGCCGCTTTCGGTCCGCAGCACGGAATCAAAGGCGACAAGCAGGACAATATGGTCGAAACGGGCGACGAGACCGATCCGGTGCACGCAATTCCGGTGTTCAGCCTCTATGGCGACGTCCGCCGCCCGACCGGACAAGCGATGGGCACCTTCGATACAGTGCTCATCGACCTGCAGGATTTGGGTTGCCGCATTTACACGTTCGTGACGACCCTGCGTTACATGCTGGAGGCGGCGGCCGCGCACGGGAAATCCGTATGGGTGCTCGATCGCCCCAATCCGGCCGGTCGTCCGGTCGAGGGGCTTACCTTGCGCGATGGGTGGGAAAGCTTCGTCGGCGCCGGGCCGATGCCGATGCGCCACGGGCTGACGCTCGGTGAGATGGGCCTTTGGTTTATCGATACGTTCAATCTTGATGTTGATTATCGGGTTGTCGAGATGGAAGGCTGGCGACCCGATGACGGTCCGGGTTTCGGTTGGCCGCTCGATAAACGCCTCTGGATCAATCCCAGCCCGAATGCAGCGAACCTCTGGATGGCGCGCGCTTATGCGGGGACCGTAATGCTCGAGGGAACGACCTTGAGCGAGGGCAGGGGGACGACCCGGCCATTGGAGCTGTTCGGCGCGCCCGATATAGATGCGCGGGCCGTGATAGCGGAGATGGAAAGGCTTGCCCCGGATTGGCTGACGGGCTGCACGCTGCGCGAAATCTGGTTCGAGCCGACCTTTCACAAACATGTCGGCCAGCTGTGTCACGGTGTGCAGATTCATCCGGAAGGCGGCTTTTATGACCATGCGGCGTTCAAACCATGGAGGCTTCAGGCGCTGGCCTTCAAGGCGATCCGGCAACTCCACCCGGAATACACGCTCTGGCGCGGCAAGGATTTCAAATATGAATATACCGACGATGTGCTGGCCATCGATGTGATCAATGGCGGTCCCGGTCTGCGCGACTGGGTCGATGATAGGGAAGCCCAGCCAGGTGATCTCGACGCTCTGGCGATGTCGGACGAAGATGCGTGGCGCACGCTCCATAACCGCTTCCAAATCTACCGCGGCTGAGATGGGCGCTCGGAAGGATCGTCGTCGGCTCTCGGATTTTTTGTCCGGTGTCGGCCTTTCCCGGAGAGCGGGAAAGCCGCAGGCTAATTTTCTGCTCGCCGGGCAATCGAATATCGATGAATGGTTTCATGTCGATGACGGCGCCGTACTCGAAACATTCCGAAAGTCCTTTCTGCGCCTCAAACCGCAGTATCGCGATGTTGAACTTTTCAGGGTTTCGCGCGGTGGCTCTGCATTGTTCCGGCAGTTTGCCGAGGCAAACGCTCGGGAGTTCGCAGACGACCCGGATCTGTTCGAGCGCGTTCGCCGAAATTACTGGTTCGACGAGCGTGCCGAGGAACCCGGTCCCGCTTTCGATAGAGCGAAAGACCGGATCGGGCGGTGGATGACAGGAAAATCCGGTTTCGAGGGCGTTATATGGTCGCAAGGCGAATCGGATGCGATTCATGTCGGTCAGCGAGATTGCGATCGTTATACCGAGGGCCTTGCCAAGGTGCTGAAAGGGCTAAGCCAATGTGGCGGGGACTGCCCCGTCTTCGTTCAGGAACTCGGACGGATTACGCCGTCGCATACTGCTCAGCATGCGCGGGTAGAACGGGTGAGGGCGGCGCAGCGGGCGGTGGCTCACGCGCACGACGAAATCGTTATTGCGACGACGACTTTCGATCTGCCGCTTCGCGACGAAGTCCATCTGACGACCGACAGCTATCATATGGCTGCTAAGCGTATGGCCGCTGCCGTTGCGGGTGGCGAGTATTCGCCGACGGTCTTGCGCGCGCATATCGACGAACAGGGCGCCATTGCGATCCAACTTGACCTTGCCGATTCTCAGACGCTGGATCGATGTCCGAAAACCGCAGGATTGCAGATCACATCCGACGGATCGACGGTTCCGGTAGAAGCGCTTCATACCGATGCCGAAGGGTCGATTCTCGTTGTCCCGGCGCGACCGATCGAGAGCGCTACCATCGACTATGCAGGCCCGGCGACGGTCGATCACATGGGCTCCGACGATTTCCTGACTGTAACCGGTCCGCATATGTCGCTACCGGTCCGGCCGTTCAGAACCACGGCCGTCAGACGCTGATATCTGGGAAAACGCCCAATCCAATATGCACCAGAATACCGCTGTGAGGCCGCCATAACCGGCGCCGATCAGCGCCAGATCAAGCGTCTTTGGGTACGAAACCCCGGCGAGCGCCAATGTCAGGCCGAGCAGCGCACCGCCTGTCACGAAGCCGATGATTGCGAGTACCACGTAGCGCGCGATCCCGGTTTCGATTCTTCCGCGCAACTGTGCGTAAAACGGCCAGAGTATCAGGAACGCGCCAATCAGGGTGAAGGGCAGGGCGTCGGTTGTGTCTTGAGACGGCCCGGGCGGGAAAAGCGCATTTCCGGCGAAGAGGCCTGCGATTGCGGCGCCGGCCGATACCAACACTCCCTTGCCGAGCGGCCGCAACACTAATTTTTCCGCGTCAGTTCCCGCATCGCATCGTCCAGCCCGTCGAGCGTCAGCGGATACATGCGGTCGTTCATCAACTCGCGGATCACCTTGGTGCTCTGCGAATAGCCCCATTGCGCCTCGGGGACGGGATTGAGCCAGGCCGCGGCCGGATAGGTGTTGGTCAGCCGGTGCATCCAGACCGCGCCCGCTTCCTCGTTGAAATGTTCGACCGAACCGCCCGGATGGGTGATCTCATAGGGGCTCATCGACGCGTCGCCGACGAATACCAGCTTGTAGTCATGGCCGAATTTGTGGAGCACGTCCCAGGTCGGGGTGCGTTCGGAAAAGCGCCGGTGATTGTCTTTCCAGAGGCCCTCATAGGGGCAGTTATGGAAGTAGAAGAATTCGAGATTCTTGAACTCGCTCGTCGCCGCGCTGAACAGCTCCTCGCAGAGCTTCACATGCGGATCCATCGAGCCGCCGATATCCAGGAACAGCAGCACCTTGATCGCATTGCGGCGTTCGGCGCGCATATGGATGTCGAGCCAGCCTTTACGCGCCGTGCCGTCGATCGTGCTTTTGATATCGAGCTCGTCCTGCGCCCCGTCGCGTGCGAATTTCCGTAACCGGCGTAACGCGATCTTGATGTTGCGGGTGCCGAGTTCTTTCGTCGAGTCCAGATTCTGAAACTCGCGCTTTTCCCAGACTTTCACGGCTTTGCCATGTTTCGCCTTGCCGCCGATGCGCACGCCTTCGGGGTTGTAGCCGCTGTTTCCGTAGGGCGATGTGCCGCCCGTGCCGATCCATTTGTTACCGCCTTCATGGCGCTTCTGCTGTTCTTCGAGCCGTTCCTTGAGCGTCTCCATAATCTCTTCCCAGGAGCCCATCTTCTCGATCTCGGCCATCTCCTCTTCGGAAAGATATTTCTCGGCAACCGCGCGCAGCCAGTCTTCGGGCAACTCCACCGCGTCTTCGCCATAGGTCGTTTCGATGCCCTTGAAGACCTTCGCGAACACCTGATCGAAGCGATCGAGCAGCCCTTCATCCTTCACGAAGGTCGCGCGCGCGAGGAAATAGAACTCTTCGGGTCGCCGCTCGATCACATCCTTGTCGAGTGCGTCGAGCAGGGTCAGATGCTCCTTCAGGCTTGCCGGAATGCCGGCCGTGCGTAGTTCGTCGACAAAGGAAAAGAACATGGGTGGGGCTTTCGTAGTTCGGTCTTCACAATTCCGGTCCAAGCGGCCGATAACTTCACACGGGTTCACACACCGATAAAAGCAAAAAACTTGTGTGGCTTTCCGTTAACGGCAACTATGACAGATAGAAACCGCGTAGGAAAGTCGCGCGCAGGAGGAGGAGAGCGAGATGAGTGATTTTGCCGGAAAACATGTGCTGGTGACCGGCGGGAGCCAGGGCATCGGCTATGAAACGGCCAAGGCCTTTGCCGGCGCTGGGGCGGACGTCACGATCACCGGCACCCGGGGGACCGCATCCGATTATGACGGCGATCTGTCCGCTTTCCGCTATGTGCGGTGCGACGTCAGCGACGATGCCCAGCGCGCTGCGCTGTGCGATGGGATCGAACGGCTCGACGTGCTGGTCAACAATGCCGGGATGGGCGGCGGCTCGAAGGAATTCGAGATGGAGACCTTCCGCCACGTGCTCGAAGTCAATCTGATGGCGATCCACGACATCACAAACCGGCTGTTTCCGCTGCTCGAGAAAAGCGGCGGGAACATCGTCAATATCGGCTCCTGCGCGTCCTTTCTCAGCATCCCCAATGCGCCGGCCTATACGACGAGCAAGGCGGCTGTACTCGGCATCACGCGCGCCCAGGCCGATCACGGCGCGAAACGCGGCGTGCGCGCCAATATGGTCGCGCCCGGCTTTATCGAAACACGGATGACGTCCGACCTAGACGAAAATGCGGAATTCAAGGCGAAACTCATCCGCACCATCCCGATGCGCCGCATGGGAACGCCGGACGAAATGGCTCCGATCGTGCTGTTCCTGGCCTCGGACGGCGCGAGCTATATCACCGGCCAGTCGCTGATCGTGGATGGCGGATTGGTACTGCATTAAGGGTTGTTCTGTCGGTTTGTGGTTCCATGCGAAACAGGCAGGGGCTTTTCTCCGCGTTGTGAAGAACCGATGTGACTGGACGTTCACTCGCTTTCGTCAAGGAAAAGCTGGATATTGCCCATGCGGTCGCTGGCTGCGATAGCATCTTGCGTGTTGACGACCTCGATAGCCGCCTCGGGATAAGGCAGTGCGTCGAATGGCTGGAAGACAAGATTCTGCGCTGACGATTGAAAGGTGATCGCTATCGGCGCTCCGCTGTTTCTTGCCAAATCCAATAGCGTTGTACCTCGTCCAACGGATATCACATTGCCGGCGTCGCTTAACGCAATAACATAGCCGCCGGTCGCCTCATTGGCTCGATAAACTCCGTAACCGTCGGTGGATAGACTGTCCCGGCAATAGGTAACGGGTTCAGGGTCGATGACCTGGCCATCCTCTCCGACCGTCTGCCCGATTCCCTGGAAGAGCATAGCTAGCGGAGCGACTTCGACCGATGAGGCGGGAACTTGTTGTGCTGCGCCCACCGCCAGTTCCGACTGACATGGTTCAACCGAATAAGCAGGGCCCGGATTGCCAACCCGATCGGGCGGTTCGAACTCTGCGAGTGTGAGATCCACGAGTTGATCCAGAGTGTCGTGCCCGAAGCGGTTACTGCTGGCGCGAATCTTCACCAGCCATGTGCCATATTGCGCCAAGGCCGCGGCTGTGCCGGCAACACCACCATGCCGTGGAGAATAACTCATTCTGAGGCCGGAATTTTGGTCATGCCCGGGCGGGGTAAACGGTCTCACGACAATCTCGTTGCCAACTTCCGGTTCGAACCCCTCACGGCTGGTGATAGTCGGGACAACCCGGTCAAACCATAGAGAAACGTTCGGTACGCCCGCCCGATAGAGATATAATGTGATGAAGGTGCTGCCTTCATCATTCTGATACTGTGCGGCGATGTTGAATTGCCCTTGTTCAAAATCCACTACGCGAGTCCGCTGCAGCGACCCAATTGCAGCCGGCAGTTCGGCCCCCGAAACGTCGTGAGAAAACGCTTCAGTGTCGATGGTTTCGAGCGTAGTCGGTGCAGCTGTAGCCGAGACCGCGATCACGGCCGCAAGCATGGCCATCGGCCATTTCGTCATTGTCCCTCGCGCCGGCTCATAAAGGCGAGCCGCTCGAACAGCATCACATCCTGCTCATTCTTCAGCAGCGCGCCGTGCAGGGGCGGAATCAGTTTTTTCGGATCGCGCGAGGTCAACACCTCGAGCGGCATGTCCTCATGGAGCAGGAGCTTCAGCCAGTCGAGAAGCTCGCTGGTGCTCGGCTTCTTCTTGAGGCCCGGCACGTCGCGGACTTCGTAGAAGATGTCCATCGCCTTGCTGACGAGCATCTTCTGGATATCGGGAAAATGGACGTCGATGATTTCCTGCATCGTCTCGCGGTCGGGGAATTTGATGTAATGGAAGAAACAACGGCGCAGAAAGGCGTCGGGCAGCTCTTTCTCGTTGTTCGACGTGATGACGACGATCGGGCGTTCTTTCGCGACGATCTCTTCCTTCGTTTCGTAAACGAAGAACTGCATCCGATCGAGTTCCTGGAGCAGATCGTTCGGAAACTCGATATCGGCCTTGTCGATCTCGTCGATCAGAAGGACGGGAAGCTGCTCGCTGGTGAAGGCCTCCCACAATTTTCCCTTGCGGATATAGTTGGAGATGTCATGAACGCGCTCGTCGCCGAGCTGGCCATCGCGAAGGCGGGCTACCGCGTCATATTCATACAGGCCCTGCTGCGCTTTCGTCGTCGATTTGACGTTCCATTCGATCAACGGCGCATCGATGGCTTTGGCGATTTCATGGGCGAGGACCGTCTTGCCGGTGCCCGGTTCGCCTTTCACCAGCAAAGGCCGGCGCAAGGTCACGGCCGCGTTCACCGCCACCTTCAAATCGTCGGTTGCGACATAATCCTTGGTTCCGTCAAAACGCACGTGCGGTCCTTCCCATGGGCTTGCGACAGGCCCGGCGAAGAGCCCTTCCGTTAACGTCAAGCGCGCATCGATAGGCGGATGGGTTGCGTGTTGCAACCGTCAGTTAGGACAGGTCGGGACGAAGCGAAGCGGGCAGGGGCCGCGTTCTACCACATATCACGGGCCGCTTCGCGGGCTTCGAGGAGATTCCACAAGCCCCGATGCTGGGCGAGAATCTGTTCGGCGCCGAACGCGATGGCGCGCTGGATCGCGGGATCGCGACCAACCTCGTCGGCCAGCGCGATCGTCTCATTGCCATCGGGCAGCGCGGACAACGCGGCGTCGACTTCGAGCTTCTCGGCAGCGGAGATGAGGACCGGACGGATCGCCTGCCAATCGAGTATCAGCGCGATGGCGGCGCCGAGCGCGCAGCCGGTGCGTTCGGACCGCGCGAGCGTTTCGATAGCGTGGCGCTGGCTGAGGACGGCGGATTCGCTCTTGTCGTGTCCGGGCGTGCTCGGGAGCGGGCCGGCGGCAACGACGAGTTGGGAAAGGAACAGGCGTTCGCGTGCAAAGCCCTGTTCGGCCTGGTCGAGCCAGCTCCGGGCTTCGGGCAGCGCCGTTTTGATCGACGCCAGATCGATGACGCCCGGATGCTGGCCGTGCAATATGCTCAGATAGTGAACGGCATCGGCCAGATTGCGCGCGGCTTCACGATCGGTGTTGAGCGCGGCGCTGGTGACGTAATCATGGGCCGCGGAGCCGTCTTGCGCGATTGTCGACGGAAGCGTGGTGCCGAGACTGTTCCGATCGGCGGTCTTTGCCACGCTTTGCACCATCGTCGATCTCCCTTGCGAACGGCCGGATATCGCCGTCTTCCCCCGCCAGCCCCTCTCATAGGGCGAGCGCGTAAAGACAGGGTTTATATCCCGTTAGGGGAGCATTGACGGAGGTTAAGAATCGGGTAGGGTGCCATCCCGACTTGGGAAGTCCGCTATTTCGGAAACCCCGGCCGGAGCGGCCCTTTCGCGGTCCGGGGTCTATTGGTCGAGGAAGCTCCGCATCTTGCGGCTGCGGCTCGGATGTTTGAGCTTGCGCAAAGCCTTGGCCTCGATCTGCCGGATGCGTTCGCGCGTCACGCTGAACTGCTGGCCGACTTCCTCGAGCGTATGATCGGTGTTCATGCCGATGCCGAAGCGCATGCGCAGCACGCGTTCCTCGCGCGGCGTAAGGCTGGCGAGCACCCTCGTGACGGTTTCCTTGAGGTTCGACTGGATCGCGGCGTCCACCGGAATGATCGCGTTCTTGTCCTCGATGAAATCGCCGAGATGCGAATCTTCTTCGTCGCCGATTGGCGTCTCGAGCGAAATCGGCTCCTTGGCGATCTTCATCACCTTGCGGACCTTTTCGAGCGGCATGGAAAGGCGCTCGGCCATTTCCTCCGGCGTCGCCTCGCGGCCCTGCTCATGCAGGAACTGGCGCGACGTGCGGACGAGTTTGTTGATCGTCTCGATCATGTGGACCGGGATGCGGATGGTGCGGGCCTGATCGGCGATCGAGCGCGTGATCGCCTGGCGGATCCACCAGGTCGCATAGGTGCTGAACTTGTAGCCGCGGCGATATTCGAATTTATCGACCGCCTTCATCAGGCCGATATTGCCCTCCTGGATCAGGTCGAGGAATTGCAGCCCGCGATTGGTGTATTTCTTCGCGATCGAGATCACGAGGCGCAGATTGGCCTCGACCATCTCCTTCTTAGCGATCCGCGCTTCGCGTTCGGCCTTCTGCACCATGTTGACGATGCGGCGGAATTCGCTGAGCGATGTGCCAGTCGCCTGGCTGATCTCGGAAATTTCGGTGCGGATACGATCGACCGCCTCGGCTTCCTTGTCCGCGAACTTCTTCCATTTCGCGTCGATCTTCGAAACTTTCTTGAGCCAGCCGTCCTCGAGTTCGCGGCCCATATATTCTTCGAGGAAGGATTTGCGCGGCACCTTGTGGCGTTCGGCAAGCCGCAGCATCTGACCGCCGAGCGCGGTGAGCCGGCGGTTATAGCTGTAGAGCTGATCGACCAGATATTCGATCTTCGTCGCGTGAAACTGGACGCTTTCGACTTCGGCCGTCAGTTCCTCGCGCAGATTCTGGTATCGCGTTTCCTGCGCCTTGGGAAAATCGTCTCCGCTGCCCAGCGCTTCCAGCCGGCGCTCCTGGATCTTCGCGAAGGTGCGATAGAGTTTGGTGATTTTGGCGAAGCGTTCGAGCGCGTCCGGTTTCAGCGCCTCTTCCATCTGAGCGAGTGAAAGCTGGTTGTCGTCCTCTTCCTCCTCGGCCTCCCGGCGGCGCTTGGCGGCGGCATCTTCGCTCTCATCGCCATCTTCGTCGTCGCTATCGTCGTCGCCGTCATCGTCGTCATAATCGTCATCGTCTTCCTTGATCGAGACGCCGGCGGTCTTTTCGGAGATTTCGCCGCTGTCATCGTCATTCTCGACATCTTCGAGCGACGGGCCCTTGGTCAGCATAGCTTCCAGATCGAGAATCTCGCGCAGCTGCATATCCTCGTCATTGAGCGCGTCCGACCATTCGATGATCGCGTTGAAGGTAATCGGGCTTTCGCACAGGCCCATGATCATCATGTCGCGGCCGGCCTCGATGCGCTTGGCGATGGCGATCTCGCCCTCGCGGCTGAGCAGTTCGACGGCGCCCATTTCGCGCAGATACATGCGGACCGGATCGTCGGTGCGATCGCCGGTCGTTTTGGCCTTGGCCGGGGTTTCGAGGGTCTTCTTCTCGTCGCCATCGACTGCCTTGGGCGCCGATTTGGCCTCGGCCGCCTCTTCCTCGCCGGCATCTTCGTTCTCGACGATGTTGACGCCCATTTCGGACAGCGCCGACATCACATCCTCGATCTGCTCGGACGCCATCTGGTCTTGCGGAAGGGCCTCGTTCAGTTCGTCATAGGTCAGATAGCCACGTTTTTTGGCTTTCGTGATCAGTTTCTTGATCGATGCCTGATTGAGATCGATAACCGGAGCATCGCCGTCCGCCTGCTCCGCCGTTTTTGCTTTTGCCATGTAAAACCTTGTGCTTTTCGCCGCTATGCTGCGGCTTCCCCTAACAATTCCAATTCATCGTGCAAGCGCTGCTTTTCTTCCATCAGCTGCTTGCGTCGTTCGGACTCCCTGTTCCAGACGCTTTCGAAATCATCCGATTCCGCGGCCCGTTCGAGATTGGCGCGGACCGCTTCGAGATTCTCATCAAGCTCCTGACTGCGGGCGATAGTATCGATGGCGGCTTCCAGGTCGCGTATCGCGATGTCCGGTTCCGTCTTGCGATAGAAGAACGAAAAGCCAAGATCGCGCCAAGAATGCCTCTTTTCCGCCGATTCCAACTCCGCATCTGCCAATATGGTTTCGATCATGTCTTCATCAAGGTCTGGACGTTCAAAAGCCGCGCCCACGAGCAGATCGCGCCAGCGCGCCAGAAGCCTTTCGCCGATATGAAGCGCCTGGATCTGATCGGCTCGCGATTTGACCACAGCCGGATAGCGCGACAGGCCGAGCAGGATCGCGCGGACATAGATGTCGAGGCCCTGAAGGCGATTGCGCCCGGCGGTCGCCGCCAGTGCGTCACGCACGAAATCGACTTCTTTCTTCTTCCAGCCGAACGCGTCCCAGAAGCGTTGGCGGAAATCACGACCGAATTCCTCGCGCATCGCCGGATCGCCGATCGCGCCCGCCACGTCGTTGAGACGTCTCTTGAGCTTCGCACGGGCGGTCGGGTTCTTGGGGTCGATTTGCGCTGCTTCGTGGCGCCAGAGAAACTCGTCGAGGGACAATGGCGATGCGAATTCCTCGCGCAGCGCGTCGATGCCGCCCGACCGAATGATATCGTCCGGATCCTGTCCGGGCGGGAGCTGGATGAAAGCCAGCGAGCGTTCGGGCTGGATCGCGGGCAGCGCACGCTCGACGGCGCGCATCGCCGCTTTCTGTCCCGCGGCATCGCCGTCGAAACATAGGATCGGCGCTTCGTCGATTCGCCAGAGCATCGCCAGTTGATGTTCGGTAAGCGCGGTGCCGAGCGGGGCGACGGCTTCGTCGAATCCGGCTTGATCAAGCGCGATGACATCCATCTGGCCTTCGACGACGATGATCCGCCTGGCGTCGCGCGCGGCAGGGGAGGCGCGATCGAAATTGTAAATCGTCCGCCCCTTGTCGAAGAGAGGGGTATCCGGCGAGTTCAGATATTTGGGCTTGCCGTCCCCGATGATCCGGCCGCTGAAAGCGATCACCCGGCCACGCGGATCGCGGATCGGAAACATCAGCCGGCTGCGAAAACGGTCATAGGGTGAGCGACCGCGATCTTCTGGAACCGCGATCAGTCCGGCTTCGATCAGCATCTCGCGTGGAAACTGTTTCAGCGCCGCTTCCAGCTTGCCGCGCGCGTCCGGCGCAAAACCCAATCCGAAGGCGCGCTGCGTTTCCCGGGTAATCCCGCGCTGATCGAGATAGGCACGGGTTTCGGCGCCGGCCGGGCTTTGCAATTGTTCGACATACCAGTTCGCCGCAGCTTCCATCACGTCGCGCAGCGAGGCCGATTTCTCCTGCCTCTCCCGCATGCGCGGATCGGGGGCGGGAACCTGCATCCCGGCGCCTTCAGCCAGTTCTTTCACCGCATCGATAAAGGGGAGCCCGCGCGTTTCGGTCAGAAAGCTGATCGCATCGCCATGCGCGCCGCAGCCGAAGCAATGATAGAAACCCTTCTCGTCATTGACGGTGAAGGATGGCGTTTTTTCTTTGTGGAATGGACAGCAGGCCTTCCATTCGCGGCCAGCCTTCTGGAGTTTCGTGTGTTTCCCGATGACGCTGGACAGCGTCGTGCGCATGCGAAGCTCGTCGAGAAATGCAGGCGAAAGGGACATAACCCTATTATAACCGGATTAGCGCGATCGGCCGCGAATTTCAATTACCCGGCTGGGGATGTTTCGCACACTGCGGCGATTTCTCCACCGGTTTCCGGCAACGGCCCGGGGCCGGTCGCCTCCAACTCGTCTCCGACAAAGCGATATTCGCCGTCCGGGCCACTGGGCGGCTGGGTCGATTGCCAGAAGAATGTGATGGTCTCGCCGGTGCTCCAACCCGATTCATCGGGAAAGCTCCAGATCAGCCGATCGTCGACGCAGCTGATCGACGCGTTGAAGCCGTCCGCGAGCACATCTTCCGCGTCATACACGGAATAGCCGGCGACGCCGGTAAAGCCGTGAGCGGGAAAGGCGAGCGCGAAGCTCGATGCGCTTTCGATCGGGCGTACATTCTCGGGCATCTCGAAGGGCGGATCGTTGGGACCGTCGAAACCGGGACGCACCTCATAGATATAGGTGTAGATCGTGCCGTCTTCCGCTTCGCCGGGATTGCACGGGTCGATTCCTTCCGGGCATTGGACGCGGCTCGCGATATCGCCGATCGCCACGCCGTCGGCGATCAGCGACGCTTCGACTTCCGGGCCAAGCGGTCCCTGGATCGTCCCGCCGAGCGTCAACGACGCGAAATCCGTCGGCGCGATGATGTTCATGGGCTCACTCAGTGTGGCGTCTTCCGCCGGATCGGCGGGTTCCTCGACCGGCCCGCCGGAACAGGCGGCAAGAACAAGCGGAATCAGAATGAGGGAGGCGCGACGCATGAAGATCCTAGATTCGATTACGATTTGGGGAAGTCAACGTCGCATGTCGGCACCCGGTTCCCCGGCGTCAACCCGCTAGCCGCCGACGAGCCGCGCCTTAACCAGCCCACTCGCCTTGCCCATATCGATATCGCCGGTATGTCGCGCCTTGAGCTGGCCCATGACTTTGCCCATGTCTTGAGGACCTTGCGCGTCCAGTTCCGCGATCAGTGCATCGATAATCGCTCCCGCTTCGTCGTCGCTCATCATCGCCGGCAAAAATTCTTCAATAACCGCGACTTCGGCCTTCTCGGCATCGGCCAGTTCCTGCCGGCCGCCGCTTTCATACATGGATATCGACTCGCGGCGCTGTTTCACCATCTTCTGAAGCACCTCGACGACCATCGTATCGTCGTCCTTCGTCGCGCCATCGGTGCGCAACTCGATATCGCGATCTTTCACCTTGGAGAGAATGAGGCGGAGCGCGGCCGTGCGCGCGCTGTCTTTAGCCTTCATCGCCGCCACCTGCGCGGCCTTGATATCGTCGCGGAGCATCGTGTCTTTCCTTTGCAATTCGAGGCGCACTATCTAGCTGGGGATAAAGCGATTGAACAGGCATTGACCCAGGCCGACGCCGCGCCTAGCTGACAGCCGTTTGCGCGCCCGGCAGACTCGAAGAAACAGGACAACCGCACCATGGCGAACGCCAAGCCAGACACTGCGCCCGAAAGAGCGACGGGCGTATTGGTTTTGGCGGACGGCACCTGCATCCGGGGCAAAGGTTTCGGCGCGGAAGGCAAAGCGGTAGGCGAAATCTGCTTCAACACCGCGATGACCGGCTATCAGGAAAGCATGACCGACCCGAGCTATGCCGGGCAGATCATCACGTTCACCTTTCCGCATATCGGCAATGTCGGCACCAACCCGCAAGACATGGAAGCCGCCAATCCGCACGCGCTGGGTTGTATCGTTCGCGAGGATGTGACCGACCCGAGCAATTTCCGCGCGCGCCAGCATTACGATCAATGGCTGAAGGTCAACGGCCGGATTGGTCTATCGGGCATCGATACGCGGGCGCTGACCCGGCGGATCAGGGAGCAGGGCGCGCCCAACGGGGTGATCGCGCATAACGCGAAGGGCGAATTCGATCTCGATGCGCTGAAAGCGAAGGCGGCGGAATGGCCAGGGCTCGAAGGCATGGACCTCGCGAAGACGGTCTCGACGACGCAGCAATATTCGTGGGACGAAGGCTTGTGGCGGTTGGGCGAGGGCTATCCAAAATCACCCTCCGTCATTCCCGCGAAGACGGGAATCCAGTCCGAGGGCGCAGAACTGGATTCCCGTCTTCGCGGGAATGACGAGCGCGAGGAAGCGGCGAACAGGCCCCATGTCGTCGCGATCGATTATGGGGCGAAGCGCAACATTCTGCGCCATCTGGTCAATGCCGGCGCGCGGGTTACGGTTGTGCCGGGCGAGGCGTCCTACGAAGACGTAATGCGCCACCAGCCCGACGGTATCTTCCTCGCCAACGGCCCCGGCGATCCGGCGGCGACCGGAGACTATGCGGTGCCGGTTATCAAGCAGCTACTCGAGACCGGCAAGCCGCTGTTCGGCATCTGCCTCGGCCACCAGATGCTGGGGATCGCGGCCGGCGCGAGAACCGTGAAGATGCATCAGGGCCATCGTGGCGCCAACCATCCGGTCAAGCGGCTCGAGGACGGCCGCGTCGAGATCACCAGCATGAACCACGGCTTCGCGGTCGATATCGAGACGTTACCCGACGGCGTGAAGGCGACCCATGTCAGCCTGTTCGACGGCAGCCTGTGCGGATTGGAGCTGGAAGATCGGCCCGCGTTCAGCGTGCAATATCATCCCGAGGCTAGCCCCGGACCGCAAGATAGTGCTTATCTGTTCGCGAAGTTCTTGGGAAAATTGGAGGGACATCGTGTATAACCGAAAGAAAAGCCGTTTAGCTGTTTTCGCCATGTTGATCGGCGCTCCCGGCACCGCGCTTGCTATGCAGACGACAGCCGAAGATCTTTCGGCGGCAGCCGCCGCCTGTCAGGTGACAGCTGATGATGTGAGCTTGACCGTCGAGGATAGCGTCGCTCGGTTTGCGACGGTGAACCCCGCATTGCCGCGTGACCGTTTCACCTGTTTTCTCGGAATGTTGACCGATATGGGGTTGCAACCCGACCTTTCCGCGATCGGCCTGTCCGCCGTGGACGTTTCGATGCCGGTTATCGTCGGTGAAGACGGAACGCCCTTTTATCTTGCCGGTATCGCGGGAACCGGAACCGTGGAGCAGGCCGAGCTGCTGGAGGCGGCGATCGTCGTCAACGGTCTCGGTGGACAGAGAATCCCGCTTGACGGTAATCGGGTCCGTGTCGTCGTCTCTTTCGTGAACTCTGACCCGGCCCTGACCAATGCGTTCGTCGAACAGGCGCGCCAGGGGGCTTTCGGAACGCTGGACTATGAGACGATCCTGATCCCCGCCGCGGCGGCGGAAGGGTCGACGCCGTGATGCGGCCGATATCGTTATCCGAGCGGGTCAAGGCGACGCATGTGGGTGTGTTCGACGACAGCCTGTGCGGGCTGGAACTGGAAGATCGGTCTGCGTTTAGCGTGCAGTATCATCCCGAAGCCGGCTCCGAGCCTCAGTATGGCGCGTATCTGCTTGGAAAGTTCGTAACGACGTTGGGAGCAAGCCAGTGACAAGGCTAGTGATGACTATGGTGTTTTTTTTTGTCGTCGCGTGCGGATCGCTGGGTCCGCCCACAGATCTGACCGCCGAGCAATTCGCCAACCTTAAAGAGGCTTGCAATCTTCCTGACGCGCGCCTCGTTCCCACCAACCGTACCGAAACCACCACGGTTGACGGCATACCGATGACGATGACGAATACTAACGAGGATCCGAACTCAGTGACGATCCAACTCTCGCGCATCAGAGATGATGGTGAAATGGCACAGGTCGTCATGTGCGTGACCGATGAATTCGAACGCTTGAATGCGATAGCTCATCTCGAACCGGCTGCTGGAAGCTTGAGCTTTTGAGTCGGATGGCATTTGAAGCGCCATCACATTGCGAACTCGACGCGAGTGTCTCGTTTGATGTCGCCTTAGTGACACTGGCTAAGGGCCGTCTCGGCCAACAAAGTATGGATAGATGATGCCCCGCCACACCGACATCTCCCCGATGCTCATTGTTAGCAGTATCGTAGCGCGGTTCACTGATCGGCCGGTTCGTGACTTTGCCCCGCCGGCTCGAAACGCGCTCATGTGTTTTTGGGAGTTCTCGTAATGTCGCGCGGGGTCGGCATCGTCTTCACTGCAGGCCCCGTCCTATCGCGATGCGGCCGAGAGTCACGGGTTCGCACCTCGCCATGCCGGGATGTATCCGGAGGGCAATCATGAAAGGAAGATTATGAAGTATATCGTTGTTCTCGCCGCCGCAGTCGCGTTGGCTGGATGTGGAGGTTCGGTTCGCGAACAGGCTGAAGCGCAATGCGCCGAGCAGACCGAAACGATGAGCGGAACGCTCCAGTCCGCCGGCGTCGATCCGGAAGAATTCTGCACCTGCATTCTGGCGGATATCGACGACAGCAGCACGATCTCCGAAGCGAATGACGCGATTACGGGCCGGACGCAGCAATGCGTTTCGGAAGCCATACAGTCGGCGGAAATCGGCTAAGGCATGATAATGACGTCGGGCCGGGCATCCCGCACATGACGTGCTGGAAATGTCCGGCCCGGCTCCACGCTTTGACGGCCAGCAAGGAATAAGGAATAGCGCCCAGTGCCCAAACGCACAGACATCTCCTCGATCCTCATCATCGGCGCCGGGCCCATAATCATCGGTCAGGCGTGCGAATTCGATTATTCGGGGACGCAGGCGGTCAAGGCGCTGAAGGAAGAGGGCTATCGGATCATCCTCGTCAATTCGAACCCGGCGACGATCATGACCGATCCGGAACTGGCCGATGCGACCTATGTCGAGCCGATTACACCCGCCATCGTCGCGAAGATCATCGCGAAGGAGCGTGAGGAACGGCCGGACGATACGTTGGCGCTGCTGCCGACCATGGGCGGCCAGACGGGGCTCAATACGGCACTGGCGTTGCACGAAGACGGCACGCTCGAAAAGTTCGGTGTCGAGCTGATCGGGGCGAATGCCGATGCGATCGACAAGGCCGAGGACCGGCTGCGTTTTCGCGATGCGATGGACAAGGTCGGGCTTGAAAGTCCGCGCTCGATGATCGCCCATACGATGGAAGAGGCGCTTAAGGGACTGGAATATGTCGGCCTGCCGACCATCATCCGCCCGAGCTTCACCATGGGCGGCACGGGCGGCGGGATCGCGTATAACCGGGAAGAGTTCGAGGACATCGTCCGCGGCGGCCTCGCCGCCAGCCCGACCACCGAAGTACTGATCGAGGAATCGGTGTTGGGGTGGAAGGAATATGAGATGGAGGTGGTGCGCGACAAGGCCGACAACGCCATCATCATCTGCTCCATCGAGAATGTCGATCCGATGGGTGTCCATACCGGCGACAGCATCACCATCGCGCCCGCGCTGACGCTGACGGACAAGGAATATCAGATCATGCGCAACGCATCGATCGCCTGTCTGCGCGAGATCGGCGTTGAGACGGGCGGTTCGAACGTGCAGTTCGCGGTGAACCCCAAGGACGGGCGGCTCGTCGTGATCGAGATGAACCCGCGGGTTTCTCGGTCCTCGGCGCTGGCCTCCAAGGCGACGGGTTTCCCCATCGCCAAGGTCGCGGCGAAACTGGCGGTCGGCTATACGCTGGACGAGATTGACAACGATATTACCGGTGTAACGCCGGCGAGCTTCGAGCCGACCATCGACTATGTGGTGACCAAGATCCCGCGCTTCGCCTTCGAGAAGTTCAAGGGCGCGGAGCCGGTGCTGGGCACGGCGATGAAATCGGTCGGCGAGGTCATGGCGATCGGCCGCAGCTTCACCGAAAGCTTGCAAAAGGCGTTGCGCGGGCTGGAGACCGGACTGGTCGGCCTGAACTGGGTTGACGATTTGGTCGGCGCGCCGAAACCGCGGATCGAGGCGGCGCTGTCCGAAGTTTCCCCCGCGCGCCTGCTGGTGACGGCGCAGGCCTTGCGCGAAGGGTTGAGCGTCGAAGATGTCCATGCGGTTACCAAATACGACCCGTGGTTCCTCGAACGGCTGTCTGAAATTGTCGAGGCCGAGCGAGGTGTGATCGAGAACGGCTTGCCCAACGATGCCGAGGGTCTGCGCAAGCTCAAGGCCATGGGCTTTTCCGACAACCGCCTGGCCCGGCTGGCTTTGGCCTCAGTCCATATCCGCGAAGGGATGGAAAAGGCCGCTTACAGCCCCGGCCTGATCGGCGAGGCGCTGCAGGCGATGGCGGGTGGCGTGACCGAGGATCAGGTGCGCGAGATGCGCCGCAAGCTCGGCGTCCGCCCGGTGTTCAAGCGGATCGACACCTGCGCGGCCGAGTTCGAAGCGAAGACGCCCTATATGTATTCGACTTACGAGGCGCCGAGCTTCGGCGAGCCCGAATGCGAAGCGCAGCCCAGCGATCGGAAGAAGGTCGTGATCCTGGGCGGCGGGCCGAACCGGATCGGGCAGGGGATCGAGTTCGACTATTGCTGCTGCCATGCCTGTTTCGCGCTCGAAGAGCAGGGCTTCGAGACGATCATGATCAACTGCAATCCCGAAACCGTATCGACCGATTATGATACCTCGGACCGGCTCTATTTCGAGCCGCTGACGGCCGAGGATGTGCTTGAAATCCTCCATGTCGAGCAGCAGTCGGGCGAGCTGGCGGGCGTGATCGTCCAGTTTGGCGGGCAGACACCGCTCAATCTCGCCAAGGCGCTGGAAGCGGCAGGAATTCCCATTCTGGGTACCTCGCCCGACGCGATCGATCATGCGGAGGATCGCGAGCGCTTTGCCGATCTGGTGGCACAGCTCGACCTGAAACAGCCCGAAAACGGTATTGCGCGGAGCGGGGAAGAGGCGCTCGCGGTGGCCCAGCGCATCGGTTACCCGGTGTTGATGCGCCCCTCCTATGTGCTTGGCGGCCGGGCCATGGAAATCGTCGACAGCGACGCGCAGCTCGAGGATTATATCCAGACGGCCGTACAGGTCTCCGGCGACAGTCCGGTCCTCATCGACCAATATCTGCGCGATGCGATCGAAGTCGATGTCGACGCGATCTCAGATGGTGAAGACGTCATCGTTGCCGGGGTCCTCCAGCATATCGAAGAGGCCGGCGTCCATTCGGGCGACAGTGCCTGTACGCTACCGCCTTACAGCCTACCGGACGAGATCGTTGCCGAGATCGAGCGGCAGACCGAGGCGCTGGCCATCGCGCTGAAGGTGCGGGGGCTGATGAATATCCAGTTCGCGGTGAAGGATGGCCCAGAAGGACCAAATGTCTATCTGATCGAAGTCAATCCGCGCGCCAGCCGCACCGTGCCCTTCGTCGCAAAAGCCATCGGCCATCCCGTCGCCAAGATCGCGGCGCGAGTCATGGCCGGCGAAAAGCTTGCCGATCTGCCGAAGATCGATCGCGTGGTCGACCATATCGCCGTGAAGGAAGCGGTTTTCCCCTTCGCGCGGTTCCAGGGTACCGATCCCGTGCTTTCCCCGGAAATGAAATCGACCGGCGAGGTGATGGGGATCGATGACGATTTCCCCGTGGCTTTTGCCAAGTCACAGCTGGCAGGAGGCACGACGCTGCCGAGCGAGGGCAGGGTGTTCGTCTCCGTCAAGAATAGCGATAAGCCCCATATCCTGCGGGCGATCAAGGATATCAGCAGCTATGGCTTCTCTATCGTTGCAACGGGCGGAACCGCGGCGTTCTTGCAGGACAATGGCGTCGAAGCCGAACGGATCAACAAGGTTGCGCAGGGGCGCCCGCACATCGTCGATGCTATCGTCGACGGTGATATCGATCTGATTTTTAACACGACCGAGGGTTGGCAATCGCTCAAAGATAGCGCTTCCATCCGAAAATCGGCGGTTTCCCAAGGAGTTCCCTACTTCACCACCGCGCCCGCCAGCGCCGCCGCGGTGAAAGCAATTGGTGCGTTGCGCACGACAGAACTTGAAGTACGGCCATTACAGGCCTATTATTCGGTCGCCGAACGCTAATCCCGACAATTTGTGCGGAAACAGTAGGCGGACCCGGACGGGCCGCCGAACGGCAGGTTTTTGACGAAAGGTAAGGCAATGGCGACGATAGAAAAGATGCCGATGTTGCTGGAAGGCTATGAACGTCTGAATTCCGAGGTGAAGCGCCTCAAAGAGGTTGACCGGATCGAAGTGATCGATGCGATCGAGGAAGCGCGCGCGCACGGCGATCTCTCGGAAAATGCCGAATATCATGCGGCGAAAGAGCGTCAGGGGCAGATCGAAGCGACGATTGCCGACTATGAAGACCGGTTGACCCGTGCCCAGGTTATCGACCCGAAAGAGCTTTCGGGTGACAAGGTCGTGTTCGGCGCGACCGTCCATTTGCTCGACGAGGACGACAAACCGCTGACCTATCAGATCGTCGGCGAGATCGAGGCGGATGCCAAGTCCGGCAAGATCTCCTATAGTTCCCCTTTGGCACGCGCCTTGATCGGCCGCAGCAAGGGTGACGAGGTCGAGTTTACCGTCCCCGCCGGTGACAAATATTTCCTGATCGAGAAGATCGAGTTCGTTTGAGGCGAAAGGGCGAGGGCGCATCGGCATGGATTGGCAGACCCGTCTCGCCCACTCGTCCCTGACGACCCGGATCATCCTTGTCACGGCCGTCTGCTGGCTGTTGGTGATGGCTTTGGGCGCGGAGCGGTGGGCCTATGGTTTTGCCGGATTCATTCCGCTGCGCTTCGAGGAGGGCTTTACGATCCCCGGCGCGCTGCCGGCCATCCTGACACCGCTTTCGGCGACATTGCTGCACGCCGATGCGATGCATCTCGCGTTCAACATGCTGCTGATGTTCGTATGCGGAAAAGGTGTGGAACAGGCACTTGGCGGGCGCGGGCTGATTGGGCTCTATGTAGTCGGCGCCTATGTCGCGGCAGCCGGCCATTATCTGTTCAACGCCGAAAGCGCCGGACCCATGATCGGCGCCAGCGGTGCGGTCTCGGCCATCATCGGCGCCTATGCGCTGCTCTATTCCAAACCGCGGAACGGCGTGGGTGGATGGCGCCATGTCGCTTCGCTCGCCGGGGCGTGGATCGTGATCCAGTTGCTGATCGGCCTGACGACATATGGTTCGCCTGCGCCGGTGGCGATCATGGCGCATATCTTTGGTTTCGGGGCCGGGCTGCTGATGGCTCGTCCGCTGCTGATATGGCGGTATCGGGACGCGTGATTATGTCTGAATTCCCGGGTGGGAAATCGCCGCGTCAGGTCTGACGAACCAAAGCTTATTTCTTCGCAGGCTCGATAATCTCGGGCTCAAGCAGCCGGTGCAGATGCACGACGACATATTTCATCTCGGCATCGTCGACCGTGCGCTGCGCATTGGCGCGCCAAGCCTCCTCGGCCTCTTCGAAATTGGGAAAGATGCCGACCAGATCCATGGACTCGAAGTCGTTGAAATCGAGCGTGCGCGGGTCCGAAACCCGGCCGCCGAATACGAGATGCAGTTTGTTTTCGCTCATGGCCGCGCCCCATAATCGAAAGGCGGCGATAATGCTACCGGGATCTGTTTGCCAGAATCTCCCCCACGGGAAATCGCGGCGTCGGTCCGCTCCCCTCCCGATCTCCAGCTCAGCATATTCTATCGGAGGTCGGGAGGGGAGCGGACCGGCGCCGCGACGTTGCGCGAGCAACATTCTGATAAGGCGCTTAAGCCCCGCGTCTTTCCATGAATCGGACGAGCCGGTCGAAGCCGTTGCGCTGGATATAGCTGTCGAAATCCTGCGCCTGGTTGAGGGTCAGGTTGATGCCCGCAACCCGCATATTGAAGACTTTGTAACTGCCATTGGTACGCGTCAGATACCAGATCGCCGATACCGGGCGTTGGCCGGGATTGGTGATCCGCGTCTGGACGAGATAGGTGCTGCCGCGTCGCGTCGCATTGGTTACCTCGACCTCGGCGCGCGCGTAGGATGACAGCCGATCCGCATAGGTGCCGAGGATGAAGCCGGGCAGAGCACGCTGATAGGCGCGATATTGGCTCGTGCTGATATCGTCACGCCAGCGCCGGATCAGGCGATCGCCAATCTGGTTGACCGCGAAATGCTCGCCGAGCAGCGAACGGAAGCGGCTGCGGCGTTCAGCGGCGGAGCCGGAGCGCAGCGTCGCCAGACCGTCTTCCGACAGGCTTTCGACAAATGCCGACGGGCTCGATTGACTGACTGCGGCCTGAGCCGGCGTTGTCATCAGCGCCGGCGTCGCAATCGCGGCGATGGCCATCGCGCTCGCCGCAAGGATATTCGAAATACGTGTCATGATTGTCCCAAAACCCTATTATTTCAGTTGATTACGGCTTTAGCCGAGTATGGCTGAACCGGAATTGAACTGTCTGTATAGCGCTCAGACACCTAGTCTTGACCACGTGCCTTTCTCGCGGCGGCGGATCCCGCCTCGCTCGCGGCAGCCTTGGCCTCGTCGATCACTTTTTGAGCGGTCTCGCGGGCATTGTCCTTTACGAACCCGAGCTCGTCGAGTTTCTCCTGGCCCACTTCCTTGGCCGCTTCGGCCGCTTCGCGGGCGCGGTCGGTAATCTGGCTGCCATAGGGCCCGAGTAACTCAGTTTCCCGGCGCGTGCGCGGCAGCAATGCGCCGATCAGCATGCCGACGCCCAGTCCGCCGACCACAGCTGCAAGCGGGTTGTCCTGCACCGTATCGGCGGTTCGACGGCCGGCGCGTGCCGCCTGTTCGCGGGCGCTCGCATACAGCTCGCCCGTGCGTGCGGCAGCCGTCTCATAGCTTTCCTCGGCGCGGGCGCGCGTGGCGCGATAGGATTTGTGAACCTTCTCGCCTGCCTTGGTTGCGCTGTCCTTGATGGTCATGATCAAACCTCCTCGGTCAATATTGTCTTCGGCGTCGGGTCCTTGATCGGACTCGGGCCATTGTTGGTTCGCTGCGTATCCAACGGCCGAACCGGTTCAACGGTTTTCCTCCGCCGCGAAATTCGATTGCGGACCGCCGAAGCGATCGGCTTGCGAAACAGATACAGTCCGATCGCGGCGCCGGCGGCCAGAACGGTGACGGGCCGGCTGGTTACCGCGCGGCGCGTTTTGGTCACGGCCTCGCCGACTTTGTCTTTTGCATTCTGGAGGGCATTGCCCGCGATGTTGGCTGGCCGGAACTCCACCTTGGCCGTGCTGAGCGTCGACTTGAAGCGGTGCTCGGCTTCCCGGGCCGTGCGATGCGCTTCCAACAGTTTTTGCCGGGCTTTCTTCATGACAATGCCGTTTCCTGCGTTTCTGCGATTTCGGCGTCCGCTTCGGCCAGCGGGTCATCTCCCATCGCGCGCAACAGATTGCGTCCGATCAGGCCGAGCAGACCGGCGATCACGAGTGCGCCGATCGCGACGATCAAACCGGCCAACACGCCTCCGACCAGCGGCGTCAACGCGAGCACAAGGCCGAGTATCACGGCGAGGATCGAACAGGATCCCAGAACGAGGGCGACGATGAAGAGGATTGCGGGCGTACGCAGCTGAGTCGCCCGATAGATGGCAAGTTCGCGATAGAGCGTGACGCGCGCCTTGGCGAAGCTCTCGCCATCCGCCATCAGGCGGCGGGCGAGTTCGCCATAGGACTCATCGCTGTCCCGATCGCTCATGCGCTCGCCATCCATGCCCCCGTCGTTCATGCTTCGTCCCGCTCTCCAAGGCCGGATTTGACGAGGCGGGCGATTGCGAAGCCGGCCACGGCCGCAACCCCGATCGCAATGACCGGGCTGCGGCGGACGAAAGCCTCCGCGTCGCGCAGCATATCATCGACATCCTTGGCTTCGAGCTTCTCAGCGAAGCTCGACACCGCGCCGGCCGCCATCCGCGCATATTCGCCGTAGTTTTCGCCAAGGCGTTCGTCGACCGACTTGGCCGCATCATCCATCGCGGCCGATACATCCTTGATCGTACCCGTCGCCTTGTCCTTGCCGGTAGTCGCATATCCACGGGCCTGTTCGGCGGCCTGTGTCTTGAGGTTGTTTGCCTCGTCCTTGATGCGCTCCTTGGCTTTGGCGACCGCGCCTTTTTCCGCTTCTTCGGCGGGAACATCGATAACGGTGTCGGTGCCCTCGGGCATGTCGTTTTTCGTGTTTGCCATCTCTCTTTCTCCGTAACGAATTCTCTATCTGTGTATTAAGCGCATAAAACGCAATCAAGTTCCGTGCTTTTTCCCGTCTTACAGCATTTGCTTCGCGGCCGCAGCATGGATACAGCGCAAAGATGAATCCGACATTTCCGAAAAGGTTTTTCGCATGACCGCCATTGCCGATATCCGCGCCCGTGAAATTCTGGATAGCCGCGGAAATCCGACCGTCGAAGTCGATGTTGCGCTCGAGGACGGGAGCTTCGGCCGTGCCGCGGTGCCGTCCGGTGCCTCGACCGGTGCCTATGAAGCGAATGAGAAGCGGGATGGTGACGCCGACCGCTATCTCGGCAAGGGCGTTCGGCAGGCTGTCGGGTCGGTCAATGACGAGATTGCCGAGGCTCTGCGCGGTGTCGATGCCGAAGAACAGCCGCTCATCGATCACGCGATGATCGAGCTGGACGGGACGCCGAACAAGGCCAATCTCGGCGCGAACGCGATATTGGGTGTCAGCCTGGCTGTTGCCAAGGCGGCTGCCGAAGCGCGCGGATTGCCGCTTTATCGGTATGTCGGCGGCACGTCGGCTTCGACCCTGCCGGTACCGATGATGAACATCATCAATGGCGGCGAGCATGCGGACAATCCGATCGATTTTCAGGAATTCATGGTCATGCCGGTCGGCGCGGACAGCCTGGCGGAAGCCGTGCGCTGGGGCGCGGAGATCTTCCATACGCTGAAGAAGGAGCTGCACGATGCCGGGCACAGCACGGCGGTCGGCGACGAAGGCGGTTTCGCGCCCGATATCGGCTCGACGACCGACGCGCTCGACTTCATCCTGCGCTCGATAGAGAAAGCCGGCTATGCACCCGGCGATAACGTAATGCTCGCGCTTGATTGCGCCGCGACCGAATTTTTCAAGGACGGCAATTATGTGATGGCGGGGGAGGGGAAGACTCTCTCGCCGACCGAGATGGCCGATTATCTCGCGGACCTGACCGGCAAATACCCGATCCTGTCGATCGAGGACGGCATGGCCGAGGATGATTTCGAAGGCTGGAAAGCGCTGACCGATGCGGTGGGCGATACGGCTCAACTGGTCGGTGACGATCTGTTCGTGACCAACAGTGAGCGGCTCGCGATGGGTATCGAGAAGGGTCTCGCCAATTCGCTGCTCGTCAAGGTCAACCAGATCGGTACGCTGACCGAAACGCTCGATGCGGTCGAGATGGCGCATCGCGCGAGTTACACGGCCGTCATGTCGCACCGCTCGGGCGAAACCGAGGATGCGACCATCGCCGATCTCGCGGTCGCGACCAATTGCGGCCAGATCAAAACCGGGAGTCTTGCGCGTTCCGATCGGCTGGCGAAATACAATCAATTAATCCGGATCGAAGAGGAACTGGGTGACGCGGCCCATTATGCGGGACGGGATATCTTGCGCGACTAACCGCTCGTCGTTTGCCCGATTCCATTCGTCGCAAAATCGAGTCCCCCGGCGAATCGCCCTTGAATCCACGAGTCGCCTGTGATTCAACGGTCGAATGACGCGGACACGATCAGTTGCCAATATTTTGCGGTCAGCGGCCGCACCGGCTTTGGCGATACTCGTGATCGCGAATTTTGCCGGCTATGCGCTGCTCGGTCCCAACGGGCTGTTCGCCTGGGGCGATTATGCGCGGCTGCATGATCAGCGGCAGGTCGAACTGGCGCAGCTGAACGAGGAACGCGAGCGGCTCGCCAATCGTGTCGAACTGCTTGATCCCGACAGCGTCGATCCGGACTTTGCCGAAGAACTGGTCCGTCGGAATACGGGCAAAATCCGGGAAGACGAGCATATCGTTATCACCGACTGACTTTCCCTTTCCGTAACGTTGCGGAATCGCTACTGCTCGGCCATATCCCAACCGATAGTCAGCAACAGGGAAGGCCCCGATCTTGGCCAAGGCACCCGCGTCCCGAAAACGCGCTTCGCGAAAAACCTCCACGAAGAAACCGGCAGCCCGGAAATCGGCTGGGCCAGCCGCCCCGAACCGAGAGCGGCCGGCGGAACCCGAACGCTATGAAGCCACCAAGGAACAGTTGCTCGAATATTATCGGCAGATGCTGTTGATCCGGCGCTTTGAAGAGAAGGCAGGCCAACTATATGGGCTCGGCCTGATCGGCGGATTCTGCCACCTTTATATCGGCCAGGAGGCGGTTGCGGTCGGCCTCCAATCGGCGCTCGATAACGATAAGGACAGTGTGATTACCGGTTATCGCGATCATGGCCATATGCTGGCCTATGGTCTCGACCCCAAGGTGATCATGGCGGAGCTGACCGGCCGTGCCGCGGGGATCGCCGAGGGCAAGGGCGGGTCGATGCACATGTTCTCGGTCGAACATCGTTTTTACGGCGGGCACGGAATTGTCGGCGCCCAGGTGCCGCTCGGTACCGGGCTCGCCTTCGCCCATAAATATCGCGCCGATGGTGGCGTGTGCCTCGCCTATTTCGGTGATGGCGCAGCAAATCAGGGCCAAGTCTACGAGGCCTTCAACATGGCCGAGCTGTGGAAACTTCCGATCATCTTCGTGATCGAGAACAACCAATATGCGATGGGCACGAGCGTCAACCGCTCCTCGGCCGAGGATCAGCTGTACCGGCGCGGAGAGAGTTTCCGCATTCCCGGTCTGCAGATCAACGGTATGGACGTGCTCGAGGTACGCGGTGCGGCGGAAGTGGCGCTGGACTGGGTGCGGAGCGGAAAAGGGCCGATCCTGCTCGAACTCAAAACCTACAGATATCGGGGCCATTCCATGTCCGACCCGGCCAAGTACCGGTCGCGGGAGGAAGTGCAATCGGTGCGCGAGAACTCGGATCCGATCGAGGCGATCAAGAAGGAGCTCGAGGCTGCCGGCGTCAGCGTCGAAGAGATGAAAGCGACCGATAAGGAGATCAAGGCGATCGTTGCGGAAGCGGCGGACTTTGCCGAAAGCTCACCCGAACCCGACCCGTCCGAACTCTACACCGACGTTCTGGTGGAGCAATATTGATGGCGATCGAGTTAAAGATGCCGGCTCTCTCGCCAACTATGGAAGAGGGCACGCTCGCCAAATGGCTTGTGAAGGAGGGCGATGAGATCAGCGCCGGCGACATCATGGCCGAGATCGAGACCGACAAGGCGACCATGGAATTCGAGGCGGTCGACGAGGGCGTGTTGGCGAAAATCCTCGTGCCCGAGGGCACCGACGAGGTGCAGGTCGGCGCGGTGATCGCGATGCTGGCGGAAGACGGCGAGGATGCCGATAGCGTCGAGGCGGCGCCTGTTGCCGAAGCGTCCCCGCCACCACCGCCGCCCGCCGCATCCGACGCGGAGCCAGAAGCGGAAGCGGCGGCCCCGGCGAAACCGGAATCTTCCGCCCGCCCATCCGATCCCGATATTCCCGAAGGCACCGAGATGGTCACGCTGACCGTCCGCGAAGCATTGCGCGATGCCATGGCCGAGGAAATGCGATCCGACGACCGCGTGTTCGTGATGGGCGAGGAAGTCGCCGAATATCAAGGCGCGTACAAGGTCACCCAAGGCCTGCTCGACGAATTCGGCGACCGGCGGGTCATCGATACGCCGATCACCGAATATGGTTTTGCCGGTGTCGGTACGGGCGCGGCGATGGGCGGGTTACGCCCGATCGTCGAGTTCATGACCTTCAACTTCGCGATGCAGGCGATCGACCATATCGTCAATTCGGCCGGCAAGACCAATTACATGTCCGGCGGGCAGATGCGCTGCCCCATCGTGTTCCGCGGGCCTAATGGCGCGGCCAGCCGCGTCGGCGCTCAGCACAGCCAGAATTACGGCCCCTGGTATGCGAGCGTGCCCGGACTGGTGGTGATCGCGCCTTATTCGGCCGCGGATGCCAAGGGCCTGCTCAAGTCGGCGATCCGCACCATCGATCCGGTCGTGTTTCTCGAAAACGAGCTACTCTACGGCCAAAGCTTCGAGGTGCCCGATCTCGACGATTATGCACTTCCCATCGGCAAGGCGCGGACCGTTCGATCGGGTAACGACGTTTCGATTGTCAGCTATTCGATCGGTGTCGGCATCGCGATGCAGGCGGCGGATAAGCTTGCCGAAGAAGGTATCGAGGCCGATGTGATCGATTTGCGCACCTTGCGCCCACTCGACGAAGCCGCGGTTCTCGAAAGCCTCTCACGCACGAACCGGATGATCGTTGTGGAGGAAGGCTGGCCGACCTGTTCGATCGCGTCGGAAATCGTCGCGATCTGCATGGATGAAGGCTTTGACGATCTCGACGCACCGGTTATGCGCGTCACGAACGAGGATGTGCCCATGCCCTATGCGGCCAATCTGGAAAAGCTTGCCCTCATCGATTCAGACAAGGTTGTGACCGCGGCAAAGGCCGTTTGTTACCGGTAAGCGGTAGTCCGCGTCAGCAGCCGTTGACGGTCAGGCCCTGGGTGTTCGAGATGTCCTGATTCGTGCGGTCGCGCACATTGAAGGCGCTTTCGTAGCGGATTTGCCGTGTGCCGAGCATTCCGAGGTTCGGGATCAGCGGCCGATAATTATAGGTGACCTCCACGAACATAACGGCTGTTCCGGTGGTGGCGGTGATCCTGTTTCCCGCTGGTCCCATACCGTTCTCAAGGGAATCGTCCGTCCGACCGTCGTCCTCGACACCATAGGCCGGTGTAACGCTGGTCAGCTGACCCATGCACCGCTGCCAGTTGATCATCTGGCCCTCATCCGAACCGGACAGATTATTGGGTTGGAGCGAGGACAGAACGATGCGACCGTTGGCGTTAAAGTCGAGCGACTCTCCGACCAGCGCCGCACCCGCAAACACCTCATATATATTGGCTTCGTCTATGGCCGTATCGACGCGACCCGCATTGTCGGCGACCGTCATGGCGATCTGACTGACCCGGAGGTGCGCCAAAGCGTAATTGGCCGTTTCCAGCGCACCGAAGATCAATGCGAGCAGGATTGGTAACGAGAAAGCGAATTCGACAAGGGCAATGCCTTCGTCATCCTTTTTCAGCCGCTTGATCATGGCCAATCGGTTTATGAGCTTTTTCGTCGTCATGGTCCGCACACCGTCGGAGGAACAGCCTGATCGGCATAGGGCTGGTTGCGCACCGCTGCCTGGGCCGTGATCGTGTAATTCGGGGGCACGCCGATAAGCCCGGTCACCGGAACGATGCGCGGCATCGTTACCGTTACCTCGTAATAGACCACATCGTCGGCGCCGCCTTGGCCCGAATCGCCGGCATTCAGATCGAAGGCGCCGTTATTGTTGATGTCCTCGAAACAGTCGCCGTCCGCGGCATCATATGCGCCATTGCCGTTATTGTCGGTCAGCAGTTTTTCGGCATTGCCGACCCCCGAGAACTCGTAAAAGTTAGTCTGGGTAATCGTATAGCTGGCGTTGCGCGCGATGTTGTTGACCCGGTCTTTGATCGCATTTTCAATACGCTCTTCGGTCGTAGTTCCGGTATAGCCCGTGAAGTCCGGTGTTTCGACGACCGCGGTCCGTGCGACATCGTTCAGAACCCCCTGAACCTGTGCCCGGACATAGCTTTGATAGCCAAGATCAAAAGCGCCGAGCAGCACGACCATCAGAGGTACGACCAGCAAACCGAATTCGGTTGCCGCAATGCCGCGCGTTTCGCGCTGGATCCGACGCAGTTTTCCGAGCACAATACTCATTGCGTCAGCCTCAGGCGACCGATTCCCGCGCCGATGCGCTCGAAAACCTCTTCAAGGTCCGAACCATCGCTCACGAAGAAGTGTCCGCTGCTTGTAGCGCACGGCTCGATTTCATCCGTGCTACCCAGATCAAGGGCGATCACCCAGATCGTCATACCCATGGATTTCGCCGTGCTACAGGCTGAGAGGAAGCGTGCGATATGGCGGCTTTCCTGATTGCCCGAGCCTGTCAGGCGGCGATCGAAATTATAGTTGCCATAGCTGGTATAACTGTTGCCGGTCGGTACCAAATCACCGTCCGTTAAGAAGACGATATGTTTTGCCACCGGGACACCGTTAAACGTTTCGGGATTCCGGGATGCGTTCAGCCCCGTGGATGATAGCAGGCGCGCCGCCCAGATCAGTCCGAGATCGTGATAGGTGTTGCCGTTCACGATCGCCGTCGCGTCGTTGATGGCGTTTTGATAGGCAGTCTCATTGCCATAGGTTCGCAGACGCGTTGCGGGCGATGGGCACCAACCATTGCTGTTGTACTCGTTCTGGCCCGAATCCCATCGACCGAACTGCCGTTCCTCGTCAGTGCCATTTCTTGCAATGAGGTCGATATCATCGCGGCTTACGGCGAGGTCGATATCGAAATCGCCATTGTTGAACGAGTTGCCGATGGTCGGTCGTTCTTCGACACAGGCGCTGCCGCTTTGGCGCCAGCTGCGAATCCGCCGGCCGGCGTTACTCCCCGGCCATGACAGGGTATTGATATGAACGCCGACAAGTTCTTCGTCGCCGTCTCCGTCACTGTCTTGAGGATAGTAGGTGGTCCGCAGAATATCGCGCGTGCGCAAGATGCCACCGACATTCACGTTCATCGAATATGGCACCATCCCGTAGCGCGTCCGTGTATTCGCGGTTCCGGCAAGTGCCCGATAGAGGCCCATTGCGCCGGTGCGCAACCGACTGATCTTGGACGCGCCACCACCGCTAGGCGCACTGTTCATCGAACCGGTGACGTCCAGCACGACCATGATATCGTTGTTGCCGTAATCTTGGTTGGCTTCGCATGTAACCGAAATTGGAATCGTGTCCTTGCCGAACAACTGCATAACCGATGTAGGAATGTCGGCGCTTGCCGCCACTTCCACGGTCGAATCGTCCGTTGCACTCTGCGCAACTGTGCGCGTGACGTTTTGCGCGTTCATCGTCGTGGATGGGAAGTTGAAATCGAAAAACCGCTCGCCTTCGGTGCGGACATCGCTGTCGAACACCGTGCCCGCCATTTCGCGTCGTGCACCAAGCGCGGCAGCATCGCAAGCATTCTGAAGCTTGGCCTGTGCCATGTAAGCGCGGCTCATATCGAGGCCGGAGCCGATCATCCCGGCAATCGGCACGAGAGCCGCGCCGGCCATGGCCAGCGTATTGCCACGGCTGTCGCGGCCCAGCCGGCCAAGAAAAGACTTTGGTTTTGCGACTCGGCGTGATACGTTGTTTTTCAGCCGGTTAATCATATCTTCCCCTGCCTTTTAGCGGCATAGTTCCTCCAAACGGGTGGGCGGTACATGTGACTCAGCTCACCCGATCGGGTGGGTATGAATGGACAAACTTAAGCAGCAGTCGCTGGAAACGGTTAACGCGATATTTGCCATAATCCCGTGGGCCGCTAGGAGAATCGGTGATGACCGAAACTCTCGCAGACCCGGAACGCGAGCTTGCCCTGAGCTATGCGAAAGCGGCCGTTCGCCCGTATTTGCAAACCCTTTGGATGGTCGATGAACGCTTCGGCACGATCGTCGCGGGTACCACGGAAGCGGCGATTGGCGAGATGCGTTTGCTCTGGTGGCGCGAGGCTTTTGCCGGAATTGCGGACGATATTCTGGCCGAGCCGCTGCTGGAGCGCGTGCAAGAATGCTTAACGGCGACCGGGAGCGACGGAAGCGAATGGGGGAAGATGACCGAGGGCTGGTTCGCCTTGCTGCAAGAGCCGCTTGAGGACCAGGAACTGGAACGATTTGCGATGGAGCGCGGTGGGCGGCTGTTCGCATTGTCGGCCACCTTGTTGACTGACGCGGTTCCGTCTTTCGTCGGCGATTGCGGCCGGGCCTGGGCACTCACCGATCTGTCGTGCCGCGTCAGCGACGCGGCGGTCGGCGCGCGCGCGCAAGCGATGGCCCAGGGTATTTTCACGGATATCGGACGGAAAACCTGGCCGCGCGATCTCAGGCCGCTGGGTGCGCTGACCGTGTTGGCCCGGCGCGATTCTATTTCGAATGGCCGCCGCCAGGGCGCGCCCGCTCGGGTGGCGAGAATGCTATGGCACCGCCTTTCGGGGCGCTAGCGGCACTTCTTCTGGCTTTGCCAATGCGTTAGAAGGCCGGGAGGGAGGCTAGTCATGGGACGCTATTTCGCGGGTGTGGTTTCGGCGATGCTGCTGATCGCTGCTGGGTTGTTTATCTGGGAGAGCGTCGCCCAACAGGATGAACCGCCGCCGCCGATCGCGCCGCCGCCGGACATCGCAGAACCCGATCCGATGACGGCCGCCGAGCCTGTCGGTACCGGGCCACCGCCGCCCGAAGCGACCGAACTCACGCGTGAGGAGAGGCGATTCGGGCGCTACGACCGAAATCGGGACGGCGCGATCACGCGGGTCGAAATGATGAGCAGCCGCACCAACGCCTTCCGTCAACTGGATTCCAACGGCGACAATTATCTGACGTTCGAGGAATGGGCGGTGCGGACGAGCGATCGCTTTGCGGCCGCCGATGCAGACGGGTCGGGCGCATTGACCGCGGCCGAATTCGCCACGACCCGGCAGCGGCGATCCTCGCCCAGCCGCCCGCGCTGCAATTGCTGAGTTGACGGCACGTATCGGGGACGGAACAGTCTGCCTATGCATAAACACGCCTTGTTGATCGCGGCGCTCTTCGCGCTTCCCATGGTGCCGGCTTCGGCTTTTCAGGATTCCACGGCATCCGCGTCGATCGACTATCGCGCCGAAGTCGCGCAAATGCGCGACGATGCGCGTATGGCCGCGGCCTTCGCCCATCTCACGGAGACGCATGAGGCGCGGCTGAGGGATCTCGTGACGTTGAACGAGATACCCGCACCGCCTTTCGGCGAGGACGCCCGGGCGGCCGCCTTTGCGGAGATGATGCGGGCCACCGGTTTCGGCGAGGTGATGATCGACGAAGTCGGCAATGTCGTCGCACGGCGCCCCGGAACCGTGGGTGACAGGATGGTGATGGTCGCCGCGCATCTCGATACCGTTTTTCCGGAGGAAACCGACGTCACGGTGCGTATCGACGGTGATCGATATACGGCGCCTGGCATCGGCGACAATACACGCGGAGCGATCATGGCGCTGCAATTTGCATCGGCCATCGCGACTGCCGGAATCCGGACCGAAGGCGATATCGTACTCGTGGGCAATATCGGCGAGGAGGGGCTCGGCGATCTACGCGGAGTGCGCCATCTCTTCCGCGAGGGCATCCAGCATCCGGACGCCTTTATCGCGATAGACGGCGGCAATGAAACGCGGCTCGTCACGAGTGCGGTGGGATCCAACCGCTATCGGGTGACATTCAACGGGCCGGGCGGCCATAGCTGGGGCGATTTCGGCGATGGCAATCCCCACCACGCGGCGGCGCGGGCGATCACCCGGTTCGTCAACGCGGCGCGGCCGGTCACCCAGGACGGTCCGCGTTCGAGCTACAATATCGGTCGCGTCGGCGGCGGAACGTCGGTCAATTCGATCCCGTTCGAAAGCTGGTTCGAGGTCGATATGCGCTCAGGCGATCCGGACAAACTGGCTGCCCTCGACGCCGTGTTTCAGCAGGCGATGGTCGATGCACTCGAAGCGGAGAATGCGGTGCGCGGCGATGGGCAACTGCTCACAGTGGATGTTGAATCGATCGGCCAGCGTCCGGCGGGCCGCGGCAGTCTCGCTTCATCGCTGGTCCGGCGTGCGGGCGTTCTCTATGCCGCGCAGGGCATTCGGCCGAACTTCGTTGCCTCCTCCACGGATTCGAACATTCCGATTTCGCTTGGCGTTCCCGCCATCACGATCAGCCGGTGCGGTATCAGCCGCGGCGCGCATTCGCTGGGCGAATATTGGGAGGATGACGGCGATGTGCCCGCCTGTACGATGCGCGGTCTGATGCTTCTGGTGGCCGAAGCCGGACTGGCTGAAAACTAAGCCGCAGCCTTTCTGTCGATCATGCGTACCCAGTCGGCCATCGCCGCGCGTGCCCGGCTCGTCATCGCTTCCTTGCGCTGTTTCTTATGCACGCGCTCGGCGAAGGGCGGGAACAGACCGAAATTGACGTTCATCGGCTGATAGTCGCGGGCATCCGCGCCGCCGGTAATGTGGCCGAGTAGCGCGCCCAACGCGGTTTCGGGCGGGGGAGGGGGAAGCGTCTCGCCGCGCAGTTCGGCGGCGGCGAACCGCCCCACGATCAGCCCGACCGCCGAGCTTTCGACATAGCCCTCGCAGCCGGTAATCTGTCCCGCGAAACGAATATGCGGTGCCTTGCTGAGCCGCATCTCCCCGTCGAGCAGCTTGGGCGAATTGATGAACGTATTGCGGTGCAGCCCGCCCAGTCGCGCGAATTCGGCCTTTTCGAGCCCCGGAATCGTTCGAAACAGGTCGACCTGCGCGCCATATTTAAGCTTCGTCTGGAAGCCGACCATGTTCCACAGGGTTCCGAGCGCATTATCCTGGCGCAGCTGCACGACGGCATAGGGCCAGCGGCCGTTTGGAAATTCAGGTGTCGCGCTGTGCGGATTGTCGAGCCCGACCGGTTTCATCGGGCCGTAGCGTAGCGTGTCGACACCGCGTTCGGCCATCACCTCGATCGGCATACAGCCTTCGAAATAAGGCGTATCTTTTTCCCAATCGCGGAATTCCGTCTTTTCGCCTTCGATCAGCCCTTGATGGAAGGCGAGATATTGCGCCTCGTCCATCGGGCAGTTGATGTAATCGCCATCGTCGCTTTCGCCTTTGCCCCAGCGGCTGGCCATCCAGGCAATCCCCATATCGATACTGTCGTGATGGACGATCGGCGCAATGGCATCGAAAAAGGCGAGCGCGTCGTCTCCGGTCGCCGTGCCGATGCTTTCGGCGAGCGACATGGCCGTGAGCGGACCGGTCGCGACGATCGTCAATCCACTCTCCGGTAACCGGTCGATCCGCTCGCGCACAATCTCGATATTGGGATGTTCGACCAGCGCCTGCGTCACCGCATCGGAAAAGCCGTCGCGATCGACGGCCAGCGCCGAGCCGGCGGGCACCTTGTGCGCATCGCCGCAGCGCATGACGAGCGAGCCGAGATCGCGCATTTCCTGATGCAACAGCCCGACGGCATTGCGTTCGGCATCGTCGGACCGGAAACTGTTCGAACAAACGAGCTCGGCCAGCCCGTCCGTCTGGTGCGCGGGCGTCATCTCCCCGCCCTTTTTCGCCGATGCACCGCGCATTTCGGACAGATGCACCTGAACGCCTTGCTCGGCCAGTTGCCACGCCGCTTCGGATCCGGCGAGCCCGCCGCCGATGATATGGACCCGGTGATCGGTCATGCCGAAAAATGACACGCTTTACGGTATGTCATGCAAAAACCTGTCTCGTTCCTGAAATATCGTTACCTATTGGAAGGGATCGCGATGTAGGGCGATACCGGCATAGTGCAACATCATAGCGCGAATGGGGGTCTGTAGGACAGTATGACTGAAGAATCATCCGCAAAGGCGGGCGGTCTCGCCCCGCTGGTCCTGCTGCTCTCGCTTTTCGCGGGCCTCAGCTATTATCTCGCGGCGCAGTTCATGACCCCGTCCAACCTGCTTATCGCCTGGAAGGGGGTTGGCGTCGGGTTGCTGGCGCTCTGGGCGGCGATCCAGGCGCGCAGCCTCGATGGCTGGCTGATCGCGCTGGTCATGGCACTCGGCGCGACCGGCGACGTAGCGCTCGAGGCCGTCGGAATGACCCAGGGCGGGATCGCGTTCATGGCCGGACATCTGGCCGCGATCATCCTTTACCTTCGCAATCGGCGGGCCGAGACGAGCGTCAGTCAGAAGCTGCTGGCCGTCCTTGTCGTGCCCGTTACGATCTGGCTGGCTTGGGCCCTGCCCGCCGATAGAAGCGTCGCGACGGATATCGCGCTTTATGCAACGCCCTTGGCCTTTATGGCGGGGCTTGCCTGGATCAGCCGCTTCTCGCGCTACCTGACGGGCATCGGCGCGATTCTGTTCGTCATATCCGACCTGTTGATCTTCGCCCGGATGGGGCCGCTGGCGGGCTCTTTGCTTCCCGGCCTCTTGGTCTGGCCGCTTTATTTCACCGGACAGGCGATGATCGCGATGGGCGTCGTGCGCACCTTGGCGGACGACCGCGCGGCCTAGGTTGCGGCCTCCCGGTTGTCATCGGCGCCTTCGCAGGCGAGCAGGGAAACGAACTTTTCCGCATTGATCGCGACATCGTCCTCGCCGATCTGATCGAACGGATCCTCCAGATGGTCTTGAATATTGGCGAGACCCACAAGGATGATCGAGAAGAGAATGGGCATCACGTAGACGAGTGCCAGCGAATAATCCGCGGCCTCATGCGCGAAATAGGGGCCGTAGAGCACGGGTAGCGTTACGATGAAGAAGTCGCTGAAGGCGTTCAGCGTGCGCGGCGTTCGATATTGGTAGATATGCTTGATCTGCTCGAACGAGACGATCATCTTGCTGATATACTGGTTGCAGCGCGAGCATTCGCCCGAGGCAAGCCCTTCGTTGCGCATGCTTTTGACGAATTCGGAAAGCTCGGAAAAAGCGGCATAGACCTGCTTCTCATGCGTGGCCATCTCGCTGACCGGTCCTTTGAACATTTCGCGGCAGGCCGTGAGCAGGTGGCCCAATACGGTCTCGATGCGCCGGAGCCGGTCCCCGTCGCGTTCGGGCAGCCAGTCGCGCGCGGCGAAATAGATGGCGCGGCCATGCGCCTTGATGATCCCGTAATCGTCGAGCGCCTTTTCGCGGCGCTTGAAGGCATGGCCGATGGCGAAGACGATCGGGAAGACGATGGCTGTGGCGATCAAGGTGAGCGGGAAATTGCCGGTGATCCCGTAGCGCAGGCAAAACCATGTCGAAAGCACTGCGAGGCCGCTGACGAACAGACTCCTCAAATCGATGACTTTACCGATGACCAGCATCTTGCGCATGTGACCCGCTCCCCCGTCTGCTTTTACCGGAGGATAGCGAGTGATTATCCGGCTTGGCGATATGCGCCTATCGTCGTCCTGTGGAGTAAGCGGTCATGGCCTTCATAGCCGCCGGTCGCCTTGTGCAGAACGGAGCGATTGTCCCACATCACCAACATGTCCGGCCGCCATTCGTGGCGATAGACGAACCGGTCCTGCGTCTGCCAGGCGTAAAGCTCCATCAGCAGGGGCAGGGCATCCCGCTCGGCCATGCCGTCTATGCCCGCGATATAGCCGACTGTGCCGAAGATGCCTTTTCGCCCGGTTTCCGGATGATCGCGGACGATCGGGTGAAGCTGCGTCTCGTTGGCCTGTTCGGAGGGCCGGATGTCCATCGAGCGACCTTCATCTTTTTCGCCATACATGCCCTGCGGAGCATAGGCGTTTTTCGCCGAATGGATCGCTTTTCTGCCATCGAGCCGGGCGCGCAAATCGTTCGGCACCGCATCGAGCGCCGCATGCTGGTTCGCGAACAGCGTATCGCCGCCGGACGGCGGAATGGTGATGCCGTAGAGACAGGTGCCGGCCGGCGGATGCGCCTGGAAGCTCCAATCGGTGTGCCAGTTCTCGGCGAAGAGCGGCGCGGTTTCGCCGGCATCGCGCCGTACGGCGATGATATGGTCTCGGCCCGCAATCGGCGCGATAAAGGGATCTTCGCCGAACGAACCGAAATAGAGCGTGAACCGTTCCAGATCGTCGTCGGTGAGTGTCTGGCCCGGAAAACTCAGCACATGATGCTCGAGCCAGGCGGTGCGGATTTCGGCGATAATCGAATCGGATAGTGGCGTGGCCAGATCGACGCCGGTCACCGTCGCGCCGCAGGCTTGGTCGGATAGCTGAACTTCCACGTTCATGCTTCCGCTGTACTCCCGCGAAGGCAGGAGTCCAGTTTCACCGACGCAACTGGGCTCCTGCCTTCGCAGGAGCGCGGTTCATCATTCCCCCGCAATCTCCGCTGCTACGGCTTCTTCCGCAGCATCCTCCGGTCCTTCCTCTTCGTCGATCAGCGCGACGCCGACGACTTTCTCGCCCTTTGCGACATCGAGCAGCGTAACGCCCGCCGTGCTGCGGCCCATGACCCGGACATCGCTGACGTTCATCCGGATGAGCTTGCCCTGATCGGTGATCAGCATGACCTGGCTGTCGTTGCTGGCCGGGAAGCTCGCCACGACTTTGCCATTGCGCTTGATATTGTCGATATTGACCACGCCCCGGCCGCCGCGCTTGGTCAGGCGATACTCATAGGCGCTCGAACGCTTGCCATAGCCATTGGCGCAGACCGTAAGGATGAATTCCTCGGCCGCGATCATCTTCGCCATGGTTTCGGGCGGGAGCTCGGGCTCGTTGTCATTATCCTTCCACGGCGCGGCTTTCAGATATGCGTCCCGCTCATCGATCTCTGTGCCCGTCGCACCCCTGACAGCGAGCGAGATGACCGCATCGTCGTCCTTGAGCG
>JBCDDN010000001.1:0-123424 GCA_039180285.1 Pseudomonadota bacterium | reverse complement strand
TATGCGGAGAAGCTACGCGCCTGCCATGTGATCGTCGATCATAAGGAGCGCGAGGGCATCATCCGCACGCGCGCCGATGCGCTGGCCGAAGCGGCGGGTTTGACCCGCAAGCAGGACCCGGGTCTGGTCGAGGAAAATGCCGGGCTGACCGAATGGCCGGTACCGCTGCTCGGCGGCTTCGACGAAGCGTTTCTTGAGGTCGCGCCCGAGGCGATCACGCTCGCGATGCGCAGCCACCAGAAATATTTCGCCTGCCTGAAACCCGACGGCAGCCTCTCGCCCCACTTCATCTGCGTTGCAAATCTGGAGCCCGCGGACGATGGCGCGCATGTCGTCGCGGGCAACGAGAAGGTGCTGGCCGCGCGGCTATCCGACGCCAAATTCTTCTGGGAACAGGACCAGAAGATGGCGCTTGCCGAGCATGCGAAAAAGCTCGATCAGATCGTCTTCCACGAAAAGCTCGGCACGGTCGCCGACAAGGTGGATCGCGTCGCGAAGCTGGCTAGATGGCTAGTGGAAGAGCGCATCGTCATTCCCGCGAAGGCGGGAATCCAGTCCGACGGCGCAGAACTGGATTCCCGCCTTCGCGGGAATGACGGTGTGGGTGAGGCAGAGGTTGCCGCGCTCGCCGACAAGGCCGAACAGGCCGCGCGCCTCGCCAAGGCCGATCTCGTGACCGGCATGGTCGGCGAATTCGCGGACCTGCAGGGCATCATGGGCGGCTATTACGCGGCCAATGAAGGGCTGGACGAGGAAGTCGCCGCCGCGATCCGCGATCATTACAAACCGGTGGGGCAGGGCGATGCAGTGCCGACCGCACCGGTCACGGTGGCCGTCAGTTTGGCGGACAAGATCGATTCTATAGTCGGATTTTTCGCAGCGAACGAAAAACCAACTGGCTCAAAAGATCCGTTTGCGTTGCGTCGCGCTGCACTGGGAATAATTCAGCTCATAACCAAAAGTCACCTCCGATTGTCGCTCCGAAAACTCGCGATGCAACCGATTAAGTATCTGATTGAGCAGCGCTTCTACTTCGATATGCCGGATGACCAATACGCTGACTCCTCGGATTGGCTAAAAGATTCCGCTTTTGGCGGGCTAGCTTCGATAGATATTCCGGAATTCTTCGCCGACCGCCTCAAAGTCCAGCAGCGGGAAGCCGGTGTCCGGCACGACCTGATCGATGCGGTCTTCGCGCTGGGCGGGGAGGACGATCTCGTCCGGCTGCTCGCGCGCGTCAAAGCGTTGCAGGCCTTTCTCAAGACGGCCGATGGCGCGAACCTGCTCGCCGGGTACAAGCGTGCGGCGAATATCCTCAAAAAGGAGGGCAGGGGCGAAAGCCGTGCTCCTGCGAAGGCAGGAGCCCAGTCCGACGGTGCGGATGAAGCCGAGAGCGTGGAACTGGATTCCGGCCTTCGCCGGAATACGCCATCCTATTCCCCCGAACCCGAAGAGGCGCTGCTGCGCGAGGCGCTGGAGCGGGCGGAGCCGGAGGCCGAGGCGGCGATCGAAGCTGAGGATTTCGAAGGAGCGATGGCGGTGCTCGCTACTTTGCGCAAGCCGATCGACGCGTTCTTCGACACGGTCACCGTGAATGACGAAGACCCCGTCAAGCGCGCATCGCGGCTTCACATGTTGGAACGGATGCGCGATGCCGTGCATCGTGTCGCCGATTTCTCGAAGATCGAAGGATAGGCGGCCCGATGCAAAATTACGCCAGAGATATAGATGATGTAATAATCTGTCTTAGCATACCGGAAAGCGTGTCGCTTTTGGCGGCGTGGGTTGCGGATCACCATTGTCGGCCAATCGGCGAGGGTGCGGCATGACCCAATATGTGTACCGGTTCGGCGGCGGCGTGTCCGATGGCGGGCAGGGGGATAAGAATCTCCTCGGCGGCAAGGGTGCCAACCTTGCGGAGATGGCGTCGATCGGCCTGCCGGTGCCGCCGGGCTTCACCATCTCGACCGAGATGTGCACGCGCTATTATGACGATGGCGAGGTCTTTCCGGACGAGTTGCGCGAAGAGGTCGCGACCGGCATCGCCCATGTCGAACAGGTGACCGGCAAGCGTTTCGGCGATGCGGGCGATCCGCTGCTCGTGTCGGTCCGTTCGGGCGCGCGCGTGTCGATGCCGGGCATGATGGATACGGTGCTCAATCTCGGGCTCAACGACGAAACGGTGCGGGGCCTCGCAGAGACCTCGGGCGATCCGCGTTTCGCCTGGGACAGCTATCGCCGCTTCATCCAGATGTATGCCGATGTCGTGCTCGGTCTCGATCATGGCGCGTTCGAGGAAGCGCTCGAAATTGCCAAGGAAGACAAAGGGATATATCTCGATACCGAGATGGAGACTGAAGATTGGCGGAAGCTGGTCGGCGACTATATGCGGATCGCCGAAGAGGAACTCGGCCACCCCTTTCCGCAAGACCCGCAGGACCAGCTTTGGGGCGCGGTCGGCGCCGTGTTCGGCTCCTGGCAGGCGGAGCGGGCGAAGGTCTATCGCCGGATCAACGATATCCCGGGCGACTGGGGCACGGCGGTCAATGTCCAGGCCATGGTGTTCGGCAATATGGGTGAGACCTCGGCGACGGGTGTGGCGTTCACCCGCGATCCTTCGACCGGCGCGCGTGCCTATTATGGCGAATGGCTGATCAACGCGCAGGGCGAGGATGTCGTCGCCGGCATCCGCACGCCGCAATATCTGACGAAAGCCGCGCGCGAGGCGGCGAACGCCAAGCCCGTCTCGATGGAAGAGGGGATGCCCGAAACCTATGGCGAACTCGCCAAGGTCTTCGATCTCCTGGAAACGCACTATCGCGATATGCAGGATATCGAGTTCACCGTGGAGCGCGGGAAGCTCTGGATGCTGCAGACCCGTTCGGGCAAGCGCACGGCCAAGGCGGCGCTCAAGATCGCGGTCGATATGGCGGGCGAAGGGTTGATCACGGAAGAGGAAGCGGTGCTCCGGGTCGATCCGGGTGCCCTCGATCAGCTTCTGCACCCGACGCTCGATCCCGATGCGACGCGCGATGTCATCGCGCGCGGGCTGCCGGCGTCTCCAGGGGCGGCATCGGGCATCGTCGTGTTCGATGCCGACACGGCCGAGCGGCGCGCGGGGCTAGGCGAGGATGTGATCCTCGTGCGCGTCGAGACCAGCCCCGAAGATATTCACGGCATGCATGCCGCCAAAGGCATCCTGACGGCGCGCGGCGGGATGACGTCCCATGCCGCCGTGGTGGCGCGCGGCATGGGCCGGCCCTGCGTGTCCGGCACCGGCAGCGTGGCGATCGACGCCAAGGCCAAGCAGTTCACCGCGATGGGGCGCGAGATCGCAGAGGGCGATACGATCACCATCGACGGCGCGACCGGCGAAGTGATGGCGGGCGAGGTCGCGACCGTGCAGCCCGAACTGGCCGGCGATTTCGCCAAGCTGATGGAGTGGGCCGACAAGACGCGGCGGATGCGCGTGCGCACCAATGCGGAAACCCCGGCCGACTGCCGGATGGCGCGCGAGTTCGGCGCGGAGGGCATCGGCCTGTGCCGTACCGAGCACATGTTCTTCGATGCGAACCGGATTACCGCCGTACGCCAGATGATCCTCGCGACGGACGAGGCCGGACGGCGGGAAGCGCTGGCCAAGCTGCTGCCGGAACAACGCGGTGATTTTGCCGAGATATTCACGATCATGGCGGGCCTTCCCGTAACCATTCGCCTGCTCGATCCGCCGCTGCATGAATTCCTGCCGCATGGCGAGGAGGAGTTGCAGGAAGTGGCCGATGCGCTCGACGTTTCGATCGATACGCTGCGGCGGCGCGTCAACGAGCTGCACGAGTTCAACCCGATGCTCGGCCATCGCGGCTGCCGGCTCGGCGTCACCTATCCCGAGATTTACGAGATGCAGGCGCGGGCGATCTTCGAAGCCGCGCTGGACGTGGCGGCGGCAAGCGGAGACGCACCGATTCCAGAGGTCATGGTGCCGCTGGTCGCAACCCGGCGCGAGCTCGAACTGATGAAGGCGGTGATCGACCGGGCGGCCGAAGCGGTATTCGCGGAGAAGGGCGCGCGCGTCGATTATCTGGTCGGCACGATGATCGAGCTGCCGCGCGCCGCGCTGCGGGCCGGGGAGATTGCGGAATGCGCCGAGTTTTTCAGCTTTGGCACCAACGATTTGACGCAAACGGCCTTGGGCGTATCGCGCGACGATGCCGGGCGTTTTCTTGGTACCTATGTCGATCAGGGCATCTATCCACGCGATCCGTTCGTCAGCCTCGATATCGAAGGCGTGGGCGAATTGATCGCGCTGGCCGCCGAGCGGGGCCGGGCGACGAAGGGCGACGTGAAACTCGGCATTTGCGGCGAGCATGGCGGCGACCCCGCCTCGATCGGCTTTTGTGAAGAGGTGGCGCTCGATTATGTCAGCGCTTCGCCCTATCGCGTGCCGATCGCACGGTTGGCGGCGGCGCAGTCCGCGCTTCAGGCGGCGGAACGGAAAACCGCATGAGGCTGGCGTTGAGGATATTGTTGGCGCTGATCCTCGGCATCGCGATCGGCCTGGGCGCGGCCTGGCTGTCGCTGCGCGCCGGGATCAGTGCGTTCGAAGAGCGCAGCGGACCCTGGATCACATCGCAAAATTTCGGATCGGCCGAGGCGAGCGACCGGGAAAGGGCGATCGTCGCCGTCCGGGGGCTGATGGCCTTGTCGGCGAGCGAGGCCATCTATTTCAACGCGGCGACCGATAGCGACGGTCGGGATCTCGACGGCGGATGCCGGTACCGGATCGCCGGACCGCCGCTTGCCGCGCGCTGGTGGAGCGTGACGGCCTATGGCGCCGATGCGCATCTCATCCCCAATCCCGATCATGCCTATTCGGCCGGCGGTGACGGCGGAGACGCGGTTCTCGCGATCACCGGTCCCGAACCGGGGCTGGGCGAGATCGCGACGCCCGCCGGCGAACCGTTCGAACTGACGCTGCGCGCCTATGGACCGGGCGAGGGGCTGATAGGGAGCGAGCTGCCCCGGATCGAGAGGCTGTCATGCTAAGGCGCCTCGGCTGGATCGGACTCGTCGCCGGGATCGCGATGCTGGTCTATTGGACGGCCATCGCGATGATTCCGAGCACATTGATGAGCATGGCGATGGGCCGGCTGGAACAGAATGCGCCGGTCAATGCGATGGGCCATGCGCCGTTGAGCACGGCGGAGCGGCGCATCATCGTCCGGCCGAGCCCGGATCTCGCTTATTCGACCTGTCTGTTCGATGTGACCGACGGGCCGGTTGAAATTTCGGTCGAGCCTATCGATGCGCCCTACTGGTCGCTGTCCGTTTTCGATGCCGAAACCGATGTCGCCTTCATCCGCAACGATCGCGAGGCGGGCGGCGCGGCGTTTCGGATCGCTTTGGTGAAAGAGGGGCAGGCGGCGCCCCAAGGCGTGGAAGCGGTGCGCGTTTCCAGCGATCGCGGTCTCGCACTGTTGCGCATATTGGTGCCCGAACGAGACGCGTTCGCGGCCATCGACGCGGCGCGCCGAACGTCGCGTTGCGGTGCGGTAGAGTAAGAGAGAAGGTGGCGGAACCGGGAGAGAGGTGCCTGGTTCCGCCTGTTTCTAATTGACCAGATTGTCGGAGATCGAGCAGGCCGCGGGGCCGAGGATCACGACGAACAGGGTCGGCAGGATGAAGAGGATCAGCGGCACGGTCATGATCGCGGGCAGGCGGGCGGCCTTTTCTTCGGCCCGCATCATCCGCTCGTTCCGGAATTCGGCTGAAAGGACGCGCAGCGCGCTGGCGAGCGGCGTGCCGTATTTCTCGGTCTGGATCATGGTCGTGACGACGCCGCGGATCGCCTCGAGATCGACGCGATAGGCGAGGTTCTCGAAGGCTTGTCGGCGTTCTGTCAGGAAGCCCAACTCGATCGCGGTGAGCGCGAACTCGTCGCCCAGCTCGGGATACGCCTGGCCCAGTTCGCGCGCGACGCGAGTAAAGGCGGCATCGACCGTCAGACCGGCCTCGGCACAGATCACCAGCAGATCGAGCGCGTCGGGCAGGCCCTTGCGGATCTCGTCCGAGCGCTTGGCGACCTTGTTCGATACGTAAAGGTCCGGCGCCTTGTAGCTGAGCAGCAGGGCGCCGCCGACGATCATGAACTTCTTGAACGGCGTATAGTCGGCCAAATAGCCGAAACCGTACACCGCTATCGCCAGGCCGCCGCCGAGGACGATCGGCAGCACGAGCCGGCCGAAAATCACCGCGACCGCAAGGTCCTTCGAACGGATACCGGCCTGGGCCAGACGCTGCTGTGCCTTTTCCAGCTGCTCGTCCTGAAGCGTGTTGAGCGATTTGAGGAGCGACCGCATCCGGTCGGTCGTCTCGTTCTTCTGGGTCAGCGATCTGCGCTGGCGCCGCGCCGAAGCGGTGATGCCGGCTTTCAACTGCTCGCGGCGATCGTTGAGCGCCTTGACGCGTTTGGCCATCGGATCGCGCACCGTGGTCGCAGCGTAGAGCGCAACCAGCATGGCGAAGGTCGCCACGGCCGCGAGCAGAGTCGCGACCATGAAAACGTCGATACCGAGAACGGTAGGTCCGGCAGCTTCGGTCATAATCTTTCTCGCTCCCGTCCGCTAAATCTCGAAGTTGACCATTTTGGCCATGATGAACACGCCGATGCCCATCCATACGAGGCCGCCCATGCCAGCGATCATGAGCCGCTCGTCGATGAAGAACTGCCCCATATAACCCGGGTTGATCATCATGATCAGGCCGAACACGATGAACGGCAGCGAGCCGACGATATAGGCCGATGCCTTGGATTCCGCGGACATCGCCTTGATCTTGAGCTTCATCTGGCTGCGCTGACGCAACACATTGGCGAGGTTCGACAGCGTTTCGGCGAGGTTGCCGCCCGTTTCCCGCTGAATCGCGAGTGTGATGCAGAAAAAGTTGAATTCAGGCGTCGCAAGGCGCTTCGCCGTGTCCTCAAGCGCTTCGTCCATCGTCTTGCCGATCTTCATCTTGTCGACGACGTTGGCGAACTCCGTTCCCACCGGATCCGGGACTTCGCTCGCGACCACCGAAAGCGTTTCGGAGATCGGCAGACCGGACCGCAAACCGCGAACGAGCAGCTCGATCGCGTCGGGAAATTTGGTGGTGAACTTGTTGATCCGCCGCTTGATGAGAAAACCCACGACCAAATGCGGCAGGCCGAGACCGGCGAACGTGCCGACCAGCAATCCGAGCAGAATGGGAAGTCCCTGGATGTACAGCACCCCGGCGACCACTATCGCGATCGCGACGATCGCCATCATATACTGGCCGAGCGTCCATGTGGTGCCGGTCTGCGACAACCGGGTGCGCAGCATTTCCGGGCGCGGAATGAACCGGCCGGCAACGCTGTCCATCCGGGTATCGCCCTTGGCCAGAATACGGTTCATCTGTGCTTCGGCCGAAACCTGGCTGGTCGCCGAAGCATGGCGTTGCCGAAGCGCGCCGAGCCGCTTCGCCTGCGCTTTCTGCACATTCGGTCCGGCGAACGCGAAATAGAGCAACAGCAGGAATCCGAGCATCCCAGCGAATAAAATGATCATGGGAAGGATAGACATAAACCTGCTTTCCAACTGCTAGCGGCTGCGCCGGAGTATCGGCGCCGCCCGCATTAGGCGCTCTCCGCAGCTTCCTTGTTCGGCTTTTTCGAAATCAGCGATTTGATGCCGCCGAGCTTGTCCATCAACGAACCGCCGGCATCGCCATCGATTTCCTGCTCCTCGCCGTCGAGGCTCGAAACCCGATCGGCGAGCTGGCGAAGCAGCGAACCCGTTTTGCTGGATCCGCTGGCTTCGGCGAGCGTCTTGCCGAGCTTTGCCGCTTGAACCGCCGTTTTCTGATCGAACGGAATGACCATGTCGATCTTGCGCTCCACCGAGGCTTCGAAATCCTTCTTCGAAATCTCGAGCGAGCCACCGGGCGGCACGCGGTTCGCAACCAAAATGACCTTGGCTTGCGGTGCATTCGATTTGAACCAGGACAGCAGCCGGATCGTATCGCGTGTCGCGGCGAGGGTGAGCTCGGTAACGACAACCGCGCGATTCACATCGTTCAACAGGTGCGGATACTGGATCAGCGTCTGACGTGGAATATCGATAACCGACAGATCGAAGGCGCTCCGCAGCTCTTCTTCCAGCTGATAGAAGGCGCTGCCATCCGTCAGCATCGGCTCGTTGATCGGCGCTTCGGCGGACAACACGGCCAGCTTCTCGTTGGCCTTGACCATCGCCCGTTCGATGAACAGGCCGTCGATCCGGCTTGGGTTCTCGATCGCATCGATCAGCCCGCGGCCCGGCTCGAGATCGAGCGCCAGCGCGTCGGTGCCGAAATGGATGTCCAGATCGAGCAAGGCCGTCAACCGGTTCTGCTGAGCGCTGGTCAGCCATGCGATCGAACTGGCGAGCGTCGATGCGCCGACCCCGCCACGCGTGCCGATAAAGGCCGTCATGACATGGGGGCGATCTTGCTCGTCGCCGTCCGCATTGCGCGGGCCCGCGAGAATCATCTGCGCCTGGGTCAGCGCATCGCGCAGCTGATCGTCGTTAAACGGCTTGAGCAGATAATCCTGAATGCCGCTCGTCAGCAGATCGCGATACAGGCGCACATCGTTGACCTGGCCGGCCGCGATCACGATGGTTCCCGGCTCGCAGACTTCGGCGAGGCTGTTGATATCGTTCAGCGGATCACTGCTTTCGGACAGATCGACGAACAGGATGTTCGGGCTCGCCGAAACGGAAAGGGACTGGACGGCGTTTTGCAAACCGCCCTTGTTGACCTTTTCCTGGGCCCAGCCGAGTTCCGTAACGATCGGTTTCAGCAGTTCGGCCGTTTCGTCATCGCAAACGAAAGCCTGGAACGGATCCCGGAGGGACGCCGATCCGGAGTTAAAAGGTGCGTTCATCAGTCGCCTCCCGAAGTGGTTTCGTTCTGCAAACCTCCCGAACCGGTCGGTTCGGCGTCGCGATAGACGTCGACCGCGCGCGAGGTCGTGCGCGGATCGACCGCGCCGTTCGTGGTCTGGCCGCGGATAAGATCTTCGGGATCGGCAACCATTGCCGCCACGTTGCTGTTAATCGCACAACCATAGTTGGACGTTGAGGAGCCCTGATAATTCCAGACCGAACCGCGATCCCAGTTCGGGCAGTTCGGTACTTCGGCCTGCATCCGGCTCACGACCACCCGCATTTGCCCGGCACCGACCTGACCCGCGGTAACCGGAGCGCGATCGGCGAGCAGCAGGCCGTAGCGGCCCGCTATCTCCGCGACGGCGGCGCGGCGACCGGCTTGGCCATACGGGCTCGGATCGTCGATCGATACACGATCGCCATAGCCGAGCTCTAGGACTTCGAACCAGTCGGTCAAACGAGCCTGTTCGCCATAGGACAGCGTGTCGGAGCCCGCGTTTACGTCGAAAACATAATCGGTTCGGCTGACCACCGGCTGATTGATCGGCGTCAGGCCCGGATTAACCGGCCCGCCCGCACAGGCTGACAGCGTACCGGCTACGGCGAGAAGGGCGGAAGTGGCAATGATGCGCATGATGGTCTTCTCCAAGAAACGCTGAACTAATCGTTGAAAGAAAAGCCGGGCGCAGCGCCGCTCGTCGAAGCGGCCTGTGCGGCGGTCTGCTGCTGTGAACCGGCGGGCGCGGGAACCTGATTGGCGGCTCCCGTTTCCATTCCGGGCTGGACGGTCGTGGGCGGCGCCATGGTCGGCCCCGGGCGCGTCGCGCCGCTTTCGCCGCTGAACGTCCGGCCAAGGAACACACGTTCCAGATCGGACGGCGAACGATAGCCGTCGGTCGGCAGTGCGATCTGGCTGGCCGAAACCGGCTGCACCAGATAGGGCGTGACCACGATCACCAGTTCGGTTTCCTCACGGCGCCAACGGTTCGACCGGAACAGCGCACCGAGGATGGGAACATCTCCCAAGCCTGGCGTTCTTTCCACAGAACTGTTGTGCCGATGCTGCATCAGACCGGCGATCATGAAGCTCTGCCCGGAGCCAAGCTCCACCGTCGTTTCGGTGCGGCGGGTGGTCAGCGCCGGAACGGTAAAGCCGTTGATCTCGACCGCGCCATTGTCCGAAAGCTCGGAGACTTCGGGACGGACGCGCATCGAGATTCGGCCATTGGCCAGCACGACCGGCGTAAAGGCGAGGCTCACACCGAACTGCTTATATTCGACCGAAACCGCGCCCAAACCCTGGGCCAGCGGGATCGGAAACTCACCGCCGGCGAGGAAGCTTGCGGTCTCGCCCGAAAGCGCCGTCAGGTTCGGCTCGGCGAGCGTAACCGCCTGGCCTTCGGTTTCGGCGAGATCGAGCGCACTGGCGATATCGAGCCCGAACAGGCTGCCGAGCCCGGCGATTGTCGAACCGCCGTCGATGCCGGTGACCCGAGTGGTCCCGTCACCCGACGCGGTAAAACCCGTTCCGACAGGGCCGCCAGGCGTAAATTGCGGAAATGCGCCTCGACCGCGCGTGATCCCAAACTGGAAACCGCCAGTCGAGTCGGCCGTCGCCAGGTTGACTCCGATGTCGCGGACAACCGACCGGCTGACCTCGGCGATGCGAACCTGCAGATTGACCTGCAACGGCGTCGCGGTGCGCAGGCGGCTGACCACCTGCGTTTCTTCGCCAACAAAGGCCTGAACCAGTGACTGGGCTTCCTGCACATCGCTCGGCGATGCGACGGTACCGGTCAGAAGGACGAGCCCGTTCATCGGCGTGGCGACGATCGACGCTTCCGGCATGGCCAGCGACAGCATCGAAGAGACGCTGTTAAGGTTCGTGCCGACGCGGACGGTCGTCGAATAGACCACATTGCCTGCGGCGTTGGTGGCATAGACGGTCGTTTCGCCCGGCGCCTTGCCGAAGATGTAGAGCGCGCGCGACGAGCGGACCTGGACATCGGCGATCTCGCTGTCCGCCACGAACAGGTCGGACATCGCACTCGGTAGGTTGACCAACTGGCCCCGGCCGACGGACAGCGTCACGTCATTCGCCGTTTGAGCGCGGGCACCCATCTGGGCGTGCGCCGGTTCTGCCGTCGGAACCGCGAGGCTCGCGACCATCGCCGCTGCTGCAACCGCAGTGAGAGCGCCGAAGCGGGTTTTACGTTTAATGGTCATCTTAGTTACCCCCAACAGAAACATGGGTGACGGTATTGCCGCGAGCCACGCGTACGGACGGTCCGTCCGGCGGCTCGGACGATTCGGAGCCTGGGATCGGGTTGCCGGTCGCTGCGGCAAGCATCGCACCCATCATTTGAGCGGCCGTACTGGCCGGGCCGTCATCATTGTCATTGCCTTGAGCCGGTACGGTGCGGCGCTGGAAGCGCGAGACATCGCCGCCGGTCACATAGGTCGTATCGGTATCGATCGGCCGCTGAGCGACCTCGATCAGCATCCGGCGTTCGGCTTCCGGATCGTCGCTTTCGGGAATTTCGACTTCCCCGGCCGCAATGGCGCGTTCGAGCTCGGCCGTATTGTCGGCGATCGAACGCAGCGAGAGCGAAAGCTGGCCGATCGTCTGTGCAACGGCGATCTTTTCGGCGATGCGCGGGGTCGCTTCGACGGTGACCGTCGACGACACCATGACTTCGCTCTGACCTTCTTCGTTGGCCTCGTTGGTCGTGCGCTGGTCGGTCGCCAGGATGCGCAGATTGCGGATGATGGTTTCCGATGCATGCAGGGAAGGGCCTTCGCCGCCGCCTTCAACTTCCTGCGTCAGGACCAGATCGACCCGATCGCCCGGGAAAACAAAACCGGCGACACCGGCCTGAACCGAAACCGGCACCGTGACGGCACGCATGCCCGGGCCGAGCGCTGCGGCGAGGAAGCCGCGATCACCCGGACGCACGAGCGAACCCTGCGTGATCGGCTGTCCAGCCGTTACGTCGACGCGAACCACCGTACCGAGGAGATCTTCGATATTGGATTCGTCACGAATGAAGTAGCTGCCCTCGATCAGATCTTCGGGCCAGGGCTGATAGCGGAAGCTGTCCTGGTTAATGATCGTGCCGACGGGTAGGGCGCGTGTCGCCACGAGCACCATCGGCCCCTGCGGATCGGCTTGCGCCGCGATTGCGACCGGCGCGCTGCCGCCCACAAACATGCTCCGCGCCATAAAGGCGGTGACGGCCGCTACAAGCAGCGCACCTACGAGCAAAATGACTTTACGTGCATCCATGACGGTCTTGCCTCCTGTCAGGCTTTTTCTTGGCCGGTCAGTTCGTTACGGCCCCAATGGTTAAAATCCCGTTCATCACTACCCAAAGACCGCCGATGGCGATCGCGATCCCATAGGGAATTTCCGGCTTTTCGCTCTTTCCCGAGAGACGGTGGTGAACCAGCATGACGAGCGTCAGCAGTCCGCCGGACAGCGCCATGACCATCAACATCACCGGCAGCTGCATCGGCGTCATCCAGAGCGCGAGCGCCCCGATCATCTTGACGTCGCCCCCGCCCATCGCGCCGATCGCGAAGGCAAAGGTGAATAAAAGGAACAGCGCGACGGCCAGGCCGACGATGATCGCAATCTCGGGCCAGAGCTGGAAACCCGCCGCCCACCAATAGAGCGGCGCGGTCAGTGCGATCGCAGCGTTAAGCTTGTTCGGAATGTCCCGGCGCAGCCAGTCTCCATACGCCGCATACAGCAGCGCAGGCACCAGCAAGCCGATCGAAAAAAAAGATGCCGCCCCTGTCATGGGGGATGGCCCTAAGGCTTACTGCTTTCTAAACCGTAACCAGCAACTATGAAAAAAACCGAAGTCGATCGCCGTGCCTATCCCGATGGGATGACCCTAGACCGCTGGAAAGCCGCAGATGGCTGGGATCACAGGCGATGGACGTGGCCGGCTCCCGACGATCGGCCGGTGCGCGGGAGTATGATATTTCAGGCGGGGCGCGGCGATATTTTCGAAAAGTATCTGGAGAGTCTGGCCGAATGGCACGAAGCCGGGTGGCATCTGACCGGGTTCGATTGGCGCGGTCAATCGGGCTCCGGCCGATATCTGACCGACCCGACGGTAGGGCATGTGCCGAGTTTCGATCCGTGGATCGCCGATCTCGACGAGTTTGTCGCCGCGTGGCGGGCGCGGATGCCTGGGCCGCATATATTGGCGGCCCATTCGATGGGCGGACATCTGGCGATGCGCTATCTGATCGAGCATCGACCCGGACTCGACGGCGCGGTTTTTAGCGCCCCGATGCTGAAAGTCGTCAGCAAACCCTTGCCCCAACGGTTTGCCGCGTTCGTCGCCCGGCAATTCGCACGGTTCGGTTTTGCCGATCAGCATGCCTGGCAGGAGAATGAACGGCCGTCACTGCCGGGCAGTTCGAGGCAGAAACTGCTGACCCATGACTATGAGCGCTATTCCGACGAGGATTGGTGGATTCGTCATAGGCCCGAGCTCAAGATTGGCCCGCCGAGCTGGCAATGGCTGGTCTCCGCCTACAAATCGTCCGCCGCGATGTTTGCGCGCGGCACGTTCGAGCAAGTGGCGACGCCCGTTCTTATCGTCGGGGCCAAGCAAGATCGGCTCGTCGACGCGCGCGCGATATATGAGGCCGTCGAACGATTGCCGGATGCCCGGCTGTTCATGCACGATCATGCCGCGCATGAGGTGTTGCGCGAGCGCGACGATATCCGCGACCTGTTTATGGCCGAGATTGCCGCCTTTCTCGACGATCGCGTGCCGCACACCGGATGAACTACGATTTTGCGATCGTCGGCGCCGGCATGGCCGGGGCGAGCCTCGCCGCCGAACTGGCGCCGGCCGGATCGCTGCTGATGGTCGAGGCGGAAGATGTACCCGGCTATCACGCGACGGGGCGATCGGCGGCCTTCTGGTCGGAGACCTACGGCGGGCCGTTCGTTCAGCCGCTTACCAGCGCGTCGCATGCGTTTCTCGCGGATCCGCCATCCGATTTTTCCGATCGACCTTTTCTGGACCGGCGCGGCGCTCTCCATATCGCCGAGCGATCGGGATATTCCGAGCTGGCCCGCCTGGGAGACGCCTTCGCCGGGAGCGGTGTCGGTTTGAAGCCGCTTTCCGGTGCGGCGATCGACCCGCATTGTCCGGGCCTAAAAAGCCATTGGGATCGCGCGATATGGGAGCCGAGCTGCGCCGATATCGACGTAGCCGGCCTGCACCAGGCCTATCTCGCTGCCGCGCGCCGAGCCGGTGCAGCGCTGCGGTGTTCGGCCGCGGTCACCGTGATCGAGCGCGCCGATGGCGGCTGGCGCCTCCGGATGGGCCACGAATGGGTCCGTGCCGCCGTGCTGATCAACGCAGCCGGCGCCTGGGCGGGCGAGGTCGCGCGCCTCGCCGGGGCGCATCCGATCGCCATCGTTCCGTTCCGCCGGACGGTCATCCAACTGCGCACGGATCCGCCGGCGCCGGCCGATCTCCCATTGGTGATCGATGCCGAAGGACGCTTCTATTTCAAAAGCGAAAACGATCGCCTGTGGCTCAGCCCGCACGACGAAACGCCGGCCGAGCCCGGCGACGTCGCGCCGGACGAGATGGATGTCGCGATCGCCATCGACCGGTTCGAAAAGGCCATGGATTGGCGCGTGCTGGCGGTCGAACGCAAATGGGCGGGCTTGCGGAGCTTCGCGCCCGACCGGCTGCCGGTTTATGGATTCGATCCCGTCGTGCCGGGGTTTTTCTGGTGTGCGGGGCAGGGTGGCTTCGGCATTCAGACCGCCCCGGCCGGGGCTCGCCTGTGCCGATCGCTCTTGCTCGACGAAACGCCGTCGGCGGCGCTGGCCGACATCGAGGCGAACCGCTACGCTCCGACGCGCTTCGCTTGATCGAAATATGACAGTTTTGGGAAGCGTGGCCTATGCGTCATCACCGGTTTCGCCTATCGCCATCGAACCTATACATGATTGGGAGGATCTGATGGCGCACAAGTTCGAAATCTGGAAAGATAAAAAGGGCGAATTTCGCGTTCGCTTCAAATATAACTCGGAAGTGATGTTCTCGACCGAAGGCTATTCGAGCAAGTCGAGTGCCAAAAACGCGATCAAATCGATCCAGACCAAAGGTCCCAACGCGCCCATCGAAGACAATAGCTGATTTATCGGGCTCGATCCGAAGATTGAGCGCGCCAGGTTCTTGTTTGTCAGAAACTTCCTTGCGGCGACATTGCGATAGCAATGTTCCGAAAATCAGCGACTTAGGCCGACCGTTTCGGCGGCATCGCTGGCGAGCCGGTCGGCCCGTTCATTGTCCGGATGCCCGGCATGGCCTTTGACCCATGCCCATTCGATATCGTGCCGCTCGGTCACCGCGAGCAATTCCCGCCATAGGTCTGCGTTCTTGACCGGTTTCTTCGCGGCCGTGCGCCAATTGTTGCGCAGCCAGCCGTGAATCCATTTGGTGATCCCGTCTTTCACATAATTGCTGTCGGTGGTCAGCCGCACTTTGCTGCTGCGTTTCAGCGCCTGCAAGGCCCGGATCGCCGCCATCAGCTCCATGCGATTGTTCGTCGTTTCAGCCTCCGCGCCCGAAAGCTCCTTTTCATGCTCGCCATAGCGGATGATCGCGCCCCAGCCGCCCGGCCCGGGATTGCCCTTGCATGCACCGTCGGTGAAAATTTCGACCAGGCTCATAGGTGAAACAGTTCCGGATTCGCATCGCGGTAGAATTCGAGGCGCCGCAGAAAGGCCATGGGATCCTTGCGGGTCACCAGAGCGTCGGCTGGCGTATTCAGCCAGTCCCAGGCCCTGGTCAGCAGAAAACGCAATGCCGCGCCTCTGGCAAGAACCCGCAACGCTTCCCGCTCGGTATCGTCAAGCGGAGTCTCGTGCGCATATCCCGCAACGAGCGCCGATGATCGCGCTGCATCGAAACCCGTGCCGTCATTCTCGAAACACCATGCGGCATGGGTCACCGCGAGATCATAGGCGCGGATATCGGTGCAGGCGAAATAGAAGTCGATAATCCCGGTGACCCGATCGTCGAGCATCAGGACATTGTCGGGGAACAGATCGGCATGGATGGCCGAGTGGGGCAAGGCGTCCGGCCAGTGCGCGTCGAGAAAGGCCAGCTCTTCGCGTACGATGGTGCGCAGATTCGGCGTAATTTCATCCAGCGCCCCGCCGCATTGTTCGGCCATCCGGCGCCATCCCGGGAGCGACAATGCGTTGGGGCGTTCATCGTCGAAATCGGCAAGCGCACGATGCAGCTTGCCCAGCGCCGCGCCCGTCGCGCGCGCCTGTTCGACATTCGGCTCGCCGAGCGAAACGCCCGGCAGAAAGGCGATCAGGCAGGCGGGGCGTCCCTCGACCGTCTGGATCTGCTGCCCGGCGCGATCGGCGATCGCCGGAGGAACCGGTTGTCCGCGTGCGGCCAGATGATCGAGCAGTTTGAGGAAAAAGGGCAGGTCTTCGGCGTCGACGCGTTTTTCGTATAGCGTCAGGATGAAGCGATCTTTGCTGGTTTCGATCAGATAATTGCTGTTCTCGACGCCCTCGGCGATGCCCTTGGCCGATACCAGCGTGCCGACATCATATTGGTCGAGCAGGCGGGCGATCCGCTCGGCGGAAACGTGAGTGTAGACTGCCATGCGGGATCAGGCGGCTTCGAGGCCGCGCGGCAGTTTGAACAGCATCTTTTCGCGCGTCGTTTCCACTTCGCGCTCGGTGACATCATACCGTTCCGCCAGCGTGTCGACGACTTCGCGGACCAGAATTTCGGGGGCCGAAGCGCCAGCGGTAATGCCGAGCGTCCCGACGCCTTCCAACCAGTCGAAGTCCATCTCCGTGGCGCGCTGGATCAGGCGCGCGGTTGTGCCTTGCCGTTCGGCGACTTCCACCAGCCGGACGGAATTCGAGCTGTTGGGTGCGCCGATCACCAGCATTGCATCGCAGCTCGCCGCGATCGCCTTGACCGCATCCTGGCGGTTGGACGTCGCATAGCAGATATCTTCGCTGCGGGGCGCGTTGATGTTGGGAAAGCGGCGGCGCAGCACATCTATGATGTCGGCCGTATCGTCGACCGAGAGGGTCGTTTGCGTCAGGAAGCCGAGATTGTCGGGATTTTCGACTTCGACATTTTCGGCATCGTCGTGCGTTTCGACCAGCGTCATCGCGCCCGGCGGAACCTGTCCGAACGTCCCGACGACTTCCGGGTGATCGCGATGACCGATAAACAGAATGTGCTGGCCCTTTTCGACCAGCCGTTCGGCCTGGCGATGGACCTTGGAGACCAGCGGGCAGGTGGCGTCGAGATATTCGAGGCCGCGTTCTTCGGCCTTGGCAGGTACGGCTTTGGGAACGCCGTGCGCCGAAAACACCACCGGCACGCCATCGGGCACGTCTTCGAGCGTTTCGACGAAAATTGCGCCCTGTTCCTTCAGCGCGTCGACGACATATCGGTTGTGGACGATCTCGTGCCGGACATAGACCGGCGCGCCATATTTCTCGATCGCCAACTCGACGATGCGGATCGCGCGATCGACACCGGCGCAAAATCCCCGCGGCGCGGCGATCAGGAGCGTGAGGGCGGTTTTGCTGTCGTTCATATCCCGCGTCTTACGCGATTGCTTGCAGCGACGGAAGCCGCTTCCTATGAGGGGCGGGCGTTTTCAGGCGCGGGCAATCCGGCGCCGATATAGAGTAAGGATTTCGTTTGTGCGGAAATATGGAAATATCGTTTTGGTCGCCGCGATCGGCCTTGTCCTGGTGTCGTGCGGCCGCCGTGACGTCATCACGGCCGGCGAATCGGGCATCGGCCTGCTCGTAAACCGCACGGCCTGCCCCGCCGTCGCCACGCCGGTACACACCAATGAGGTGACATTGTTCAATCCGCGCTCGAGCCGCGAAGCGAGTGCGATCGACGTAACGGCGGTGATCACCAATATCCGAGAGACATGCACCGACCAGGCCGATGCGATCCAAACCGTCGCCAGCTTCGAGGTCCAGGCACGACGGACGGATCCGCGCGGCGAGCGCGAAGTCGTGCTGCCTTATTTCGCAACGGTTCTGCGCGGCAACGGCCAGATCGTGTCGAAAGAGATTGGCCGGGTGGGCCTGACTTTCGCCGACGGTCAGTATCGCGCCAGCACGAGCGGTCAGGCGTCGACCAATATTTCGCGCGCCGCCGTAACGCTGCCGCCCGACATCGAGGAGCGGCTCACCCGCCGTCGCCGCCCCGGCGATGCCGATGCGGCGCTCGATCCGATGGCCGATCCCGCTGTGCGCACGGCGGTCAACAACATCACCTATGAGCTGCTGATCGGTTTCCAGCTCGAGCCGGACCAGCTCGAATATAACGCCACGCGCTGATCGCGATGGAGCCGCTGATCGTCGAGGCCGTGCTGACGGGCCGCGCCGAGCCGCTCCGGGGGGACGAACTCAGCGCGATAGCGAAAACCGCGGAAGACGGTCCGGTCGATATCGGTGTGCTCGGGCTGGTCGGCGACGAGCAGGCCGATCTTCGCGTCCATGGCGGGCCCGACAAGGCCATCCACCATTATCCGCGCGATCATTACGCATTTTGGGAATCGCAAAGCTTCATGCACCCCAAGCTGGAGCAAGCCGGCGCCTTCGGCGAAAATATCTCGACCTCGGGCCTGACCGAGAGCGCCGCCTGTATCGGCGATCGCTACCGATTGGGCACCGCGCTGGTCGAGATCAGCCAGGGCCGGCAGCCGTGCTGGAAACAGGGCCATGTCATGGATTGGCCGGAGCTCGTGGCGTTGATGGTGAAGCATCGTCGAGCCGGCTGGTATTATCGGGTGATCGAGCCGGGCCGATTGACGGCGGGCGACAGTCTGACCCTGCTGGACCGGCCGCACCCCGAATGGACGGTCGAAAGAGTGTTTGCGCTGCTGATAGGGGGCGAGGGCAAGGCCGATCGCGCATCCGTCGAAACGATCACGGGGCTGGACGTGCTCGCACGGGAATGGCGCGCCAAGGCGGAAAAGATCGCGGCGCGCTGATCCGTCGAGACTTTCACCAGCTCCGTCACGATCGCCGTTGACTCTCCAGGCGGTGCGGGCCAAGCGATGATATGCCGCTGCCGGGAAACCGGCGGATGGCCGCGCGGGAGAGAGTGCGTTCGCTGCACCGCCGAAGGAGCAACCGCCCCGGAATCTCTCAGGCCGAAGGACCGCGTAGCCAATCGGCGCTCTGGAAAGAGGATATGGGCGTTCCATATCCCGCCGAAGGGGTAAGCCGTGCACGTAAGTACATGGTGAAAGCTCTCAGGCTTCCGTGACAGAGGGGGCGGGCCGGATGCATTCCGGCCGGGTCTGTTCGCGGAGTAACTATGGGCGATACGAAACTACCACTCGATGATTGGCACCGGAGCCAGGGCGCCCGGATGGTCGGGTTTGCGGGCTATGATATGCCGATCCAGTATGACGGCATCATGGCCGAACATCTCTGGACGCGGGAATCGGCCGGGCTGTTCGATGTCAGCCATATGGGGCAGCTGCAATTGGCGGGCGAGGGGGCTGCCGAAGCGCTCGAGACGGTCGTGCCCGGAAGTATTTCGGCGCTGAAACCCGGCCGCATGCGCTATACGCTGCTGCTGGCCCCGGACGGAGGCATTCTCGACGATCTGATGGTCACCAATAGCGGCCGTCATCTCTATTTGGTCGTCAATGGCGCGACCAAGCATGAGGATATCGCTTATCTGCGCGAGACTCTGCCCGATGCGATCGCGCTCAACCATCTCGAAGGAGAAGCTTTGCTCGCGTTACAGGGGCCGCAGGCCGCCGCCGCGCTGGCACAGCTCGATATCAAAGGTTTCGAGGACGGATGGCCGGCCCCCGCTGATCTGTATTTCATGCAGTCCGCGCCATGCCTTTGGGGCGATGTTCCGCTCGGTATCAGCCGGTCCGGCTATACCGGCGAGGACGGGTTCGAGATCAGCGTTCCGGCGGCCCATACCGAAGCGCTCGCCGAGGCGCTGGTCGCGCTAGACGCGGTCAAACCCGTCGGGCTGGGTGCCCGCGATTCGCTGCGGCTGGAGGCCGGGTTGCCGCTGTACGGCCATGACATCGATACCGGGACGACGCCGGTGGAGGCGGATCTCGGTTTCGCGTTGTCCAAGCGCCGCCGCGAAGCCGGTGATTTTCCTGGCGCGGCAAAGATTCTGGCGCAACGCGAAAACGGTCCGGACCGCAAGCGGGTGGGGCTCCTGGTCGAGGGGCGCCAGCCGGTGCGCGAGGGCGCAGCGGTTGTCGACGATGCGGGCAATCCGGTCGGCAAGGTCACGAGCGGCGGCTTCTCGCCGAGCCTGCAGCGGCCGATCGCCATGGCCTATGTGCCCATTTCGCACGCCGAAGCCGGCACTCGGATCGCGATCGAGCAGCGCGGCAAAGCCTTTACCGGCACGGTAACGCCGATGCCGTTCGTGCCGCACAATTATTACCGTCAACCGAAGCCGTAGAGGAAAGCGAAGATGGCCCGTTATTTTACCGAAGACCATGAATGGATCGATGTCGATGGCGATCATGCGACGATCGGGATCACCGATTATGCGCAGGAACAGCTTGGCGATATCGTGTTCGTCGAAGTGCCGGAGAGCGGTGCGATGCTCGAACAGGGCGGCGAAGCGGCGGTGGTCGAATCGGTCAAGGCGGCGAGCGATGTCTACGCGCCGGTGTCGGGCGAAATCCTCGAAGGTAACGATGCGCTCGCCGACGATCCGGCACTCGTCAACAGTTCGCCCGAAGAAGAAGGCTGGTTCTTCCGCATGGCCCTTTCCGATGCGAGCCAGCTCGAATCCCTGATGGATGCGAAGGCCTACAAGGCTTTCGTCGACAGTTTGTAGCCGCTCGCCCGCGAGCCGCGACGGAGAAGAAACATGCGTTATCTACCCCTGGAACCCGCCGATCGTCAGGCGATGCTCGCCAAGATCGGCGCACCCGATATCGACGCGCTGTTCGCCGATGTGCCGGAGGAGGCGCGGCTCGACGGGCCGATCCGCGATTTGCCGAACCATGCGTCCGAAATGGCCGTCGACGCGGCGTTCCGGAAGATGGCGCGCAAGAACAGCGCGGCGGCCGATATGCCGTTTTTCCTCGGCTGCGGCGCCTATCGGCATCATGTCCCGGCGAGCGTCGATCATCTCATCCAGCGCGGCGAGTTCCTGACCGCCTATACACCCTATCAACCCGAGATCGCGCAGGGCACGCTCCAGATGCTGTTCGAATTCCAGACGCAGGTGGCGCGGCTGTTCGGCACCGATGTCGCGAACGCGTCCATGTATGACGGTTCGACCGCCTGTTGGGAGGCCATCGTCATGGCGCGTCGGATCACGAAGCGCGGCAAGGCGATCCTCTCGTCCGGCCTGCATCCGCACTATGTATCGGTCGCCAAAACCATGGCGCGCTTCACGCGGGACCAGATCGTCCATTCCGCGCCGGAACTGGCGGCCGAGGGCGATACGGACGGTTTGCTCGACCGGATCGACGACGACACGAGCTGTGTTGTCGTGCAGTATCCCGATATTCTCGGCCGGATCGCCGATATGAGCGCGCTTGCCGACAAGGTGCACGCGCATAAGGCCTTGCTGATCGCGGTCGTCACCGAGCCCGTCGCGCTCGGCGCTCTGACCCCGCCGGGCGAGATGGGCGCCGATATCGTCGTCGGCGAGGGCCAGTCGCTCGGCGTGGGTCTGAACTTCGGCGGGCCGTATGTGGGGCTGTTCGGCTGCAGCCAGAAATATGTGCGGCAGATGCCGGGCCGGCTGTGCGGGGAGACGCAGGATGCCGAAGGCAAGCGCGGTTATGTGCTGACGCTTTCGACCCGGGAACAGCATATCCGCCGCGAAAAGGCGACGTCGAATATCTGCACGAACTCAGGGCTTTGCGCGCTGGCCTTCTCGATCCATATGACCTTGCTCGGTGAAGCCGGGTTGCGGGAGCTCGCCGCGCTCAACCATGCCAAGGCCGTGTGCGCCGCCGACCGGTTGGCGCAGATTCCCGGCGTCGAAATCGTTAATGAGAGCTTCTTCAACGAGTTTACGCTGAGCCTGCCGCTCAGGGCCCGGCGGATCGTCCGCAAGCTCGCCGACGATCGGATTTTGTCCGGCGTTTCGCTCAATCGCCTGTATCCGGGCGAAGCCGGTCTCGCGAACGGTCTCGTTGTCGCGGTGACCGAAACGACCAGCGACAAGGATGTCGAGATCTTGGCCGCAGCATTGCAATCCGTGCTCGAGTCCGCGGGCGAGGAGGTGTCGGTATGAGCATGAACAATCAGGGCGGCCCCACCCGGCCGGATGCGGTCCGGGACAATGCCGAAAAGCCCGCCACCGGCACCTTTACCGGCAACCGCGCGCTGATGCTCGAGGAGCCGCTGATCTTCGAAATCGGCGCGGCAGAAGAAACCGGCGTCGATTTCGATGAGGCGCCTGAAACCGAAAGCCGTCTCGGCGGTCTCGAGCGCAACCGCCCGATCGGTCTTGTCGGTCTGTCAGAGCCCGAGACGGTTCGGCACTATACCCGTCTTTCGCGGATGAACTATGCCATCGATCTGGGCCTGTTCCCGCTTGGCTCCTGCACGATGAAACATAATCCGCGATTGAACGAGCGCGTCGCACGGATGAAGGGCTTTGCCGATATTCACCCGCTCCAGCCGGTCGATTCCGTGCAGGGCGCGCTCGAAGTGGTTCATCGGCTCGGCGAGTGGTTGTGCACGCTAACCGGCATGCCCGCCGTCGCGATGAGTCCCAAGGCCGGCGCTCATGGCGAACTGTGCGGCATTCTCGCGATCCGCTCGGCGCTCGAGGCGCGCGGGGACGCCCGCGAGGTGATCCTCGTACCCGAAAGCGCGCACGGCACCAATCCGGCGACTGCCGCCTTTGCCGGTTATCGGGTCGAAGATATCCCGGCGACGCCCGAGGGCCGCGTCGATCTTGCCGCACTCGAAGAACGGCTGGGCCCCGATGTCGCCGGCGTGATGATCACCAATCCCAATACCTGCGGTCTGTTCGAGCCGGACATGAAGCGGATTTCCGACGCCGTTCACGCGGCGGGCGGGCTCGTCTATTGCGACGGCGCGAATTTCAACGCTATCGTCGGCCGCGTCCGGCCCGGCGATCTCGGCATCGATGCGATGCATATCAATCTGCACAAGACCTTCTCGACCCCGCATGGCGGTGGCGGACCGGGGTCCGGTCCGGTCGTGTTCTCCGAGGTGCTCGCCCCCTTCGCCCCATTGCCCTTCGTCGAGAAACAGGACGATCATTACGTCCTGATCGAAGAGGAGACGGCCGAGGATCACCATGAATCCAGCTTCGGCCGGATGGTGGCGTTCCATGGCCAGATGGGCATGTTCACCCGGGCGCTCGCCTATATGATGAGCCATGGCGCGGACGGCCTGAAACAGGTCGCCGAGGATGCGGTGCTCAACGCCAACTATCTGCTGCGCAGCCTGGAAGACGTGTTGGACGCACCTTTCGGCGGGAGCGGTCCCTGCATGCATGAAGCGCTGTTCTCGGACAAAGGTTTTGCCGAGGGTTTTTCGACACTCGATCTGGCAAAGACGCTGATCGACGAGGGCTATCATCCGATGACCATGTACTTTCCCCTGGTCGTCCATGGCGCGATGCTGGTCGAACCGACCGAGACCGAGAGCAAGGCGGCGCTGGACGAGTTTATCGGGGCGCTGCGATCGGTCGTCGAACGGGCGAAGGCGGGCGACGAGACGATGCATGCCGCGCCCGTCCACGCACCGCGACGGCGGCTTGACGAGACCGGTGCGGCGCGCAAGCCGATACTCGTTTGGAAGGAACCCGAACAGGCGGAAGCCGCCGAATAGTGATCCAACGGCTGACGAGCCTGTTCGCGCTATGGACGGTGCTCGGCACGGCCTGGGCGTGGTTCGTTCCCGATCATTTCCTGTGGGTCGTCGACGGCCGTTTCCGCCCGTTCGGCCAGCCGCTGATCAGCGTGCTGCTCGGCGTTATCATGCTGGGCATGGGGCTGACGCTCTCTTTCGAGGATTTCAAGCGGATCGCGCGCATCCCGCGATGCGTGGCCGCCGGTGTGGCGCTCCAGTTCACGGTCATGCCGCTGGCCGGCATCGGTATCGCGACGGGTTTCGCGCTCGAAACCGGGCTGGCCGTCGGGTTGATCCTCGTCGCCTGCTGCCCCGGTGGAACGGCGTCCAACGTCGTCGCCTATCTCGCGCGCGCTAATCTGGCCCTGTCCGTTACCATGACTATGGCATCGACATTGGTGGCCGTGATCGCGACGCCGATCCTGACCGGCTGGCTCGCCGGGAAATATGTCGAGATCGACCGGTGGAACCTGTTCGTGAACATGGTGTCGATCGTCCTCATACCCGTGATCGCCGGTATATTGCTCAACCGCTATTTTCCGAAATCCACCGCCAAAATAGCCACCGTTTCGCCGTTGGCATCGGTCCTCGTCGTCGTGCTGATCGTCGGCGGGATCATCGCCGCGTCCAAGCCGCTGATCGAAACGCATTTCGGTGTATTGCTGCTGGCCGTGCTGTTGCTCCATATCTTCGGATTCGGGCTTGGCTATCTGATCACCAAGCTGCTCGGCTTCGGGATTGGGGAACGCCGCACGATCAGCATCGAGGTCGGCATGCAGAATAGCGGTCTCGGCTCCAGCCTCGCATCGACGGATACATTCGCGGCGCAATTCGCCACGCCGATGCAGGCCGCGCTGGCGCCGGTGCCAAGCGCGATATCGGCCGTCTATCATGTCGTGATTGGCAGTTTCCTGGCCGCGATGTGGCGGCGGCAGCCGGTATCGGAGGAGACAGGCAATGACTAGGGGCGATTCCCGACCATGGTTCGGTGGCGGTGCGCCGCCCGATGCGAAGCGCCATGCGCCGGCAACCGCGCGCAATAGGGATGCGATCGTCGCGGTTCTGGAGTCGATCCTCCCCGACGACGGGCATATCCTCGAGATTGCGAGCGGATCGGGCGAACATATCGTATATTTCGCGCGGGCCTTTCCACAACTGCGCTGGCAGCCCAGCGATCTCGATTCCGATTGCCGGGCGTCGATCGCCGCCTGGACCGCGGACGCCGATATCGGCACTATCGCGCCGCCGGTGAAGCTGGATGCATCGGCCGAGGCCTGGCCCATCGACGCGGTCGATGCGATAATGTGCATCAACATGATCCATATCAGCCCCTGGTCGGCGACCGAAGGCCTGCTCGCCGGTGCGGGCAGGGTGCTGAAATCCGGCGCTCCGCTCTATCTGTACGGCCCGTTTCGCGTGCCCGATCGTCAGACGGCGCCAAGTAACGAGGAGTTCGATCTCTCCCTGAAAGGCCGGAACCCGGATTGGGGTTTGCGGGATATCCGGAACGTGGAACGGGCTGCGCGGCGGCACGCGCTGATACTCGACCGGACGATCGACATGCCCGCCAACAATCTGTCGGTCATTTTCAGAAAGACTTAGAACCGGCGGCGGCTCGCGGTTCCACGCGCCGGATTTCCGATTTGTTTACCTTCCTCGGTTACGATTCGCCCAACCTGAAATAGCTGCAACCCGCCGTAAGGACCGGACATGGCACGCGAATCTCAGGGGGGCACATCCGAGCGAGCGAAGCGTACGTCTTTGCTCACCAAAACGGCACTGCATGCCGATGGCGGCGGTGACGGGAGCGCTCGGGTCCGCAATCTATCGGAAAAGGGGCTGGGCGGCGTCGCCACCGTTGCGCTGAAGCCGGGCCAGCGCATGACGATCATGCTAAGTGGCATCGGCCCTGTGCAGGGCCGCGTCGCCTGGGTGAACGGAAAATCCTTCGGAATGGAATTCGAGGAACCGATCGACCTCGATCGTTTGCACATGCCGACCGGCGAGATCGTACAAGCACCCCAGAAATTCTCCGTCGCCCCGCGGTTTCGGCCGATGGAAAACTACAAACGTCCGGGCTTCACGCACAGGCGGTGATCGCCCTGCATTCGACGCTATCGGCATTGAAAAGGTGGTGAGCCCTGCTGGGTTCGAACCAGCGACCTACTGATTAAAAGTCAGTTGCTCTACCAACTGAGCTAAGGGCCCGACCACAGCGCGGAGTTAGGGACGGTTGGGGCTTCGGTCAACCGGCATATTGCGCCGCACATGATGATGGAGGTGACGGATCGCGAGGCCGCTGAGCGGATGGCGCCAATCGGGGGCGATCTCGGCAAGCGGGGTGAGAACGAAATCCCGGGTCGAGAGCGCGGGATGGGGGATGATCAATGCGCCATCGCTCCAGCACCCGCCCGACCAAAGCAACAGATCGATGTCGATGATCCGATCGCCCCAACGTCTCCCGCGGCGACGGCCGAGCGATCGCTCGATCGCCTTGCACACCGCGAGCAGCGCCGGGGGATCGAGATCGGTCCGGACTAGGGCGGCGGCGTTGGCATAGTGGCGACGGCCGGGGCCGAGCGGCGGCGTCGCGATGATGGAGGACCGGCGGATAATTTCGATGCCGTCCGCTTCGAGCGCGGCGATCGTTCGCACGATCATACGGCGCGGCGGGCCGCCCCTATAGCGGTTCGACCCGAGCCCGATCAGATAGCGTGTCTGCGCCCCACTTGTATCCTGCATGTCCGTCCGCCTATCGCAGCGCGATGACCGATGCCAGCGCCGCGCCGCCTCCCGATTGCGATCTTTGCCCGCGGCTTGCCGAATTCCGGGCCGAGCAGCATCGCGCGCATCCCGACTGGTTCAACGCGCCGGTACCCGCATTCGGCGATCCCGACGCCTGGCTAGCGGTTGTCGGTCTGGCACCGGGATTGACCGGTGCGAACCGCACGGGCCGGCCGTTCACCGGCGATCATGCCGGCGGGCTATTGTACAGAACGCTGGGCAAGGTTGGGATGACGCGCGGCGATTACGGCGGGCATATCGACGACGGGTTGATATTGCACGGTGCGATGATCCTGAACGCCGTGCAGTGCGTGCCGCCGCAGAACAAGCCGACCGCGCTCGAGATCAACAGCTGCCGGCAGTTTCTGGTACCGGCATTGGATCGGCTGCCGAACCTCACCACGGTTATCGCGCTCGGCACGATCGCCCATGCCTCTATACTGCGCGCTCATGGCGAAACGCCGGGGCGTTGCAAATTCGGCCATGGCGCCGAACATGAACTGCCCGGCGGCCGGCTGCTCATCGATAGCTATCACTGCTCGCGCTACAACCAGAATACCGGGCGGCTGACCGATGCCATGTTCGAGGCGGTGTTTGCCCGAGCGGCGGAGGTGGGTGGTTGATTGTGTCGGACTTAGCCTGACGCGTGAGAGTGGTAGTTTTTGTTTGTCGGACGTTTCCCAGCAGGAAATCGCAGCGGAATTCATTTGTCAGAACATTGCTGACGCAATGTCGCCGCACCGGTCCACTCCCCCTCCCGGCCTCCCAATCAGGGTACACTCGTGGGAGGCCGGGAGGGGGAGTGGGCCGGTGCGGCGATTTCCCGATAGGGAAATTCTGATAAAAAATTCCAATGCGCTCAACCGCCAGGTCGAGTCTGACAGATAAAGCCTATCGCGCCTTGCGGAACAGCAACGTCATCCGGTCGCTTTCGCCGATCGCCACATAACGGTCGCGATCCTGGTCGCCATGGGTCAGCACCGGCGGCAGTGCCCATACGCCCGGATCGTGATCGGCCGGATCGTTCGGATTGGCGTTGATCTCGGAGGTCGATACGAGCTCGAAACCGTTGAGGCGGAACAGGTCGATAACGTCCTGCTGCTTCAGATAGCCGCGGGTTCCGCGCGAGCGTTCCCAGCTTTCGCTCGCGGGTGCGCGATGTTGAACGACGCCGACCATGCCGTCATCGGCAAGCATGGCGCGGATATTGCGGATTTCGCTGTCGGCGATCGTGCCATTGCGCAGGCCATGGATGGAGCGGAAGATGAGCACGCGATCGATCGTGCCGGCCAGACCTTCCGGAACCTCATCGCTCTCTACGGCCGTGACCGAGGCAGCGGGGACGCTCGTCCATTCCTCGACGCTGGCCGGGAATCGCTGCGGCCAGCTTTCGACGCGGGCGCGTTGTTCGTCACTGAGACTGCGGCGCGAACTGTCCGCATTGACGGCGATATACCGGCCTTGCGGCGCGATATAGGGCGCCAGCACGCGGGTGTACCAACCGCCGCCCGGCCCGAATTCCGCGACCGTCATGGTCGGTTCGACCTGGAAGAAGGTGAGCGTCTCGGCAGGGTGGCGATAGCGATCGCGGGCCCTGTCTTCGGCCCGGTAATCGGCGGCGAGCACGGTGGTCAAAGCACTCGGTGCGGCGGTTTCGGCGGCCGAAGTCCCGGCTTGCGCCTGCTCGGCCGCGCCGAGCACACGGTCGAGCACGCGATCGAGGATCGTCGGCTCGTTCTCCTGTTGTTCGCCCTGCGCCTGATAGGCGAGGGCGGGTGTAGCGACGGCTGCGCCGGCGGCGATCAAAAGGGCAATCTTACGGGTCATCGATAGTCTCCTGTTGAAATCGAATCAGTCGGATGCGGAGCGCGAAGCGTCTCGTGCGGTGCGGAATCTCAAAATCGTCTCCGGTTTTGCCAGCCTCTCGGATGGCGCCTCTTGTCCCTGTTAACTACCCGCCAAGGCGTCGGTTCCGCAATCGAAAAGCGGATAACGCAATAGCGGGCGGTGTTTCCCGCTATTTCGGCTGGCGAACCATCAACACATCCGATGGAGCGCCGATCAGCATCGAATGGGCGTTGCTGCCGATCGTCGCCTGGGCGAAGCCGCTGCGGCCATGGGTGCCGAGCACCAGCAGGTTGGAATCGCACTCCCGCAGCGCGCGATAGATCACCGATTCGATATGGCCATAGCCGATATGCGGATGAAGCCGCGCGCGCAGCTCCTCGGACAAGTCTGGACTGGCGAGGAATTTCCGCATCGATTCCTCGGCTTCCTCGCGCACTTCGCGTTCCACTTCGTCCGATTTCAGCCAGCCGCTATAGGGCACGGCATAGGCATGGACGAGATGCAGTTCGGCGTCCGGAAAGAGCTCCGCTGCCGCCTTGACGGCGATCATCGAGCAGGCGGAGAAATCGGTCGCGACGACCAACCGCTCATAGTCCCGCTTCGGCCGCTGTTTGACGACGAGGACGGGAACGGTCGCGCGGCGGACGATATAGTCGACCGCCGTGCCCAAAGTGACGTCGCCGAGGCTTGTATGCCGGGCCACGCCGGTAACGATGAGATCGCAGTCTTCGGCGACTTTCGCGATCGTCTGGGGCGGGGAGCCCTGTTCCACCTGTATAGTGATATCGGCCGCGCTGGCCGGCAGGTCTTCACGTATTCGTTCTTTGACCTTCTCCGGGTCGGGATGGGCCGCCGCCGCCTTCTTGTCGATAACGTGCAGCAGTTTGACCGAACCGTCCATGGTATCGGCGAGCGCGATCGCCCGGTCGAGCGGGCGATCGCCGCGCGCCGAAAGATCGCTGGCGAACAATATTCTTCCAGACATTATATCAGACCCTTGTATCTCTTTGTCCGGCTACCGGCCGGTTTTCGGTCCCTCCCGTCCGACGATATCAGGGCGAAAACGGCACGCAAGCCAAACCGGCGGTCGGGCGAATCAAAACCGGCGAGAATCGCACTGTTTCCTGCCCGCGATAGCCGCGATATCTCGCAGCGATTTACGGTATCTATCGCGCGTCGGATTATCGCGTCTAGGGGGCGTCCGGACGGGTGAGAATGAATGTCGCCACGAAGCTGAGGATGACGATCTGCACGGCGATGATCGTCCAGGACAGCCGCAGGGCGACGCTGACCGCCGGCGTCATCAGGAGGAGGATCATCGCCCCCGTCTTGGCGCGCCGGCTGATCGCGCCATGCTCGCGCCAATTGGTGATCATCGGACCGAATTGTGGATGCCTATCGAGCCAGGCGGCGAGCCGGGGCGAGGAGCGGGCAAAGGCGAATGCGGCCAGCAGCAGGAATGGCGTGGTCGGCAGCAGCGGCAGGACCGCGCCGATCATCCCCAAGCCGAGCGCGATGAGACCGATAATCATCCAGAGGAGGCGGATGCCGAAGCGCTTGTCCATGGCATAGCCTAACACGTTCCCGGTTGAACGGTGAGGGACGGATTCCCGGGTAGCTTTCACTAACGATATCATGCCGGTATAGAAATGCTGGGGGAAGGCTTTGGGAGCGAATGGGGCGAAACATGATACAGGGGATACGGGCCTTGGCCTGTTTGGCGGCGCTTGCAGGCGCCACGCCGCTCGGGGCGCAACAACTCGACAATCCGGCCGAGGCGTTCGGCCAACGCGCGGCGGTCAGTTCGATCGCCCTGTCGCCTAGCGGCGATCGCGTAACCTATCTCGGCGCGGGTCCGGGCGAGGAAACGCGGGCCTATGTGGCCGATGTCGGCAGCAGCCGGTCGCAAGTCGTAACGCTGAGCGACGGCGATCCGATGGAGCTCGATTGGTGCCGGTTCGTGAACGAAGAGCGCCTGATCTGCGAGATATACGCGATGGTGCGGAACGTTCGCCAGATCTATCCGATCACGCGGCTTTTCGCGGTGGACGACGACGGAACCGATGCGCGGACCCTCGGTCAGCGCGACAATCGCTTTCGCAACAATCGGCAGTTCGATGGCGAGATCATCGACTGGCTGCCCGAGGACGACGCGACGGTGATGATGACCCGGGTCTATGTTCCGGAAGCCTATCGCGGCGATACACGCATCGTCGATCGGAACGAGGGGCTCGGCGTGGTGCGGATCGACACCGTGGATGGCGATACCGATCGTGTGGAACGGCCGGTTTGGCAGAATTTCCGCTATCTCAGCGACGGGCACGGCACCGTCCGGATGAAGGCGACCGTGGCGATCCGGGGCGCGACGGGTATGCAGGGCACGACCCGCACCTATTACTACCGGCTCGCAGACAGCGACGAATGGCATGATTTCGGGACATATGACGCGCTGGAACGGACGGGCTTCCGTCCGCTCGCCGTCGATCGGGATCTCAATGCCGTTTACGGTCTGGAGCGATTGAACGGCCGCGACGCGCTCTATCGTATCACGCTCGATGGATCGCTGGGCCGCGAGCTCGTTTACGCGCATCCGGAAGTCGATGTGGGCGGTCTCGTCCGGCTGGGCCGTCAACGCCGGGTTATCGGGGTGGGATATTCGGAAGACGATAATGTCGTCGAATATTTCGACGCCGAATATCAGACGCTGCACCGCGCGTTGACGAGCGCGCTGCCGGGCAATCCGCAGATCGTCTTTCTGGACGCCAGCGACGACGAGAACCGGCTTCTGGTTCGCGCCAGCAGCCCGACCGATCCGGGCCGTTACTATGTTTTCGACAAGACCACGGGATCGCTCAACGAAATCCTGCTCGCGCGGCCGCAGCTCGAGGGCGTGGCGCTCGCCGAAATGCGTCCGGTTCGCTACCCCGCGGCCGACGGCACCCAGATTCCCGGTTATTTGACGCTGCCGGCGGGAAGCGACAGGCGCAATCTGCCCGCTATCGTCCTGCCGCATGGCGGGCCCGAATGGCGCACATTCCAGGGTTTCGACTGGCTCGCCCAGTTCTTCGCGCATCAGGGCTATGCGGTGCTCCAGCCCAATTTCCGCGGTTCCTACGGTTACGGCGAATCCTGGCTCGTCGAGAACGGCTTTCAGAGTTGGGAGACCGCGATCGGCGATGTGAACGACGGCGCGCGCTGGCTGGTGTCCGAGGGCATCGCCAATCCCGATCAGATGGCGGCGGTCGGCTGGTCCTATGGCGGCTATGCGGCGTTGCAATCGGGCGTGCTGGAGCCGGGCCTGTTCGGGGCGATCGTCGCGATTGCGCCCGTTACGGACCTGCCGGCGCTTCGCGACGACTATATGGCGTTTACGAACGGCCGCAATGCCGCCGAATATCTCGGCTCGGGCCCGCATCTGACCGCGGGGTCGCCGGCCCGTCACGCCGACCGGATTACGGCGCCCGTGCTGCTCTTTCACGGCGACGAAGACATCAATGTCGATGCCGGCCATTCGCGGCGCATGCATGATCGGCTGACCGATGCCGGGGTCTCCAGCGAGCTTGTGATTTTCGAAGGTCTGGATCACGGCCTTCGCGATTCGGCCGTCCGTGCGCGGATGCTGGAGCGCAGCGATGCGTTCTTGCGCGAGGCGCTTGGACTCTAGGGTTGGCGGTGGTCGCCCATATCCTCGTCGATGCCGATGCCTGCCCGGTGAAGGAGGAAATCTACAAGGTCGCCTTTCGCCACGATGTACCCGTGACGATCGTCAGCAACAGCCATTTGCGGGTGCCCGATCACCCGCTGATAAGGCGCGAAGTCGTGAGCGACAGTTTCGATGCGGCCGACGACTGGATAGCCGAACGGGCGATCGGAAAATCGATCGTGGTAACGGCCGATATCCTGTTGGCGGACCGCTGTATCAAAGCCGGGGCGAGCGTGATCGGGCCGAATGGCAAACCTTTCACCGCGAATTCCATCGGCGCCGCCGTTGCGACCCGCGCGATCATGGCCGACTTACGGGCGGGCGGCGATGCGATCGGCGGACCACCGCCTTTTTCCAAGGCCGATCGTTCGCGCTTTCTTTCGGCGCTGGACGAAACGCTGGTCCGGTTGAAACGGGGCTAGCGCGGGCAGGGGGCTCCGTCCGCCGTCCGTGCCGCTTCGCCGGGCCGGTAACGGCAGACGATATTGGGTTCCAGGGCTTCGGCATCGAACCAGGTCGGTTTCATGTCCATCGCGACGAAGAGCGGCGCCTGGTCGGCATAATGGCGCGATGCCGGCCGCGTGCTTGCCGCGCCGAACTGGTGGATACTGCGCGAGCGGACCCGTCCGTCCCGGTCCCACTCGACTTCCATGATATAGCTGTCGCCGGCATTCCCGACGAACGCGCCATCCTGCGGTTCGCCCCAATAGATGGCGCGTAGGGCGTCCGGCCCGCCGGTAACACCGAGATCGGTATCGCCGCGCCGAAGCCGCAGAATCTCGGCAAGCGGCGGATCGATCCGCCCGTGATTGTCAATGAGAAAGGATACCGCATTCGTGAAAGTCGGCCGCGGGTCGGGCAGGGGGTCGCCGCGATACGCGTTCATCATCACCGAACGCAGCACGGCGGCGGCGAGGGCGTCGGCGCGGCCCTCGCCATCCAGCGTCCAGTCCCACTCGGCGAGCAATTGCTGCGCATCGGAAAGCACGCCCGCTTCGAAATTGAGCGCGGCGATCCGGCGGAGATAGTCGCCGGCCGCAGACTGCCGCGAATAGCCGGCGTCATATTTGATGCGGCGCAATTCGGGCCAGCCGATCATGTCCAGATCCGCCATCAGTTCGACGATGCGGAGCATCCGGTTCGTCTCGTTGGTCTCGATGCCGAGCAGGGGCGAGAAATCGTCGGGATCGAGATTGTCGGCCCCGGCCGTCGCGATCCAGGGCGTGCTGTTGGCGTCGAAGACATAACCCGAGGGCGGATCGACCAGAAACGGGATGCTGCCGAACGGCGCATTGGCGGTCCATAGCGTGCGGCTCGTATCGCCGGGGATCACGCCCCGCCAGTCGAAACCGTCGGCCCGGTCGGGGAAGCGGGCATTGTAGAAGCGCGCGATATGGCCGTCGGCATCGGCATAGATGAAATTGGTCGCCGGGATGGCCTGCATCCGCATCACTTCGAGCCACTCGTCGAAATTCGTTGCGCGGGTGAGGCGGTAATATTGTTCGACCTGCCGGATCTCGCCGATGCCCGCATAGCGGATCGCAAAGGCCCCATTCTCGTTGACGATGACCGGCCCATGGACCGATCGGTAGACGGTTTCCGGGACCGGAACGACGAACGACCCCATGCGCACCTGGAGCCAGATCCGGCGGCTATCGAGCGGCCGCCATTCGCCGTCATAGCGATAGGCATCGCCCGCATCGTCGAGCGTGAGTTCGTAGACGTCGACCAGATCGGGGCGATTGACGGTGTTGGCCCAGCCGATCGTCCGGTTATGGCCGATCAGCGGGACGGGCGAACCAGGGAAAAGGCCGCCCATCATATCGAGCCCCTCGGCGCTCGTCATATGCGCTTCATACCAGGCGACGGGGCCGGTCCAGGGCTGGTGCGAATTGACGACGAGCTTGGTCGCCCCGTCGGGATCGCGCGCGGGCGCTATGGCGAAGGCGTTGGAGCCGCGTTCATTGGCCCGCTCTCCAGCCCTGGGCGGATCTTCGCTCGCGACCAGCGCGCTCAGCGTCCGGTCGATCCCGAAGAAGAAGGGTGAGGTGAAGGCGAAGCCCGTGGCGATATCCTTGCCGGTCACCGGAAACAGCCCGCGCAGCCGCAACTCCTCGGGATGCTCGGACGCATAGAGGTTGAGGCCGTCGGCATAGGCCTCGATCAGGGCGCGTGTCTCCGCCGACAGATCCGTCTCATAGCGCGCATCGACATCCGCGCGGACATTGAACAGATGCCAGACATAGTCCTGCGCGGCTCCCGCCCGCCCGGTCAGTTCTCCGAGCCGCCCCCGGGACGTCGCGAGCAATTCGTGCATCGTCGCAAAATCGTCTTCGGCATGCGCATAGGCGAGGCCGAACGCGGCATCGGCGTCGGTTTGTCCCAGCACATGCGGCACGCCCCAGGCATCGCGGCGGATGACGACGTCATACTGGGTTTCCGGCGCGGCGATCCGTTCCTGCCGGGCATACCATTGGCTGTTGAGAAAGGCGTTCGCGCCCGCCGCGACGAGCAGGATGAGGACGATGCCGCCCAGGATTTTCGCCAGCTTTCTCATCCATCGCCCTCGCTCGCCGATCGGTGGCGGCAATCTTCGGCGGACCGGCGCCGGATATCAAGCGCGGTTGTGCTAGAGCGTCCCGAGTTCGCAACCGCGTGCTTCGAGGATGGGTCTGAGCTCCCGATAGGCGGCCGGCGTCCGGGTGAGCGGGATCGTCGGGTGAAGATGATGGACGATGTGATACTGCATGCCCATCGATCCGATATTGCCGAGCACGCTGCGCCAGGCCCGGGTGTTGCGATAGCGGCCCTGCCGCGTGCCGGGATGATGGGGCGCCCAGCTCAGGAAGAACAGAATATAGGTGAGCGCGATATGACGCGGGAGCCACCAGAGCAAGAGCGCCTCGAGCCCGAATCCGGCCCAGGCGAGACCGCACAAAAGGCCGTAAAACGCCATCTGAAAGATCACCCCTTCCATCACGACGTCTTGCCGGCCCAGGCGCATCAGCACTTCGCCATAACCGTTCAAGCCCCCGGAAGCGCGCGGTTGCCGCGACACGAGGCTTTTAACGACGGCATGGAATGGACCGTCCGCTTTCGTGTTGTAATCGGGATCGAGGTCCGGATCGTTGGTATGGCGATGATGTTCCAAATGGGTGAGCTTCGCCACGCGATAGGGGAGGACGAGCGGGATGGTGGAGAGCCATCCGACCGCCTGGTTCAACCAGCGTAATTTCGTGCCGGGCCGCGCGATAATGTCATGCTGGGCTTCATGGGACGGGAGATAGGACAGCATGATGTTCAATGTTGCGATGGGAAAGGCGGCCCAGAGCGGGAGGTAATCCAGCATCACCAGCGGCCAGAGCGCCAGCCATATCGCTAGATTGGCGAACGCCCAAAATACCGCGAGCCAGGGTACGCCGCCCATATATTTGCGCGCGATCGCTTGCTCGTCCCGCATCAGCCTTTTCCGGTCCGCGGCGGTAAGGGGCGTCGTTTCGGTTAGGCTCGCCACGATATCCAGCTCCCCCTGATCTGTGCGTAAAGGCCCCATATGCCGCCGAGAATGAAGCCTGCGGCCAGCGGGCTGATCCCTGATGGCGGCGTCCATCCGGCGGCCGTTATGATCTGCGCGGTGACGGGCGGGATGAAGAGCAGTCCGAAGAGCAGTGGCCCGAAATGAAAGCCCGTTCTCAGAATCCGGATCGCGATCGGCGGTTTTGCGGTATCGCTCATGCTGCGTGTCCTTTCGCCGGCGCTTCGCCTGCCTCCAGCGCATCGATCCTGCGCACGAGTTCGGCGTGAAAATCCTCGGTCGCATCGGCGGCCAGGCAGACATAGAAACCGCGCAACGCGTTACGGCGAAAATCCGCTATCGAGATGAGCTGATGGACCCAGTCGTACAGGCAGGCTCGGTACAGCCCATACATCTGCCCGCCGAGGAGATCGCAAGCGATCCGGCCGCGCAGCAGACCTTCCCGAAGCCCCGCACGACAGGCGTTGACCGCCATCAGGGTCGACCGGTCGTCGATCGAACGTGTGGCCGCAAGCATATCCGGCCGATAGCCGACCTGCTCCCCGGCGATCATTGCGGCCCGGTAGAAATTCTCGTCGGTCGCAAAAATGTCGGTCGATTGAATCACGACCGCTTCGGCCTGTTCCAAGGGCGCGGCGCTTTCGAATTCTCCGAGTTGCTGTTCGATCCGGGACACGGCGCGCTCGAACAAAGCCATGAGCAACGCGTCCTTATTGCCGATCAGATTATAGATTGTCGGCACCGTGACCGATGCGGCACTGGCAAGGGATCGCAGATTCAGCGCCTCGAACCCCTGTTCTCCGATTACGCGCTGCGCTTCGCCGAGGATTGCGTCCCGGCGGCGCTGCATGTTGACGGATCGCGTGTTCGAATCGGCCATGCACATTTATTTGCACAGCGATATAATTTTATCAATGTTAAATTGAAATAAGGCGCCGCTACAGATTTTCCAGCCTGCAACCGCGTGCTTCGAGGATGGGTCTGAGCTCCCGATAGGCGGCCGGCGTCCGGGTGAGCGGGATGGTCGGATGGAGATGATGGACGATGTGATACTGCATGCCCATCGATCCGATATTGCCGAGCGCGCTGCGCCAGGCCCGGGTGTTGCGATAGCGGCCCTGCCGTGTGCCGGGATGATGCGGCGCCCAGCTCAGGAAGAACTGGATGTAAGCGGTGCCGATATGACGCGGGAGCCACCACAGCAGCAGCGCTTCGATTCCGAAACCGGCCCAGGCCGCGCCGCACAGGATACCGTAGAAGGCGAACTGATAGAGAAGGCCGTCCAGTGCGGCATCCGGACGCCCGATCCGCACCAGCGCGTCGCGATAGCCGCGCAATCCGCGATTGGATCGCGGCTGGCGGTTTTTGAGGCTTACCCAGATCATGTGAAGCGGGCTGTCGGCGCGCATCGTATAGTCGGGATCGCGCTCGGGATGATTGGTATGGCGATGATGTTCGAGATGGGTCAGCTTCGCCGCGCGATAGGGCAGGACGAGCGGGATGGTCGAAAGATGCCCGACCAACTCGTTGAGCCAGCGCCAGCGGGTACCGGCTCGGCCGATAATGTCGTGCTGGGCCTCGTGGGACGGAAGATAGCAGAGGATGACATTCAGGGTGGCGACGGGAAAGGCGGCCCAGAGCGGCAGATAACCGAACAGGACCAGCGGCCAGAGCGCCAGCCATATCGCCAGATTGCCGAGGCCCCAGAAAACCGCGAACCACGGCACGTCGCCCATATATCGGCGCGCGATCTCCCGTTCGCGCTGCATCAGCGTCTTGCCGGTGTCGCGGTCGCCGATATCCGCCGTGCCGTCGGCCAGCGGCTCGCCGTCCGCGATCTCGGGAAAGCGTTGGGTCAGGGTGTCCATGTCAGCCAGCTCCCCCGCCATTGTGCGTAAAGCCCCCAGGTCCCGCCCAGCACGAAGCCCGCCGCGAGCGGCGTCAGCCCGAATGGCGGCGCCCATTGCAGAACCGCGAGAATCTGCGCGGTTACGGGTGGAATGAACAACAGGCCGAACAAAAGCGGCCCGAAATAGAAACCCCATTTGAGAATTGCGATCGGCATACACCCTCTGTGTCAGTCGTTCCGTAATCCCCGGAACGCATGGCCCTAAGGGGCATTGCTAAATAACTGCCTAACAAGGATAAATTTATCTGGCGCTAGCGGAAAAAGGCGATTTGGCTGGTGAGCGCGATCAATTCGCCCGACGGAGACCAGATTCGCGCCCGCTGATCGCTCATACCGCGCCGGATGCGATCGCTGTCGCTTTCGACGAGTATGTGGGAATCGCCGATTTCCGCCAATTCCGCTTCGGTCGCGAACATCGAGAAGCTGTAGGACACGGTCGAACTGAAGCGCGGCGCGTTGGCGAGAAAGAAGGCGCGGGGCATCGGCACGTCCGAGATCGAGACCAGCCCCTTGGTATCGAGCGGGCGGCCGTCCCCGTCGCGCATCCAGACCGCGCTGCACGGCCTTTTCTGAACCGTGAAGGGCGTGCCGACCGCAATCCGCTGATCGTAATGGCCGAACCAGCGCGGGCCCATGCCGGCCGGAAAGGCGAGCCGGTCGACCTCGGTTGCAGGGCGGACGTCGGGGCGTTGCACGGTATAGTCCAGATCCGTCTCGCGCCGTTCCGACATGACGATATCGGCGCTGAACAATAGCGGACCGTCCGCCGCATCCTTGTGCAGCGTAACGCGGAAGAAGCCGGTGCGTTTGCGCTGGCTCAGCGTTTCGGCGCGCACGAAGACGGTATCGCCGTCGATTCCCGCAAGGAAGATCGCATTGATGCTCGTGAGCGGCGCGGCGGAATCCGTCTCGGCCCGAACCGCCTCGACGGCGAGGGCGAGCGCCCAGCCGCCAAAGGCGCTTTCCATATTCCAGAAGACATCCGTGACCGCGCGCGAATAGATGCCGCCGCCATGTGCATCGAGCGTGGTTTCGGTGTCGAGGGCATAGCCCATCTCGGTCTCCCGTTCGGTTCGCCAGTTGCATTATGAGACCGACCGGCGTTCTGCAATCGCCGAAACTGACGGGCGGTTCTTCGAATTTGGGGAGCGCAAACGAAAAAGGGCGGCCCGCAGGCCGCCCTTCTCGAAATGGGGTCCTCCCCGAGCCTTTGGGCCCGAACCTTTAGCGCGAATAGAATTCGACGACGAGGTTGGGTTCCATCTTTACCGGATAGGGGACTTCGTCGAGCGTCGGGACGCGCGTGAAGACCACTTTGGACGTACCGTCCGGCACGACATATTCGGGAATTTCGCGTTCGTTCAAGCTCTGCGCTTCGAGCACCAGCGCCATTTCCTGGGCTTTCTGGCGCAGCGTAATCTCATCGCCGACCTTGATGCGACGCGAGGGAATGTTGCACTTGTCGCCATTGACGCGGACATGGCCGTGATTGACGAGCTGGCGCGCGGCGAAAATCGTCGGCGCGAACTTGGCGCGATAGACGATCATGTCGAGGCGCTGCTCGAGAATGCCGATGAGGTTCTGCGACGTATCGCCCTTCATCGCGCTCGCTTCCTTATAGGCGCGGCGGAACTGCTTCTCGGTGATGTCGCCGTAATAGCCTTTGAGCTTCTGCTTGGCGCGCAGCTGGATACCGAAGTCCGAAAGCTTGCCCTTGCGGCGCTGACCGTGCTGACCGGGGCCGTACTCCCGGCGGTTTACCGGGCTTTTCGGACGACCCCAGATGTTTTCGCCCATCCGGCGGTCAAGTTTATATTTGGCGCTTTTGCGCTTCGACATGGTGCATGTCTCCAATTTGCTGGTTTTCAGGTTCCCGGAACGCACCGCCATACCGTTTTGTACGACGCGGCCACCACTTCACCGGGGTGCGGGGCCAATTGGACCATCCCACCGAAATGGCATTTCGGCGGGAGCCCTTCGTGAGGCGCGCATGTGGCGGGTGAGGGGGCGGATGTCAAGGGATTTTGGGGCGATTGCCGCGGCGGTCGAAATACCCGATGGAACGCGCATGGCCCGATCGATCCTCTTCAACAAGCCCCATGGCGTGCTGTCGCAATTCACCGATCGCGGTTCGCCGACGAAACGCCAGACATTATCCGATTTTATCGCCGTGCCGGGCGTCTATCCGGCCGGGCGGCTGGATCGCGACAGCGAGGGGTTACTGCTGTTGACCGATGACGGCAGGCTGCAGGCGCGTATCGCCGATCCGAAGTTCAAACTCCCGAAATCCTATCTGGCCCAGGTCGAAGGCGAGCCGGACGAAGCCACTCTCGAACGGCTGAGGAACGGCGTAGAGCTGAAAGACGGTGTGACCCGTCCGGCGGAGATCGAACGTATCGCGGCGCCCGATCTCTGGTCGCGCGACCCGCCCATCCGGGTTCGCAAATCCGTGCCCGACAGTTGGCTCAGGCTTACGATCCGCGAAGGACGGAACCGCCAGGTTCGGCGGATGACCGCCGCGGTGGGGTATCCGACCTTGCGCTTGGTCCGATGGAGTATCGGCGAATGGACGGTCGGAGACATCGCGCCCGGAGAATGGCGGGACGTTGTGATCCCGGCGGCCGGCCGATGACCGGTACGAGCTACGACGCGATCATTCTCGGCGCCGGGGCGGCGGGGCTCTTCTGCGCGGCGCTCGCCGGCCAGCGCGGGCGGCGGGTATTGCTGATCGAGCGCGCGAAAGCGCCGGGCAAGAAGATCCTGATTTCGGGCGGCGGCCGGTGCAATTTCACCAATATTCACGCCGCGCCCGACAATTATCTGTCGGCCAATCCGCATTTCGCCAAGTCCGCGCTCAGCCGCTATGGCGCGCAGGATTTCATCGCTCTGGTCGAAGCGCACGGCATCGCCTGGCATGAAAAGACCCTCGGCCAGCTGTTCTGCGACGGATCGGCGCGGCAGATCGTGGACATGCTGCTCGACGAAGGGGCACGGGGCGGCGTCGACATGCCGTGCGGGCAGGATGTTACGGCGGTCGACCATGCCGACGGCCGGTTTCGCGTGACGAGCAACGGCGCTGCCTTCGAAGCTCCGGCGCTGGTGATCGCGACCGGCGGGCCGTCCATTCCCAAGATGGGCGCCACCGGTTTCGCCTATGATCTAGCGCGTCAATTCGGCCTGAAAGTGGTCGAGCCGCGGCCGGCGCTGGTGCCGCTGAGGCTGGGCGGGACGGACATATTGTTCCGTGAGCTTTCCGGCGTCGCCGCGAATGTCGTCGCCCGGTGCGGCAAGACGGCGTTTCGCGAGGCGGCGTTGTTCACCCATCGCGGCCTGTCCGGTCCGGCGATCCTGCAGATATCCTCCTATTGGCGGCATGGCGAAGAGGTCGGGATCGATTTTCTTCCCGAACGGGACGGTGGCTGGCTGTCCGTTGCCAAGCGCGCCAATCCCCGCGCCACGATGCGGGCCCTGCTGCGGGAAGCGCTGCCCGACCGGCTCGCCGCGGCACTGTCCGATCGGCTGGCGTTGGACGGCGATCTCGGCAATCTCCCCGACCGGGTTCTGCAGGATGCCGAGGCGCAACTGTCCGATTGGCGTTTCCGGCCCAACGGCACGGAGGGTTTCGCCAAGGCCGAGGTCACGATCGGCGGGATCGACACCGCCGGGCTGTCGTCGAAAACCATGGAGGCGAAGCCGGTGCCCGGTCTCTACGCGATCGGCGAAGCCGTCGACGTGACGGGCTGGCTCGGCGGCTATAATTTCCAATGGGCCTGGGCCAGCGCCTGGGCGGCGGCGCAGGCGCTGTAAGTCTCCCCGGCCTTGCGCGTTCAGTCTTCCGGCTCGCGGACCAGGCTGCCCTGATTGAAAAGCTCTGCCGTCAGCGCCAGAACATCGTCCGAATTCACGAGATCCGCTTCGAGCACGATGCGGGTTTGCGCGCAGAGCGTTTCGACGAATGCGACCGTCCCGTCGGTGCATGCGAAGGACCGGCCATCGGCGAAGAGTGTCACCGAATCCGCGCCCTGCCGGATATAGGAGAAGCGGCTGGCCGGGTTGCGGCGCAGCAATGTGTTCGCGGCAACCCATTCTCGCAGCGTCGCGACCGTTATCGCGCGCTCGGGCCGCCAGTCGATCTCCGGATATTTGGGTGTGCTGCAATATTCGCCGAACCAGCGGGCGAAGCCATCGCGATCGTTCAGCGTTTCGGCGACTATCATATGCAGCCGGCCGATCGCAGCGTCGGAAATCGCGCCGGGATTGTCCTGCGCGCGCAGATCCGGGTCCTCGTAGCGATCCTCGTCCGGCAGCGTTTCGAGCAGATGGTCGGCCCAATGCGCGATCAGTTCGGCGCGGGACGGCGCCCGGAAGCCGATCGAATAGGTCATGCAGTTATCGCCGACGGCCACGCCATTATGCGCGACGCCGGGCGGGATGTAGAGGATATCGCCGGGCTCCAGCACCCAATCCTCGACCGCTTCGAACTCGGCGAGCAAACGCAACTCGTCATGCGGCATGAGCGGGCTGGCCGCATCGCACCGCGCACCGGTTTGCCAGCGCCGTTTGCCGCGACCCTGGATCAGGAACACGTCATATTGATCGAAATGCGGACCCACGCCGCCGCCGTCCGCCGCGCAGCTCACCATCACATCGTCGATGCGCCAGTTGGGAATGAAGCGGAACGGCTCGATCAACGCCGCGACCGCGGGATCGTAATGATCCACGGCCTGGACGAGCAATGTCCAGGGTTCGGCGCCGAGTTCGCGCAGGCGCGTTTCCGGGAACGGGCCGTGTTCGGCGATCCATTCGCCCTTTCGCTGCGTGACGAGCCGCGATTCCACCTCCGCCTCGCAGGCCAGACCCGCAAGCTCGTCGGGATCCAGCGGGTTAGCCCATGTGTCCCACGGGCTGCGGATCAGCAGCGGCTCCTTCTGCCAATGGTCGCGAAGAAACGCGCCGGTATCGAAATCGGAAAAATGCATGGGCTCTTGTCGGCCGCCCGGCGGCGGGAGTCGAGTGGGGGACTCACGGCCGCTTATCGGGGGCCGGCCGCGCGGATCGCCTCAATGACGGATGAAGATCGGCACGGGCGGATGGCGCAGCATGTGACGCGTCACACCGCCGAATATCAGCTCGTTCAGGCGCGATCGGCTATAGCCGCCCATGACGATATAGTCGGCGCTCCGGCGTTCCGCTTCCCGGCCCAAGGCATCGGCTGCATCCGCGCCGCTGTCGCCGGTGATAAGCACGTCGCTTTCGATGCCGTGATCCTTCAGATAGTCGGCCGCCTGATCGGGCGGAAAGTGCCGGATGTCGTTCGCCGCCGTGACGATATGGACGGCCGCGGCCGCCCGCAGCAGCGGCAATGCCTGCCGCATGGCGAGAGCCGCATGCGCGCTTCCGTTCCACGCGACCATCGCCGTCCCGGCGGCATCGAAGGTCCCGATGTCCGTCGGCACGATCAGCAACGGCGTGGGGCTGCGCAAGAGCAGCGGTTCGGCAATCGGCTCGGCCGAGGCGGGGCCGCCATGCTCCGTCATCGGGCTGACGACTATCAGGTCGGCGAGCGGCGCTTCGTCGATCAGCGCGGCCACCACATTGCCGGGGCGGTCATGCCAGGTCCATTCGATTTCGGCGTCGGTCAGCCGGGATCCGACCTGATGGCGCAGGCGCTGGCCCGCGCGCTCCTCCTCCGCGTCGAGCCGCGCCATGCCGCTCGCGCTGATCGCCCGCCCGGCGCCCGGCGGCGTTCGCGCATGCAGGCATTGCACCGATCCGCCGAACCGCCCCGCCAATGCGATGGCGACATTCAGTCGCGATTCCAGGCCATCATCGGTCTGAACGGGCAATAGAATCCGCTTGGGTCCCGTCACGCTTCTCTCCTTCATATGCTCTTTCCGATGATCAGCAGGCCGCGCCGCTCGTCGACGATGGTGCGCGCGGCATCGTCGGGAAAACCGATGCCCGTTAGCACCTGTTCGCACAGTTCGAGACTGGCCTCGACGGTTTCCGGCACCGCGCTCTGCGCGCCATGGGTCTGCAGATGATGGGCGTGCGCTGCATCCCGGGCTCGCGCCATGATCGGCACATGCGGCCATGCTTCATGCACCGCCTTGATGACATGTTCGGCCGAGCCGGGCTGGTCCATGGTCGTCGCGAAGGCCGAGGCGCGCTCGATACCCAGATGTTCGAGAAGGTCCGGCTGGCTCGCATCTCCGAAGAAAACGCTCGCGCCCGCCGCCCTCTCCTGGGCGACCAGTTCCGGATCATTGTCGATCGCGACATAGGCGATGCGCTGTTCGTCGAGCAGCTGGGCCAGCATCTTTCCGACCCGGCCGAAACCGCCGATGATCACGGGGTGCCCGTCTTCCATCGGTCCGTCGTCCTTCGCCAGGCTGGCATCGCGTTCGCGCAGCGTGCGGCCGAGGCGGCGCGCCGCGATGGCGAGCAGGGGCGTGAGGAACATGGTCACGATAACGACCATCAGCATGAACTGCGCGATTTCCGGATCGAGCAGCGCGTAGGACATCGCCGCGGCGATCACGACGAACGCGAACTCGCCGCCCTGGCTCATCAGCACGGCCGTCTCCGCGGCGACGTCGCGCGGCAGCCGCCAGATTCGCGCGAGCGTGTAGATGATCGCGCCCTTCAGAACCAGCAGCCCGACGACCGACAGGAGCACCCAGCCGATATTGTCCCAGACCGCGAGAACATCGAGGCTCATGCCGACCGAGATGAAGAACAGGCCGAGCAGCAGCCCTTTGAACGGCTCGATATCGCTGGCGATCTGGTGGCGATATTCGGTGCCCGCGAACAGCAGTCCGGCGAGGAAGGCGCCGAGCGCCATGGAGAGCCCGGCCTCGGCGGTGAGCGCCGCCGTCGCCAGCACGAGCAACACCACCGCCGCCATGAACACCTCGCGGCTGCCGGTGCCGCCGACGAACTGCAAAAATGGCCGCACGATCAGCCGGCCGATCAGGAAAATCGCGGCGATCACGACAAGGGCCTCGCCGATCGCCCAGACGGCCGCGAGCGCCAGCGATCCTTCGACCGATGCGCCCGCGACGCCGACGAAAAACAGGATCGGCACCACGGCCAGGTCCTGCAACAGCAATATCCCGAAGCTCGATCGCCCGGCCGGCGCGCTGAGCCGCCGCGTCTCGGTCAGCAATTGCATGACGAGCGCGGTCGAGGACAAGGCGAGGCACAGGCCGAAGATCGTGGCGGCGACCAGGGAATTGCCGAACAGATAGGCGATAACGCCGATCGCGATCGCGCTGACCGTGACCTGCGCCGCGCCGAGCCCGAAGACGAGCCGCCGCATGCCCCATAGCTGCGCGACCGAAAGCTCGAGCCCGATCGTGAACAGCAGGAATATGACGCCGAGCTCGGCGACCCGGCTCACGCCCTCGATATCCGCGATGACCATATATTCGAGGATCGGCGTATCGCCGGCCAGCTGTCCGGCGCCATAGGGCCCGATGACGAGACCGACGAACAGGAAGCCGAGCACCGGGCTGACGCCGGCGCGACGCACGAGCGGAACGACCAGTCCGGCCGCGACCAGGAAGATAATGATCTCCCGGAGATACGGGATTTCGGGATGCACTATCGGGTCCTTATATCGCTGCCATCGCTCTCGACTTTCAAGGTAAGCCGTTTAGAGACGCTCGACATGACCGAGATCAAAACCGTCGAAGAAACCGTCGACCCAAACGACACACACACTATGGCAGAGGTGCGCGACGGCGTCGATGCCATCGATCGCGCGCTCGTCGCGCTGATCGCGCGCCGGTTCGGCTATATGGACGCCGCGGCGCGGATCAAACCGGGCCGCGAAACCGTACGCGACGAAGAGCGCAAGGCCGATGTGATCGCCAATGTGAAGGCCCATGCGGCGGAGCTCGGCGTACCCGTACCGCTCGCCGCCGCACTCTGGGAAATGCTGGTGGAAAACTCGATCGCCTATGAGTTTATCCGCTATGACGAGATGCGCGGATAGTAGTATTTCTTGTACGAACAGAATCGATAGGGTTCGATATGCACACACCGTCATGCTGAACCAGTTTCAGCATCCACTTTTCCTTCTGCGAAGACGCTGCCGAGGGAGAGGTGGACCCTGAAACAAGTTCAGGGTGACGATGCTGCTTAAAGGATATCTGGGGAAAATCCATTCATCCTCGGCGATAGATTTGCATGACCGCGCCGCCCGGCGTTGATCGTGTTTTTATGAGCGCCAGCTTTCGGTGCGGCACCCCACCTGCGAACAGTTTTTTGCCCGCGCCCACCATCACCGGGAAAGTCCATAGCCTGAACTCGTCGACAAGATCGTGTGCGAGCAGCGTCTGGATCAGTTGCCAGCTGCCATGCACCTGCAGCAGCGGGCCGTCTTCGGTCTTCAGCTGCGCGATCGCGGCGGGAACGTCTCCGGTCACCGTCTGAGAATTGGTCCATTCGAGCGGATCGGTCCGGGACGTGATGACATATTTGGTCGCGCCGTTCAGGATCGCGGCGTGCTCGCTATCGGCCGGTGCGGCCGACCAGTGCGGTGCGAAAAGATCATAGGTCTTCCCGCCCAGCAGGAGGTCGTAGGGCGCGTTCATCGCTTCTTCGGCGACCTGCGCCATGACCGCGTCCCAATGATCCTGGGCCCAGCCGCCATGGGCGAACCCGCCCGAGCGGTCTTCGTCCGGGCTGGACGGCGCCTGCATCACGCCGTCCAGAGTCAGGAAAGTCAGGATTGCCAGTTCGCGCATCTTCGCTCTCCTCAACCGCCCCGGAGGGCCCTACATCGGCAATTCCATGTCGGGTGCGACTTCGATGGTGCCGCCCAATGCGATATGCGGACAGGTGCGGGCCATTTCGACCGCGGCGTCGATATCGTCCGCCTGGACGACCGTGTATCCGGCGAGCGGGCTCGCGCCGCCGCCGTCGACGACGCCGTCCGGGCCGACCGTTTTCGAGGGGCCGACGGCGAGGCCCGGATCGACGGCCTTGTCGCCCAGGCCCGCCATCCAGGCCTTCCAGTCCTCCATATGTTTGGGGCCGTCCGCAGGCGGGTTGAAGTCCGGGCCCGTATGATAGGCGAATACGAATTTCGGCATGATGATGTCTCCTTTGCTGACGGGTGAATCGGTGTCGATGGACGGTATGGCGGGCATCTAAATATGTTAAAGAACATATTCTGAGTCGATGCTATCGCAGTGTCCGGAGGAGAAGCATCATGCCGTACAGTCCCGAGCATAAGCGCAAGACACGCGCGAAGATCGTCGAAACGGCGCGGATCCTGTTCAATCGGCACGGCTTCGAGGATGTGACGATCGATATGGTCATGCGCGATGCCGGGCTGACGCGCGGCGGCTTCTACAATCATTTCGAGAGCAAGGAGGCGCTGTACGCGGCCGCCGTCTCGAGTTTCCTGATGGGCCGCGGGGCCGAGTGGCGCGCGGATGCCGGGGTCGATCCGTCGCGGCCGGGGCCCGATATGGCGCGGCAAATGATCGAAGGCTATCTCTCCGCCGAGCATCTGGGCGATCGCGACGGGCAGTGCCCGATGATCGCGCTGCCGTCCGATATCGCGCGGGCCAATCCGCAGGTTCGCGAGGCCTATCAGCTGTTGCTCACGGCGATGGTGGGGCTGTTCGAGAACGGCCTCGCCGCGACGCCGGACAAGGGGCGCGATGCGGCGCTGTCCCTGGCGGCGCTGTGCGTGGGCGGCATGGTGTTGGCGCGGACCTTGCCGGATTCCGAGCTGGCCGAAGAGGTGCGCCTCGCGGCCTATCGGGCGGCGATCGATATCGCGGGCGACCGGAACCGGAAAGACGCCGCTTAGCGCTTTTTTTCGAGCGCGGAGATAACGCCGCGCAGCGCCTGGACGTCGGGCGAGCTCCATTGCGGCCGGGTCAATATGGTTCTGAGGTTGCGCTTGGTCGTCGGCGTTCGGTCGGGCGGGAAGAAATAGCCGGTCGGTTCCAGCGCGGTTTCGAGATGCGCGATCAGCGCTTCGAGTTCGGTATGCGGGGCGGGCGGCAGCATCTCCTTCTCGGTCGGGATGGAGAGCCCGGCGCCCTTCGACCATTCATAGGCGAGCAGGATGACCGCCTGGGCGAGGTTCAGCGAACCGAATTCGGGATTGATCGGTACGGTGACGATCGTGTTCGCGAGCGCGACATCGTCCGCATCGAGACCGGAGCGTTCGGGGCCGAAAAGGATGGCCGATGGTGCCGGAAGTTGGCGGATGGTGGCGGCGGTCTGGGCCGGAGTCAGCACCGGCTTGTCCAAACCCCGCTTCCTGACCGTGGTTGCGTACACATGCGAACAGTCCGCCACCGCCTGCGCGACACTTTCGCAAACTTCCGCATCGTCGAGCACGCTGTCGGCGCCCGAGGCCGCCGGGAAGGCGTCGGGATTGGGCCAGCCGTCGCGCGGCGCGACGATCCGCATCTCGGTCAGCCCGAAATTGAGCATCGCCCGCGCCGCCTTGCCGATATTCTCGCCAAGCTGCGGGCGGACGAGGACGATCTTCGGTGGAGGGGCGGGGGCCTCGCTCACTATTCGAACAGATCCTTTACCGTGCCCGCAAACTCCTCGAAATCCTTGGCTTCGCGGAAATCCTTATAGACGCTGGCGAACCGGATATAGGCGACGCTGTCGAGCTGCTGCAGCCCCTCCATCACCATTTCGCCGATCCGTTTCGATTTGATCTCCGTCTCGCCGCTGGTCTCGAGCTGGCGCTGGATTCCCGAGACGAGTTGATCGATCTGCTCGGGCCCGACGCCGCGTTTACGGCAGGCCAGCGAAACGGAAAGATGGATCTTGTCGCGATCGAACGGCTCGCGGCGATCCTTGCTCTTGATCACGGTCAGCTCGCGCAGCTGGATCCGTTCGAACGTCGTAAAACGTGCGCCGCAACCCTCGCATTGTCGCCGCCTTCGGATCGTCGTGCCATCTTCGGTGGGCCGGCTGTCCTTAACCTGGCTGCTGTCATGGGCGCAGAACGGGCAGCGCATGGGCTGACGCTACAGCTCTGGGTAAATCGGGAAACGATCGCACAGCGCTTCTACGCGCTGCCTCACTTCAGCTTCCACCGCGGGATCGCCATCCTCGCCTTTTTCCCGCAATCCTTCGAGCACATCGGCGACCATATCGCCGATTTCGCGGAATTCGGCGGGCCCGAAGCCCCGCGTTGTGCCGGCCGGTGATCCGACGCGTATACCGCTCGTCTTGGCCGGAGGCAGGGGATCGAACGGGATCCCGTTCTTGTTGCAGGTGATGCCTGCACGTTCGAGCGCCTCGTCCGCATCGCGTCCGGTCACGCCGAGCGGGCGGAGATCGATCAGCGCGACATGCGTATCGGTGCCGCCGGCCACCAGATCGGCGCCGCGCTCCTTGAGGCGGCTCGCCAGCACTTTCGCATTTTCGACGACGGCGGCCGCGTAGCTCTTGAATTCGGGACGCAGCGCTTCGCCAAACGCAACGGCCTTGGCCGCGATCACATGCATGAGCGGGCCGCCCTGAAGCCCGGGGAAGACCGCCGAATTGATCTTCTTCGCAATCGCCTCGTCATCGGTCAGCACCATACCGCCGCGCGGGCCGCGCAGCGTTTTGTGGGTGGTCGTCGTAACGACATGTGCATGACCGAAGGGGGTCGGGTGCACACCCGCGGCAACAAGGCCGGCGAAATGCGCCATGTCGACCATCAGATAGGCGCCGACCATATCCGCGATTTCGCGGAACCGGGCGAAGTCGATGATCCGCGGATAGGCAGAGCCGCCGGCGATGATCAGTTTGGGTTGATGTTCTTTGGCGAGCGCTTCGACCTGGTCATAATCGATCAGATGATCGTCCTCGCGCACGCCATACTGGATCGCGTTGAACCATTTGCCCGACTGGGCCGGTTTCGCGCCATGGGTGAGATGGCCTCCGGCATCGAGCGACATGCCGAGGATCGTATCGCCCGGGATGGTTAGCGCGAGCATCACGGCGCCATTGGCCTGGGCGCCCGAATGCGGCTGGACGTTGGCGAAGCCGCATCCGAACAGTTCCTTCGCGCGGTCTATCGCCAACGTCTCGACGGAATCGGACGGCGCGCAGCCTTGATAGTAGCGTCGACCCGGATAGCCCTCTGCATATTTGTTGGTGAGCACCGATCCTTGCGCCTCGAGCACCGCCTTGGAGACGATGTTTTCCGACGCGATCAGCTCGATCTGTTTTTGCTGGCGCGTCAGTTCGGCGTTCAGCGCATCAGCAACATCGGGATCGGTCGCACCGACCCGGTCGGAAAAAAAACCGTCCGGCTGGACATCGTTGAGATTGGCGGGATTGGTGCTCATTGAAATTCCTTTAGGCGGGTTCCCGGGTGGGGGCCGGGTTGGAGAGTTTGTCGACGCGGCGCTGATGACGATCGCCACCGAATGCGGTGGAGAGGAAAGCCGCCAGGCAGTCCTTGGCGGTTTCGACGCCGATTAGGCGCGCGCCCATCGCAATGACATTCGCGTCATTATGCTCGCGGGACAGGCGGGCCGCGAGATTGTCGGACACCAGCGCGCAGCGGCAGGCAGGATTGCGGTTTACGGCAATCGAAATGCCGATGCCCGAGCCGCATAGCGCGACGCCGAATTCTTCGTCGCCCGCCGCTATCGCTTCGGCCAGCGCATAGCCGTAATCGGGATAATCGACGGACTGGCCGCTGTGCGGGCCGAGATCGGTTACGTCGTGACCTTGTTCTTCGAGCCAGGCGACCAATTCGGCCTTCAACTCGATAGCGGCGTGATCCGATGCGATGACGATGCTGTGCGGCATGCGGGCCTCCATGGGCGGTGCGAATGCCCATTTAGTCGCGATGACAACTTTCCGCCACCACCTATGGTGGTTTTTTCCACATGATCCTGGCCCGGCCTTGCACCATAGCATACTGTGTGTATCATAGTAATAATACACTAAGACTGGGGAGACTTCCATGCGCTTGCTTCAGCTTTTTCTGCTTTTCGCGTTCGCCGTGCCGGCATCGGTTGCCCAGGCTCAGGGGGAGGCAGAACCCATCCAGGTGATGATCTTCGGAACCTATCATTTCGCCAATCCGGGTCTCGATGTGGTGAATATGGAGGCCGACGACGTGCTTGTGCCGCATCGCCAGGCGGAACTCGCCGTTCTCGTGGAATCGTTGGCGGATTGGGCCCCGGATCGTGTCCTTCTGGAAAGCCAAGCCAACGCACCGGACTTTATCGATTCCGATTATTCGCAATTCGATGCCGCCATGCTGGCGACCGAGCGCAACGAGTCGATCCAGATCGGCTATCGACTGGCATCTCGGATGGGACATGACAGGGTTTTCGGTTTCGACGAGCGGCCGGGCGAAGGCGAGCCCGATTATTTTCCGATGGGCCGGGTCAACGCCTTTGCCGAGGCGAACAGCATGCAGGAAGACCTGCAACGGCTGTTCGCCATCGTTCGGGCGGAGAATGACCGGCAACAGGCCGCACAGGCGACGCAAACATTGGCCCAGCTGCTGATGACCCATAACGACCCGGAGCAAATTCTCCCGATGCACCGTTCGCTCTATTATGGCCTTCTACAATTCGGTGATGGAGATGATCAGCCGGGCGCCGAACTCAACGCCTATTGGTACATGCGCAACGCCAAGATGTTCGCGAAGTTGCAGATGATCGCCGACCCGGGCGAACGCATATTCGTGCTGGTCGGCAGCGGCCATGCCTATTGGCTGCGCCATTTCGTCGAAGAGACGGACGGTTTCGAACTGGTGGAGGCGATGCCCTATCTCGAGGCGGCCGTCGATGAAGAGGATGAATAGGTGCTAAAGCCGAAACTCAGTCCGCGAAGCCGACGAAGCGCACCGTTTCGTCGAGCGGCTTGCGGTTCGAATAGACGGCGTTTGCGGGAAAGTCCGGGTCGGGCCAGCCCATCGCTACGGCCTTCATGATGACCTGATCGTCTGGGATGTTCGCATGTTCGCGCACGACCGGCGATTGCATAATGCCCTGTGAATTGATGACGCAGCCCAGACCCCGCGACCAGGCGGCGTTGACCAGCGCCGTCGTCACCGCGCCGCAATCGAAGGCGGTGTCGTCGCTACTGGATAGCTCGCGGTCATAGGTTACGATTACGCAGACCGGTGCGTCGAACTGGCGGAAACCGCGCAGCACCCAGTCCTGCCGGCCTTCCTTGTCGTCGCGCGCAATCCCCATCGCACCGAACAATTGCTTGGCCACCTCGATCTGTCGCTCCCGGTGGACGCCCCCAAAGGGCTCGCCGCGTCGGAACTCGCGGCTGTCGGGGACACCGGCAAGGATGTTATCGGTATTGCCCTTGCGGATCCGATCTAGCGGTTCGCCGGTGATGACGTGAAAATACCATGGCTGGGTGTTCATGGACGTCGGCGAACGCATCGCGAGGCCGAGTATCTCCTCGATCAGTGCGCGCGGGACCGGCTTGTCGAGATAGCCGCGGATGGAGCGGCGTCCGCGGACGACTTCGTCGTAGGTAGATGCTTGCTCGTCCAATTTTTCGTCAGGCCGCGAGCCGCAATTCCATTCGATCCCAGATCTCGACCAGCGCGCCGGTCAATTCGCGCATCATTTCCTCATCATGCGTCGGTCCGGGGGTGAAGCGCAGGCGTTCGGTGCCGCGCGGGACGGTGGGATAATTGATGGGCTGTACGTAGACGCCATATTCGGCGAGCAGGATATCGCTGATCCGCTTGGCCTTGACCGGATCGCCGACCATCAGCGGAACGATATGGGTCGTGGAGTCCATGACTGGCAGACCGGCGTCCGCGAACATCGTTTTGAGCTTCGTGGCGGAGGCCTGCTGCGCTTCGCGTTCGTCGCTCGACGCCTTGAGATGCTTCACGCTGGCGAGCGCGCCCGCGACGAGCACGGGCGAGAGGCTGGTCGTGAAGATGAAGCCCGGCGCATAGCTGCGGATGACATCGACGATCATCTTGTCGGCCGCGATATAGCCGCCCATCACGCCGATCGCCTTCGCGAGCGTGCCCTCGATAATCGTCACCCGGTCGGCGACTTCATCGCGATCCGTGATGCCGCCGCCGCGCGGCCCGTACATGCCGACGGCATGGACTTCGTCGCAATAGGTGAGGGCGTTATATTTGTCGGCCAGATCGCAAATCTCGGCGATCGGCGCGACATCGCCGTCCATCGAATAAACGCTTTCGAAAGCGATCAGCTTGGGTGTTTCCGGGTTCTCGGCCGCCAGCAATTCTTCGAGATGGTCGAGATCGTTGTGCCGCCAGATATGCTTTTCGCAGCCCGCATTGCGGATCCCGGCAATCATCGAGGCGTGGTTGAGCTCGTCCGAAAAAACGACGCAGCCGGGCAGCAATTTGCCCAGCGTCGTCAGCGTCGCTTCATTGGAGATATAGCCTGATGTGAAGAGCAGCGCGCCTTCCTTGCCGTGCAGGTCAGCCAGTTCGTTTTCCAGATCGATATGGTAATGCGTGTTACCGCCGATATTGCGCGTGCCGCCCGAACCGGCACCCACGTCGTGCAGCGCCTCTTCCATCGCCGCGATCACTTTCGGGTGCTGGCCCATCGAAAGATAATCGTTCGAGCACCATACGGTGATCGGTTTGGGCCCGTTATGCCCGGCAAAACAACGGGCGTTGGGGAAGGCGCCCTTGTTGCGCAGGATATCGATGAAAACCCGATAGCGGCCCTCTTCGTGGAGCCGCTCGATGGCCTTCGAAAATACGCGCTGATAGTCCAAGATTCGTTCCCCGGCGTTAGGATTGCAGGTCATGTAATGGCTGGAATCGGCCATTTCCAGCGCGAACGACTCGCAATAAGCGGGTTTTGGGGCTGGCACGTTGCTAGTCCGGTTGGCGGGTAAGCCGTTGCGCCAGTTCGGAGTTGCCCTGAACTGCCGCGACGGAAGCCGCCGTTCGGCCCTCTGCATCGGCTATTCCCACATCGGCACCGGCGGTGATCAGCATCTCGACTTGCCGGTAGCGCCCGAAAAGTGCAGCCATCATCAGCGCGGTCTGGCCGGCCCCGTTCCGGGCGTCCACGTCGCATTCGGTGTCAAGCAGCTGGGCGGCGAGATCGTCATAGCCGCGAAACGCGACGCCCATCTGCGCCGTATTGCCTTGTGCGCGATCAGCCAGGCACGGGTCTGCGCCGGCCGCGACCAGCGCGGAGACGGTTTGGGCATGCCCGGCATAGGCGGCGAGGATCACAGGTGTGAAACCGCGGGCGTCATAGGCATTCAGGTCGACGCCGGTCATCGCCAATATCTCGACGATATCGGTTCGCCCTTCGCGGGCGGCGTCGAACAGCAATGCCTGCCGCTCTTCGATCGGGGGAAGCTCCTGGGCTGATGCCGGAACGGAGCAGAGGGACAGGCCAAGGGCCAGCGCGGCGATGCGTATCATAATCAATTCCCGTACATGTGGAAGGAAGCGCGCGGAGGGAAGCCATGCCTCCCTCCGCCAACCGGTCAGTCCGCCGACGTCGCCTGATATTCGGCGACTGCGCGTTCGACTTCGGCCATCGGCACGTTCGCCGCCTCGGCCAGTCGGCGGCCATAATCGGCGTCCGCCTGGTAAAAGAAGCTCACCATGCGGGTCTTCACGATGCGATCCTCGACCTGGTTCAGATCGCCGGCCAGATTGCTGATCAGATTCGCCTGCTGCCCGGCGTCGAGCCGGCGGTAGAAGATGCCGGCCTGCGCGAAGTTGTTGGTCTCCGAAATCGGCCGGGCTTCGGCGATACCTTCCAGTGTATAGGATGAAGCCGCGAACGACCGGTCGGTCGCCAATGGCCGATTCCGCGCCGGGAAATAGTTCACGTCGCTGTCGCGTACCTCATGCGTCATCGCGCCGTTCTGGTTGTTGTTCGTCACGCGGATGCGTGGCGCATTGACCTCCAGCTGCGAACCGTTGACGCCCAGCCGGTAGCGTTGCGTGTCGGCATAGGAAAAGAGCCGGCCCTGCAACAGTCGATCGGGCGATGCCTCTATACCCGGGACGAGGTTGGACGGCTGGAAGCCGGCCATCTCGGTAAAGGCGAAGAAATCCGGCGGAACCTCGTTCAACGTCATCGTGCCGACGCGGATGGACGGAATGTCGTACCAGTCCTTGGTGGCATCGAACGGATTGTAATCCAGCGCCGCGATTTCCTCAGGCCGCAATATCTGCACATACATGTCCCAACGCGGATAATTCCCGGCTGCGATGTTCGAATAGAGATCGTCGGTCGCATAGTTGAAATTGGCGCGGCTCGCCTCTTCGGCGGTCAGCGTCTCGACGCCTTCATGGGGCCGCCATTCGAACTTCGCGAAAACGATCTCGCCCCCGGCATTGACGAGCCGGAAAGCGTGCACCCCGTGCCCGGCCATTTGCCGATAGCTCGCCGGCGTACCGAGATCGCTATAGACCTGTGTCAGCATATGGACGGATTCCGGCGTGTGGCTGAAAAAGTCGAAAAAGCGTTCCGGCTCCTGGCGGTTGGTGATCGGCGAGGGCTTTAGGCTGTGAACCATGTCCGGAAACTGCATGGCATCGCGGATGAAGAAGACGGGCAGATTGTTGCCGACCAGATCCCAATTGCCCTCCTGCGTGTAGAATTTGGTCGCAAAGCCGCGGGGGTCGCGCAGAGCTTCCGGCGACCCGCTCGGGTGGATCACGGTCGAGAAGCGGACGAATACCGGCGTTTCCAAGCCGGGCTGAAATAGCGAGGCCGTCGTGAATTCTGAAAGATCGCGCTCGGCGACGAAAACGCCCTGGGCACCGGTGCCGCGGGCATGCACGACGCGCTCGGGAATGCGTTCGCGCCCGAACGCTGCGAGCTTCTCGATCAGATGGGTGTCTTCGAGCAACACGCCGCCGAATTCGCCGGCAGTGCGGCTGTCCCGATTGTCGGCAATCGGCGCGCCATTGTCGCGGGTGAATTGCGTATCCTGCGCTAGCGCGGCGGTCGAACTCGCGGCGAGCAAGGTGCCTGCGACAAGGTATTTCATAATCTTCTCCTGTTCTTTCGTAGCGCCTGGGAAGGGGAGGTGCGCCCGATGGGAGAAGGCTATGGATGGGCCGCCGACCGGTGAAACCGGATTTCTGGCTCATAGTAATCAAGAAAGTCGATGGCGGTGCGCCAAAAAAACGGAAAAACCGCAGTTTCCCAAGTTTTCTTGAACGTCGGACACGCGGCATGGATGCCGCTTTGCGACCGATTGGAAGTTTCGTTTTCAGTAATCGGCTGATTGACAGTTTTTTGCGCGCGATCGGGCCTAAAGCTGTTCGAAAATGTCGATTCCATACCTGCGAAGGCACGGATAGAGCGGAGCGGGATCGCTGCCGTCGGAGATGAAGATCGCGCGGCCCGGCAAGGGCGCGTCGGGCCAGGGTTGCTCTTCGGTCAAATGGGCAACGCGCCGGGCGATGCCGTCCCCTCCATGAACAAAAGTAACGGGTTGCGGCGCTGCCGCCAGCAACTCCTCCTCGACGAGCGGAAAATGGGTGCAGGCGAGGACGATGGTGTCAATCCTGTCGCCGCCGGGCTGGCTGAACAGACCGTCGAGTATGGTCGCGTAACTCCCGGGCGCGGTTTCCTCGCCGCGCATCTTGCATTCGGCCAGCGCGACGAGATCGTGGGTGCCGTGGCGCAGCACGGTGCAATCGCTTGCAAATTCGCGCGACAGATTGTCGACATAGGGCTGGCGGACCGTCGACGCGGTGCCGAGTACGCCGATCACCCGCGATTGGGAGATCGCTGCGGCCGGCTTGATCGCGGGCACCGTTCCGACGATCGGAATCGCCAGTGCCGCGCGCACGGGTTCCAGCGCGATCACCGATGCTGTGTTGCACGCGATCACGGCAAGCCGCGCATCGACATGCTCGGCAAGCCGCCCCAGCAATGCTGGCACCCGGGCGGCCAGTTCCGCTTCCGGCCTCTGACCATAGGGAAAGCCGGCTTGATCGAGCGCGTAGACGATCGGCGCATTGGGAAGCAGAGCCGTGATCGGACCAAGGACGGATAGTCCGCCGACGCCCGTATCCAGCAGTAAAAGAGGTTGATCGGCGTGCATGGCGGATTGCCATATGGCCAAGCGCGCCCGGCCGCAACGGATGGACATCTTGGTATCCATTGTCGCATGAAGCGGCGTCGCCAAGACCGTGGCGGATCGCGAGAGGAGACTAAGCCATTTTCGATACCCCCCTTTGGCTGGCGCCGGCATCGGCTTTGTTGGTCGGTTATCTGTTCGGCTCGGTGCCGTTCGGTTTGCTGCTGACCCGGGCAATGGGGGCGGGAGACCTGCGGGCGATCGGTTCGGGAAATATCGGCGCAACCAATGTTCTGCGCACCGGGCGGAAAGGTCTGGCGGCCGTGACCTTGTTGCTGGACGTCGCCAAGGGGTTTCTGGCGGTAACGCTGGCGCCCTATCTTGGAGGCGATCCTGAATCGATGATGCGCCTTGCCGCGCTCGGGGCTTTTGTCGGCCATTGCTACCCGGTCTGGCTCAAATTTCGGGGGGGAAAGGGCGTGGCGACTTTGCTCGGCATCGCGCTCGCCTTTGGCTGGATCTATCTGCTGATATTCGCTCTCATCTGGCTGGCGATGGTGGCGCTGTTCCGCTTTTCCTCGCTGGGCGGGCTCAGCGCGGCGATCGCTTTGCCGGTCGCGGCGCTTTGGCAAGGCAATGTGACGCTGATGTTTCTGTTTGCCGGGCTGGCCCTGCTCGTGATCTGGAAGCATCGGAGCAATATCGGCCGACTGTTCCGTGGGGAGGAACCCAAGGTCGGCGCGTCCGCCAATGGTTGACCCCCGTCACGCGGCGAAACTGCGGCTGGCCCGATCCCGCAATATCGGTCCGGTCACTTATCGTCAGTTGCTCGCGCGGTTCGGAACCGCGGAAGCAGCGCTCGACGCGATTCCCGATCTTGCCCGGCGCGGCGGAGGACGGGCGCCGACACTTGCCGACCCTGGTGCTATCGAGGCGGAGATGGCGGCGGTCGATCGGCTGGGTGCGGGATACGTCTTTCTCCATGAGTCGCCCTATCCGCCGGCGCTCGCGCAAATTCCAACGGCCCCGCCGGCCTTGATCGTCCGGGGCGATCTGAGCCTGCTCGCCAAGCCGCTCATTGCGATGGTCGGCGCGCGGAATGCATCGGCAGCCGCCCGGCGCTTCGCGCGCGATCTGGCCTATAAGCTTGGCGGAGAAGGCTATGTCGTCGTGTCTGGGCTGGCGCGCGGGATCGATACGGCGGCGCATACGGGCGCACTCGATAGCGGTACCATCGCGGTGATTGCCGGCGGGATCGATATCTTCTATCCGCCGGAGAACGAGGCGTTGCAGCTCGATATTGCCGAACGTGGTGTACTCTTGGCCGAACAGCCGCCCGGCAGCGAACCCAAGGCCCGCCACTTTCCGTATCGCAATCGGATCATCGCCGGACTGGGTATGGGAACGATCGTTGTCGAAGCGGCCCCGAAATCGGGCTCTTTAATCACCGCAAGACAGGCCAACGAATTCGGCCGCGAGGTGATGGCGGTGCCCGGCTCGCCGCTCGATCCGCGCGCGCAAGGCTGCAACCAGCTGATCCGCGACGGAGCGACGTTGATCCAGAATATCGACGATGTACTTGGCACGCTCCAGCCCTTTGACGTGCCGGGTATCGAGGAGTCGGGAGAGAGATATGAGCCGGAATCGATTTCGTCCGACGTTGACGCGAAGCAGCGCGAAACGGTGACCGAGTTGCTGGGTCTCGTCCCCGTTGCCGTCGATGAGCTGATTCGGCAATCCGGAATCGCTCCGGCGGTCGTCCAGACGATCCTGCTCGAGCTGGAACTGGCCGGAAGGCTTGAGCGCCATGCCGGGGGAAGGGTGAGCTTTGGATAATCCGGAAGACCGGTCTTTCGAAATTTCGAGCGTGCTGACCGAGGTGCTCAATCTCGCCGAATCCAACTGGCTCATGCTGCTCGTTGTAACGGTGGCGGCGGCGGCGGGGTATACCGTCATCGAGCTGTCCGTGGACGACAGCACCGCTTTCTCGCTGCAGAATCTGTTCTCTTTCGTGGTCCTCTATCTGCAAATCCTCGTGATCGTTCGATTGGCGCGCGAAAAAGGCCTTCTGGACGGCCGCGATCATGAAGACGGCAGCCCGACGCTCGGCGGATATTTCAGGGCGTTTGGGCAGTCGATACTATGGACGCTCGGTGTGATTTTCGGCCTGGTTTTACTCGTCATACCGGGTATCTGGTTGATGACGATCTGGTTCGTCGTGTTGCCCGTGCTGCTCGTTGAAAACGAAAATGTCATGGATAGTTTCGGCCGGAGCAAAGCTCTCGTTACGCCGCATTTCTGGAAAATCCTGCTGCTCGTCCTCATCCTGGCTTTGGTTTATGTCGCGGCCGCGGTCGCGCTTTTCCTCTTCGTACCCTATCCGGAAGATTACAGTATTTGGACTAACCTGCCGCTCAATCTTCTCTTGCAGGCGGTTCAGACGGGCGGATGGGTATTGGGTCTCGCGACATACATTCAGCTGGCAAATTTGACGGGCCGGGAAGATCTTGAGGACGTCTTCGCTTGACGAACGCGATTTGCATCCCATCCTCGTACGCGTATGAGAACCCCGCCTGACCTGAGAGAAACGTTCGTCTTATGAAACTTGTAGTTGTTGAGTCGCCGGCCAAGGCCAAGACAATCGAAAAATATCTTGGCGGCGATTACCGCGTGCTTGCATCCTATGGCCATGTCCGCGATCTGCCGCCCAAGGATGGTTCGGTCGACCCGGAAGACGGCTTCGCGATGAAGTGGCAAGCCTATGGCGACAAGACCAAGCAGCTAAAGGCGATCACCGATGCGGCGAAGGACGCCGAAGAACTGATCCTCGCCACCGACCCGGACCGCGAAGGCGAGGCGATCAGCTGGCACGTTCAAGAAGTGCTTCAGAAGCGCAAGGCGCTTCCCGCCAAGGTCGAGCGGGTGGCATTCAACGCGATCACCAAGGCGGCCGTCTTGGACGCGATCGCCCATCCAAGAGGTCTCGACGACGATCTAGTCGATGCCTATCGGGCGCGGCGGGCGCTCGATTATCTGGTCGGTTTTACGCTATCGCCGGTGCTGTGGCGCAAGCTACCCGGTGCGAAATCAGCGGGCCGCGTCCAGTCGGTCGCTTTGAAGCTCGTCGTTGAACGCGAACGCGAGATCGAGGCTTTCAAGCCGCAGGAATATTGGTCGATCGCCGCTCAGATGGAACAGGACGGCACAACGTTCACCGCCAGGCTCGTCCGCTGGAAAGGCGACAAGATCGAGCGGCTGACGATCGGCAGCGAAGGCGATGCGATGGCCGCCAAGGCCGATGTCGAAGCGGGGCTGTTCAAGATCGTTTCGGTGGAAACCAAGCCACTCACCCGCAATCCGCCCCCGCCCTTCACGACCTCGACGATGCAGCAGGAAGCCGCGCGCAAGCTCGGTTTTGCCGCGAGCCATACGATGCGGATCGCGCAGCAGCTCTACGAGGATGGCGCGATCACCTATATGCGGACCGACGGCGTGCAGATGGATGGGTCGGCGATCTCGGCCGCGCGCGGCGCGATCGCGAACCGCTATGATGCGAGTTATGTTCCGGACAAGCCGCGTCAGTATAAGTCCAAGGCTAAAAATGCGCAGGAAGCGCACGAGGCGATCCGCCCAACCGAGTTTTCGCGCGACAAGGTCGGGAGCGCCGATCATGCGCGCCTGTATGAACTCATCTACAAACGCGCGCTGGCCAGCCAGATGGCCTCGGCGCGGCTCGAACGCACCACGGTGGAGATGGAAGAAGGGACGGGGCAGACGGCGCTGCGCGCCACCGGCCAGGTCGTTAAGTTTCCAGGGTTCATGGCGCTCTACACCGAAGGCCGCGACGATGACGGCGATGAGGATTCGAAGCTGCTCCCGGTGATGAGCGAGGGCGATGCGCCGGCGAAAAAGAGCGTCGATGCCGAACAGCATTTCACCCAGCCGCCGCCTCGCTATTCGGAAGCCAGTCTTGTCAAGAAGATGGAAGAGCTCGGCATCGGGCGTCCGTCCACCTATGCGTCCATCCTTCAGACGCTCAAGACGCGCGAATATGTGCGCGTCGACAAGAATCGTTTCTTTCCGGAGGAAAGCGGTCGGCTCGTCACATCGTTTCTTGAACGTTTCTTCGAGCGCTATGTAAGTTACGATTTTACCGCCGGTCTCGAAGAGGAGCTCGACGATATCTCGGGCGGACGCGCGCAATGGCAGGAAATTCTCGCGGCCTTCTGGAACGATTTCAAACCCAAGACCGATGAGGTGATGGAGCAGAAGCCGTCCGACATCACCGCCGAACTCGACAAGTTTCTCGAGCCTTTGCTCTTCCCGGAGACCGAAGACGGTTCCGACCCGCGCCTCTGCCCGCGTTGCAAAGAGGGCAAGTTGGCATTGCGCGGCGGCCGCTATGGCGCCTTTATTTCATGCTCCAATTATCCTGAGTGCAAGTATACGCGGCAGTTCGGCCAGCGCGGCGGCGATCAGCAGGATCATGGCGAGGACGAAATACTCGGCCAGGATCCCGAAAGCGGCGAGGATATCGAGTTCAAGACGGGTCGGTTCGGCCCATATGTGGAAATGGGTCAGGGCGAAGGCGAAAAGCCCAAGCGTGCGTCCATCCCCAAGGATGTCGCCCGCGCCGATGTCGATCTGGAAATGGCGCTCAGGCTTCTATCTCTGCCCCGCATCGTCGGCGAACATCCGGAGACGGGCAAAGAAATCGAGGCGGCGATCGGACGCTATGGCCCCTATCTGCGGCATGACGGCAAATATGCGAAACTCGAAACCACCACGGAGGTTTTCGAGATCGGCATGAACGCCGCGGTCGTGAAGATCGCCGAGGCGAAGACCAAGGGCGGGAGAGGGCGGGGCCAGCGCGAGCCGCTCAAGGTCCTCGGCAAGCATCCGCGCACAGAGGAAGAGATCAAGCTGATGGACGGGCGCTACGGTCCTTATGTGACCGACGGTACGACCAATGCGACGATCCCAAAAACTGTCGACAAGGACGAACTGACGCTCGAGGAAGCGGCGCAGCTGATCGACGAGCGGGCTGCGAAAGGCCCAGCGAAGAAGAAGCGCAAGGCGCCCGCCAAAAAGAAGAAAACGGCGGCAAAGAAGAAGCCTGCTGCGAAGAAAAAGGCGGAGTCCTGAGCCGCCCGCCAAGCCGTCAGCCGAGATGGGTCGATAACAGCCAGAGCGTCCATCCGATCAAGACCGCAAGGACGATCCAGGTCAGGATTACGCCGATGGCCCGCGAGAGCGGCGGCCCGCCTTCCTTGGGATTGTAAAGGCCGTGAATGTGGAGCACGCGCGCCACGATAAAGACTCCCGAAACGATCATGAGACCCATATGGTCGGCGCGCGCCAATTCGAGCAACGCGACCAGGATGATGACCATCGGCGCATGTTCGGCGAGATTGCCGTGCGAGCGGCTGGCGCTGGTGAGCCGTTGATCGTCGCCAAGTCCGTGCGCCGTGGTTGTCCGGAATCTCTGTCTGACCGTATCGATCGCAAGCAACAGCAAGAGCGTGGCCATGGCGACGGCCAATGCGGCGGTGACGGGTAGCGTCATGATTGTCCTCCCCTACTAAAGCGTGACGAGCCGATCATCCCGCAGGCTCGTCATCAGCCCTACCAGCCCGCCGGCGTCTACATCCGGGCCGAGCTGGCCGATCTCCAACCCTGCCAGCGCCATACCACCCTGACAAGCGATCAGCCGAACGCCGAGGTGGGTAGATTCTTCGCGCATTTCAGCCAGTGTCGGCAGGCCGCTGGCGTTGCGATCGGCATCGTTGGGGACGGGTGAGCGTTCGGCGAGCAGAGTGACGGCTCGCCCCTCGAGGAAGAGCCGCACAGCCACACCGGTGGCGGCATGCGCCGCTGCAATCGAAAGGGCCGAATAAAAGCGTTCGGGGTCGACGCTTGCCAGGATGATCGTCAGACCGCGCATATCGGGCATCCCGGGTCCTTCGGAAGAGTGAGCGTTCGCGCGCGTGCGCTCAGCGCATCGAACAACAGCAGCTTGCCGGCCATGTCCTCGCCGAAGCCCGCGATCTGCCGAATCGTTTCCATCGCCGCCATGCTGCCCATGACGCCGGCCAGCGCCCCGAGCACGCCCTGGTCCGCGCAGCTGGCATCGGGACGGTCGGGCTCGGTGCCCACGAAGCAGCGATAGCAGGGCTTGTCGGCTTCCCAACCGCGGAAGACGCTCAGTTGCCCGTCGAACTGGCCGATGGCGGCGGAGACAAGGGGTATTCTCCTGCGATACGAATCATCCGCCACCCGCAACCGTGTTTCGAAATTGTCCGAGCCGTCGACCACGATGTCGGCGCCGTCCAGAAAACCTCCGATATTTTCCGCTCCGAGCCGCTCATTCATAGCCTCGACGACGGTATCGGGATTGAGCCGGTCGACGGCGTCTGCGGCGCAATCGACTTTCGGTTGGCCGATATCGCGCGTGCCGTAAAGCGTCTGCCGCTGCAAGTTGGAAAGCGTGACGGTATCGTCGTCGACGATCCGCAATCGGCCGATACCGGCGGCCGCAAGATACTGGATCAGAGGCGAGCCGATCCCGCCTGCGCCGACGATCGCGACGGTCGCATGGAGTAGCTTTTTCTGGCCGTCTCCACCGATTTCCTTGAGCACGATATGGCGGGCATAGCGCTCCAGCTGTGCGTCGGTGAGGGTCATGTCCCCGGCTCAGCGTCCGGTCGAGCCGAACCCGCCTGAGCCGCGTTCCGTGTCGTCGAGTGCGTTGACCTCGGTCAGCACGGCGCGCTGGACGGGCGCAGGCACCAATTGGGCGATCCGTTCGCCGCGCAAGGCGGAGAAGGGCTGGGTACCGAGATTGGCGAGAATGATCTTCACCTCGCCGCGATAATCGCTGTCGATCGTGCCCGGCGTGTTGAGGCAGGTGACGCCATGTTTGAAGGCGAGGCCGGAGCGTGGGCGGACCTGCACTTCATATCCGTCCGGAATCGCGATCGCGAAGCCGCTGGGAACCGCCATTCGCTGGCCAGGTTCCAGGGTAAAGTCCTCCGCTGTCACGACGTCCATTCCCGCAGCTCCGGCGCTTGCATAGGCCGGCATCGGAAGGCCTTCGCCGTGAGGAAGCCGCTGCAGGCGAATCGTGATCTCAGGCAAGCGCATCGGCGATTCTTTCGGCAAGTTTTCGGGCGACGTCATGTTTGGACATCTGATCCCAGCTTTCGACGCCTTCGGCTGTAATGACATGGACGCTATTCTCGGAGCCGCCCATAACATCGCCGGAGACATCGTTGGCGATGATCCAGTCGCAACCCTTGCGGTCGAGCTTCGCCTTGGCATGGCCTACGACCTTATCGGTTTCCGCCGCGAAGCCGATCAGCAGGCCCGGGCGTCGATCATGGGTGCTGAGCCCGGCCAATATGTCCGGATTCTCGATCAGGTTCAGATCGGGCGGCCCGCCGGTTTCGCCTTTCTTGATCTTGCGCAGAGAGGCTTCGGCGCGCCAGTCGGCCACTGCGGCAACCAGGATCGCGACATCGGCGGGTAGCGCCGCATCGACCGCAGCTTCCATTTCGAGCGCCGTTTCCACATTGATGCGTCTGACGCCGCGCGGTTTGTCCAGCGCAACGGGCCCGGAAATCAGCGACACCTCGGCGCCCAGCCGTGCCAGCGCTTCGGCGATCGCATAGCCTTGCCGGCCCGACGATCGATTGGCGATGTAGCGCACCGGATCGATCGGTTCCCGGGTCGGCCCGGCCGTGATGACGATATGCCTGTCGGACAGGGGGTGTGCATTCCCATCGGTCCGGCCGTCCAGAACCTGTTCGATTTCCGCGAACACGGCCTCGGGTTCGGGCAGGCGGCCTTCGCCATATTCTCCACACGCCATCGGGCCCTCGTCCGGATGGAGTACGATCAGGCCGTCTTCACGCAGCCGGTCGACATTGCGCTGCGTTGCCGGATGATCCCACATGCGCACGTTCATCGCGGGTACGGCCATCACCTGAGTATCGGTCGCGAGAAGGAGCGTTGTCGCCAGGTCATCGGCGATGCCCGCTGCCATCTTCGCCATCAGATCGGCCGTCGCCGGACAGACGACGATCAAATCGGCCTCGCGCGAAAGCTGGATATGGCCCATCTCGGTCTCGTTCTTAAGATCCCAGAGATTGGTATGGACCTGTTCTTCCGATAGCGCGGCGAGCGTCATCGGCGTTACGAACTGTGCCCCGCCATCGGTCAATACGCAGGTGACATCTCCGCCCGCCTTGCGGACCAGCCGGATCAGTTCGCAGGATTTATAGGCCGCGATACCGCCGCCGATCACCAGCAGGATGCGTTTGCCATTCATAAGACAGCATGTGCGCATCCAGAGCGTTTTTGTCGAGTCATTGAGCGTCGAGCTCCAGCCACGGTAGATGTGGAACCTCGTCAAACCGAATCGGCTCTTCAAGTTCGAAATGCATCGTAGCGCGCTTACGTTCGACGGTCGCATCATGGCTTTCCGCAAGATCGATAAGGGGCCAGAGAAAGTCTTCGGTCCCCGTCGGTCCCGCCGATTTGTTGAGTCCGATGAAAAGGGTGCCGGGATAGTTGAGATGCGTGTTGCACAGATATTCGAGAAGCGACGCCCATTCCGGCACGTTCCAGCGCGTGCTGCGGTCTTGCGGAAAAACGTCAAAAACCTGGCCGTTGATCATGATGAGATCGAAACGATCGATATGGTCGGGCAGCGGTTTGCCGAGTTTTACACTGCCTTCGATCCTCGAAATTCCGTAGAGTTTCAGCAGATCACCATAAACCGTCGGCTTGGGTTGGTCGAAGGCGAGCACGTCATGGCCATAGGCCTTGGCGATCGCGAGAAACTGCCCGCCGCCCGCTCCGATATCGAGGATCGAACATCGGGGCCGAATGTCTATATCCAGCAGTCGGGCGATCCGCGAATGAATCATGAACCACGGCGCCAGGTCGACATATTTGGTCACAGCCAGTTCGTCGCTGCTTTCGATCTCGGCGCGATACTGCTCCTGCAGCGCTGCATATGCGTCGCGGTCGACGGATGCTGTCACACGATCATACATGGCCCTTTGCCGATCGTCGTCGATGACCGTACGCCACCCGTCGATCCGCTCCATCAGCGGGCGGAGTGGACGATAGGTCACGCCGTCTGCATCGGGGCGCGGCGGGCGTTTGTCCTTTTTCCGCAGATGTTTCCGGAACTTCGCAATCATAACCAAAACCAACTTCCTGCTATGCCGGCCCCGGCGCCGAGCGCCGCAACCAGCCAGTATTTCCAACCTGTGCCGATCGCTACAGGTTCCACGTCTTGCAGCGGCGGTGACGGCGGCGCGGCGCCGCGGTTCGGGATCTCAGCTTCCAGCCGCCGCACGAGTTCGGGTAGGCGCGCCAGCGTTCCGATATCCTCGCGCAACCTGTCCGCGATTGCCGCTTCCGGCCCCAATTCGCTCCGCAACCATTCACCGACGAAGGGCTTGGCGGTCTCCCACATGTTGACGTCCGGATCGAGGCTCGTGGCCACGCCCTCCACCATCACCATCGTCTTCTGCAGCAGCAGCAGATGCGGTTGTGTCTGCATGTCGAAATCGCGCGTGATCGCGAACAGGCCGTCGAGCATCTGGCCGATCGAAATTTCCTTGACCGGCAAGCCGCGGATCGGTTCGCCGACTGCCCGCAAAGCCGTCGCGAATTCGGCGACGTTATGATAGGCGGGAACATAGCCTGCTTCGAAATGGATTTCGGCGACGCGGCGATAGTTGCCGGTGATCAGGCCATAGAGAATCTCGGCCAGCCACAATCGCGCACGCCGGTCGATACGGCCCATGATCCCGAAATCGATCGCGCCGATCTTGCCGTCCGGCAGCACGAACAGATTGCCCTGATGCATATCGGCATGGAAAAAGCCTTCGGAGATGGCTTGGCGCAAAAAAGCGCGGACAAGGGTTCCGGCCAGCGCCTTGCGATCATGACCGGCCGCGTCGAGCGCGTCGCGATCTGAAATCTTGATCCCGTCGAACCATTCGAGCGTCATTACGCGTCCGCCGGTCCGCTGCCAGTCGATCGCCGGGACGACGAAATCGGGTTCCGCCTGCATACCGCCGGCCAGTTCCGACGCCGATGCGGCCTCACGCCTGAGGTCAAGTTCGCGCGCCGTCCAGCGCTTGAACGTCTCGATCGTCAAGCGTGGACGAAGCCGGGCGAGCTCGCCGCCCATTGCCTCGACCTGAGTGGCGGCCCATTCATAGGTTTCGATGTCGCGCGCGAAGACTTTTTCGATGCCGGGCCGCAACACTTTCACGGCGACCGTTCGGCCGTCGGTGGTTACGGCCTTGTGAACCTGCGCGATCGACGCCGCTCCGACCGGATCCGGTTCGATGCTCGAGAAGAGCGCATCGATCGATTTGTCGAAGGAGCGCGCGATCGCTTCTTCGATGCGTGCGAACGGAATTGGAGGAAGTCGGTCCTGCAGCCGCAACAGATCGTGCGTGGCCTCTTCGCCCACCAAGTCCGGCCGGGTCGCCAGCGTCTGACCGAGTTTGATCGCGGCGGGGCCGATCGCCTCCAATGCGTCGGCATAGGCCGGCTGTTTCGGCACGCGGGCGCCGAAACGGGCGATGCGAATCATCCGCTTGATCGGCGACGGCGTCAAGGGATCGCGCTCGATCCCGCTCAACGCACCGTGCCGCGCCAGCGTCCGGCCCCATTTCAACAGCCGCCATATATGCGTTCTGGGCCGGGTCAAATCCGATAGCCGCTATGGATGGCCACAAGCCCGCCCAGCATCGGCTCGACGGCGCATTGAACGAAACCGGCCTCCTCGATCATGGTTTTGAAGGCGGCCATATCGGGAAAGCGGCGAATCGATTCGATGAGATAGCGATAACTGTCTTCATCCTTGGCCAGCGCCTGGCCGATCTTTGGCACAATCTTGTGCGAATATAGGTCATAGACTTCGGCGAATCCCGGCCAGAGCGTGGTCGAGAATTCGAGGCAGAAAAATCGCCCGCCGCGTTTGAGAACGCGATGCGCCTCCTCCAGAGCTTGCCCGATATGGGTCACGTTTCGAATGCCGAAGGCGATCGTATAGACATCGAAGCTCTTATCCGCGAAACTCAACGCTTCGGCGTTTTCCTGCGCCCAGATCAGCCCCTCGACATCGCGCTTTGCCGCCCGGTCCATTCCGACCTGGAGCATCTCCGCATTGATATCGGCCACGGTTATCGCGGCACCGGAACGGGCCAGGCGAAAGGCGATATCACCGGTGCCACCGGCCATATCGAGAATCGCTTCGCCGGCGCGCGGCTTGACCCGGCGAACGAAACGGTCCTTCCACAGCCGGTGCATCCCGCCCGACATCGCATCGTTCATCAGGTCGTAGCTCGATGCCACATTTGAAAACACGCCGCCGACGCGCGCGGTCTTTTCTTCGGGCGCTATGTCTTCATAGCCAAAATAGACATTTTCTTCGTTCATGACTGCCTGCCAGATGGGAAGGCTTGCTCCTCTAGCCAAGCCTTGCCGTGCCCGCAAACGCATCTTAGCTGATGACGATGCCGGAACTTCCTGAAGTCGAAACAACCATACGCGGTCTTGAGCCCGTGTTGCTGGGCCAGCGGATCGCTCTGGCGGAGCCGCGACGGCCGGATCTCCGGCGCCCGATTCCGCCCGATTTGCGTCAACGGATGACGGGTGCGATGGTTACAGGTCTGGGGCGCCGCGCCAAATATGGGCTGATCGATACCGATCGTCGAGACACGTTGATCTTCCATCTCGGAATGTCCGGTCGGTGGCGGCTGGACCCCGAAGAGATCGGCATCCATGATCATCTCGTGATCGAGACGGGTATCGGACGAAGGCTGGCGCTCAACGACCCGCGCCGTTTCGGCTCGCTCGATCTGGTGCGGACGGAGGCACTCGCCGGGTTCGCGCCCTTCGCGGCGCTCGGCCCCGAGCCGCTGGGCCCGGACTTTACAGCGGACTATCTGGCCCGAGCCTTTGCGGATCGCACGGGACCGGTCAAATCTCTGCTGCTCGATCAGCGCGTGGTTGCCGGGCTTGGCAATATTTATGTCTGCGAGGCGCTACATCAGGCCCGAATTGCGCCGGGTACCTCAGGGCGGCGTATTCGGGCCGCACGGCTCGAGCGGCTGGTGTCGGCCATTCGTGAGATCATCGCCGCAGCGATCGAAGCCGGTGGTTCGAGCCTGCGCGACTATGCGCAACCCGATGGCCAGCTTGGTTACTTTTTCAAAAGCTGGCGCGCCTATGGCCGGGAAGGGGAGGCGTGCGGTTGTGGCGGGCGTATCCGCCGGCGAGTCGATAGCGGTCGATCGACCTTCTATTGCCCCCGATGCCAGCGCTGAAATCTCGCCGCCGGACCTCGCCTTGCTACTTGACCTTCGCGGCCGTCATAGCTAGGTGCCAGGCGCTTGCGGTGCGGCGAAGGCTGCGCCTTTTTATTTTGACATGATCGAGGTTTATTATGGCCAACACGCCCCAGGCCAAGAAACGCATTCGCCGTAACGATCGGCGTGCAGTTGTGAACACCAACCGGGTTAGCCGGATTCGCAGCTTCATCAAGAAGGTCGAGGCGGCCGTCGAAGCTGGCGACAAGAAAGAAGCGACCGAAGCGTTGCAGGCGATGCAGCCGGAATTGGCGCGTGGCGTTTCGAAAGGAATCTTCCATAAGAACACGGCCTCGCGGAAACTTTCGCGTCTGTCCAAGCGGGTTGCCGCGCTGAAATAATTGCGTCTTACAACTGTAATACTCGCTCTCGCCACCGCCGCGGGACGCGGAAATTTTTTTCAGAATAGTTACACTTGGAATCTCAACGAGTCGCGCGATTCTCGAATCGTTTGCTACACGAAACAAATCGATAAAAATTCATATTTATCAATGTTTTAGTTGGTGTTCGGGCAAGATTGGCGGCTCTCCGTGTCAACCCCAATTATTTCAATTTTTTGACGTCCGCCCCCCTTGCGTTGAGCGCGTTAACAATTCATCAAACAGTCTCTCGGTCGGTAGCGATTCTTCCCGGCCGGTACAGTCGCCAGTAAAGAGTGCAATGCGAAAATATCGGTTTTCGCAGAACCTTTTCTGTGTCCGGCGAGGCGGGGCGGTTCAGACGATGGCAAAGCGTCGGGCCGTATCGAGTGGGGTTGAGCAGGTGTAAGGGGAGGGTTGTTGAGTGCGGCATGATAATGGTCTCGATGAAGGTGGCACCGAAACCGTGAATGCGCATCAGCCTTTCGAAGCAGCCTGGGAAGCGATCCGAAACGGACTGCGCCGCGATCTCGGCGCGCGTACTTTCGATCATTGGCTGAAACCGATGAAGCTGATCGGCTTCGAGGAGGAGGCCGGCCAGGTTCGGCTCGAGCTTCCCTCGCACTTCATGGCGGATTGGGTTCGCGAACATTATTCCGACCGGCTTCGCTATGCGTGGCGCGCGACGGTACCGAGCGTCCGTGAGATCGACATCGCCGCTGCCGAAGGCGCATCCCGCCCGGCGCTTTTCATCGTCGGCGAGGAAGATGTGCTGCCGCCGACCGAACAGCTCTCGGGCACGAGCGGCGACAGCATCGGGACACCACTTGAAAACCGTTATGTGTTTTCGAATTTTGTAACCGGCACCGCGAACGAAGTCGCATTCAACGCGGCGCGCATGATGGCCGATGCCGGCGTGCCGATGTTCAGTTCGCTCTACATCCATGCGGGAACGGGGCTGGGCAAGACGCACCTGCTTCATGCCATCGGACATGAATTTTTGCGCCAGAAGCCGCGCTCGAACGTCCTCTACATGTCGGCCGAAAAATTCATGTACGAGTTTGTCTCGGCGATGCGCGAGAAGGATACGATCGGGTTCAAGCAGAAGTTGCGCTCGGCCGATCTGCTGCTCGTCGACGATGTGCAGTTCATTGCCGGCAAGGAAGCGACGCAGGAAGAATTTTTCCATACGATCAACGAGATAATTGCCACCGGCCATCGCCTCGTAATCAGCGCGGATCGCCCGCCGCACGAGCTCGGCGCGGTAGACAAGCGGATCGCATCCCGTTTGGCCGGCGGCCTCGTCACCGATCTCCGCCAACCCGATCTCGATCATCGCCGCCGTATCGTCTCGCATAAACTGGTGCAGATGCCGCAGGCCGATATGCCGCGGGACGTTGCCGATTTTCTTGCGCAGCGTTTTTCGGCCAGCATCCGCGAGCTCGAAGGCGCGCTCACCCGCGTGGTCGCCTATTCCCTGCTGTCCAAACGACCCATCGATCTCGCTTTCGCTCAGGAAACGCTCGCCGATCTGCTGCGCCATTCGCAGCGCCGGATCACGATCGACGAGATCCAGCGCAGCGTCTGCGAGCATTATGGGATTCGGCATGCCGAAATGACATCGGCTCGCCGCGCGCGCGAAGTTGCGCGGCCGCGTCAGGTCGCCATGTATCTGGCGAAACGCCTGACGCCACGTTCGCTACCCGAAATCGGTCGGCGCTTCGGGGGCCGGGATCACACGACGGTGATTCACGCGATCAAGCGGATCAAGGAATTGCGGGCGGCCGATAGCGAACTCGATTCGGACGTCCGTTCGTTGTTGCGGAAACTCGAAAACTAGACGCTGGCCTGGGAGTTCCACCTTCTATTCCGGTGCCGTTTGGGGTGCCGGGCATGCGCCTTGGTTGCTCAATGGAGCGATAACGCGAAGGTCTCGAGCACCGAATTCGCGGAGCATTTCATCATCCAGAAAGATCATGCGACGACCGTCTTCCAGCCTGAAGTCGGGTAGTCCCCCTTGGCCGATGGCCTCAATGTAGTAAGCGTAACCGATCCGGCGCGCGATCTGAAAACCAAAGCTGACATCCATGCGATTGTCTTTGTAAAATACTTCGTCGACCGAAATGCGATGTGGCTCGTCTTCGATCAAAAAATCGCCATTCTGGATCCTGTGATCCAGCGAAAACCAGCGCACGTCCGAAAAGCTTTCCGGTCGAATATTGTCTTCCGGTATCGCATAAATATGGAAATCTACATGCGAAATTCGGAATGGAATCGTACCGCTGTTCGAAATACGATACTGGCCCCGATACATGTAGGTGCCTTGGTACTCGGCAGCTTGTGCGATGTTCGTCTCTTCTGAAGCTGTTAGTGCCTCGACCAAGCACACAATATCGGTGTCAGGTGTGGGTGTGGATTGCGGACTGAGATATTGATTCTGCAGCGAAAGTTCGGCGCTTTCCTTATCGATAGCCGCCGTGCCAAACCAGATCGTGCCAGCGAGCGCCACCAAAGCGGTGAAGCTCGTCAGGACGAAGGTTACCTTGTCCCGAAATTCCTTTTCCATCGTCGCCCCCCATCTTGCGCTTCACACACGCTCTTCAGGGCATCCCATCCATCATCGGTCGCCCGGAGCCACATACCATTCTAGACACGGGGATATGGTTGCAAAAGACTGATTTGCCGCCATTTCGGAGTCTAGAAATCGTCCGGCGAAGATTAGACTGCGATGTGGATCGATTCCGAGTATTCAGCCGTCCTCGTTCGGCATTACGGTGATGCGCACTTCTTCGCCGGAATTGCCCGGGAAGTTGGTGAACATCGCTTCGACGAGATTGGGTACCAACTCGGTCAATGCATCGCTGCGCGAGCGCGCGCGGGCCCGGCCTTCGAACACCGGTTCGCCGTCCGCCGTCCGCTCGATCCGGAGATCGAGCTCGCTCGTATAGAGCGTATAGCTGCGAACCTCGGGATAACCGAAGCCGCTGTCGAAAAACGGATCGTACCAGCCGTAATAATAGGGCGAGCGCCATCTCAGCCGGCTGAAATAGGGGCCATGGAAGAAGCCGCGATAACCCCAATAGCCGCGCCGGAATCCCGGCGTCGTCACGATCCGCTCGCGCCCGTCATCGACGGCATAGTCCATGGTCACGACCAAAGTAGCATCTTGTGCGGCACTCGCCGGTGTATAGCCATATTGGCTGAGCTCGGCCGCGACCAGATTGGCGTAGGTCGAGAATTCGAGACCATTGGCCTTGCCCTCGTCGGAAGGCTGAATATAGAAGCTCTGGCCTTGCGGCGCCGGCATTTGCTGGAAACGCGCGACATCGGCCCGGAACGGTGTCGTACAGGCGGCGACCGCAAGCAGCGCCAACGGTGCGGCCAAAGCGAGAATTTTTCGTGACATGGCGGGTCTCCGAAACCTGTTACGCAACATATATAAGGTCTTGGGACGCTATACCAAGCCGCCTGAACCGAAATTGAACGTTTGGTGAACGAAAAAACTAGCGGCCGCTTAGCAGGCCGAGCGCACGATAGGCATCGGCCAATACCGGGCGCCCCATAACGGCCGCCTTCTCGGCTCCGGCTTCGAGAACGGCATCCAGTGCGCCGATATCGTCTTTCAGCCTATTGAACCGGCGGGATATGGGCTCGAGCACCGATACCGTGAGATCCGCCAGGGCCGGTTTGAAATCGCCGAAGCCCTTGCCGGCGAAATCGGCGAGCACGGCGTCCGGCGCGATCTCGGCCAGCGCGGCGTAGATGGTGACCAGGTTGCGCGCCTCGGGGCGCTCGGCCAGTCCATCCGTCGTTTCCGGTAGGGGCTCGGGATCGGTCCTGGCCTTGCGTATCTTCTTGGCGATCGTATCGACATCGTCGGCCAGGTTGATCCGACTCATGTCCGACGGATCGGATTTGGACATTTTTGCCGAGCCGTCGCGCAGCGACATGATCCGCGCGGCCGTCGTCCCGATATAGGGTTCGGGCGGCACGAAGGTTTCGGTACCGGTATCCGTGTTGAACTTTTCGGCAATATCGCGAGCCAGTTCGAGATGCTGTTTCTGATCTTCTCCGACCGGAACATGGGTCGCACGGTAGAGGAGGACGTCAGCGGCCTGCAGGACGGGATAGGCGAACAGCGCGATGCTGGATCCTTCCTTGTTCTTGCCGGACTTTTCCTTGAACTGCGTCATACGATTGAGCCAGCCCATGCGCGCGGTGCCCGACAGCAGCCATTGCAGCTCGGCATGGGCCGGGACGCGCGCCTGGTTGAACAGGATCGCGCGCTCCGGATCGATGCCCGATGCGATCAATGCCGCCGCCATTTCGCGCGTGCTGGCGCTGAGCTCGGCCGCGTCGATCGGCAGGGAAATCGCATGAAGGTCGGCCAGGAAGAACAGGCACTCGCCGTCTTCCTGCATCTTCACCCAGTTGACGATCGCACCGAGATAATTGCCGAGATGAAGATTGCCGGTAGGCTGGATTCCGGAAACTACTCGCATGGTTGGGCGTATCAATTGGGGGCCTTTCGCTTGAGAAGGAGCGCGATCTTGGATCGATCGATGGCGCCGGTCAGCGCCGCCGCGCTGAAATAGACGAGCATTCCGGCGCTGACCAGTATCGCGATCGATACTATACGCTCCATGACGCTGCCGCCGAACCAGGCGCTGAGCGGCGGCAGCAGATAATAGAGCAGGACCGCCATTGCGCCGGTGGCGAGCAACTGGCTGATCAAACGCCGAACAAGTCGCGCGTTCAGCCGATAATGGCCCCGCATTTGCAGGATCGTGTAGAGCATGACGACGTTCAGCCATGCGCCGACGGCCGTGGCCGATGCGATGCCGACGATACCGAGCCGGTCGATCATCACCGCGTTGAAGGTGATAAAAAAAGCGAGCACGATCGCCGCCGCATACACCGGCGTCCGCGTATCCTTGCGCGAGAAGAAAGCCGGTGTCAGCACCTTGATCAGCACATAGGCGGGAAGCCCCGCAACGAGCGCGGTCAGCACGTTGCTCGTGATGCGCGCATCGTCCGCATCGAATTGCCCGCCCAGAAAGAAGGCGTTCACGAAGGCCGGTGCGCAGATCATCAACGCGGCGGTGGCCGGGAAAGTCAGCAGCATCGCCAACTCGATCGCGTTGGACTGGACCCGGTCCGCCTGCGCCTTGTCGTCCGCCCCGATATGGCGAGAGAGGGCAGGGAGGATCGCCGTGCCCAGTGCAATACCGATCACCCCCAGAGGCAGCTGGTTCAGCCGATCGGCAAAATTGAGATGGCTGACCGAGCCGCTCGGCAATTGGGTCGCGAAGAAGAGCTGAACGAGCTGGCTGATCTGATAGACGCCGGCGCCGAAAGCCGCGGGCAGGATGATGATTCCGAGTTCCTTGACGTCTTTGGTGAGGCGCGGGCGCTGGAAGCGCAGCCTGAATCCGCTGCGTTTCATCCAGAACCAGAGCCAAGCTAGCTGCACTACACCGCCAAGCGCGACACCGCCGGCCAAAAGATAGGCGATCAGGACCGTATCGCCGTCCGCGATCTGGCTGCCGATCAGCAGCGCAGCGATCAGCACGAGGTTAAGCAGGATCGGAAAGCTGGCGCCGGCCGCGAAGCGCGACATGGAATTCAGGATCGCGGCGAGCAGCGCGACCAGGCTGATCAGGAAGAGATAGGGGAAGGTGATCCGGGCCAGCGCGACGGTCAACTCGAACTTGCCCGGCACGTCCTGAAAGCCGCTGGCCATCAGCCAGATGATCGCCGGCATCGCGATCTCGAACAGGGCGACGAAAAGAATCAGGATTGGCACGAAGACCGATACGACTTCGCTCGAAAACCGTTCGGCGTCGTCGAGTTCGCCATCCTTGCCGAGCTTGCGGCTGAACAGCGGAACGAAGGCCGCGGCGAACGCGCCCTCGGCGAACAGCCGCCGAAATATGTTGGGTAGCTGAAAAGCGACGAAGAAACTGTCCGCCGCCGTTCCGGGGCCGAGGATTCGCGCCAGCAGCATGTCCCGCACGAACCCGGCGATGCGACTGACCATGGTCAGGCCGCCGATCGTTCCGGTTGCCCGGATCAGGTTCATGGCGTCCGGCCGGCTCCTGCCTCAGGCCCGGTCATTCCGGCGTCACGCCTGGCCAATCTGCGAATCGATATCGACATTGTCCGGTCCGCCCTGCGCGAGCTGCGCCTTCTGCTGCATGTACAGCGCGGCGAAATCGATCGGCTCGAGCATCAGCGGCGGGAAATTGCCGTCGCGGACCGTGTCGGCCAGGATACGGCGCGCGAAGGGAAACAGCACGCGCGGCGCTTCGACGAGCAGGAAGGGTTCGCGCTGTTCGTCGGGCACGTTGGATAGTGCGAAGAGCCCGGCATAGACGAGTTCGACCTGGAAGGCCGCTCCCTGTTCGAGCTGGGCGCTGACGTCCATCTTCAGCATAACTTCCCAGACGCCTTCGCCCGCGGTGTCGCTACCGATGTTGAACTGCACGTCGATCTTCGGCGTCTCGTTTGACTGATATACGCCCGGCGCGTTCGGATTTTCGAAGGAAAGGTCCTTCACATATTGTGCGAGGATATTCGCGCGGGGCGGTTCTCCGCCCGCTGCTTGATCGGGAGCGGCACCCTGTTCGTCGGCCATAGTCGTAAACCTCAAATATTGGACTGGAAAAAAAAGCGCATAAGAGCGCGGTTTCGCGATGCCCGCTAGCAGCAGGGCGCGAACAGGGCAATGGCTGGCTCCGGCTTGTCAGGGGACAGGAGAGGCGGCACTGTGCCGCCATGACATATCGCATACTCGCTATTGGATTGTTCGCCTTGATCGCGGCCAGTACCACGGCACGGGCCCAGAACGCGGCGACGTCGTCGCACGATCTGGCGATCGCCGCCGGGTACAAAGCCGCCTTTCTGTGCAGTGGAATGTTTAACGCGGGGCAAAGCGAGGCGGAGGTCGCGGCCGACGACCTGACCCGGATTTATCCCGCCTATCGCCCGCTCATCGGCGATCTGCCGGTGGAAATCGATCGCGAACGCCGCCGCGTTCTGGTCCGCTTCGCGGACGATATGCCGCCGCGTGTCGCCCAATGGCGGCCGCATCTCGGCTGTGCGCAACTCCCGACCGGGGCCGATCCGGACGGCGATTGGCAACTCCCGGGGCTCGCGATCGAAATCCAGATGCGGGACCTGTCCGGAATCGATGCGCTGGCATGGCCGCAGGGCGATACGAACGCGGTGCGGGCGCTACCGGTGGAAAGCCACGCCAGTCTCGATACGGTGCTCGCATCGGCATTGGACCGGACGACCTATAGGGCAGGCACCGAAACGACGGCTGTGCTCGTCGTACAGGACGGTCATATCGTGGGCGAACGCTATCGAAGCGGATACAATCTCCACCGTCCGCAGCGCACCTGGTCGGTTGCCAAGAGCATCGCCGCGACGGTGATCGGCGCGGCCGTTCACCAGCACATCGTCGATCTCGACCAACCCGCGCCGGTGCCTGCCTGGCAAACGCCCGGCGATCCGCGGGCGTCGATCAACTGGCATCATCTGCTCCATATGAGCAGCGGATTGTGGAGCCCTTTCGCGGGCAACCGAACCGATGACATTTACTTCGGCGGACAGCTTGTCACCGATTCGATTCCTGGCCTGCCGCTGGAAACCGTGCCGGGCACGCGCTGGCGTTACGCCAATAACGATACGTTGCTGGCCATGCGCGCCTTGCGCGCGACATTGGGTGACGCCGACCGCGCACTCGCTTTTCCGTTTACCGATCTACTCTGGCGTATCGGCATGACGCGGACGACGCCCGAAACCGACTGGCAGGGCAATTTCATTCTTTCGAGCCAGGTCTGGACGACCGCGCGCGATCTCGCGCGACTGGGCCTGCTCTATCTGAACGACGGCGTCTGGCAGGGCGAACGGATCTTGCCCGAGGGATGGAGCGATTATGTCGCGACCCCCGCGCCCGATCAGCCAAGCGGAAGGGGAGGGGTCGGCTATGGCGCGCAATTCTGGCTGTTCGGTCCGGAACAGGGATTGCCCGCCGGAACCTATGCGGCGATGGGGAATCGCGGCCAATATGTGATGATCGTGCCGGCGCGCGATATCGTTATCGTGCGGCGCGGATTCGATGCTGTCGGCGATGGCGAGCGGTTCGATATCGCCCGGTTCAGCCGCGATATACTGGCCGCATTGGCGGACTGATCGGTCGAAAAGCGGGCCACGAGGCCATTCCCTATTTGAAACGTGCCTCTCAGAAGCCTATGTAAGGTCCGAATTTGTTGAGTGGAGGCCTTGTGGTCGAGATTATTCTCCTGGCGATGGTTGCCGTTTTCGTGGGCTTGCGCCTGTTCAGCGTGCTCGGGCAACGTACCGGTCACGAGCAGGAGCCGCGTATGCCGAGCCCTGTCGAAGCGCCGCCGAAAATGGCGCCGGTCCCGCACAGTGTGCCCGACATCGCCCCGGCGACCGAGCAGGAGCCGGACGGGCTCGTCGCGCCGGCCGCCTCTGCCGGCATCCGCAAGATTTCCTCCGTCGACTCGTCGTTCGAGATCAACGAATTTCTGATCGGTGCGCAGGCCGCTTACCGCATGATTCTCGAAGCCTTCTGGAAGGGCGATCGGGACGATCTTTCCCATCTGGTGAGCGAAGAAGTTTTCGAATCTTTCAATGCCGCGATCGATGCGCGCGAGGCTGACGGCCATGAACTCGATAATCGGCTTGTGATGATCGAGCGCACCCAGATCGAAAAAGCCGAGTACGGCGCCAACACGGCGCGGATCACTCTGCGCTTCGATGCCGATATTGCCGGCGTGACGCGCGACAAGGATGGCACCGTCATCGCCGGTTCGCTGTCCGATGCCGTGCAGACGCATGACATCTGGACCTTCGCGCGCAATGTGCGCGATGCCGATCCCAACTGGAAGCTGGTCGAAACCGACGAGGCCGCGTGACGAGGCTCCGGAGCGCTGGCGCGCTCCTGCTGACCGTCGCGTTGACTGCTTGTGCCGGCATCATCCCCTCGCCACCCGAAAGGACGTCCCAACCCAGTCCGCCGTTCGCTCCGCCCGCCGTTGCCGATCCATCGCCGACGGCGCCGGTCGACTCCAACGCGCTTGGGCAAGGCGTCCGGTCGGGGCCCAGCGTGGCCTCCCTTCCTATCGATCGCAGACAGGCGGAGCGCGCGCTCGCAGCTTTTCGGATATCTTGTCCCTCCATTCTCAATAACGGCGAACGTTCCGGGTTGACGGCTGCCGAAGACTGGATCGAGCCATGCCGGGCGGCGGCCTCATGGCGCGGCGATGCGGAAGGTTTTTTCGTCGAATATTTCCGCGCGGTCGCAGTGGGATCGGGCCGGGCCTTCGCCACCGGCTATTACGAGCCCGAGATCGCCGCCGCGCGGGGGCAGCGGCGCGGTTATCGCTGGCCGGTCTATGCCATGCCCGATGCCGTGCCCCCACCCTGTACGGATGAGTGCGGGGATACGCCCGTGCTGACGCGCGCCGCGATCGAGAATGGCGCCCTAGACGGGCAGGGGCTCGCCATCGCCTGGGCGCGCGATCTCGTCGATCTCTATTTCCTGCAGGTTCAGGGTTCGGGCATATTGCGCCTGCCCGATGGCGATACGATGCGGATCGGCTATGCCGGGAATAACGGCTATCCCTATACGAGCATCGGCCGCCTGATGCGCGATCGGGGGTTGCTTGAAGACGGCCAGACCACGGCCGAGGGGATCGCGGTTTGGTTGCGCGACAATCCCGAACGCGGTCGGGAGATCATGCAGGAAAACCGCCGCTACATCTTCTTCACCGAGGTCAACGGGCCGGGTCCGCTCGGTTCGCTCGGACGGCCGGTGACGCCGCGTGGTACGGTGGCCGCCGACCCCGATTTCGTCCCGCTTGGTGCTCCGGTCTTTCTCGATCTCGAACATGATGTGGCCGACGGGCTGTGGATCGCGCAAGATACAGGCAGTGCGATCCGGGGGCCTAATCGCTTCGACACTTTCTGGGGCGCGGGCGAGGATGCCTATGCCATTGCCAGCGGCATGGCGAGCCGCGGCCAGGCCTATATCCTGATTCCGAGCGCCGCCGCTGCGCGCCTTCGCGCCGACTAGATGGCAAAGCGCACGCTTAGCGCAGACGAACAGGCGCTCTGGAACACGGTGATCGAGACGGTTGAGCCGCTGGACCGCAGCCTCCGGCAAACGGCGTTGACGCGACCCAAGGCGCAACACAGCGCCGATCTCGCCGCATATGCCGTCCCGAAGCTGCCGCAGCGCAGGTCGGCGCCCGGCCCGGGCAAGACGCTCGATGCGAGCTGGGACCGGAAGCTGATACGGGGCAAGGTGGAACCTGAGGTAACGATCGACTTGCACGGCCACAGCCTGAACTCGGCCTATGACCGATTGGATCGCGGGCTGGAGCAGGCTGTCGCCTCGCACGCGCGCATCATTTTGCTGATCACGGGCCACGCGCCAAAGGGCGAAGGGCCGGTCAAGCGCGGCAAGATTCGCGCGGCCGTCGGCGACTGGCTAGCGGCCTCGCGCCACGCCCCGCATATCGCGGCCGTGCGCGGAGCCCATCCCCGGCATGGCGGCCGGGGCGCCCTCTATATCGTATTGAGACGCCGGGCGAGCGCGTCGTAGATTCGCTCGCCGAGACCGTCGCTTTGCCGCGGATAGAGAAACGGCTCGATAAGCTCCAACTCCATGAGCCGTACATTTCCGTCCTCACCCCGGACGAGATCGACGCGGGCGTAGAGAGGCGTTTCGTCGAGCGAATCGACGATCCGCGCCGCCGCGGCCAAATCGGCCGGGTCGGGCTCGTGACGGCGCTCGGTGCCGCCATAGGAAGATTGGATCCGGTAATCGCCGCCGGCCGCGGTTTTGATCAGCGCGTGCGAAAAGGCGCCGTCGATGAAGACCAGACTGAGTTCGCCTTCGCTCTGGATGGCGGGAAGGAAAGGCTGGACCATCATCGGGTCGGACAGGGCGGGGCGGGGGTTGCTCCGTTTCAGCCGGACCTGGCCTTCGGCATTCGCCCCGACCTGGCGTTTGAGGACGAGGTCGTCGCTCTTAAGCGTTTCGAATGCCGAAGCGATCGCCGCATCATGGGGCTCGTCCAGCCAGAGCGTCGGCACGGTCGGCGCGCCCTTGGCCGCGAGGTCTTTGAGATAGGTCTTGCGGCTGTTCCAGCCCACCGTCTCGCGCGAATTGAACAGCGGGCATTTTGCCTCGATCTCGCTCAGCCGCGCGAGGAAGGCCGCGAGATTATCCTGATAGTCCCAGGTCGATCCGATCAGCACCGCATCGAACTGGTTCCAGTCCGCATCGTCATCGTCCCAAGCGATCGCCTCGATCGCCGAACCCCGTGCGGCAAATGCCGCGACCAGGCAATCGATCATCTGATCATGTTCGAACGCGTCGGTGCGGCGCTCCGGCGATCCGGGTAAGGTCAGGCGGCAGGCGAGATAGGCGATGCGCACGGCGGGTGTCGTTACGCCAATGCTCGGCGGAGCACGCCTTCGTAAATCTCCGTCAGCTTGTGGACGTCGGAGATGGCGACGGCTTCGTCGAGCTTATGCATCGTCGCGTTGAGCAAGCCGAATTCGACGATGGGGCACAGGACGTGGAGGAAGCGCGCATCGGATGTGCCTCCGCCGGTCGATAGTTCGGGCGTTCGACCGGTCATGTCCCGGATCGACGCGCTGACCAGATCGGACAGCGGGCCCGGTTCGGTGAGAAAGGCTTCACCTGATATCATGGCCTTGAACCGCGCGCCCGGCGCTTCCTCCTCGACGATCTGCCGGATTTTCTCGACCAGCTCCTCGCCAGTGTGATGCACGTTGAAACGGACGTTGAGCCTCAAATGCGCCTCGCCGGGAATGACGTTGGAAGCCGGATTGCCGACATCGACGGTCACGACTTCGAGGTTGGACGGCTGGAACCATTCATCGCCATCGTCGAGATCGAGTTCGTGGAGCCGCGTGCCCACTCTGAAGAGCCGGGTTATCGGATTGTCGCCCTCATGCGGATATGCGACATGCGCCTGCTTGCCGACGATGTCGATCCACATATTGACGGAGCCGCGCCGCCCGATCTTGATCGTGTCGCCAAGCCGGTTCTGCGACGTCGGTTCGCCGACCAGGATCATATCGGGCCGGATACCGCGTTCCTCCATCCGCGTCATCAACGCGCGTGTACCGTGAACGGCCGGGCCCTCTTCGTCACCGGTGATGATGAAGCTGATCGTGCCGGGCGGTTCGTCCACCCGCGCGACCGCCGCGACGAAGGCCGCGATCGAACCCTTCATGTCGACCGCGCCGCGCCCATAGAGGAGATCTCCCTTGATCTCGGCGGTGAAGGGATCGCTGGTCCAGCCTTTGCCCGGCGGCACCACGTCGGTATGCCCGGCAAAGGCGAAATGCGCCCCGCCCGATCCGCGCGTCGCGAGTAGGTTGGGCACCGGACCATGCGGCGGTTCGCCCGAGATCATATGCTCGACCTCGAAGCCGAGCCCCTCGAGCGTTTTGCCGAGTAGCGCCTGCGCACCGCCTTCTTCGGGCGTCACGCTCGGGCAGGCGATTAGCGCGTCAAGCAGCTTTATCGGGTCGATTGCATCACTCATGGGAGCGGGTGTAACCGGGCGACACCGCCTTGCCTAGCAGGAGACCATCATGCCCAAGCTCGATCTGGACGCCATCCCGCAAACCAATGCTACCGGCTATCCGCCAGACCATGCCGGCGAGGTGCGCGAGCGATGGTATCGGCGGTTGGCGCCGGCCGGCGGGCTCGTCGATTTCGGGGTCAGCCATGTCGAGCTTAAGCCGGGTGCATGGTCGGCCCAGCGGCACTGGCATGAGGATGAGGACGAGTTCGTCGTCATGCTGGCGGGCGAGGCGGTGCTCGTCGACGATTCGGGACGGATGCCGATGCGGCCCGGAGACTGTGCGGCTTTCCCGAAGAATGACGGCAATGGCCATGTGCTGATCAACGAGAGCGACGAAAGCTGTTTCTATATCGCCGTCGGTCGGCCGGCGACCAGCGACTGCCATTATCCCGATATCGACATGCATCTGGAAAATGGCCGCGGTTTCCGGCGCAAGGACGGCGGCGATTTCGACTGGGGTTAGCGGCGGCTTCGTCTACTCGGCGGCTTCCTCGAACCGCTCGATCGTCCAGGGCTCCTCCTGCGCCGCCTCGACCCATTCGCGGACCCAGCTGTGTGCGAGCACGGCCTGAACATAGCCTTGGGCGAAGGGCGGTAGTTTGACCGAATAGGTGACGAGCCGCGTGCAGACGGGCGCATACATGATGTCTGCGGCACAGAAATCGCCGAACAGAAACGGATTTTCGCCGCCATAGCGCGCCCGGGCCTGGGCCCAGGTTTCGAGGATCCGGCCAAGCTCGGCGCCGACCTCGCCGCTGAGGGGGCGGGGCGGGAATATCTTGCGGACGTTCATCGGCAGATCGCGGCGCAGATTGGGAAAGCTCGAATGCATCTCGGCGGCCATGGACCGCGCCATGCCCCGCGCGCCTTCGTCCTTGGGCCAGAAACGGTCGCGGCCGACCTTGTCTGCAAGCCAGTCGATGATTGCGAGACTGTCCCAGACGACGGTCTCGCCGTCCCACAGCACCGGCACCTTGCCGGACGATGCCGCAAACTCATTGCCCTCGCGGCGCTGCTCCCACTGCTCGTTATAGAGCGGTACCGTGACTTCCTCGAACGATACGCCTGATTGCTTGAGTGCGAGCCAACCGCGCATCGACCAGGAGGAATAGGCCTTGTTGCCGATGATCAGTTTCATGCCGCGCCTTTCCGATTCAACCGATGGCTTGGATAACGGCTTTGCGCAATTCGTCCACACCCAATCCGGTTTCGCTGGACGTCGTGAGAATGTCGGGATGGGCGGCCGCATGGCCCTTGGCCTGTTCGGCGAGCTTGGCTGCGGTGTCGGCAAGGACCTGGTCCTTCAGCTTGTCGGACTTGGTCAGGACGATCCGGTAGCTCACGGCCGCCTCGTCGAGCATCGCCATCAGTTCGCGATCGATATCCTTCAGCCCGCGCCGGGCGTCGATCAGCAACAATGTGCGCTTGAGCGTGGGGCGGCCACGCAGAAAATCGTTGATCAGGTGGCGCCAGCGTTTGGCGACCTGCGGGGGCGCTTTCGCGAAACCGTAGCCGGGCATGTCGACCAGCCGGAATTGCGGCGGGTCGCCGACCTCGAAGAAATTGAGTTCCTGCGTCCGGCCGGGCGTGTTGGACGCGCGCGCCAGGCCCTTGCGGTTCGTCAATGCGTTGAGCAGCGTCGACTTGCCGACATTGGACCGGCCGGCAAAGGCGATCTCGGGCATATCGGCGTCCGGCAGGAATTCGAGGCTAGGCGCCGATTTCAGGAAGTCGACCGGCCCGGAAAATGTCTTCCGGGCCATCTCTTCAAGCGCCGCCTGATCGGTCATTATCCGCCCTTCACTCCTTGGCCATCTTCGCCTGTTCTTTCAGGCGGGGGTCGCGGCTGTAGAGCCATTTCTGCTGGGCGATGGTGAGGATGTTGGAAGTCACCCAGTAGAGTTGCAGGCCGGCCGCGAAGGGCGCCATTATGAACATGAAGATCCAGGGCATGAACTCGAAGATCTTCTGCTGGGTCGGGTCCATCTGGGCCGGGTTCAGCTTGAACTGCAGATACATCGTCACGCCGAGCAGGATCGGCAGGATGCCGATCGCGAGCCAGCTTGGCGGCTGGAAAGCGAGCAGCCCGAACAGGTTGACCGGCGTTAGCGGATCGGGCGCGGACAGGTCCTGCAGCCACAGCGCGAAGGGCTCGTGCCGCATTTCCACCGACAGCATCAGCACCTTGTAGAGCGCGTAGAAGATCGGAATCTGCAGGAAGATCGGCAGACAGCCGGCCAGCGGATTCACTTTCTCGCGCTGATACAGGGCGAGTACTTCCTGCTGCATCTTCGGCTTGTCGTCTTTGTAGCGCTCTTGGATTTCCTTCATCTTCGGTTGCACTGCGCGCATGCCGGCCATCGAGGAAAACTGCTTCTGCGCGATCGGAAACATCAGCCCGCGCACCACGAAGGTCATCAGGATGATCGCGACGCCGAAATTGCCGACCGTCATGAACAGCCAGTGGAGCAGATAGAAGATCGGCAGCTCGAACCAGTAGAACCAGCCCCAGTCGATCGACAGATCGATCTGGTTCAGGCCTTCATCCACTTCATAGCGCTCGAGCAGCAAAGTCTCCTTGGCGCCGGCGAAGAAGCTCGCGCTGGTGGTGACGGCGCGGCCGGCCGGAATAACGGCCGGCGCGTGGGTGAAGACCGCTTGGTAGCGATCGCCGGTCAGCGGTACGAAAGCGGCGTCGACAGCGTCGCTGCCGCTCGGAACGAGCGCCGTCAGCCAGTATTTGTCGTTGAAGCCCAGCCATCCGTTGGACAGGCCGAAACGTTCGCCCTGCGTGCCCGCCTCGCGGACGTCGTCGAAATCGATATGGTTGAGATCGTCGTTCCAGAATCCGGCCGGGCCGGTATGGATCAGCCAGGTATCGGGATCAGGCGATTCGCCGGTCCGGGTAATCAGCGAATAGCTGCGCGCGCTGACCGTATTTTCACCGACATTGGAGACGCGCTGATCGACGCTGAACAGGAAATTCTCGTCGACTTCGAGGATGATCTCGAATAGCTGCCCGCCGCCGTTGCGCCATTGCAGGGTAACCGGGCTGCCGGGCGCGAGCGTGTCGCCGTCGGCCTGCCAGAGCGTATCGCCGTCGGGCGTTTCGATATCCTCGCTGGCCCAACCGAAATGCGCATATTGGGCGGCCTCAACGCCTTCCGGACTCAACAGCCGGACCGGCGGAGAATCCGCTTCGATCGTCTCGCGATAATCGAGCAGCACCAGATCGTCGATCCGGGCGCCACGCAGATTGACCGAGCCTTCGAGACGGGGGGTCTCAATGACCACGCGATCGCCACGCGTTTCGGTGAGCACATCGTCCAGCGCGCGCAACGCGGCGGGCGTGTCGGCGGCCGGATCGGCTTGGGGATTGGGCAGCACGACTTGCTCGCCGTCGACGAACTCGGTCGAGGGCTCCGTCGCCGTCGGCGCGATCTGCTCCGACAGGAAGCTCCAGCCGATCAGCACGATCGCCGAAAGCACGATCGCAAGGATCATGTTGCGCGAACTATCCACCGCAATTCCCCATTCTATTCAGTCTCTTGTTACGGGACGGGATCGTGACCCGATCCACCCCAGGGATGACAGCGCAATATGCGCCGAAGCGCAAGCCAGCTGCCTTTGAAAGCTCCATAGCGTGTCCAAGCGGTGATCGCATAGGCCGAACATGAGGGCTGATAGCGGCAGGTCGGCGGCAGGATCGCCGACGGGCCGATCTGCCATAGTCGTGCAAGGCCGATGAGCAGTTTGGAGATCATGGGCGAACAGTGTCGAGCGCTTTGACGAACTCGCCACGAAGCGTATCGAAATCGCCCTCTATCCCGCCCTTGCGACCGATCAGCACGTGATCCGCACCGCGAATGCCGTCCGTTGGCAATAGCTCCCGGCCGAGCGCGCGAAATCGCCGCTTCATGCGATTGCGCACGACCGCGCCGCCGATCTTCTTGGTGACGGTAATACCGAGCCGTATCGTATCGTCGCCATCCTTGCGGTCTCGGACGAGCAGCACGAAGCCAGGCATCGCCGCGCGTTTGCCGCGATTGGCCGCGAGAAAATCGCGTCTTTTCGTTAGCGTCGCCACACGGGGCGCAGACACCGCCTTAGGCGGACAGCTTCTTGCGGCCCTTGGCGCGGCGCGCGCGCAGCACGTTGCGGCCGCCGACGGTTGCCTTGCGGGCCCGAAAACCATGCCGCCTTTTGCGCACGAGATTGCTCGGCTGGAAGGTGCGCTTCATCGCTCATTTCCTCAAAAACTGGAACAAAAAGGGCCGCGCCTTTCGGGCGGCCTCCAATATGCTGGGCTAGCTAGTCGAAACCCCGGCCGAAGTCAATCAGCCGCTTGGCTTTCCCGCTTGCGACGGATGCGCCTGAGCGCGCTTTTCCGGCGCATCGCCCAATCGACCCACTCGCCCTTTTGCGGGTGCTTTGCTTTCAGCCGTGCATAGAAGCGTCGGACGATGGCCGAATTCTTCAGCATCAATGCAAAACCGATCGCGAAAAAGAATATGCCGCCCGGTCCCGGAAGCAGGCCGACGATCGGCGCCGCGACGACCATCAGGCCGCCCAACACCGTGAGAACGAAACGGATTCCGGCGCGCTTGTTGGGTTGATGGGCGATTTTCGGCACTTTCACTCTGCAAATCTGGCGACGCCCATCCTTCTGGACAAGATGTATTACAAAATCAGTATGTTCCCTCGACTCTTGCGATGGGCCGTGCAAGAAAGAGAACAAACAGTGAAAATGGGGGTGTTCGGCGATGGTCGCTCATGTCGCGACGACGGCGTATCTGGGGCTCGAAGCGCGTGCCGTCGAAGCGCAGGTGCAGATCGCACCCGGCGTACCCGCCTTCAATCTGGTCGGGCTTCCGGACAAGGCGGTCGCCGAGAGCCGCGAACGGGTGCGCGCCGCGATTTCGGCGATCGGCCTGGCGCTTCCGCCCAAGCGGATAACGATCAATCTGTCGCCCGCCGACCTGCCCAAGGAAGGCTCGCATTACGACTTGCCGATCGCGCTCGGGCTGTTGGGTGCGATGGGCGTGATCGATGCCGAGACTTTGGCGGGCTATGTGGTGGTCGGTGAACTCGGGCTGGATGGCCGGGTCGCGCCTTCGCCGGGTGTCCTGCTGGCCGCGCTCAACGCCTCGTCTCGCGATCTCGGTCTGGTCTGTCCGGCGGCGCAAGGTCCGGAAGCGGCCTGGGCCGGCGATGTCGAAGTGATCGGCGCACCCGATCTCCTTTCCCTGCTCAACCATTTCAAAGGCACGAGCCAGCTCCCCGCGCCGACCCCTGGGGAGGTCGAGGAACCGGTCGCCGGTCCCGATCTCAAACAGGTCAAAGGGCAGGAGACGGCAAAACGCGCGCTCGAGATCGCGGCGGCGGGCGGACACAACCTGCTGATGTCGGGGCCGCCGGGATCCGGAAAATCGCTGATGGCGGCCTGCCTGCCGGGAATTTTGCCCGACCTGACGGCGCCGGAAGCGCTCGAAGTATCGATGGTGGCGAGCGTTGCCGGCACGTTGGAAGAAGGTAGATTGGCCCGCAACCGGCCGTTTCGCGCGCCCCATCATTCGGCTTCGATGGCGGCGTTGGTCGGCGGTGGGTTGAAGGTCCGGCCGGGCGAAGTGAGCCTCGCGCATCTGGGGGTATTGTTTCTGGACGAGCTTCCCGAATTCCAGCGCCCGGTGCTCGATTCTCTTCGTCAGCCGCTCGAAACCGGCACTGTTTCGATTGCTCGCGCCAATGCACATGTCAGCTTCCCCGCGCGGGTGCAGCTGATCGCCGCGATGAATCCGTGCCGGTGCGGTCATCTCGGCGATGCGGCGCTGGCCTGTTCGCGTGCGCCCAAATGCGCGGCCGATTATCAGGCAAAGATTTCCGGTCCGCTGCTCGACCGGATCGATCTTCATGTCGATGTGCAAGCCGTATCCGCCGCCGATCTCACCCTTCCGCGGCCCGCCGAAGGCTCGGACGAGGTGGCCGAACGGGTTGCCGCGGCACGCGATATCCAAACCGCCCGTTATGCGAACGAGGCGGTGCGCACCAATTGCGAGGCGGATGGCGAATTGCTCGATGCAGTCGCCGTGCCGGACGAAGCCGGGCGAAATTTGCTCGCCCAGGCGGCCGAGGCGATGCGGCTTACGGCGCGCGGATACTCCCGGGTGTTGCGCGTCGCTCGGACGATCGCGGACCTGTCGGGCGCCGAGACGGTCGGCCGCGTCCATATCGCGGAGGCGCTCAGCTATCGCCGCCAGCCGCCGCGTAGTTAGATCGTCCTTGCTTGTTTCTGTTTTTTGGTTGATCTCTCCCGCGCTCGGCGACAGTCCGGGAGGGGCGCATGATCTTTGAGGGAGGAAAGCTTCATGGAATATATGCTTATGCCGTTGCGGCGCTATGCCGATTTTTCCGGCCGTTCGCGACGCACCGAATATTGGATGTTCGTACTTTTTTACATCTTGCTGTTCATCGGCCTGGGTATCGTTGGCGCCATATTCGACACGGTGTTGGGAACCAGCGGGCCGGACTCGCCCATAGGAATGTTCACCCTGGGCTTGATCAGTATTGCCGGGCTTGCACTGATTATCCCGTCATTGGCGGTGCAGGTGCGGCGGTTCCACGATCAGGATAAATCCGGCTGGTTCATCCTGCTCGGCCTTATTCCCTATGTCGGCGGTTTGATCGTGTTGGTGTTCATGTGCCTGGATGGAACGCCGGGGCCCAACCGCTTCGGCGAAGACCCGAAGGGCCGGGGAACGGCCGATACATTCGCCTAGGCGATGGAGAGCCGCTTGCGAAGCGCGCGGCGCTTCGCTAAGCGGCTCCCCCTACTACGGGCCTCTGTGGCGGAATTGGTAGACGCGCTCGACTCAAAATCGAGTTCCTTCGGGAGTGCCGGTTCGACTCCGGCCAGAGGTACCACCGGTTTTTGTTCGTCGGAATTTCCCAAACGGGAAATCTCCGCACAAGCCCACTCTCCCTCCCGGCCTCCCAATCAGGGTACACTTGTGGAAGGCCAGGAGGGGGAGCGTGCCGATGCGGCGCCGTGAGGCGAAGCTGAAGGTCTGACAAACAAAATCCCGATGCGGCGCTCGGCTGGTCAGGTCGAGTCTGACAAAAACTGGCCCCGCTTTTCCTGTCCTACAGCTGGGCGCGCATGATAGACTCCGCACTGACGCTGCCGTCATGGAAAGGAGAAAAGTGAATCGCGAAAGGCGTGCCATCCCCAACAGGGGAAAGTCCAGGGGCGTACCCCCGGAGCGTGTCAACCAGTGTCAACCGTTTGGGAACTTAGCGCGGTTTCGGGTTGCGCGGACCTCTAGAAACCGAGGTCCCGGAAGGTCTGTTGATCGAAGCGCAGGCGGAAGGTGACATAGGGTCCGTCGCGCGTGTAGCGGGCCGCTTCGAAGTCGCGATCTTCGAAACCGGCAATGTTGTAACCGATTGAAATCCAAGTGTTTTCGATGGGGCTGATGCCGATATTCGGGCCTATGGACCAGGTCCAGGCGCGCCCGCCATTGCCTTCGCGGATGCTGGCCGATGCTCCGATATCGATGGTTTCGGACAGATCGAAACGCGCATCGGCGCCGAAGAGGTTGCTCCAGCCTTCGACATCCGCCGTCCCGAACCGGTCGGAAACATAGCGCGTGCCCCAGAAGAAGGTGAATTCGCTGCGGTCGAGCCAGTCTTCGCCGCCGAACATGCTGAGGCCGGTGCTCGTCGGCGAATAGTTGAGGGAGAAGCTGTTGACGATGCGGCGCGAGCGCTGGTCGCCCGAAACGAGCAGCGGGGCGCTGCCGACCGGGCCAGGCTGGCCGGCCACCGCATTGGTGATCTCGTCGCTGCGCAGCTCGAGCTTGTTGAGGAACGACCAATCGCTGTCCATCGGACGGTGGGCGATCGAAATTTCGAGCGAGGTGATCTCGCTCGTCGCGCCGCCATCCTGTTCGGCGCGCAGCCAGGAGAAGGCGCCGCCGACCGCGCTGCCCTCGCCGATCTGGCGCAGCAGCGACGTGGTCAGGCCATAGCGGTTCTCGCGATCGCCATCGCGATATTCTGCGCGGCCCGCCCAGCTCCAGCGATCACCGCGGTAGGTCGCGCCCGCGGTCACGGCCGTGAAGTCCTCGGTCAGCGTCGGATTGGTGCCGTTGCCGACAAAGCCGCCACTGGCGACGGGTTGGGCCGGATTGAGCACCGTATCGGGATCGATGCCGCCGTTCAGCGTCTTATTGCCATCGAGCGAGAAATCGATCGACCAGTTTTCGTCGATCACTACCGACTGCGCGAAACCATAGGCGGCAAAAGTACGCGGACCATATTCGGCGATGTCCTGCTGATTGCCGGCCAGCGATATGCGCGCACCCGACCAGGGCTGGAGATCGAAGCCGACGCGTGCCGTGCGCGCATCGATCGTGTCGCCCTCGGCGATTTCGTAGCCGCCGACCAGCGTAATCCACTCGGTCGCCGCGAAGCGGGCCGTGAACTGATGGCGCGCCGGGAAGTCGACGCTTTCCGCTTCGTCCAGCGCAAACTCGGTCTGTGCATCGAGCGTCAGGCGATTGCCGAACAGCCGCTGCGTCGCACCCAGTTGGAGCAGAGTCGATTCGAGCGTCGTGCCGTCGCTCAGCTCGTCATTGCTGTAGATGATGCCGACCCGACCGTCTGTCGTATCGCCGCGATATTCGAGCATGGCCTGGCCGGCGATACGCCGGGCACCGCTGGTCAGGAAATTCTCGTGCCAGCCGCTCGCCGCGAGCGAAAGGCGTTCGTCGATCCGTACCCGGCCGTCGAAACCGAACTTGCGCGTGCCGCTTTCTGCGCCGCTCAGCTGACCGACGCCGTAGTCTGCATCCTGTTCGCGGGCATAGGCGAGAATGTCGAAATCCGAACTGTGATGCTCGGCCTCGACCAGCCAGGCAGTGGCCGTGCCCGGATTGTCTTCGGTCGGCGCGGCACTCGCCCCCGGATCGGTATCGCTGGCCGCGAACTCGGCCCGGATTTCGGTCGTGTCGTTGGGCCGCCACCGGATGTCTATTCCGCCCATATTGGTCTCGCGGACATTATCATCGTCGCGAATGGCGGTGACGCCGATCCGCAGGCGCTGGTCGGATGTGGTCCAGGTGAAACGACCGCCAGCGTTGATTCGGCGCGCGGCCACACCGTCGACCTCATATTCGACGACGACGAATTGCGGGTTGAGCGCGGAGTCGCGGCTGAGGATCGGTTCGCGGAACCGGAGCGTTCCGTTGAAATAGTCGATGTCGTAGTCGATGTGACGGACCAACTGCTGGCTCGACAGCACGATATTCGACCGCAGCCGATCCCGCACCTCGATCGTGATCCGTTCGCTGTTCGCCAGCAGCTGTGTGCTGCCGATCGCATAAGGGCCGGTCAGGCCGTTACCCTGGATCTCGACGCGACGGAATCGATAAGGCGTGTCCGCGGCGAAAGCGGTTGCCGAAACGCGCTCGTTGCGGAATTCGGCGCGCACGCCGTTGAAGCTCCGATTGTAGCGCGTGAGCTGGGTCTCGTTGAAATTGGTCTCATAGTCACCGAACATCGCATAGAATTGTGGGCGCTCGAGCCGCAGATAGAGGCGGCGGACGCTGGCGGCGTCGAACCGGCGCTCCGAGCGGTCGGCGTAGATGGTGTAATATTGGTTCGGATCGATAACGCCCTGGAAGCGCGTATCGTCGCGCTCGGCATCGCTGTCATAGGCCATCGTCATCAGCCATTGGCCGGTGACGCGTCCGCGCGCATAGAGCGCGACCCGGGCGTCCGTGTACCAGGTCTCCTCATCGGCGCCGATCTCTTCGAGATTGCGGTCGAGATGGTTGAATCCGACCGTACCGGCTGCAAAGCCGACTATCGTCCAGGGCCGATCACCCGGCTCAAGCCAGGTTTCGATGCTCTGCTCACGCGCGACCTCGCCGTCGCGGAACGGGAAGGTGACGGCCAATGTGCCGCTGACCGTCGTCGGTTCGAGTTCGATATAGGCGATGCCTTCATCGCCTTCGACACGCCAAACCGGCGCTGCGCGCTCGAGGCCTGCCAGTTGACGCGCCTGTTGCGCGTCCGCCTCGACTGCCGGGAAGTAGGGCGAGGGGACAGCAAAGTCGCCGGTCAGGCCATGATGCACGGGCTGTCCGTCGCGATCGGTAAGCCGCACTGCGATCAGGGGACGCGAGACGCCGTCGGCTATCAGGCGCGAGCGTTCCGGGATCAGCTCCGCCCGGATCGGCGCGTTGCCGAAATGTACGGTACGGCTGAGCGTTTCCACCACCGCGCCATCGGCATCCAGGATCTCCGCGACCAATCGGTTTTCGCGGGGTTCGATTCCGATGCCCCGCCAATGGCTGACCGAAACCGTGTTGGCCGGGTTGGTGCGCACACCTTCGAAGGCGACCGGTGCAACCGGGCTGCCGTTGAGCGACAGCTGCACGGTCTGGCCGGGAAGGTGCTTGATCGCGGCCCGTATAACGCGGGTGCGCGGATTGTAATCGGTTGCCGGGAATATCCAGTCGATGCCCGGTTCCTGTCCGATCAGCCAATCGCGGTCGGCGCCTGCCGCCTCGGCGTCGGATACCGGCTCCGGGCGCTCAATGGCGGGTACGGAATTGGCCGGGGCCTCGCGCGGCTCGACAGCTCGGACGCGGAAATCGACACGGTAGAGGCCGCCGCCCTGGCCTTCGACGAAGCGCGAGAAAGCGCGTCCGGCGGATCGCGTATTGCGCGCGCAGTCGACCGCCGCACGGTCCAGCGGAAGGGAGGATTCGTCCATCTGGACAACGTGCAAACCGGGCATCACGGCTTCGAAATGATAGCGGCCGTCTTCGTCGGTGACCGAATAACTGCCGTCTTCCATCATTACGCGGACACCCGGCACACCGCGCGCGGTACGGGGATCGACACCGCATCCGCCGTCGGTAATCCGTCCGATGATCGTCATCCGGCTCGCCAGAGTCTCCCGCGTGACCCGTATGGTGGCGTCGGCGATATTGCTGACCTGACCCCGGTCGTCGCGGGCCTGGGCGCTGTTGGTCGCATCGCCCGCACGGGCCTGGGGAAGCACTTCCGTGACATAGGTCAGCACGCCCGATGCCCCGGACGCAAGTCGCGGTATTTCAACGGTAAATCTACGTCCATCGGGTGCGATATCTACTCCGTCGGCAATCCGCTCTCCATCCAGCCGTAGTGAATCCGGGCGAAGGCGCAGTTGCGAGGGAAGCTCGTCGCTGATCACCAGCGGCCGGGTCGGCCGGCTCGGATCTGAGCTGCTCACGCGAATGCTGAACAGGATTGGGTCGCCCGGCACGGCGAGCTGGCGCGAGGCCGCTTTCTCGATCAGCAACGGTGCGGATGGCTGGTCGAGCGGTATGTCGATCTCGATCGGCGAAATCCCGCCCAGCGTGAAGGCGTCGCCATAGGAACCGGTCACGATGTCGTACGGGTTACCCCGAGAATCGACAAAAGCCGCCAATTCCTGGGGCGTTGCCTGCGATATCTCCGTATAGGGTTCGGGCGGCTCGATGATCAGCCGGTATCGGCCCGGCGGTACGACGGGAAAGAAGAAATCGCCCGGCCCCGGCACATAGGCAAAGCCTCGGCTGTCCGTCGTTCGTTCGCCGGTTACGACCGTTGCCGGAAATGTCGAAACGCCGTCATTTCCGAAAACCTGCGCCGGCTGCCCGCTTTCGGCGTCGACGAGCGTTACGCGGGCACCGTTTACAGGGTCGCCGGTTTCGCTGTCGAATACCGTGGAGCCAAAGCTTTCGAGAACTTCGACCGCAAGTTCGGTAAACTCCCGCAGGCCGTTCTCACCGGTTGGCGCGATCCGGAGTTCCGAACCGGGCACGACCGATAGTTCGCAATCTTCCGGCGTGGGCGTTGGCGGTACGGCGGTCGTGAATATGAAGCCGGCAAAGACGCCGCTATCTGCTTCCGTCTCTGTCAGGATCAGGCGCTCCCGATCGCCTTCTGCTGTTTCTATAACGATTTCATAGGTTTCGATTGCGGTTTGATCGGCATTCGAGGCCCCATGCTCGACGACGAAGATCAACGGTTCGCCGGGACGGACAGCCGACGCGCCGGTCACGGACGCCGGTTGGATCGGAACGCCGGCATAGGTGCCGCCGAGAGCGGGCGATGTATGGGGTGGAATAGCGACACAACTCGCTGCGTCCGCAAGCATGATATCGGTCGCGCCGCCGCCATCACCGGGACTGAATTGGAACAGGCCAATTTCCGGGGGTGTCCCGGCGACGAGTTCGACGTCGATATCAAGTTGGTTGGACGGCTCGCGCCGCCGCTCGCCGCCTGCGTCCCACTCAACATAGGCGATGTTCGATATCGTCTGCGCGTGCGCAGCCATACTCACCGGCGACAATAGCGCAGCGAATAGTGCAAAAAACATTGCACATACCGAGAGGAGCGAGCGAAGCATGGTTTTGAGCTGCGGGCCGCCGGTCGAACGTCCGGCGGCCATGCTCAATCCGCTTAGTCGATCGTTGCCCGGAAGGTCACGATCTCGGTCGCGCCGGCCGCAACCGTGCCGATAGTTGCCGAAACCGTGCCGGCCGCGAACGTGCCGCCGGCCGAACCGCCGCTATTGTCGCAGCTGGTCAGCGTATCGTCCGCGGTATTGCCGGGCGTGCCGCCATCGTCGATCGTCGCGGTTCCGCCGATCACGATCGACGAACCGACGAAGGTCGTGTTGGCCGGCAGCGTGTCCGAAATCGCGACATTGGTCGCGGCGGCACCGCCCGCGGCGTTGCTCACGGCGATGCAATATTCGACCGTTGCACCCGGAATGTTGTAGAATTCCGTGGCTCCGGTGATCGGATAGTTGACGGCAAGCACGGTACTGCCCTTAAGCGCCGAGAGCGCTGCGGCCTGCACTGTGTAATCATCGTCGTCGAATGCGATTCCGTCGAAAACGCCATCGCTGTCGGCAAAAATGGTATCTTCGCCGGCCGTGTTGCTGCTGGCTACGGAGATCACGCCGCCCAGCGCACCTGTTGTGCCGCCATTGCCCTCTCGGGCTGTACCGGTCAGCTCGACATCCGCAACATCGCCGGTCGCGAGGCCTAACGGGACGTCCGCCACGACAAAAACGCGCCGCGTTTCGCCATTACCCATCTCATCGAGGAATGTGACGGGCGTATCGCCTGGATCAAAGCTGCCATTGCCGTCATCGACATAGATTTCAACGTTGGCTACGTTGAAGCTATCAGTGCCGCCATGGGCAGCTGTTCCTCCAACGATCTGGGATACCGCCAAAGAAATATCGATAAAATCGTTTGTTTCATTGGTGACTTCGAAAGTCGTCACGGCGTCCTGCTCGCCAGGTGAAACCGATGTGGTCGCATTGCCGAGTTCGGCGACAACTATATTGACGGCACGATCAACCGTCAGCGTATCGGATGCAGTGATATCATTTTGAGCAACACCACCGACTTGATAACCGACTGTGACCGTATTCGTGATGCTCGATCCGGCGGCGGTGTTTTGCGCAAAGCTGGGGCTCGCAGCCAAGGCCGCAAGCGTTACACCGCTGACAGAGACGAGATATTTCGTCATGCTTTTCATTGTCCTAGTCCTAATTCTGTCGTCTTCAGTGCCTTTCACCCCCCGGTCCGCAGGCACATGTTGGCGGTTTCACTCGCGGCTATCTGACGACGCCGCGAAATCTGAGTTGTCCGGTCGCGCCGACCGGGATCGGCTCGGTCAGCGTCCAGCGAATATGTGTGACATCGACAGCTTGAGCATCGCGCTGGACGCCGCCTTCGCCAAAGACTCTGAGATCGGCCAGCGAGCCGAAGGTCGTGCCGTAATCCACCGAATAGACAGCACCGCCGTCGATCGCTTCGACAAAGGCCACTGCATCGGGCATCGGATTCGTCACGACGAAATTTTCGGCCGGTTCCGCGCCGGTATTCTCGTAGGTGAGCACGAAAACCAGTGTATCGCCCGGAATGACCCGGTTGGGCTCGTCGAGCGTGACCGTGACGCTGCCGTCCGCCTGCTCTTCGCTGCGCTCCACAAAAACCTCGCTGTCCAGCGCGACCTGATTGGCCATCACGGCGCTGGTCGGCGCGATCAGCGCGAATAGTGCGATAAGATACTTCATGCTCATTCTCCGTCAGTCGATAACGACTTGAAATTCAATGATATTAGTGCCTCCACCGGTAACCGTACCCAGCGCTACGGAGATACCCGTGCCGTCGAATTCGCCAGCATCGGCATCGGAATTATCGGTGAGCGCGGTCCCATCCAGGGTGATGCTGTCGTCGACATAAGTCGTGTCGGCGGGGATCGCGTCCGAGATGACGACGTTGTCGAGCGATCCCGAACCGGTAGCTTCGGCCGTTAGCCGATAGGTGATCGTTGCACCGGGGATCTGGCTCGTCCCGCCGAAGGGATCGGCGACCGTCGCGGTCTTGGTGAGATCGAGATCGGCATCGACGATCGCGTAAAAACCGCTATCGCTGGCCGTTGCGCTGGTTGCGCCGACAACGGCATTGCCGCCACTCTCGCCTTGACCGGCAAAAACCGTGCCCGGTGTCCCGCTTCCTGTCGCTGCCGTGCCGGTGAGTCCGACTTCGCTGCGATCGCCATCCGCAGCGGTCGGCATATCGCCCAAAACGAAAACGGTGATCGTTTGGTCGGGATCGAAGGTCGGCGGTGTCGAGGCGCTATATAGCGTGTCGGTTCCGGCATCGTAACTGCCGTTGCCGTCGGTATCTATATAAAGAGTCACGGTGTCAGGGTCGAAATCGTCGCCGCCGATATTCGGATCGATCGTCAGCAGCACGGGCTCGGGTCCATTGCCACCGTTCGTAACCGTGAAGCTCAGAACGACATCGTCTTCATCAGGACTTGCGGTGACGTCACCGGGATTGGCGGACGAAACGGCGATGTCGAGAATTTCGTCGACGATCAGCGAAACCGTATTGGAATCGACCGTGATCGTCGTGCCGCCCTCGTCATAGGTTGCCGTTGCCGTATTCTCGATCGGCGTGCCGGCCAGCGTACCGGCAGCATGGGCGGTCGGTGCAATCAGAACAGACGACAGCATGGCCAGGCAGAGCGAAAAACGCCCCGCTAAGCGCGATCTGTATCGGTGCCGAATAGGCAACATTTAAGGCATCCCCCGCGGATGAAAAAATCACTTACGGGGCCTACATGAGCAATTAACTCTAATAAGCGGTAAAAAAGCCGGGGCTATTTTGGGTAGGTTCGTCTGAAAATGGGGTTTTGCGAGATATATTCGCGTCGATCGCACGGATATTAGGGTAAAACATTTGCCAATAGTAAATAAAGCGTAAATATTTGGATGCGCCTGCGCGGGGTGCGTACCGCGCCGTGCAACTTCGCTTGACAGGGCTAAGCGGCTCCCCTAACTCGCGCGTCTTCAACGCCTATGCGGGTGTAGCTCAGTTGGTTAGAGCGCCGGCCTGTCACGCCGGAGGCCGCGGGTTCAAGTCCCGTCACTCGCGCCATTTTCCAGTTTCCATCCACATCAAAAGCGGTTTGAGCGGCAGGATCCAGACGATTCCGGCCGCTAGGTAGATCGGTGCTTGGATCAATGCCGGCAGCGTACCGATCGGCCCCGATGCGCTGGCCACGATGATCGCCCAGATCACGATAATTCCGATTATGACGAATGTTCCGAAGGGTTTGCGCCAGCTTGGCTTCATGACTTCACCTTAATGATTCGGTCCGGAGTGGCAATGTAATCGAGCGGTTCGTCCCACGGGTCGACCGGAATCCGGTCGGCGATCTGGCAGGTCCAGGCGACACCAATGGCTGTGATGGGCCTTTCTGCGCGAAATCTGGCGAGAATGCGGTCATAATGCCCCTGGCCTTGACCCAATCGGTTGCCTTTCAAGTCCACTGCGACGAGCGGTATCAACAGCGTGTCCGGCTCGATCGTTTTGCATTTCGTAGTCGGTTGACGAATTCCGAAGGGGCCATGTTCGAAAGACGCGTCGTCCCATTGCCGATATCGCATGGCGCTGTCTCTATTCTCAAAATAAGGCAGGGCAATCCGATGACCCCTTTCGCGGCATATTTCGATCAGTTTCGAGGGATCTAATTCTGACGTCATGGCAGCATAACCGCCGATCGTGCCGTTTATGATATCGGCATTCAGGATATGCTCGGACAGCGTTTGCTTGCACGAGCAAATACTTTCATTATTACTTGATAAAACAAAATCTTGCCGTGCTTTCTTAAAGCATAATCGCAATTCGGTTTTCGTCATGATTTCGCCTGCTCGGGTGGCGGGGCCGCCATGGCCGTTTACCCGAAAATCCTCTGACGCCAATAACGTCAGGTGGGCGCCATATGCACCGGACCCGGACTCTATTTCAAATCCCGCAATCCGGACAGGGACAGCTCCCTTGGATGTTGTATCGCCTCAGGGATATTCGCAAAGGCGCGTACCGGGCAGCGCCCGCCATCTCCGATCTAGGTTGCCCGGCTGTCTGAAGCAAGACGGTCGCCGATGACGGTAAGCCGGTCGGCCAGCTTCTCAAGATCCTCGATCGCCCCGTCAGGCACGCCGCTGGTGCGCAACTCGTCGACTTCGTCGGCAAGCAGCAAGGCCGCGAATAGCAATATCCGGGCTTCTCCAAGGTTGCCGCCCACCGCCTTCTGCGCATCGGCGGTTTTCGCGTCGACCATTTGACTGAGCGCTTTCAACCGTTCTTCTTCGCCGTCGCGACAGGCGACAGTATAGCTGTGTCCGGCGATGGTCAGCGTGACTTCAGCCATTTTCCGCGCGCTCCGCCTTGGCGATCAGCCCGTCGAGATCGGCGAGCGCGGTTTCGGCGACGGCGCGCAGGCCGTCATATTTGTGCTGCAACGCTTGGAAAGCGGCGTCCGGTACCGTTTTCTCGGTCGTCGTCTCGGCTGTATCGCGCGCGGCAAGATCGGCGCGCAACCGTTCAATCTCCTCGTCCTTGAGTTTACCGATATCGGCGAAATCCGCACGCAATTTGGCGATTGTGCGGTCGCGATCCTCAAGCGTCACCTTATGCGCGGCTTTTATCGATTCGAGTTCGGCTTTGAGCGCATTTTCGGTGCTCTGATCGACGGCGGGGGCGGATTGAGGCCTTGCGTCGCCGATCCGGGCGGTCGCTTCCTCAATCCTAGCAATTGCGCGGGCGAGGCGATCATTGTCCATGCGCCGTGCATAGCAGGAAAGCCGTTCCCGGCAAGTCTGTGGGCGCGATGGTTGACGATAACCGCACGACATTCCAAGTGGTCGCGCGCGCTCACGACTCGCTGGGCCGTCTCCCGGCCGACCGAGGAGCCGGAATGGCCCGAACAGGGGAAACCGTATGACCGTCACCCACATCCAACTTGCCAATGCCATCCGCGCCCTGTCGATGGATGCGGTCCAGGAAGCCAATTCCGGTCACCCGGGAATGCCGATGGGCATGGCGGATGTGGCGACCGTTCTGTTCACAAAATATCTTAAATATAATCCTCAAGACCCTGATTGGTTTGATAGAGATAGATTCGTTCTGTCGGCTGGCCATGGCTCGATGCTCATCTATTCGCTGCTCCATCTCACCGGATATGCACGACCTACGATGGATGAAATCAAGCACTTCCGCCAGCTGGGGAGCCCCTGTGCGGGCCATCCGGAAAATTTCCTTCTGCCAGGCGTCGAAGCCACGACCGGACCGCTCGGGCAAGGACTCGCTATGGCAGTCGGCATGGCGATCGCGGAGCGCCATTTGAATGCGCATTTCGGCGACGATCTGGTCGATCACCGGACCTGGGTGATTGCTGGTGATGGCTGCCTGATGGAAGGCATCAACCATGAGGCGATCGGCCTGGCAGGGCATTTGCGGCTCGGCCGGCTCATCACGTTCTGGGACGATAACGACATTACGATCGATGGCGGCACGGATTTGTCGTCGAGCGAGGATATTCCCGCGCGCTACGAGGCCGCGGGCTGGCATGTGACGCAATGCAATGGCCATGATCCGGACGCGATCCGGTTCGCCATCGAAGAGGCGCTGGCCGATCCGCGGCCGTCGCTGATCGCCTGCAAGACGGTGATCGGTTACGGCGCGCCGAGCAAGCAGGGAACCGCCGCGACACATGGCGCGCCGCTTGGCGAAGACGAGATTGCCGGTGCGCGCAAGGAGCTGGGATGGGATGCGGCGCCGTTTCTCATTCCTCCCGAGATCGGCGAGGCGTGGCAGGAGGCCGGAAGCCGGTCCATCGATCTTCAAGCCGAGTGGAATGATCGCCTTTCAAGTCACTCAGATAAAGCAGAATTTGAGCGTAGAATTGCCGGCAACCTGCCGGATGGCAATGCGATGCAGGACTATCTTGAATCGCTCGCCGCCGAGCCACCCAAGGTTGCGACGCGCAAGGCTTCGGAGATGGCGCTGACCGCGATAAACAAGGCTTTGCCGGATACGATCGGCGGTTCCGCTGACCTCACCGGATCGAACAATACGAAGACCGGGGCCACCGACCCACTGACCAAAGACAGTTATGGCGGCCGCTATATCTATTATGGCATCCGCGAATTCGGCATGGCGGCGGCGATGAACGGCATGGCGCTTCACGGCGGCGTGATCCCCTATGGCGGCACGTTTCTCATTTTTTCCGATTATTGCCGACCTGCTATCCGGCTGTCCGCGCTCCAGCAGGTGCGGGCAATCTATGTCATGACGCATGATTCGATCGGGCTGGGCGAAGATGGCCCGACCCATCAGCCGATCGAGCATCTTGCCAGTTTGCGGGCCATGCCCAATCTTCATGTCTACCGACCGTGCGACGCGATCGAGACGGCAGAATGCTGGGCTCTGTCGCTGAAGCGCAAGGACGGGCCGTCTTTGCATGCGTTAACTCGCCAAGGCCTTCCGCCGATGCGCACCGATGTCAGCGAAAATCTCTGTGAGAAGGGTGCTTATCGGCTGCGGGCGGCCGAGAATGACCGGAAGGTCATTTTGCTGGCCACAGGATCCGAGGTGCACCTGGCCGCGGAGGTCGCCGATAAGCTCGAAGCAAAAAGAATTGGCGTGGATGTCGTTTCGATGCCCTGCTGGGAACTTTTCGACGCCCAGGACGAAGCCTACAAAGCCGATATTCTGGGTAGCGAAGAAAATGTGCTGCGCGTTTCGATCGAAGCGGGGGCGACTTTCGGCTGGGAACGCTATACCGGCCTCGATGGACTGAATTTCGGCATCGACCGTTTCGGCGGCTCTGCACCGGCGAACAGGTTGTTTGAATATTTCGGACTGACGGAAGCGGCTATCACACCGCAGATCCTGTCCGGACTCAAAAGTTAAGGGAGACACGTTCCATGGCTGTCAAAGTAGCGATTAATGGTTTCGGACGGATCGGGCGGCTGGTTGCCCGCGCCATTCTGGAGCGCGACGATCACGATCTCGAACTGGTTGCGATCAACGATCTTGCCGATGCGAAAGCCAATGCGCTGCTCTTCCAATATGACTCGACACATGGCCGCTTTTCGGGCGAGGTCGCAGCCGGTGACGACAGCATCACCGTCAACGGCAAGACGCTCGTCGCCACGTCCGAGCGGGAGCCGGGCAAACTGCCGCACGGCGATATGGGTGTCGATCTCGTTCTCGAATGTACGGGCTTTTTTCAGTCGCACGAGGCCGCTGAGCCGCATTTGAGCGCCGGAGCCAAGCGCGTATTGATTTCCGCACCGGCGAAAAATGTGAGCAAAACGGTGGTTTACGGGGTCAATCATGACAGCTTGACTGCCGAAGACATGATCGTCTCCAACGCCAGCTGTACCACCAACTGCCTGGCTCCGGTGGCAAAGGTGCTCAACGATACCGTCGGTATCGAGCGCGGCTTCATGACGACGATCCACAGCTACACCAATGATCAGCGCATGCTGGATCAGATGCATTCCGATATGCGCAGGGCGCGGGGCGGGGCGCAGAACATGATTCCGACGACGACCGGCGCTGCCCGGGCGGTTGGCCTCGTGCTGCCCGAACTCAATGGTAAGCTGGACGGTAGCTCGGTGCGCGTGCCGACGCCCAATGTTTCACTCATCGATCTCGTGTTTACACCCGGCCGGGATACCTCGGCCGAAGAGCTGAACGCGGCACTCAAAGCGGCGGCGGATGGACCGATGAACGGCGTGCTCGACTATACCGAACAGCCGCTCGTGTCGTCGGATTTCAATCATTATCCGGCCAGTTCGACGATCGACAGCCTTGAGACGGCGGTACTCGAAGGCAAGCTTGCCCGCGTCGTCAGCTGGTACGACAATGAATGGGGTTTTTCCAACCGCATGATCGATACCGCCGGCGTAATGGCGGGTTTGCTCTAAGGCCCGAGATCCCGCCACAAAAGAAGGGACCGACGTCATGACGTCATTTCGGACGCTCGACGATCTCGGCGATGTGGCCGGGCAAGCGGCTTTGGTCCGCGTCGATCTCAACGTTCCCATGTCCGATGGCGTCGTGACCGACGACACTCGGTTGCGGGCGCATGTTCCGACGATAACCGAACTGTCGGACGGCGGGGCCAAGGTGCTTCTGCTTGCGCATTTCGGCCGTCCGAAGGGTGAGCACAAGCCGGAATTCTCGCTGCGCCCGGTGATACCGGCGCTTGCGGATGTTCTCGGGCGGGATGTCGCCTTTATGGAGCGTCCGTCGGGTGATGCCATTGCCGACCTGCTAGATGGCGCGATCGTCGTGATCGAGAATGTGCGTTTCGCTGCGGGCGAAGAGAAGAACGATCCGCAAATGGCCAAAGCCATCGCGTCGTTCGGCGATTTCTACGTAAATGACGCCTTTTCGGTATCCCACCGCGCGCACATGTCGACCGAGGGTTTGACGCATCATCTCCCGGCCTATGCCGGCCGTGCGATGGAGGCCGAACTCGAAGCGCTGGAGTCGGCGCTCGGCGCGCCGCAGCATCCGGTGGCCGCCGTGGTCGGCGGTGCAAAGGTTTCGACCAAGCTCGCTGTGCTCGAACATCTCGTTTCGAAGGTCGATCATCTGATCATCGGCGGCGGGATGGCAAACACGTTTCTTGCCGCGCGCGGTGTCGATGTCGGCAAGTCGCTGTGCGAGCATGATCTCACGGATACGGCGATCGCGATTCTTGAAGCGGCGGACGTCGCCGATTGTACTGTGCATCTGCCCTATGACGTCGTGGTTGCGAAGGAATTCGCGACCAACTCGCCCACGCGAACGGTCAACGTCCATGAAGTCGCCGCAGACGAGATGATCCTCGATATCGGCCCAGCCGCGACGGAGGCGCTCGCCGATGTGCTTAAGACCTGTCGGACGGTGGTTTGGAACGGCCCGCTGGGCGCGTTCGAGACGTCGCCGTTCGACGCTGCTACGGTCGCGCTGGCACAGACCGCGGCCGCGTTGACTCGCGAGGGATCGCTCGTCTCGGTGGCCGGGGGTGGGGACACCGTTGCGGCTCTGAACCATGCCGGCGTGGCTGGTGATTTCTCCTTCGTCTCGACCGCAGGCGGTGCCTTTCTCGAATGGATGGAAGGCAAGGAGCTGCCGGGTGTGGCGGCGCTTGGCGCATGAGCGAGAATGAAGGTGTCGGGTCCTACAGCGGATTGGTAGCTGTCACCGAGGGCGAGTGGGCCGGCTGGTCGACCTGGCAAGGCGATACCTTCGAACAATCCAGCGGGCCGTTTTACGAACGCATCGACGAGAAGGGGCATCCGGTTTGTGCATTTCGTGCCGAACCGCGGCATATGAATGGCGCAGGCTTCATGCATGGCGGTTGCCTCATGACGTTCGTCGACGGTGCTCTCTTCACGATAGCGAGCGATGCGATGGAGGGTAGTCATGGTGTCACGCTTAACCTCACCGGCGACTTTCTTGAACCGGTTCAGGCCGGCCAACGCGTCGAGGCACGCGGCGAGGTCGTTCGCGCGGGTGGTAAGACGATCTTCGTACAGGGCATCGTTACCGCCGATGGAAAGCCGGCGCTTCGGTTCAACGGGATCATTCGCAGGATAAGGCGTTAGCCGTTCTCAACGATGCTCCGGATTGGGAGCGTCGAATCGGCATCCCGCGTCCCAGGCGGTGCGTTGATTGCCATGCGCCGGCACGCCGCCCGCGTCTTTCAGCATCCGCGCATAATGCATCAGGTTCCAGGTCGCGAAGGTGGTGTTGCGGCGTGTGAAATCATTTTCGATCCCGGCGATCTTGCCGTCCGGGCCTTCGTCGCCGTAGGACGCACCCGGCCCCGCTTCACCGATCCAACCGGCATCGGCTTGGGGTGGAATGGTGTAGCCGATATGCTGAAGCGCATAGAGAAGGCTCATCGAACAATGTTTGATGCCATCCTCATTGCCCGTGATGATGCAACCGCCGGTTTTCCCGTAGTAGAAATATTGCCCCTTTTCATTGGTCTCGCCGGAATGGGCGTAGAGCCGCTCGATCAGCAGCGTGGCCACGGAAGACTTTTCGCCGAGCCAGATCGGCGATCCGATAATGAGAATGTCGGCGTCTACGACCTTGGGCCAGATTTTCGGCCAATCGTCCGTCTCCCTGCCATGCTCGGTCATGTCGGGATAAACGCCGAATGCGATATCGTGGTCGACCAGTCTCACCGACTCATGCGTCACGCTGTTCCGGTCGAAGATCGTGCGTACCATGTCGAGCAGCCTGTCGGTATGAGACGGATCGGGCGATTTCTTGAGCGTGCAGTTGACGATCAGCGCTTTGAGGTCGCTGAAATCGGTCTGGTTGTCTTTGCATTGCTGTTCTTGGATGTCGTTCAACATGAATTGGTCCTCCCTGGGCGCCGGTTCGCCCGACTATTCACGGCGGTTACAGGCCGCCCGTTGCCGACAACCGTAGCCTTTATTATCAGACGCGCAGGAATCGCGCGAACCAAGAGGACACCCATTCGATGTCAGATCCCAAGATGATGCAACAGATTACGGATGGGGAAGGCTTCATCGCCGCGCTCGACCAGAGCGGCGGATCGACGCCCAAGGCGCTTCGCGGTTTCGGCATCGGCGAGGACGCTTATTCCAACGAGGATGAGATGTTCGCGCTCATCCATCAAATGCGTCAGCGGATCATTACCGCGCCGTCCTTCGGTAACGGGAAGGTGATTGGTGCGATCCTGTTCGAGATGACGATGGATGGGGAAGCCGGCGGCAAGCCGGTGCCGACCCTGCTCTGGGAGCGCGGCATCGTTCCGTTTCTCAAGGTGGACAAGGGGCTTGAGGACGAGGCCGACGGCGTGCAGATGATGAAGCCGATGCCGGGGCTGGAAACGTTGCTCGAACGCGCCTCCGCAAAAGGCGTATTCGGCACCAAGATGCGCTCGGTAATCAATCTCGCATCGCCGACCGGGATCGCGGCAAACGTCACCCAGCAGTTCAAAGTTGCCAACCAGATCATCGATCACGGCCTGATGCCGATTGTCGAACCGGAAGTATCGCTCAAGAGCGCCGAACGTGCGGCAGCGGATGCGATCCTCAAGGATGAACTGACAAAGGCGCTGGATGCATTGCCCGCCGACCGGCAAGTGATGCTCAAACTGTCGATCCCCGTCGAGGCAGGTCTTTACGATTCTATCGTCGCTCATTCGCGCGTCGCGCGCGTAGTGGCGCTGTCGGGTGGCTATTCGCGCGACGAGGCCTGCACCGAACTCGCCAAAAATCACGGCATGATTGCCAGCTTTTCGCGCGCGCTGCTGCAGGATTTGCGCCACGAAATGGATGACGCGGAGTTCGACGCCGCGTTGAGCGCTGCCATCGACCAGATCCATCGGGCATCGACCGTAAAGACCTGATCGGAGCGTTGCATGACCGATGCCGCGCAGCTGTATCTGATTTCCCCACCTGAACTCGGCGACGACTTTCCGGAACGGCTGTCGCGCGCTCTTGAAGCGGGACCGGTTGCCGCCTTTCAGCTGCGCATGAAATCGGCCGGCGATGAGGCAATTCTGGCGACCGCCGATCGGCTCATGTCAATCTGTGCCGCGCACGAATGCGCATTCGTCCTCAACGATCGTGCGGATCTTGCAGCGAAGATGGGCGCCGACGGCGTACATCTCGGTCAATCGGACGGAGACGTTGGCGAGGCGCGTGCATTGCTCGGCGCCGATGCGCAAATCGGCGTGACTTGTCATGACAGTCGGCATCTCGCGATGGAAGCCGGGGAGGCGGGTGCCGATTATGTCGCCTTCGGCGCCTTTTTCCCGAGTAACACTAAGGAGACTGCGCACCGGCCCGATCCGGATATACTGGCCTGGTGGTCGACGATGTTCGTATTGCCCTGCGTTGCGATTGGCGGGATCACGGCGGACAATGCAGGACCGCTCGTCGAGGCCGGTGCCGATTTTCTGGCAGTGAGTGGGGCCGTGTGGAGCCATCCCGAAGGCGAGGCGACCGGTGTTCGCGCTTTTGCCAAATGGTTGGAAGCCTAACTCAGGAATCGCGGTCCTTGCGACGGCCGACGGTGAACGCGACCGCATTGCGCAGCAGCGCTTTGCGATAGCTGTCCGGATTCGGCAGGTCCGGCGAGGCATCGCGCCGATCCCTGATCTTGCTCGGCATGCCGGCGATCCGGCCAAACAACCCGGCTGCACGCGGAAAATGGTCTTTGCTCGGTAGCATCTGCTTCACCCTTGCTTGATGCATCCGTTTCTAATCGACTCGTGCGGTGTCGTATTGGACGGATGCGACAACCGCCTGTCGATCGGGCTCTCCACGCGCGGTCCTCTCTGCTTGTGGCCGGGCGCTACGGCTGTTAGAGGCCGCGCCGGCTCTTTCAAAAAAAGTGAGATTTCCATGAAGATCAGCGGCGTGGACATTCGTCCCGGCAATATCATCGAATATGAGGGCGGTCTGTGGAAGGCCGTAAAGATTCAACACACGCAGCCCGGCAAGGGCGGCGCCTATATGCAGGTCGAGCTGAAAAACCTGATAGACGGACGCAAGAATAATGTGCGTTTCCGATCGGCCGAAACGGTAGAGAAGGTAAGGCTGGATACGCGCGACTATCAGTTTCTGTTCGCCGACGATGAGATGCTGACCTTCATGGACAAGGAGAATTACGAGCAGATTTCGCTGTCCAAGGATATGCTCGGCGATGCTGCGGCGTTCCTTCAGGACGGCATGGACGTCATGCTTGAGCTGTACGAGGAAAAACCGATCTCCGTGCAACTGCCCGATCATGTCGAGGCGGAGATCGTCGAGGCCGACGCCGTGGTGAAAGGGCAGACGGCTTCGTCGTCCTACAAGCCTGCGATCCTCGACAATGGCGTCCGCGTGATGGTGCCGCCGCACATCAGTGCCGGCACGCGCATCGTCGTTGACGTTTATGCACAGGAATATGTGAAGAAGGCGGACTAGATCTCGTGCTCCTGCTTTCGCAGGAGCGCAGACGTCATTATAGGATATCGCAATGCCAGCCCGTTCCGCCGTCATCACCGTTATGGATCGCGCCGCCCGCAAGGCAGGGCGCAGCCTGGCGCGCGACTTTAGTGAAGTCGAACATTTACAGGTATCCAAGAAGGGGCCGGCGGATTTCGTCTCCAAAGCCGATCAACGCGCCGAGCGGATACTTTATGACGAACTGCTGCAGGTGCGGCCCGGCTGGGGCTTTCTTCTCGAAGAGGCTGGCGAGATCGAAGGTGAGGAGGGGATGCCGCGCTGGGTCATCGATCCGCTCGACGGCACGTCGAACTTCCTCCATGGGATTCCGCATTTTGCAATCTCGATTGCAGTGCAGGAACCTAAGCCCGGTGGTGGCTGGGGTGAGATCAGCGCGGGGATGGTTTATCAGCCGCTGACCGACGATCTGTTTTGGGCGGAAAAAGCGCGCGGCGCCTTCCTGCACGATCGGCGCCTTCAGGTGTCGGCCCGGCGTAACCTCAATGAGACCTTGATCGCAACCGGCATCCCCTTCAAGGGCCATGGCGATCTCGATCAGTTCAATGCGATATTCAACGCGGTCGCTCCGCAAGTGGCGGGTATCCGCCGCTTCGGCTCGGCCGCCCTCGATCTCGCCTGGCTCGCGGCCGGGCGATATGACGGCTTTTGGGAAGCCGACTTGCAGCCATGGGACGTCGCCGCAGGCATATTGATCGTGCGCGAAGCGCGCGGTTTCGTGACCGATTTTCGCGGTGGCGGTCAGCTCTTCGAGCGGAGCGAATTTCTTGCGGCGAACGATGCGATTCATTCGAAACTGCACAAGATCGTTGCGGGAGCCTTGCGCCGGTAGACATACCCGCAATTAGCCCACCATCCGGCCTTGCCCCAAGAGGCCCAGCCTCCTAAAAGCGCCCCGAATTCCACGCAGACCGCGAGTCCAGACTGTGCCCGAGACGATTGCCGTCGATCTAGTCGAATATCTGCCGATCCTGCTGTTTCTCGGGATCGCGCTTTTGCTGTCTATCGCTTTCGTCGTCTTGCCGATGATCGTCGCCAAGCTGACGGGTGCCGCCAAGCCTTACCCGAACAAGCTCACTGAATATGAATGCGGCTTCCCGGCGTTCGAGGATTCGCGCAGCCAGTTCGATGTGCGCTTCTATCTCGTTGCCATCCTCTTCATCATTTTCGATCTTGAGGTGGCATTCCTGTTTCCCTGGGCGGTGACCGTGTTCGATCTTGGCTGGGTGGCCTGGATCGCGATGATGATCTTCCTCGCCGAGCTCGCTATCGGCCTTGCCTATGCCTGGAAGGTAGGAGCGCTCGAATGGGAGTAGATCTCACCGCCAAAGGGCCGCCGCCGCCAGGTACGTTGCCCGATCCGGATTTCCTCAAGGACATCAATGCGGAGGTCGCCGACAAGGGTTTCCTCGTCACCTCGACCGAAGAGCTGTTCCAATGGGCGCGGACGGGCTCGCTGTGGTGGATGACCTTCGGGCTGGCCTGTTGTGCGGTCGAGATGATCCAGGTCAATATGCCGCGCTACGATCTCGAGCGCTTCGGCGCCGCTCCGCGCGCAAGCCCGCGTCAGTCCGACGTGATGGTCGTGGCCGGTACGCTGTGCAACAAGATGGCGCCTGCCTTGAGGCGGGTTTACGATCAGATGTCCGAACCGCGCTATGTGATCTCGATGGGCAGCTGTGCCAATGGCGGCGGATACTACCACTATAGCTATTCGGTGGTGCGCGGATGCGACCGCATCGTGCCGGTGGACATTTACGTGCCCGGTTGCCCGCCAACCGCCGAGGCGCTGCTTTACGGCGTGATGCAGCTTCAGCGCAAAATCCGCCGCATCGGTACGATAGAGCGCTAGGTCTATGGCGTCTCCGGCTCCGGTAATCGCCTCGAACGAGGGTGTGATCGACGCAGTGAAAGCGGCGCTTAGCGATGCCGTACTCGACGCTGTGGAGGCGGTCGACGAAATTTCGATCACCGTAAAGCGCGAGGCATTGCACGATGCGTTAGCAGCCCTCCGCGATACGCGGGGTCTTGCCTATCAACAGCTGATGGAAATTGCCGGCGTCGATTATCCCGAGCGGCCGGAGCGGTTCGAAATCTGCTATCATCTCCTCTCGCTGACCCGCAATCATCGCATCCGCGTCAAGGTGACGACGGACGAAGAGGCGTCGGTGCCCAGTATCGTCGATATCTGGCCGGTTGCCGGCTGGCTCGAGCGCGAGGTGTTCGACATGTATGGTGTGGTGTTCGAAGGCAATCCCGATCTGCGCCGCATCCTGACCGATTACGGCTTTCGCGGCCATCCGTTCCGCAAGGATTTTCCGCTCACCGGCTATGTCGAGATGCGCTATTCCGAAGAGCATAAGCGAGTGATCTACGAACCCGTGGAGCTGGCCCAGGATTTCCGCACCTTCGATTTCATGAGCCCCTGGGAAGGCGCGGAATATATCCTTCCGGGCGATGAGAAAGCCGATGGCGAGCCCGATGTCGACACGCCGAAAGTGACGGAAAGCCCCAAGGCAACGGGCGCAGGCGCCAAGGCCGATGCGAAGGCTGCAGAACAATCCGATGAGCCCGACAAGCCGGGAGGTGATGCGTGATCATTACCCTTAACCCGTTTGCCCTGAGCCTGTCGAAGGGCTGTACTTCACTTTCACCCGTCTCAGAGGAAGGGCAGGGCTTCGACACGCTCAGCCCGAGCGGGGCGCTCCATGGCTGAATATCTCGAGGAGATTCAGGGAAAAACCGACGAAGCCGATCCGACCGTCGGCGATGTCGAGATTTCCAATTACACGATCAATTTCGGTCCGCAGCATCCGGCAGCGCATGGCGTGCTGCGCATGGTCATGGAGCTGGACGGCGAGATCGTCGAGCGTGTCGATCCGCATGTCGGGCTGCTCCACCGCGGCACCGAGAAGCTGATCGAGCACAAGACCTATCTGCAGGCGCTGCCTTATTTCGACCGGCTCGATTATGTCTCGCCGATGTGCATGGAGCACAGCTATGTACTTGCCATCGAAAAACTGCTGGATCTCGAAGTGCCGCTGCGCGGGCAATATATCCGCGTGCTCTTCGCGGAACTGACCCGTATTCTCAACCATTGCCTCAATATCGGCAGCCATGTGATGGATGTCGGCGCGATGACCGCCAATGTTTGGTTGTTCGAGATCCGCGAGCAGGCGATGGCGTTTTACGAGCGCGCGAGCGGCGCCCGGATGCACGCGGCCTATTTCCGGCCGGGTGGCGTCCATCAGGACCTGCCGCCCAAGCTGATCGCGGACATGGCCGACTGGCTCGACACATTCCCGACCCTGTTCGAGGATGCGATGAGTCTGGTCGTCGACAATCGTATCTTCAAGCAACGCAATGTCGATATCGCTGTGGTGTCCAAGGACGATGCAGTCAAATGGGGCTTTTCCGGCCCGATGATCCGCGGCTCGGGCATTCCCTGGGATCTGCGCAAGTCGCAGCCCTATGATGTGTATGACCGGATGGAGTTCGATGTCCCCGTCGGCACCAATGGCGACTGCTATGACCGGATGATGGTCCGCGTCGAGGAAATCCGCCAGTCGGCGCGCATTATGCGGCAATGCATCAACGAGATGCCCGAAGGCCCGATCGCCAGCCTCGACCGCAAGATCGTTCCGCCCAAGCGCGGCGAGATGAAACAGTCGATGGAAGCGCTGATCCATCACTTCAAACTCTACACCGAGGGCTTCCATGTGCCCGCCGGCGAAGTCTATGTCGCGACCGAAAGCCCCAAGGGCGAGTTCGGCGTTTATCTCGTCGCGGACGGCACCAACAAACCCTATCGCTGCAAGATCCGCCCGACGGGCTTCTCGCATCTCCAGGCGATGGATTTCATGTGCAAGGGCCATATGCTCGCCGATGCCACGGCCATTTTGGGCGCGATCGATGTCGTGTTCGGGGAGGTGGATCGATGAACACCCCCAAAACCATCAATCTTGCCGACAAGTTGGCGCAATTCACGGATCACTGGAATCCCCGGATTGCCGCGACGTACAACGATAACGAAGTCCGCCTGGCCAAACTGAAGGGCGATTTCGACTGGCATAGCCACGCCGACACGGATGAGATGTTCCTCGTCCTAGAAGGGGCACTCGATATCGAGTTTCGCGACGGCGTTCGCCATCTGAAGCGTGGCGAGATGATCGTCGTGCCCAAGGGTGTCGAGCATCGGCCGTTCTGCGAAAACGAGGTCCATGTGATGATCATGGACCGCGCGGGCGAGCCCAATACGGGCATCAACAACCCGTCGGCGCGGACCCGCGAAACACTGGAGGCGATCTGATGACGATCCTTCCCGACGATAAGCTGTCCCAATCCTCGACGGATACCGCGCTGGAAAACGACGCGATCCGGGAGCGGTGGGGCGCATTCGCCTGGACCGACGAGAATGCGGTAGAGGCGGAGACGATCATCGCGCGCTATCCGGAGGGACGGCAGGCCTCGGCTGTAATGCCGCTGCTCGATCTCGCCCAGCGGCAGATCGGCGCGGAAACGAAAACGCAGGGCTGGTTGCCCGTACCGGTGATCGAGTTCGTCGCCGCCCAGCTCGATATGCCCTATATGCGCGCCTATGAGGTCGCGACCTTTTACACGATGTACAATCTCGTGCCGGTCGGCCGCTACCATGTGCAGCTCTGCGGCACGACACCTTGCCTGTTGCGCGGCTCCGACGATGTCATGGCTGCCTGCAAGAATAAAGGGCTCGTCAAGGGCAAGACGACGCCGGACGGGCTGTTCACGCTGACCGAGGTGGAATGTCTGGGCGCCTGCGCCAATGCGCCGATTGTCCAGATCAACGACGATAATTTCGAAGATCTCGATTATGACAGCATGACCGAAATCCTCGAGAAGCTGAGCAACGACGAAGAGGTGACGCCGGGACCGCAAATCGAGCGGCAGACGAGCTGCCCCGAGGGCGGACCGACGACGCTCCAGCATATGGCCGAGGCGGCGGAATGATGGCGGTCCGATTTTCAACTGTCCCGTTTATCCTGAGCTTGTCGAAGGGTCGTCCTTCTTCCGCCGAGAAAGAGAAAGGGCAGGGCTTCGACAGGCTCAGCCCAAACGGTTTTTATTTGCGGGGGCATGCATGATGGCTTCTCGCGGGCCCTTTTCCTCGATGACGCTCGTGCAGGCGACGATCACCTTTGTTGTCGCCTTTCTTGCGATCAATATCGTGATCGACGTTCTCGCCTTTGGGCTGGAGCCGACGCGCAATATCGTGCGCCATGTCGTCGCGTCGCTGATCGCTGCCCCGATCTGGTATCTGTTCATTCGCTGGATGAGGTCGAGAAATGCCTAGTTTTCTCTTTTTCGTCATTCCAGCGAAGGCTCGAATCTATTGCAGATCACAGTCTTGCGATCGCGGGGCTGGGATGGACCCCGGCCTGCGCGGAGGTGACGGCGCGTTGATTGATTGTGAAAAGGAGGTGCGCCGTCATGCTTGACGACAAGGATCGCATCTTCACCAATGTCTATGGCTTTCAGCCATGGGGCATCGACGCGGCGATGAAACGCGGCGACTGGGACAATACGAAGACGCTGCTGGAGAAAGACCAGGACGGCATCATCGACGAAATCAAGGAATCGGGTTTGCGCGGCCGCGGCGGTGCCGGTTTCCCGACCGGCCTCAAATGGTCGTTCATGCCGAAGGAGAGCAAGGACGGGCGGCCGAGCTTTCTCGTCATCAATGCCGACGAGTCGGAGCCGGGCAGTTGCAAGGACAGGGAGATCATCCGCCACGATCCGCACAAGCTGATCGAGGGCGCGCTAATCGCCGGTTACGCGATGCGCGCGCGGGCGGCCTACATCTATATCCGCGGCGAGTTCATTCGCGAAGCCGAAACGCTCTTCGCCGCCGTGAAGGAAGCCTATGACAAGGGCTTTATCGGCAAGAATGCCTGCGGTTCCGGCTATGATTTCGACGTGTTCGTCCATCGCGGGGCAGGGGCCTATATTTGCGGCGAGGAAACGGCGCTGCTCGAAAGCCTCGAAGGCAAGAAGGGCCAGCCGCGCCTGAAACCGCCTTTCCCGGCGGGGGCGGGGCTCTATGGCTGCCCGACGACGGTCAACAATGTCGAGAGCATTGCCGTGGTGCCGACCATCCTGCGGCGCGGGCCGAGCTGGTTCGCGGGGATCGGGCGCGAGGGAAATCAGGGCACCAAACTGTTCCAGATTTCGGGCCATGTCGAAAAGCCCTGCGTCGTCGAAGAGGCGATGAGCATACCGTTCCGCGAGCTGATTGAGAAACATGCGGGCGGCATCACGGGCGGTTGGGATAATCTGCTCGCCGTGATCCCGGGCGGCTCCTCGGTCCCGCTCGTGCCGGCCGAAGAGATTATCGACGCGCCGATGGATTTCGATGGGTTGAAGGACCTTGGCTCGGGTCTGGGTACGGCGGCGGTGATCGTGATGGACAAATCCACCGACATCGTTCGCGCGATCAGCCGGATTTCCTACTTCTACAAGCATGAAAGCTGCGGCCAGTGCACGCCGTGCCGCGAGGGCACGGGCTGGATGTGGCGGATGATGGAGCGGCTGCGCGAAGGCAAGGCCGACATCGCCGATATCGACATGCTGCACGAAGTGACGAAGCAGGTCGAAGGCCACACCATCTGCGCGCTCGGCGACGCGGCAGCTTGGCCGATCCAGGGCCTGATCCGCCACTTCCGCCCCGAACTGGAACGCCGCATCCGCGAATATGCGGGCGAGGGCGGCGAGATGATGGAGGCGGCGGAGTGAGGCGAGCTATTGGCCGTATCGTATTTAGCATCAGTGCCATTGGCGTTTCGCTGGGACTCTCAGTGCAGCCGGCGCTCCTATCCGCTCAGGTGCAAGTAATCCCGATGAACGCGGATTATACGAACATCGAGAATACGGAAGAGCAGGAAGTCAGATCGCGCCGGGCATATGCGGACTTTGCAAGTTGCTTGGTGCAACGCAATCGGCAGGCCGTGGAGGAGTTTCTTGCGCTAGAACCGTGGTCCGAAGAAGCTTCGAATCGCTTGGCTGAACTCCTCGACAACGATCATCGCAGATGTCGAATGGATGAGTGGATTGTGATGCCTACTACATTGTCTCGTGGGGCAATGTTCGACGCACTTTATGCAGAAGATTTCGCCTCAGTTCCAATTCCAGATATCACCGATATCAGAATTTCCAGTGATACTGTGACGGTTTCGGCGCAGCAGAATGCTAGTGAGAACACAACTACAAACTTCGCACGAGGCGCTGTCATAAACTCGACCTCTGGAGGCGAAATGTACGAAGCGACGATCAATTTTCGTCGCTTTACCAATTGCGTTGTGCGGCAAGAGCCGGTTTGGACTCGTTTCTTAGTGCAAACACAGGCTGCTTCCGATGAAGAGAGTCGGGCATTTGAGATGCTTCAGTCCAGCCTTGGCGCTTGTCTGGCGTCAGGCGAGTTTTCAATCACTAGAGATCAACTGCGCAACTTTCTGAGTGAGTCATTGTACCGTCTCACCGAAGCAGCGTTGTTGGATGCAGGCGCGACTGAGGAAGAGCCAGATGCCTAAAGTCACCGTAGATGGCGTCGAACTTGAGGTTCCCGAGGGCGCGACCGTGCTGCAGGCGTGTGAGCTCGCCGGCAAAGAAATCCCGCGTTTCTGCTATCATGAACGGCTGAGCATCGCCGGCAATTGCCGGATGTGCCTCGTCGAGGTGAAGCCGGGGCCGCCCAAGCCGCAGGCCTCCTGCGCGCTGCCCGCCGCCGAGGGACAGGAAATCTTCACCACGACTGAGATGGTGAAGACGGCGCGCGAAGGGGTGATGGAGTTCCTGCTCATCAACCATCCGCTCGATTGTCCGATTTGCGACCAGGGCGGCGAGTGCGATCTGCAGGATCAGGCCATGGCCTATGGCAAGGGTTTCACGCGCTACGAGATGAACAAGCGCGCGGTCACCGAAAAATATATGGGTCCGGTCGTGAAGACGATCATGACGCGCTGCATCCATTGCACGCGCTGCGTCCGCTTCGCGCAGGAAGTGGCGGGCGTCGAGGAAATCGGCGCGGTCGGGCGCGGCGAGAATATGGAGATTACGACCTATCTCGAACATGCCGCGAAGAGCGAATTGTCCGGCAATGTCGTCGATCTCTGTCCGGTCGGCGCGCTGACGGCGCGACCTTATGCCTTCGAGGCGCGGCCCTGGGAGCTTAGGAAGACGCCCTCGATCGACGTGATGGATGCGGTCGGCACGAATATTCGCCTCGACAGCCGCGGCCGCGAAGTGCTGCGCGCGCTGCCGCGGATCAACGAAGACGTCAACGAGGAATGGGCGAGCGACAAGACGCGGCATGCGGTCGATGGTCTCTACCGCAACCGTCTCGATACGCCCTATATTCGCAAGGGCGGCGCGCTTGAAAAGGCGAGCTGGGCGGATGCCTTCGCTGCGATTGCCGATGCTGCGGAGAAGGCGGGTAGCAAGGTTGCTGCGATCGGCGGCGATCTGGTCGAGGTCGAGGCGCTCTATGCCGCACAGAAGCTGCTCGCTGGGATGGGCTCGACGCTGATCGAAGGTCGGCAGAACGGCATGGATTACGACGCGAGCAATCTCGCGGCGGTCAATTTCAACACGAGGATTGCTGGCATCGAAGAGGCCGATGCGATCCTGCTGGTCGGCACCAATCCGCGCTGGGAAGCACCGCTGGTCAACACGCGTATTCGCAAGGCCATCAAGGCCGGCGCCAAAGTGTTCGCGATCGGCCGCGAGATCGATCTGACCTATCCGGTTGCCTGGCTGGGTGACGATGCAGGTCTGGTCGCCGATTTGCCCGCGGAGGCGGCAAACGCGCTGAAGAATGCGGATCGACCGGCGATGATCGTTGGCGGTGGTGCGCTCATGGTGCCGGGGTTGCAGGCTGCTTCGCTAACGCTGGCCGACGCGCTCAACATCGTTCGTGACGATTGGAACGGATACAACGTCCTCCACTTCTCGGCGGCGCGGATGGGCGGACTGATGCTCGGTTGGGCGCAGCCGGGCGGCGTTGCCGATATTGCTGCGGCCAAACCCGAACTGCTGTTTCTGCTTGGCGCGGATGGCGTCGATTTCGATGCGTTCGGCGATGCGTTTACGGTTTATATCGGCCATCATGGTGAGCAGGGCGCGGCGCATGCCGACGTCATTCTGCCTGGTGCGTCCTATGCCGAGAAAAGCGGTACCTGGGTCAATCTCGAAGGCCGGGTGCAGCGCGGCAACCGCGCGGTGTTCCCGCCCGGCGATGCGCGCGAGGATTGGACGATCTTCCGCGCGCTCTCCGATGCGCTCGACAATCCGCTGCCCTTCGATACGCTCGACCAGCTGCGCGATGCGATCGCGGCCGAATTCCCGGCGCTCGCCGACGAAGGGCTAGTCGAATATGAATGGGCGCCTCCCAAATTGTCCGACGATGCTCCGAACGGTGCAATCGCGCTGCCGATCACGGATTTCTACCTGACCAACGCTATCTGCCGCGCCAGCGAGACGATGCAGCGTTGCTCGGCCGAACTCATTCATGGCGAGGAATTCGCGGAGGCAGCGGAATGACCGCGTTTTTCCAGTCTCTCGGTATGAGTTACGAATGGGCGTGGCTGGCGGCGACGGTTTCGGCGATCCTGCTGATCGCCTTTCCGTTGATGCTGGCGGTCGCGATGATCATCTATGCCGACCGGAAGATACTGGCGGCGATGATGCTCCGACGCGGCCCCAATGTCGTCGGACCGTTCGGGCTGCTGCAGAGCTTTGCCGACGGTATCAAGGTTTTCCTCAAGGAAACGATCATCCCGACTTCGGCGAACCGGGGATTGTTCCTGATCGCGCCGATCATAACCTTCACTGTGGCGCTCATTGCCTGGGCCGTGATTCCGTTCGGGCCGAACATGGTTCTGGCCGATATCAACGTTGCCTTGCTCTATATCCTCGCGGCGAGTTCGCTCGGAGTATATGGCGTGATCATTTCGGGTTGGGCGTCCAACTCCAAATATCCCTTCTTTTCCGCCATGCGAGCCGCCGCGCAGATGGTCAGTTACGAGGTTTCGATCGGCTTTATTCTCCTGTCGGTTGTGATGTTCGCCGGAACCTTCAGCCTGACGGGTATCATCGCCGCGCAACAAGGCCATATATTCGGCGTGATCAATGGCTTTGGCTTTAATCCATTGCTCTTCCCAATGGCGGTGATTTTCCTCATTTCGGCGATGGCCGAAACCGCGCGCACGCCATTCGACCTGACCGAGGCGGAGTCCGAACTCGTCGCCGGTTACCAGACCGAGTATTCCTCGATGAGCTTCGCGCTCTTCTGGCTCGGCGAATATGCGAATATCCTGTTGATGTGCGCGCTCAACGCGATCCTGTTCTGGGGCGGCTGGCTGCCGCCGATAGACTGGGCGCCGCTCTACGATTTCCTGTTCACGCCCGAAATCACCGGCATGTTCTGGCTGTTCTCCAAGATCCTGCTGGGCTTCTTCATCTTCAGCTGGGCCTGGGCGACCTTGCCGCGTTATCGCTATGATCAACTTATGCGGCTGGGCTGGAAGGTGTTCCTGCCGATCTCGCTGCTCTGGATCGTATTGGTGTCCGGCTATCTGATGTTCGCAAGGTACGGTATCTGATGGAAGAGATTGTCATCGGAACGATCGCGGGTCTCGCATTTCAGTGTCAGTCAGGAGATAGCGGTCTGGCTTTTCAGCTGACTGCGCCGAATGCGGAGAGCTTCGCCGAGCATATGGGCGACTGGACGAGTTTATATGGGTGGAATGAGGTTGGACCGCTTCGGCAGATCGAGCCGCCCGAGAGCTATGAAATGATAGTCGACCGCCTTCCGAATGTATTGATGTTGAGTTGGCGCGTTACCAACAACTCTCCCGTGGCCATCGGCATATTCGACTATGAGCAGGAAAGCCGCCGCGCCCGGTTTGCGATGAGCTACGAAACCAATCCAGCCTCGCGGGCATCGACCATGACCGAAACGCGCGGCGAGTGCCGGGTCGTTAGCATGCGCGAAGGAGATGAATGATGAGCAATCTCGCCCATTTCATCAAAACCTTCACGCTCTGGGAAATCGTCAAGGCGCATGCGCTGACGCTCAAATATTTCTTCAAGCCCAAGGCGACGGTCAACTATCCGTTCGAGAAGAACCCGATCAGCCCGCGTTTCCGCGGCGAACATGCGCTGCGCCGCTATCCCAATGGTGAGGAGCGCTGCATCGCCTGCAAGCTGTGCGAAGCCGTCTGCCCGGCCCAGGCGATTACGATCGAAGCGGAACCGCGGGAAGACGGCAGCCGCCGGACGACACGTTACGATATCGACATGACGAAATGCATCTATTGCGGACTGTGTCAGGAAGCCTGCCCGGTGGACGCGATCGTCGAGGGGCCGAATTTCGAATATGCGACCGAAACGCGGGAGGAGTTGCTCTACGACAAGGATAAATTGCTGGCCAATGGCGACAAATGGGAGCGCGCGATCGCCGCGAGCCTTGCCGCCGATGCGCCCTATCGCTAAGCCGCTGCCGATTCTTACAGGGGTCCCAAGACAATCGTGATTCAGGCCTTCGCCTTCTACCTTTTTGCGAGCATCGTCGTTGCCGCGGGCGCGCTAACCATCGTGTCGCGCAACCCCGTGCACTCGGTACTCTGGCTCATCGTCGCTTTCTTCAACGCGGCGGGGCTGATGCTGCTCGTCGGGGCTGAATTTATCGCGATGCTGCTGGTGATCGTCTATGTCGGCGCGGTCGCGGTATTGTTCCTGTTCGTCGTGATGATGCTCGATATCGACTTTGCGCAGCTGCGCGCCGGATTTACGCGCTATCTGCCATTCGGCTTGCTGATTGCGACTGTACTGTTGGCCGAGATGATCCTGGCGATCGGCGTGTGGAGTTTTGCCGATCTCGGGCCCGATACGCGGATGGCGACCATCGATCCGGATATGCCCAATATCGAAGCGATCGGCCGCGCGCTGTACGATCGCTATCTGCTCGTATTCGAAGGGGCGGGAATCATTCTGCTCGTTGCGATGGTCGGCGCAATCGTCCTTACGCACCGCGAGCGTGGCGGCGTGCGTCCTCAGAATATCGGTAAACAGATCAGGCGCCGTCCGGACGAGGCGACCCGCAATACGCAACCGGAAGTGGGCAAGGGGGTCGAGCTATGATCGGTCTGGGTCACTATCTCGTCGTCGGCGCGATCCTGTTCGTGATGGGTGTGCTCGGCATCTTCCTGAACCGGAAGAATATCATCATCATACTGATGGCGATCGAACTGATTCTGCTGGCAGTGAATATCAATCTCGTCGCGTTCAGCGCCTTTCTCGGTGATATTGTCGGGCAGGTCTTCGCGATGTTCGTGCTGACCGTCGCCGCGGGCGAGGCGGCGATCGGGCTCGCTATTCTCGTCATCTACTTCCGCGGTCGGGGCACGATAGCGGTCGACGATCCGAGCCGGATGAAGGGTTGATCCGATGATCCAGCTCATCGTCTTCCTGCCGCTGCTCGCGGCCATCATTGCCGGTCTCGGCAACCGGATGCTCGGCAATTTTCTGGCGAAGATACTGACGACCGGCGCGCTCTTTGTCGCCTGCGCGCTGAGCTGGCCGATCTTTCTCGATTTCCTCGTCGGCGGGCAGGAAGCCTATGTCGCCCCGGTCTTCACCTGGATCGCCTCGGGCGAGATGGATGTCGCCTGGAGCCTGCGCGTCGATACGCTGACCGCCGTCATGCTGGTGGTCGTCACGACCGTCTCGGCGCTCGTCCACATGTATAGCTGGGGCTATATGGACGAAGATCCGGATCAGCCTCGCTTCTTCGCCTATCTCTCGCTCTTCACCTTCGCGATGCTGATGCTCGTGACGTCGAACAATCTGGTGCAGATGTTCTTCGGCTGGGAAGGGGTGGGCCTCGCCAGCTACCTTTTGATCGGTTTCTGGTACAAGAAGCCGAGTGCCAATGCCGCCGCGATCAAGGCGTTCGTCGTCAACCGGGTCGGCGATTTCGGTTTCTCGCTCGGGATATTCGGAACCTTCCTGGTCTTCGGAACGGTATCGATCCCCGAGATCCTCGAAGCCGCGCCCGCCATGGCCGGATCGACGATCGGCTTCCTTGGCTATCGCGTCGATACGATGACCCTGCTGTGTCTGCTGCTGTTCATCGGCGCGATGGGTAAATCGGCCCAGTTCGGCCTGCACACCTGGCTGCCGGATGCGATGGAAGGCCCGACGCCGGTCTCTGCACTGATCCACGCCGCGACCATGGTGACGGCCGGCGTCTTCATGGTCTGCCGTCTGTCGCCGATGTTCGAAACGAGCGACATGGCGCTCGCGGTCGTGACCTTCTTCGGCCTGCTGACGGCCTTTTTCGCTGCGACGGTTGGCACTGCACAGACCGACATCAAGCGCGTAATCGCATATTCTACCTGTTCGCAGCTCGGCTATATGTTCGTTGCGGCCGGCGTTGGTGCGTACGGCATCGCGATGTTCCACCTGTTCACACACGCCTTTTTCAAGGCACTGCTCTTCCTTGGCGCGGGTTCGGTGATCCATGCCATGCACCATGAGCAGGACATGCGGCACTATGGCGCGCTCAGAAAGCAGATCCCGCTGACCTTCTGGGCGATGATCATCGGGACACTCGCGATTACCGGGGTCGGTATCGTCGGCGTGTTCGGCTTTGCGGGTTTCTATTCGAAAGACCTGATCATCGAAGCGGCGTTCGCAAGTGAAACGGAGCTGGGCGGTATCGCTTTCTTCACGCTTGTCTTCGCCGCACTGTTAACCAGCTTCTATAGCTGGCGCCTGATCTTCCTGACATTCTTCGGCACACCGCGCTGGATCACCAGCGAACATATCCAGCATAGCGTTCACAAAACGCCGGAAACCGCCGAAGATGCAACCGGTGGTTATCATCCACACGAAAGTCCCTGGTCGATGCTGATCCCGCTCGCCATGCTCTCCATCGGTGCGATTTTCGCCGGTTATCTCTTCCACTATCCGTTCGGCTACGCAGAAGAGGGCGAGATCTTCTGGGCCGGCAGCATCGCGCTCGATACGCATCTGCTGCACGCCATCCACGAGGTTCCGACCTGGGTGAAATATGCGCCGGGCGCCGTGATGCTGACCGGTCTTGCGATCGCCTGGCTCGCATATATCAGATACACCGACTGGCCTGAGCGGTTCGTGAACCAGTTCCGTATGCTGCACGCGTTCCTGCTCAACAAATGGTACATCGACGAGTTGTACGACATGATCTTCGTGAAGCCGGCCTTTGCGCTTGGCCGCTTCTTCTGGAAACGCGGCGATAAGGGTTTCATCGACCGGTTCGGGCCTGACGGCGTTTCGGCGCTGGTAGCCGGCGGTAGTACCGTCGCCAGGCGCTTCCAGTCCGGTTATCTCTACACCTATGCGCTCGTCATGCTGATCGGGTTGGCCGCGGCCGCAACCTGGGCGATTACGCGGTGAAGATTATGGCCATCTTAAACACCGTTAGTCCTGAGCTTGTCGAAGGGCGTCTCTCCGGTCGAGAAGCGGGCTTCGACAAGCTCAGCCCTAACGGTCTTGGAGGACGAGCCCGGTGAACCAACTCGGCTTTCCGATCCTGACCCTGATGGTCCTGCTGCCGCTCGCCGGCGCGCTGCTCTGCCTCGTCTGGCCGGGGCAGGGCGAGGGCAAGGCGGGCATGGCGCGGGTTATCGCGCTCGGCACGACGCTCGTGACGTTCGCGCTCGGGATCCTGCTTTGGATCAACTACGAGATCGGCGGGCCGCAATGGCAGTTCGTCGAATATTATCCGATTTTCGGGCGTTTCGCCTGGGCGATGGGGATCGATGGCATCGCGCTGATGCTGATCATGCTCTCGGTCTTCCTGATGCCGATCTGCATCATCGCGAGCTGGCAATCGATCCAGACGCGCGTGCCAGAATATATGGCGGCGTTCCTGCTCATGGAATCGCTGATGATCGGCGTGTTCACCGCACAGGACATCTTCCTGTTCTACATCTTCTTCGAGGCCGGCCTCATCCCGATGTATCTGATCATCGGCATCTGGGGCGGGGCCGAGCGGATCTACGCCAGCTACAAATTCTTCCTCTACACGCTCCTCGGATCGGTGCTGATGCTGATCGCCATGCTCTGGATGGTGCAGGAAGCCGGCACGTCCTCGATCCCCGAGCTGATGACCTACGACTTCCCGGGCGGCGCGCAGAACTGGCTATGGCTCGCATTCTTCGCGAGCTTTGCCGTGAAGATGCCGATGTGGCCAGTGCATACCTGGCTGCCCGATGCGCATGTCCAGGCGCCGACCGCGGGTTCGGTGATCCTTGCCGGCGTGCTGCTGAAGATGGGCGGATACGGCTTTATCCGCTTCTCGCTGCCGATGTTCCCCGAAGCCTCGGCCGAGCTCGTCTGGATCGTCTTCGGCCTGTCGATGGTCGCGGTCGTCTACACATCCTTGGTCGCACTCGTACAGAAGGACATGAAGAAGCTGATCGCGTACAGCTCGGTCGCGCATATGGCTTTCGTCACCATCGGGCTGTTCGCCTTCAACCGGCAGGGCATCGAGGGCGCGATGATCGTCATGCTCAGCCACGGCCTCGTATCGGGCGCGCTGTTCCTGTGCGTCGGCGTCATCTACGACCGGCTCCATACGCGCGAGATCGAGCGCTATGGCGGGCTCAGCGACAATATGCCCAAATATGCGATCCTGTTCATGCTCTTCACCATGGCATCGGTCGGCCTGCCCGGGACGAGCGGGTTCGTCGGCGAATTCCTCGCGCTGGTCGGGGCCTATGAGGCGAACAGCTGGGTCGCTTTTGTCTGCACGACCGGCATCATCCTCGGCGCGGCGTACATGCTCTATCTCTATTGGCGCATCTGCTATGGCGAGCTCGAGAAAGAGGATGTGAAGGCGATGCCGGACCTGTCCGTTCGCGAGATCGCGAC